>JBPBQJ010000072.1:0-8493 GCA_050954765.1 Janthinobacterium lividum | reverse complement strand
GGTGCAAATGAAGCGGCCAAGATGCTTCGACAAGCTCAGCATGACGGTCGACTCTGATTTTATCAAGTACCGGCTAGCCCTACTGCGCGGCCACGGCCAGCGAGTCCATCACCACGGCTTTGGCCTTGATTACCTGCTTGTCGCGCAGTTCGGGCGCGCCCTCGTACACCACGCGCTCGCCGGGCTTGAGGCCTTCCTTCACCACGTAGAAATCGCCGAGGCGCGTTTGGGGCACGAAGCTGCGAGCGTGCACCATGCTGTTCTGGTCCACCACGTACACGTAGTTCTGGTCCTGAATCTCAAATACGGCCTTTTGCGGCAGCAGCAGCGCTGTAGGCAACTGGCTGGTTATGCGTATTTTACCCGAGGCGCCGTGCTTGAGCAACCGGTCGGGGTTAGGGAAGCGGGCGCGCAGGGCGATGGAGCCGGTGTTGGGGTTGAACTCGCTTTCGGCGGTTTCGATGTGGCCGGTCTGCGGGTAGGGGTCGCCGTTGGCTAGGGTCAGGCGCACCGAGTCGGAGTGCAGCTCGGGGTGCTCGCGGCGGGCTTTGGTGTAGTTCATGTAGCTGCCCTCGGCCACGTCGAAGTAGGCGAACACCGAGCTCAAATCCGACACTGTCGTGAGCAGCGTGCCTTCTTCCACCACGCTGCCCACCTTGAGCGGAATGCGGTCGAGCACGCCATCAAAAGGCGAGCGCACCAGCGTGTAGCTCAGGCTAAGGCGGGCGGCGGCTTCGCCGGCGCGGGCATCGGCCACGCGGGCATCGGCCTCCTTCACCTTGCTCGTGGAGAGGTCCAGCTCGGTTTTGGCAATGATGTTTTTATCGACCAGCAGGCGCACGCGGTCGCGCTCTACGCGCACGGCGGCGGCCTGGGCCAGGGCGCTGGCCACGGCCGCGCGGGCCTGGCTCAGCTTGTTTTGATACGCGCTGGCATTGAGGCGAAACAGCGGCTGGCCTTTCCTCACGGGCTTGCCCTCATCCACAAAAATCTGTTCCAGAAAGCCGGCTACCTGGGCGCGCACCTCCACGTTGCGGGCAGCCTGCACGTCGGCCACGTAGTCGCGGTGCAGCTGCTGCTCCGAGGTTTTGAGCGTAACCACCGGCACCAGGGGCGGCGCCTCGGCGGTGTCCTTCTCAGCCTTGGCCGAGCAGCCGCCGAGGCCCAGCGCCAGCAAGCCCGCCGCGCTGGCCGTGGCGAGGTAATGAAAGAAGGAGCGGCTACACAAGGGATTCATATTGAAGAAGGTATACAAGCGAAAAGCCTCGCCCCGCTACTGGGCCGAGGTGGCAGCTGTGGGCACGGGCCGCGGGAGGGTAAGCCCGCGAGCGAGCAGACTGTCCTGCTGCTGGTGGTCGGCCTGGCAGCGGGCCAGCAGCCGCTGCGTGAGGCGCAGGTCGGCTTCGGTTTCCTGCAAGTCGTCGTAATCGGCAGCTACCAGGGGCCGGCTGTACAGCAGAAACCCATTGAGCACCAGCGACAACGCCAGCGCCCCCGCCAAAAGCACCGACAAGAAGTTTAAAGACCGAAAAGGGCTACGCATGAGCAGGCGGGGCAGTGGCAACTGCCCACAAAGCACCCCAGCCGACATTAAAACGGTGTGAGAACCGTATTAGAAAAGATGAGAATGGGCGCTAGGGCAGGTTGCGCAAGTCCAATCACACCGGCAGCGCCGGCAGCCACACCGTGGCCGTAGTGCCCGCGCCCACGGCCGAGGCCAGCTCCAGCCGGCCGCCGTGGCGCTGCACAATGCGTTGCGTGAGCGGTAGCCCCAGGCCGTAGCCAGGGCGGCCCACCGCGCCCGCCGCCCGGTAGAGCGGCTCGTAGATGTGACTCAGCTCCTCGGGACTGAGGCCGGGGCCGGCGTCGGTGACGCGCACGCGCAGGGTGGTGGGGCCGTCGTAGGCCAGCTCCGCCGTTACCTGGCTAGCCGAGTATTTGGCGGCGTTGTCGAGCAGGTTGAGGAGGGCGGTGGTGAGCAGCTCGGCGTTGCCGGGCAGCATGAAGATGTCGCCTTCGGGCTCGGTAGGCAGAGCGCCGAAGGCTAGCCGCAGCTCGCGGTCGGGGTACTTGGCGCGGGCAAAATCCAGGGCTTGGTTCAGGCACTCGTCGAGGCGCACGGGCGTGAAGGCAGGCAGGGTGCCGTCGGCCTTGGCCAGGGCCAGGAGGCTAGCGGTGAGGCTTTGGAGGTGGCGGGCCGCATCGAGCGAGTGGGCCAGGCTCTCGCGGGCGGCGGGTAGGTTGTCGTCGTAGGCCAGGGCCGTTTCGAGGGTACCGGTGAGGGTAGTGAGGGGCGTGCGCAACTCGTGCGAGGCGTGGGCCAGGAAGCTTTTCTGCGCCTCAAAGGCCTGCTCCAGCCCGGCCAGCATTTCGTTGAAAACATGGGCTAGCTGGGCTAGCTCATCGCGCCCGTTGCCCTCCGAGAGCCGCCGGCCCAAGCTGGTAGCCGAGATGCGCCCCGCCTGCCGGCTGATGCGCGCCACCGGCGCCAGCGCCGCGCCCGCGAAGTGCCACCCCGCCAAGATGGTAAGTGCCAGGGCGCCCACATTGCCCACCAGCAGCAGCAGGCCCAACTGGCGTAGCCGCGCCCAGCCCACCTGGTCCTCGGCCGAGACGAAGATGCCGTACTGCTCGCCCTCGTGCTCGTAGCCCATACCCACCGCCTCGCGCCGCTGGCCGGTGGCAAAGGCCGCGGGCTGGCCCGGCCGCAGGCCAGCCAGCTGTGCCTGGTTCAGGGTCTGGTCAATATCGTCGGCGCTGCTGTAGCGCAGGTCGCCAGCGGGGCCGTAAATGCTTATTTGCTCGTTGGTTAGCGTAAGCAGGTCGCGGCGGCGCAGGCTGCCGAGCTTACCGGTTGCGAGCTTACCGGGGCGAATGAGCAGCCGCGCCGCCAGCGTCACGCTCGTGCCCAGTCGGTGCTCGAAGCGCTGCGACCGCGTGCTGGCATTGAAGTAATAAATGAACGCCGAGAAGCTGACCTGAATAGCCAGCACCACCAGCGTAAAGCGCAGCATCAGCTTATTGCGAATCAGCATCTTCCAAGTAATTATGGTAGGAAAACGGTTGTCAGGCTCATCTGGCGTCCACGCAGGGAAGCATCTTGCCCAAATCGTTGAGCGGTGCCGATGACGTGAGTGAGATGCTTCCCTGCGTGGATGCCAGATGAGCCTGACAACCGTTTTTATCGCAGCTTCTACGCTACCCCTCGCGCATCACGTAGCCCATGCCCACCACAGTATGAATGAGCTTGGGCGAAAAATCGCGGTCCAGCTTCTTGCGCAAGTAGCTTACGTACACGTCAATAACATTGGTCGTGGTGTCGAAGTCCAAGTCCCAGACGCGCTCGGCAATATCGACGCGCGAGATGACGCGGCCGCGGTTGCGCAGCAGGTGCTCTAGCAGGGAATATTCGCGGGTGGTGAGGTCGATGCGCTGGCCGGCGCGAGTCACGGTTTTGGCGTCGAGGTCGAGCACGAGGTCGGCCATGCGCAGCTCGCGGCGCTCGCCGTTGGCCACGGCGTAGCGCTGGGTGAGGGCGCGGGCGCGCATCAGCAACTCCCTGAACTCGAAGGGCTTGACCAGGTAGTCATCGGCCCCGGCGGCGAAGCCGGCTTCCTTGTCGTCGAGGCTATCGAGGGCCGTGAGCAGCAGCACCGGCACGCGCTGGCTAGCCCCCCTGATGCGGCGGCACAGCTCCACGCCGTTCACGTAGGGCAGGTTGATATCCAGAATAACGAGGTCGTAGGGCTGCTGCTCGTAGAGCGACCAGCCGGTGCGCCCGTCGTAGGCCACGGTGAGGTCGTAGCCCTCGTGCTCGAAGCCTTTCTTCACAAACGAGGCGAGCGGCGGCTCGTCCTCAACCAGCAAAATTTTCATAAGCGCAACGTACTACCCGGCTATACGGCCCCAACCAAAACAAGCTGCCTCGCCCCGGGGCAAAGCAGCTTGCGAAACCTATAAAACGGTGTGGCACGCCGTTTCTGCATAAGGATGCAGCCCAACGCGGCAACGGCGTGCCACGCCGTTTTACAGCTACAATTGTGGCGCCACCTGGCCGGCCTGCTCGCGGCAGTAGGTGATAAAATCGGAGTTAACCGGCTCTAGGCCAGCCTCGCGCATCTTCACGGCTACCTGGCCGCGGTGGTAGCTGGCGTGCACCACGCAGTGGGTCAGGATGTCGCTCACCTCCGAGTCGAAGGCGTCGCCCTGCGAGTTGGTGTACTGGATGTGGCGCGTCAGCTCGGCCTCGTCGGTGGTGGCGCAGAGGTCGGCAAACTTCTGCGAGGTCTGCTCATGCCAGTGGTGCAGGCCGGCCAGGTCGTGCTCCTGCCACACCTTGAGGGGGCTAGCCGTGCCGCTGAGGCGGGCAATCCAGATGGCTTGGGCGTTGATGACGTGGCTGAAAATGCGCAGCGCGGGCTGCGGCGCCTGGTGGCCGGCGGCTACCGACGAGTCGAGGCGACGCAGCAGCGTTTCGTTGGCCCACACGTTGAAAACGCCGAGCTTGGCGATGGTGTTAATCATTGGAGAAAAGGCGAAATTGAATTGGATTTGAAATACAAAGAAAAGAACGTCCTGCTGAGCTTGCCGAAGCATCTCTACCGAACGATACACCAACGGCGCGGTAGAGATGCTTCGGCAAGCTCAGCAGGACGTTCTATTTCAAATAGAGAAAAGCCTCACCGTGGGTCTTGCCACACGAGTTGCTCGTTGGTTTTGCGCTTGTCGAAGTTGGCGCACTTGCCATCGCCCTTGCCGGTGATGCCGCCCTCGGGGTGGCACAGTACCTTGCCCTCCACGTCGTAGAGTACCGATTGCTGGTCGCAGCACGGGGCCGACTCGTAATACACGGTTTCGCCCTGGTATTGGTAGCGCGAGATGCGGATAATAGGGTTGCGCTTGCGCGTAGACAGGATATTCTGGATGCGGTTGCGCAGCCACTGGGGCCGGGCAGTGCTGTCGAGGCGCATGTCGCGGGCGGGCACGGCATCCACAGTGTTGGTGCTGGTGGGGGCCACGGTGTTATCCGACACGAAGGTTTCGGAGGGCGGCGTGGTGGGCGTATTTACCACCACGTCCTGCTGGCAAGCGGTAGCTAGCAGCGCCAGCGCGGTAAAAGGTATAAGTAACAGACGCATTGCGGAGTAGGATAGAGAAGGTGGCGCCACGCCGGAAAAGCGCGGACCCCTTACGTTACGCCAACCGCCCCGAATAGTTAGCGGGGCCACAAAGCCCATATTTTGGGGCCAAACACCAGGCCACCTACGGCCAGCGCGCCCAGCGCGGCCAGCAGCACGGCCCCGGCGGCCACGTCCTTGGCCTTGCCCGCCAGCGGGTGGTAGCCGGGCGAGACTAGGTTGGTAAGCGTTTCGATGGCCGTGTTGAACAGCTCGGCGGCCCACACGCTGGCCACGGCCAGCGCCACCAGCGCCCACTCGGTGGTAGTCAGCCCCAAATACAGCCCCAGCCCCAGCACCACTACCGAGGCCACGGCGTGAAACTGCAAGTGCAGCTCGGAGCGCAGCGCCGCGCCCACGCCCCGAAAGGCGTGCCCAAAGCTAGCCGCCCGGCGGCGCAGCAACCCCGGCCGGCCGGCCGGCTCAGGGCTAGCCACGGGTATCGAACTCGGCAAACGTGGTGCGGCGCAGCGCGGGCCACTCGGGCCGGATGATGCTGAAAATGACCGTGTCGCGCCGGTAGCCGCCCTGCGTGAGGCGGTGGCTGCGCAGCGTGCCTTCCTCGGTGGCACCCATGCGGCGCATGGCGGTTTGCGACTTGTGGTTGCGGCTGTCGGTTTCGAGCTCAGCGCGCTCGTAGTTCAGTTGGTCGAAGGCGTGGGTGAGCAGCAGGTGCTTGGCAGCGCGATTAAGGCCAGTGCGCTGAAAATCAGTGCCCATCCAGGTGTAACCGATGCTTAGCTTCAGGTTATCAGCATCTACGTTGTAGTAGCTGGTGCTGCCGGCCACCCGCCCGCTAGCCCTATCGATGATGGCAAAGGCGTAGCGGCGGCCGGCCTGGCGGTCGTGCACGGCCTGGGCCAGGTAGTCGGCCAGGCTCAGCGCATCGTCGGCGCGGGTGATGGTGAACTCCCAGATTTCGGGCTCGAAGGCAATGTCCTTGAGGGATTCAAAATCAGTAGTGTCGAGCGGGCGCAAGCGCACGCGGCTGTTTTCCAGCACGAGGTTTTGGGCGAAATCCATAGCGCAGCAAGCAGGATGGTCAGGCCGCAAAGATGCCACTAAAATGCAAGCGCCGCCCCACTAGATAGCGGAGCGGCGCTCGTTAGGAAATAATCAAGTATTTATAATATTGAAACGTACCCTGAGATTCTCTCAGGCATAAGAGACTCCACAATATATCCTGTACTAGTGGTACCAAACATTCTGGCAGAACTAGCAGCAGATTCGGTCAACGTAGACCGACGAGAGTGGTCATTCTCAGAAAACTTCTCGGAAGATTTCCAAGTATTTTTCGATGACATCTTGTTTTTCATGGTCATTTCTAGGTTCGGACAGCACAAAGATAGCACTGCGCTCTGCAATAGTTAGAATAGAAACGTTTGCGAACGGGTTTGGTTCTGACTCAGTATCACTTGGTTTGGCAATGCGCCGTAGGATGCGACTGTAAGTGACAAAGCGTTTCGTACTGTCATCAGACTTTTCTCCTGGCAAAGTTGCTGCCAGTATTCCGAAGCAAGCTCGTGCATCAGTTTGGGTTATGAGAGAAGACATAATCCTTAGCAAAGTCGCTGCGACCTGACCAAAAGTAAACTGATTAGTGGTTAATCTATACTTATCAGGGTGATTTCTAGTTGAAAGTTTGGCGTAGAAATCAATTGTATACAATGAAGAGTCGTAGTCCTTGACCTCAACAATATATTTCCTTCTATCGCCAGTCTTTTGGGACTTGACGAAAAACTTATAAATCAGGCAGCTACGATGTAATTCAGTTGCTCTGCCCCTGTTATTCTGGACAAAATAGTAACGTAGTTGGCTATCAAACATCCTGTTAATCTGCAAGAAAAGGGGGCGCAGTAATGCTGCGCCCCCTTTTCTAATCCCTATCAAATATTGGGCTAGCTGATATTTATTTCGCCCACCATGTCCTCGGGCTTCAGCCACTGGTCAAACTCCTCGGCCGTCACGTAGCCGAGCTGCACGGCGGTTTCCTTCAGGGTCGAGTTGTTTTTGTGGGCCGTCTGGGCAATTTCGGCGGCTTTGTAGTAGCCGATGTGCGGGTTGAGGGCCGTTACCAGCATCAAGCTGCTGTCGACATGCTTCTTGATGTTGGGCAGAATGGGCGTGATGCCCACCGCACACTTGTCGTTGAAGGCCACGCATACGTCGCCGATGAGGCGGGCCGAGTGCAGGAAGTTGTAAATCATCACCGGCTTGAACACGTTCAGCTCGAAGTGGCCCATGCTGCCGCCCACCGTGATGGCCACGTCGTTGCCCATCACCTGGGCGGCCACCATCGTCATGGCCTCGCACTGGGTGGGGTTCACCTTGCCGGGCATGATGCTGGAGCCGGGCTCATTGTCGGGAATCGAGATTTCGCCGATGCCCGCGCGCGGGCCGCTGCTCAGCATGCGCACGTCGTTGGCGATTTTCATGAGGCTCACGGCCACGGTTTTGAGCGCGCCGTGGGCTTCCACAATGGCGTCGTGGGCGGCTAGGGCCTCAAACTTATTCTCAGCCGTGATGAAGGGCAGGCCGGTGAGGTCGGCAATGTGCTTGGCCACGTTCTCCGAGTAGCCGGCGGGCGTGTTGATGCCGGTGCCCACGGCAGTGCCGCCCAGCGCCAGCTCGCTCAGGTGGGCCAGGGTGTGGTTGATGGCGCGCAGGCCGTGGTCGAGCTGCGAGGCGTAGCCCGAAAACTCCTGGCCTAGCGTCAGCGGCGTGGCATCCATGAAATGGGTGCGGCCGATTTTTACAATATCCTTAAATTCCAGGGCCTTGGCTTTCAGCGTGTCGCGCAGCTTGGTGATGCCCGGAATGGTCAGCTCCACCAGAATCTTGTAGGCCGCGATGTGCATGGCCGTCGGGAAGGTATCGTTGCTGCTCTGGCTTTTGTTCACGTCGTCATTTGGCGCCAAAAACTTCTTCTCATCGCCCAGCAGGCCGCCGTGCAGCACGTGGCCGCGGTAGGCGATTACCTCGTTCATGTTCATGTTGCTCTGCGTGCCCGAGCCGGTTTGCCACACCACCAGCGGAAACTGGTCGGCTAGCTTGCCTTCCAGAATCTCGTCGGCCACGCGGCCAATCAGCTCCGCTTTTTCGGCCTCCAAGATGCCCGCATCGCGGTTGGTGAGGGCGGCGGCTTTCTTGAGGTAGGCGAAGGCTTTGATGATTTCCTTCGGCATCTTATTGATGTCCTGCGCAATCGGGAAGTTCTCGATGCTGCGCTGGGTTTGGGCGCCCCAATAGGCGTCGGCGGGCACTTGCACCTGGCCCATGGTATCTTTTTCGGTGCGGAACTGGCTCATTTGAACGA
>JBPBQJ010000071.1:0-11095 GCA_050954765.1 Janthinobacterium lividum | reverse complement strand
ATCTCTGCCAAACGGCACCCTAGCGGCGCGGTAGAGATGCTTCGACAAGCGGACGCCAGATGGGCATGACGGACGGTTTTTTATGGTAGGCCAGCGCTAGTCCTTATTTCTTGAAAAACGTCACCAAATCAGCCTTATAAGACTGGCCAATCGGAATCTCGTCGCCCGTAGTCAGCACCAACTGCTCGGGTTGGAGGAGCTTAATATGGGCCGCCGCCACGATGAATGAGCGGTGCGCCCGCACGAAGCGCTCGCCCAGCGTGTCCACCATCTCCTTCATGGTGGCGTGGTGCAGGTGAGTTTTGGCGGTGGTCACGACCTTCACGTAGTCCTTGCAACCCTCCACGTACACGATGTCGCGGTAAGGAATTTTGAGCAGGCTGCCCTGCTCTTTTAGCAGCAGGTGAGCCTCGGGCTCGGCGGGGGCTAGCGCGGCGGCGGGCGGCTGGTAGCGGGCCACAGCCTTGGCAAAGCGCTCGTAGCTGAAGGGCTTGAGCAGGTAGTCGAGCACATTCAGCTCGAAGCCCTCGTAGGCGTACTCGCGGTAGGCGGTGGTGAGGATGGTGGCGGGTGGCGCAGGCAGTGTTTTGAGGAAGTGCAGGCCCGTGATGAGCGGCATTTCAATGTCCAGGAACAGCAAATCGACGGGGTGCTGGCGCAGGTGGTCGTAGGCTTCCATGGCGTGGCGGCACTGGCCGCCGAGCACGAGGCCGGGCGTTTGGGCAATGAACTGCTTGAGCACTTGGTGGGCCAGCGGCTCGTCGTCGACTATCAGGCAGCGGGTGGGGGCGAGGCTCATAGGTGCAAAATAAGCTCGGCGCGGTAGCGGCCGGCGTGCTCGGTCAGGGTGAGCGTGTGGGCGCTGGGGTAATACAGCTGCAAGCGCCGCTTGATATTGGCTAGCCCGATGCCGCCGCTGCGGCGCGGGGCGGCGGGCGGCGGGCTGGGCAGCATATCGTTCTCAATCACAAAATGCAGTTGGCCGGGCGTGGCCGTGAGGATAGCCGCCACGCTGGCGTCGTCGCTGAAGTGGTGGCGGCCGTGCTTGAAGCTGTTTTCGACCAGCGGCAGCCACAGCAGCGGCGGCACCTGCTGTCCGGCCAGCCCCTCGCCGCTCGCCTCAAAGCGGATGCTGGCACCCTCGTACTTGCGCTGTTCCAGCTCGAAATAATTCTGTATAAACGCTACCTCATCAGCCAGCGCCACGCGCTCTTTGCCGCTGTCATACAGCACGTAGCGCATCAGTTCCGAAAGCAGCAGGATGAAGCGCGGCGTGTCGGGCGAGCCGGCCAGGCTCAGGCCGTAGATGCTGTTGAGGGTATTGAAGAGGAAGTGTGGCTGGAGCTGCGCCTTGAGCTGCTCCAGCTGCAAAGCGGCGTGTTCTTTCTCAATCTGGCGGCGGCGGCTTTCCTGCTCGAAGGCAAATCGCACGAAGGCTACGCAGCTGAACGCGATAAGGTCGGTGGTGGGCAAATCCAGGCTCCAGTAGCGCGGTAGGGCAGTAAGGCTGCTGAAACCCTGCCGGGCCAGGAGGTGAAACAGCTTGTTGGTCAGAACGAAGTCTATTTGGGGTATAAAGAAGAAGTACAGCAGCGCCACGACCAGCAACAAGATGTGCCGCCGACGACGCAGCAGCAAAGGCATCAGCCAGCGGTAGTAAGGCAGCACATAGAGCGTAACGAGGACGGCGTACACGCTCAGGTGAGGATAGGGAAAATTCTGCTTCAGTATCACGTGGCCCGGCACCAGATTTACGCAAGCGGAATACTTGTACAGGCCCACGTACACGAGCCATATCAGCACCTCAAAAACCAGGGGGAAGCGGCTGGGCCGCGCAGTGTCTTGTTGCATGGGGCGAAGGTGGCAGGTAAGCGGCCGGCTAGGGCAAAAACGGGCGGCTTTTTCGACTAAACGGGGTATTTTTTCGACTAAAAACTGGCTGGCTAGCCTTAGTCGAAATCGGCCCTGGCGTGGTCGAAAAAAGGAAAAAAGGGGGTAGGGGCCGCCGTTGCTTTGTCCCATTCCCAGCCGGTTGGCGGCTTGGGAAGCTCCTTCCGCACCTTTAGCCCTCTGCGCCATGACGCCCGCTTTCGCCTCCCTGCTCCTCACCGGCACCCTCGCCTCGGCCGCCACCCTCGCCGCCGCCCAAACCGCACCCGCCGCTACTGCGGCTGCTGCCACCACCGGCACCCTAGCCGGCACCGTGGCCGACAGCGTGTCGCGCCGAGCGCTGCCCTTCGCCACCGTGGTGCTGCGCGCTGCCACTGATAAAAACGTGCTGAGCACGCTCACCGACGACAAGGGTGCGTTCAGCTTCGCGGGCCTGGCCGCCGACACCTACGCCCTGGAGGTGCGCTACCTCGGCTACCGCGCTGGCCGGCCCACGGCCGTGACGGTGGGCGCCGGCCGCCTGGCCCCCCTGGCCGTGGCCCTGGCCCCCGAGCGCCACGCCCTGGCCGAAGTAAAAGTGACGGCCACCAAGCCCTTCATCGAGCAGCAGGCCGATAAAATGGTGCTCAACGTGGCCGCTAGCCCCCTGGCCGCCGGCGGCACCGCCGCCGACCTGCTCAGCCGCGCCCCCGGCGTGCTGGAGCAGGGCACCGGCTACCAACTGCGCGGCAAAACCGTGACCGTGATGCTCGACGGCAAGCTCACCAACCTGAGCGGCGACGAGCTCAAAAATATGCTAGCCGCGCTGCCCGCCAATACGCTGGATAAAGTCGAGCTCGTAGCCAACCCCTCGGCCAAGTACGACGCCAGCGCCGCCGCCATCGTGAACCTGGTAACGACCAAAAGCCTGAAACTGGGCACCAATGGCACGGCCACGGTGGGCGTGGGCGCCGGCCGCTATGGCCGCTACAACGCCGGCCTCAGCCTTAACCACCGCACCGACAAGCTGAACGTGTACGGCGGCCTCGACCGCCTCGACAACCAGACCTACAGCACCAGCAGCGCCGTGCGCGCGCTGGGCGGCGAAGGCCAGCTAGCCGAAAGTAGCCTCGAAACCCGCCGCCTCCAAACCAACAACGCCAAGCTGGGCCTTGACCTCGACCTGAGCAAAACCACCTCGGTCGGCGTGCTGGCCAAAGGCATGCTCACCGACCGCACCCGCACCGCCGAAAGCAACGCGCTGCTGAGCGCCGCTAGCCCCGCCGCGCTGGCCACGCAGCTCCGCATTGCGGGCGCTTCGCAGGTGCTAAGCCCTTCGGTGAGTGCGTATTATAAAACGGCCTTTGCCAAGGACAAGACGCTGCGCGTGAGCGCCGATTACTTCGGCTACGCCAAAGACAACCGCAACGATTACGCTACTACCACCCTCGATGCCAGCGGCGCCGCTAGCCCCGTCGGCCTGCTGCACGACGATTCGCCGGCCCGCAACTCGGTGAAATCGCTGATGGCCGACTATGCGCAGCCCCTTTACCAAGGCACGCTGGAGGCCGGCCTGAAAGCCATCAGCACCACCACCGACAACGACATTCGCTGGGAGCAGGCGCCCGCCGGCCAGCCCTGGACCCCTGACCTGGGCAAAACCAACCACTTCATCTACCGCGAAAACGTGCGCGCCGCCTACGCCACCTTCAGCCGCAGCATCCAGAAAGTGGCGCTGCAAGTAGGCCTGCGCGCCGAGCAAACCAGCACTATCGGCACTTCGCTCACGCTGGGTCAAGCTACCGAGCGCCAGTATCTTAACCTGTTTCCGAGCGTGTCGGCGCAGTATAACCATTCTGAAAAAACGCAATTCGGTTTCTCGTACCGCCGCAAGATTGAGCGCTTCCAGTTCGGCATCGTCAACCCGTTCGTGACCTACATCAGCCCCTACCGTTATTCGCAGGGTAACCCCAACATCATGCCCTCGTTCTCGCACAATGTTGAGCTGAGCTACTCCTACGGTAGCCTGGTGTCGGCCTCGATAGCCTACAGCCAATTCTCCAATGTGCTGGTCGATAGCTTCCAGAAAAACGATGCTACGCAGGTGGTTATTAACTCGTTCCAGAACTATCCCAGCGCCGGCCAGCTCAGCGCCAACCTGACGCTGATGAAGCCATTGTTGAACAACAAGTGGCAGACCGTCACGAACCTAAGCATTCTGTATGCCCAGGTGCAGGGAGGCCCCGGCAGCATCGGGCTGGGCGCGGCTAGCCCCGGCGCTTACCTCTCCAGCAACCACACCCTGACGCTGCGCCCTGGCCTGAAGGCCGAGATAGCGGCCTCCTACTCGTCGCCCATGACCTTCGGCGGCGTGGCCATGCGGGCAAGCTACGGCGGGAGCGTCGGCCTCGCCCAAACCGTGCTCAAGGGCAACGGTACGCTCACGCTCAACGTCACGGACGTGTTCAATACCCAGCGCACCCGCTTCGACGTGCTCGCCGCCGGCATCAACTCGCAGAACGTCAACAAAGTAGAAAGCCGCTTCGTGAAGTTGAACTTCAGCTATAAGTTTGGCAACCAGAAAGTAAAAGCCAGCCAGCGCCGCGAAACGGGCGTCGACGCCGAGCGCTCGCGCATGGAGTAGGTTGGTGTTTGTAAGATAGGCAATGTTGCTGGCGACCGTCATACAGCACATTCTGCCTGACGGTCCTTGGTAGGGCAAAGAAGCCCCGCGGCCGCCCGGCTGCGGGGCTTCTTTATAGATGAAGTTCTCGTGTTAATAGAAAAAATGCCCGGCTAGGGTGCATTCGGCTTCATTTTCGCGTTAAGCTGGGTTGAGCGGGCGCGTATTTTTGCCCGACGTCCTTAACCTATTCTCGTCTATGCGTAAGATTCTGCTTGGTTTTCTGGCATTTGTGGTGCTGCTGGTAGTGGCCCTGGCCGCCGCGCCGTTCCTCTTCAAAGACAAGCTGCGGGCGCTGGCCGACAAGCAGATAGCCCAGCGTGTGCGCGCCAAGGTGCAGTATAACCCCGCCGATATCGACGTGACGCTGCTCAGCACTTTCCCCGATTTGGGCCTCGATATCAAGAACCTGCGCGTTATTGGCCTCGACTCGTTCAGCCGCGATACGCTCGCCTACCTGCCCGACCTCAAGGTGGGCCTGGATTTGATGACCGTTGTCAAAGGCCAGCAGATTGACGTGAAAACCGTGGCGCTCGACCGGCCCGAGTTCTCCATCAGAGTGCTCAAGAGTGGGCTAGCCAACTGGGATATCATGATTTCGGACTCGGCCGCCGCCGCGAAGGGCCAGGATACCAGCCAGGTAAACCTGGCTATTCGGGGCTGGGAAATTACCGATGGCCGCCTGCGCTACGACGACCGCAGCATCCCGTTCAACATGGACGCGCGCGGTGTGAATCACACCGGCAAGGGCGACTTCTCGAAGAATATCTTCGACCTGACCTCGAACACGACGATTAATAAGCTCACGGCCAACTACAACGGCATCGACTACCTGACCGACAAGCAGGTGAATGCTGACGTAGCCATGAGCATGGATTTGAACAAGAACCTCTACACGTTCAAGGAAAACCAGGTGAAGCTCAACGACTTTCCGTTCAGCTTCGCGGGCGCCATCGGGCTGCCCAATGCCACGGATATCACCTATGATGTGACGTTTAAGGCGCTGCAAACTGATTTTAAGAATATCCTGAGCCTCGTGCCGGGCGTGTTCAACGCTCAGTTTAAAGACGTGCAGGCGAGCGGGCAGGTGGCCTTTAACGGCTACTACAAGGGCGTGCAAAACAAGCTGCGGATGCCCGGCTACGGCCTGAACCTGGCCGTGACCAACGGCCGCTTCAAGTACCCGCAGCTGCCGCAGGAAGCCCGAAATATCAACGTGGCGATGGTGGTCGATAACCCCTCGGGTTTCACCAACAACGTGAAAGTCAACGTGTCGAAGTTTCACCTCGACCTGGGCACCAACCCGGTGGATGGCAACGTGACCATCGACGGCCTGGAGCCGATGAAGGTTGACGGCCGCGTGAAAGCCAACGTGAACCTGGCCGAGGCGCTGAAAGTGTACCCCGTGGCCGGCGTCACGGCCAGGGGGCAGCTGTTTGTGGATGCCACCGGCAAGGGCACCTACTCGAAAACCCAGATGCCGGTGGTGAACGCCGCCATCAGGATGACGAACGGCTACGTGAAATCGAACAAATTTCCGGCGCCGATTGAGGATATTAACCTGAGCGGTACGGTGATAAACTCTACTGGACAGGTGAACGATACTTACGTAAGCCTGCCGCAATTTCACATGGTGCTGGAGGGCGAGCCGCTCGACGGCCGCCTCACGGCCCACAACATCAACTCGCCCATCTTCGACGCCAACGTAAAGGGCACGGTGGACCTCACCAAAATCACCAAAATCTTCCCGCTCGAAGGCATGACCGTAACCGGCCGGGTATCGGGTAACATCGCCGCCGCCGGCAACATGGCCGACGTGGATGCCGGCCGCTACCAGAACGTGAAGGCCAGCGGTACGGTGCAGGCCCGCAACGTGACGTACCGCAGCAAGGACCTGCCGCAGGGCGTGAACATCAGCAGTGCGGCCGGCACGTTTAATAATAATCAGATTGTAATTCAGCAGCTTAACGGCACGGCTGGCACCTCCGACTTTGCCGCCAACGGCACGGTGAGCAACTACCTGGGCTACCTCTTCACGCCCGGCCAGCCGCTGCGTGGCACGCTGAACGTGACCTCCCACAACTTCAACGTGAACGAGTTTATGGTAGACCCGGTGAGCGAGAAATCGACCGCCACCGGCAAGGCTGCGCCCATCAAGGCCAACGGCGTGGTGCCGATTCCGAAGTTCTTTGACCTTGTGCTGAATAGCAAGGTAGATAACGTGACCTACGACAACCTGAAGCTGACCAACGCCAGCGGCGCAGTGACGGTGAAAAACGAGGTGGCGACACTCAAAAATATGACATTCAATACGCTAGGGGCCACCTTTGGCACTACCGGCAGCTACAATACCCAGGACCTGGCGCACCCCAAGTTTGACCTGGGGCTGAACATCAAGAACCTCGATTTCCAGAAGGCATTCAGCTCGTTCAACACCATTAAGGCGCTGGTGCCGCTGGCCTCGCAGGTGCAGGGCATTTTCGGCACCAACTTCAGCGTGAGCGGCGAGATGGGCCAGGACATGCTGCCCAAGCTTAGCAGCTTGACGGGCAAAGGCTTGTTCGACATCGTGAAAGCCAGCGTGTTGCAATCGCCGGTGATGTCACAGATTTCGAGCCTTACCACCCTGCCCGAACTGAAAAACCTGCAAGTGCTGAACAAGATTGTGGACGCCCAGATTGTGAACGGCAACTTCCTTGTCAAGCCCTTCGACCTGACCATCGGCGATGTGAAGATGACCGTGGGCGGCTCGAACAGTCTGGCTGGCCTGCTTTCGTACGTGACGGCCATCAACGCGCCCACCGGCAAGCTCGGCAACGCGCTGAATAGCAAGCTTACGCAGCTCACCGGCGTGCAAAACATTCAGGGCACCGACCGCGTGACGCTGGGCCTCAACATCGGCGGCAGCATCACGAGCCCGGTGGTGAAGCTGACCAGCGGCAGCCTCAAGGACCAGGGCAAAACCATCGTGACCAACGTGGTGAAAACCAAGCTCACCGATGCCCTGTTGGGCCTGGCCACCAAGAACAAGGCCAAAACCGACAGCACCCAAAAAGCTACCGCCGTGACGCAGCAAAACTCGCAGGAGCAGCTCCAGCTTGAAATTCAGAAGAAGCGGCTGGAAGCACAGGAAAAAGCCAAGCAGGCCATCGGCGCGGGATTGAATAGCTTGTTTGGTGGCCGCAAAAAGACAGCGACCGCGCCCGCGCCGACCCCCGCGCCGGCCGACACTACTAAGAAGTAGGATAATTTAAAGCAAAGCGCGCCCCTCACTGGCAGCGTTTTTGCGAGGGCGGCCCGGCAACTGCGTAGTTGGCCGGGCCGTTTTGCGTCCGCGTTAGTCTTCCTGCTCTCTTTTCCATGAAAAATTATCGTCTCCTCAGTCTGGCCGCCGCGGCTACGTTGGCCCTGGCTAGCTGCTCCAAGAACACTGATAATGCCAGCGCCTCGTCGGCCAAGCTGGAAGTGCGCCTGACCGACGCGCCCGGTAACTTCAACGCCGTAGTGCTTGATGTGCAGCAGATTGAAGTACACGTCAAGGACGAAAATGACCCTAGCGGCTGGCAAACGCTGGCCTTCACGCCGCAGGCGGTGAACGTGCTCGACTACGTCAACGGCAAGTCGGCGCTGCTGGTGAGCACCGATTTTGCGCCCGGCGACCTGAAGGAAATTCGCCTCATCCTGGGGCCCAATAGCTACGTGGTGGGCACCGACGGGCAGCAGTACGCCCTCAAAACGCCCAGCGGCCAGACCTCGGGCGTGAAGCTGAAGTTGGATAAAGTGACGCTGGCGGCCGGCTCGGCCTACCAATTACTGCTCGATTTCGACGTGGCCAAGTCCATTGTGGAGCGCGGCAACTGGAAGGCCGGAAACGACAAAAAGGAGCGCTACCTGCTCAAGCCGGTCATCCGGCTGGTGGCCCAAAACCTGCGCGGTGGCCTCCGCGGCACTGTGAACCCGGCCGCTGCCCGGCCGCAGGTGCTGGCCATCCGGGCCGCCATTACGGGGGCCGATACGGTGAGCACGTTTGCCGATGCCTCGGGTGCCTACCAGCTCAATGGGCTAGCGGCCGGCACCTACCAGGTGCAGTTCTTCCCGACCACGGTGGCCCCGACCGGCCAGCCAGCTTATAAGACCGTAGTGCGCCCCGGCGTGACCGTAACCAACGACCAGGTGACGGACCTGGGCGTGACGCCGCTCAACTAACCGAAGTCTTATAAGCAAGAAAGGCCATTCTCAGCGCTGAGAATGGCCTTTCTTGAGTCCGGTGGGCTAGCCCAGCTTTTGCACCAGGGCCAACAGCTCGTGCTGGGTGGTGCGAGTGGCGTCGTGGTCGTACCAGGCGTGCACCTGGGTCACGATTTCCTTGAAGGGCGTTTCGCGGGCTTTCAGCTCTTGCATAATGGCTTGCAGCGGGGCCGGGCGCGGGCCCCACACGGCCGCCTCGGCTAGGGTGCCGGCGTGCAGCAGCACGGCAATCGGGATGGCCCGGCCACCGTTGGTGAGGTACTTATCGATGAAGTCCGGGTGCGCGTCGCGCAGAAAGTAGCGCGTTTCGAGGTGGCCGCCGCTGGCCTGCGCCACTGCTTCCAGGATGGGGCCGGTTTGCGAGGCGTCGCCGCACCAGCCTTCGGTGATGATGGCCCAGATGTAGTGGCCGGTGAGCTTGTCGAGCGCCGCTTGCAGCTCGGGTAAGATAGTGATAGTAGGCTCGATGCGGTCGATGCGCGCCACGTTTTCGCGGTAGTGCGGCAGCAGCTTGGCCAGGGCCTCATCGGGCGTCGGGGTGGCTAGCACCTCGCTGATGTGCTGGCGGTAGGCAGCGTAAGTAAGACCAGTGGCCAATTGGTCGGCGGTGAGGACGGGAGTAGATTCCGAAGCAGACATGAGAAAATGGAGCGTAAAAGAGTGTCAGGCTACTCCTAACGAAAAGGCCACCCATTGGGTGGCCTTGCTTTGTTACCAGTTCCCAATAAATAGTCAGCTTGGCGCAGCCAAGCGTATCAGCGAAATCCGTTTAATCTGCGGTCCGCCAGCCGCCACCCAGGGCGCGGTATAGGTTCACGCTTTGGAGCAGCTGGGCCTGGCGCGCATCGGCCAGGCTTAGCTCGGCTTCGAGTACGCTGCGCTGGGCGGTAATTATCTCCAGGTAAGAGGCGTAGCCAGCCACGAATAGCTCATTGGAAGTCGCCACGGCCTTGCGGAGCTGGTCTACTTCGCGGGCGCGCAGCTCGGCGGCGGCGCGGTAGTTTTCGAGGCCTTTCAAGCCCACTACTACCTCGCGAAAACCGGTTTGCAGGGCCTGCTGGTAGCGGTAGTAGCTCTCGTAGTTGCTGGCGATGGCCTGGCGCAGGTCGGCGCGGTACTGCGCCCGGTTGAGGATGGGGCCGGCTAGCCCGCCCACCGCTCCAAACACTACTGAGCCGGGGTCGAGCAAGAGGCTGGTGCGGAAGGCGTTGAGGCCCACGTAGGGCGTGAGGGTGAGGCTGGGCAAAAAGGCGGCGCGGGCGGCATCTACCTCGGCGCGGTTGGCTTGCAGTTCCAACTCGGCCTGGCGCACATCGGGGCGGCGCAGCAGCGACGAAGCGGGTAGGCCCGCCGCTAGGGCAGCCGGCAGGCTCTGGGTGGGCAGCAGGCGGCTGCGCCGGATGGGCTGCGGGTAGCGCCCCAGCAGCTGGTTGAGCTGGGTTTCGGTTTCGACGATGCGCTGGCGCGTTTCGAAGGCCAGGCTCTGGGTGCGCAGGGCCTGGGCGGCGAATTGCTGCACGGCCAGCTCGGTCACGCGGCCGGCTAGCTTCTGAATTTTCGTCAGGCGCAGGCCTTCTTCCTGAAAGCGGGCGTTGCGCTCCAGCGTGGCTAGCTGGCTGTCAAGGGTTAAGAGTTCGTAGTAGGCGCGGGCCACGTCGGCCACTACGTTGGTGATGACGAGGTTGCGGCCCTGCTCCGAGCCCAGCACGCGTAGGTAGGCCGCCTTGCGGCGGCTCCGCAGCTTGCCCCAGATATCAACCTCCCACGAGCTACGCAGGCCCACGAACAGGTCGGGTACGAGCGGACCGGGAATGCGCCGGTTGCCCACAGTATTGCCGGAGAAATTGGTGTCGTAGTTGCCCACGCCGTTCAGCGTGTACTCGCCGTAGCGGTCGAGCGCGCCCGTGCCGGTGGCCGACACCGTGGGGAACAGCGCGCCGCGCCGCGCCAGGTACTGCGCCTGAAACGTCTCGACCCGCGTGAGCGCCACCCGCAAATCCAGGTTCTGGCGCAAGGCCGTGTCGATAAGTCCCACCAGGGCCGAATCGCGGAAAAACTGCCGCCACGGCAGCGAGCCGGCACTCAGGCTGTCGCTCGTGTTGGCCGCTTGGTTGAAGGCTTTCGGGACGGCAGGGCTAGCGGTGGGGTCGGCCGGCGCCGCCACGCGGCAGCTAGCGGCGAGGAGGAGTAAGAAGAAGGCAGTCAGAAAGCGCATGGCTAGGGATATTTTATCGTGCTGGCGTGGCGCCTCACCCCTAGCCCCTCTCCGAAAAGGAGAGGGGCTAGGGGTGAGGC
>JBPBQJ010000070.1:0-11979 GCA_050954765.1 Janthinobacterium lividum | reverse complement strand
GCGTAGTTTGGGCCACCAGCAAGTCGAGGTAGGCCTTGATGCCTTCGCGGTATTGCAAGTCTACCACCGTGTACACCTGGCGCGAAAGGTCCAGGTTCTGGCGGCTCTGCACGTAGGCTTCGTAGTAGCCTTTGTAGTTGGCCAGGGCCGTGGCGTACTCGGTGGTTACTTGGTTGCGGGTGCTCAGCAGGTCTTGGTCCACGCGCTGGTCTTGCAGCCTAGCCATGCGCAGGTTTTGGAGGCGCCGAAAGCCCGTGAACAGCGGCAATGCCACCTGCATCCCCGCGTAGGAGTTGGGAAAGCGCTGGCTGTACTGGTCGCTCACCGTGTTGGCCTGGTACACCGAGTTGTAGTTGCCGAAGGCCGATAGTGACGGCAGGAACCCTAGCCGGTAGTAATCGACATTGGTGCCTTGCAAAGACTTTTGCGTGAGTACCTGCTGATACTCAATGCGGTTGGTAGGGTCGAGCTGGGCTAGGGTATCCACCACCGCTTCGCGCTCCAGCTGCAGCGTGTCGTACTGCAACTCCACGAGCCGGGTGGCCGGAAAGCCCATCATCTGCTGCAAGTAAGCGGTGTTGGCATTCACAGCTTCGAGCGACTGCTTGCGGCTGGCCTTCGAGTTATTGAGCGAAATCTGGGCCTGCAAAAAGTCGGTTTTGTCCACGATGCCCGCGTCGTAGCGGTTGCGGGCATCCACGTAGTTGCGGGTCAGGCGTCGAATGTCGGCATCGAACACCGCGGCCTGGCGCTGTGACAGCAGCACGCTGTAAAAGGCCTTGCTCACGTCCGACACGGTCGCGATTTTATTATTCACCGTGTTCTGGCCCGCGGCCAGCCGGTTGAGCGGCGCCTGGCGGGAAGCCAGCCGCACATCGTTATTGTAGATAACCTGCGTGCCGGCTAGTCCCAGCGTCGTCACGTTTTTTACCCCTAGCTGGCGCGGCGTGGAGATGCCGGTAGTGGGGTCGGGAAAAACGGTGAACGGCAGCCCGAAATAGTGCTGGCCCACGGCCGTGGCATTCACCTGCGGCAGCCAGGCCGAGAGGGCCACGCGGTTGCCGGCGTCGGCAATGCCCTCGTCGAGGCGAGCCTGGCGCACCAGCGGCTGGTAGGCCAGGGCGTAGCTCAGGCACTGCTGCAGGGTGAGCGGGGCGGCGGGCGGTGGGGGCGGCGCATCGGGCAGATTTTGCCCCCAGGCAGCACCGCCGCTCAGTAGAAAGCACGCAAACAGGGCTGATAGCCAGCCCGGTGCAGCGTAAGTTGGTCTATTCATAAGTAAGAGTAACCGGGCTAGCCCTGCAAAAGTTATGGGCGCCGCCACTGACGCAACACGGCGGCAGCCAGCTAGCCAAACGAATAAGCAGCCCGCAGGTTAACAAAAAGCCCCACCGGCTGGTGGGGCTTTCCTGGTGAGTCGATGGGTATTAATAGCCGGGATTACTTCTTCTCTTCCGATACGGGCACGCTTTCGTTGTGCACTTTGGAGGCCACCAGCGCATCCGGAATAACATTGCTCATTGTTACCTGCACCTTGTTCATAAAGCCGGGAATAATGCGCTTTTCCCCGCTCATCAGGGCTTCGTAGCCGGCTTTGGCCACGTCGGCGGGCGGGGCGGGGTTGCCCTCCACTACGTTTTTGGCCTGCAGCATGTCGGCCTTGCGGAAGAAGTCGGTATCAGTAAGGCCCGGCTGCAAGGCTGTAATGGTTACTTTGCTATCCTTGGTTTCTTCCTGAATAGCTTCCGTAAAGGAGAGCACGGCGGCCTTGGTAGCGTGGTAAATGGACTGCAGCGGCCCCGGCAGCTCGCTGGCAATGCTGGCTACCTGCAAAATTTTGCCCTCATTGCGGGCAAGCATCTCTTTGAGGTAGAGCTTGGTAAACGTCACGTAAGCCCCGATATTCAGTTGAATAATATCCAGCTCGCGGTTGATGTCGGTATCCTTAAACTCGCCGTACTGGCCCTGGCCGGCATCATTCACCAGCGCATCAATCTGGAGGCCTTTGGCTTTGATTTCGTCATAAACTTCAAACGGCGACTGGCGCTGAAACAGGTCCTTGGCAATGGTCGTGACCTCGATGCCGTACTGCTGCTGCAACTCGTTGGCGGTCCGCGTCAACTCATTCTGGCTGCGAGCCACGATGACGAGGTTGTAGTTGTCAGCGGCAAAAAGCTTGGCTAGCTCGTGGCCAATGCCGCTGGTAGCGCCCGTAATGAGCGCGGTTTTTTGTTGGTCTGCCATAAAAAAGAGGCTTGATTGAGTGGAAAAGGACTTTTTTTAACGATGGCCGGTGGCCGGTGGTTATTGTCTAGTTTAGGCCAGCAGTGCTGACGCAACGCTGGCCTGCCATGCGTGTCATTAGCCATTAGCTACTTTTCTTTCGCTAAGCCAAACCTCCTTATTGAATGCAAAAACTACTCGTTGCCCTCACGGCCGCTAGCCTGCTCGCCACGCCCGCGCTAGCCCAAACCGCCGAAAAAACCGATGCTGCCGCCCTGGCCAAAATCAAGGACGAAGGCCTGAACCGCTCCAAGGTGATGGAAACGGCCTTCTACCTCACCGACGTGTGCGGCCCGCGCCTGGCCGGCTCCGAGGGGCTGGCCCGCGCCAACGCCTGGACCAAAAAGCGCCTCACCGACTACGGCCTGACCAACGCCAACGTGGAAGCCTGGGGCGACTTTGGCCGCGGTTGGGACATCGATAAGAGCTACGTGGCCATGACGGCGCCCTACTACCACGCCCTCATCGGCGTGCCCAAGGCCTGGACGCCCGGCACCGCCGGCGCCCTGCGCAAGCAAGTAGCCTACGTGAACGTGAAAACCGAAGCCGACCTGGCCAAGTACCAGGGCCAGCTGCGCGATAAAATTGTGGTGCTGCCCGTGGCCACGCCGCCCCAGCCCAACTTCGAGCCCGACGCCCGGCGCCTCAGCGCCGAAGACCTGCAAAAGCTAGCCGACGCGCCCCCCGGCGGCGGTGCGCCCACGGCCGCCAACCGCCCCGCCGAGGCTAATCCCGAAGCCCGCCGCGCCGCCATGCTCGCCGCTCGCGAGCTGCGCACGAAAATGAACGACATGCTGATGACCGAAGGCGTGGCCGCCATTCTGAGTCCCGGCCGCGGCTCCGACGGCACCGTGTTTACCACCAACGGCGCGCCCTACGCCGCCGATGCCAAGCCGGTACTGCCCGAGCTGGAAATGAGCAGCGAGGACCAGCTGCGCCTCATTCGCCTCGTGGAGGCCGGCATTCCGGTCGAGATTGAGCTGGAAACCAAAACCCATTTCCAGACCCAGGACCTGAAAGGCTACAACGTGGTGGCCGAAATACCGGGCACCGACAAGAAGCTGAAAAGCGAAGTGGTGATGCTCGGCGGCCACCTCGACTCGTGGCACGCCGCCACCGGCGCCACCGACAACGCCGCCGGCTGCGCCGTGATGATGGAGGCCGTGCGCATCCTGAAAGCTAGCGGCCTCAAGCCACGCCGCACCATCCGCATTGCCCTGTGGGGCGAGGAAGAGGAAGGCTTGCACGGCTCGCGCAACTACGTGAAAAACCACTTTGCCGACCCCGCCACCATGCAGCTCAAGCCCGACCACGAGAAGCTGGCCGCCTACTTCAACCTGGATAACGGCGCGGGCAAAATCCGCGGTATCTACGCCCAGGGCAACGAGGCCGTGAAGCCCATTTTCACCGCCTGGCTAGCCCCCTTCGCCGATATGGGCGCTACTACCGTGACGTCGCGCAACACCGGCAGCACCGACCACGTGGCCTTCGACGCGGTGGGGTTGCCCGGCTTCCAGTTCATCCAGGATGGCCTCGATTACTTCGCCCGCACTCACCACTCCAACCAGGACACCTACGACCGCCTCGTGGCCGACGACCTCAAACAGGCCTCGGTCGTGGTAGCTTCCTTCGTGTACAACGCCGCCATGCGCGACCAGAAGCTGCCCCGCAAGCCGCTGCCTGCAGCGGTGAAGCCACAGTAGTAGTGTTCGTTATTATTAGCAGCGCTAAATAAAAACGTCCGTCATGCTGAGCTTGCCGAAGCATCTCTACCGTAACGTTGAACGGCCCTGCTGGTGCCGTAGAGATGCTTCGGCAGGCTCAGCATGACAAATGATTCTGGACGATGTTAAAATGCTAGTTCACCCAAAGCCCACCTTGCTAAAGAAAAATTAACCTCGTCTTAAGGCCGGGCTCAGTTGACTAGGGGAGGTTTGCAGCACAATCAGCAACTGATTGCTGTTGCAAACCTCCCCTAGTCATGTCCAGCGAAATCAAAAACCCCGAAGTAAAAGAAGTGAAAACCGCCAAGCCTGCTGCCAAGGCCCCGGCCGCTAAGTTGGAAAAAGACAAGCCCAAAAAGCCCGACCCCAAGCACGACAAACCCAAGGCCCAGCTGCACAAGCTGGCCGCCCACACCGGCACGGTGGCCGAGTACGGCACCAACCCCGACGGCCTCTACGACCGCTTCACCCTAGCCACCGGCGGCACCGAGCGCACCGTGAAGTTCCCGCCGCATTTCGGCCAGGCGCTGCACGCGGCGGCCCAAGCAGGCGCCACCGCCACCGTGCAGGCCTATCCCCACACCACGCCCAGGGGCGACGAGCACCTGCACCTGGCTAGCCTCGAAACCGGCGGCCAGCACCTGAGTCCGCCGCCCGCCGGCCCCGCCGCCGAGCCCTTCACCGCCCAAGGCAAAGTAGCCGAGCTGCTGCGCGACCCCAAGGGCCACGCCCGCGCCCTGCGCCTCGAAGGCGAGGCTAGCGAGTTGCGCTTCCCGCCGCACCTGGGCGAGCAACTGGCTGACTACCTGACGTCCGGCGCCCACGTGCAGGCCACCGGCCGGCGCCGCGCCGACCGCCCCGGCGAGCTGCGCCCCCCCGGCCACCCCGCGCCCGTGCAGCTGGAAACGCTGACGGTCGGCGGCAAGTCGTTCCTGATTAAGTAACCGCCTGTCAACCGGAGTGCCACTCCGGTTTACAATCTCTCCAAAGGTCATTCTGCGCCAACCCAGGTAGCGGAATGACCTTTTTGCGGCCAGGGCCGAACGCCCGGCATACCCGGCCGTATGAACGAGTTAAATCACTCAGAATCATTTTCATAATTTAATCATGTAAGCTTATCGCTTACCCAGCTATATGTCAGCCGCCACTACCGATACCACCAAAGCCACCGGCCCGCCCCCCGAAACGGCAGCCCCAGCCAGTCCGCCGAGCGAAGGCAAGGAGGCTAGCCTCGACTTGGCCAACGACCCTAAGAAGAGTAGTATCAGGGCGTTGCGGGCGCTCAATTTCTTTATTGCCGACGTGCAGAACGGCATGGGCCCCTACATGGCGCTGTATCTGCAATCGAGCGTGCACTGGGGGCCGGCCCAGATTGGCTCGGCGCTGGCGGCCGGCAACATTGCCCAGGTGCTGGCCCAAACGCCCGCCGGCGCCCTCATCGACCGCCTGCGCCAGAAGCGGGCGCTGCTGCTCATCGGCATCGGGCTGATTGCGCTGGCGGTGCTGGCCACGGCTTTTTTCACGACCAAGCCCGTGGTGATGACCGGGCAGGCGCTCATCGGCACGGCCGGGGCCATCTTTCCGCTGTGCTTGTCGGCCATTGCGCTGGGGCTGGTAGGGCGCCGCAAATTTGACCAGGTGCAGGGTACTAATCAGGCGTTTAACGCGGCTGGCAACATGTTTGCGGCGCTGGCGCTGGGCGCGGTGGGCTACTATTTCAACCTGCGCTGGATGTTCTACTTCGTAGGTATCCTGTGCGTGGGCGCGGTGCTGTGCGTGCTGCGCATCAAGAACGACGACATCGACTTTGACCTCGCCCGCGGGGCCGACCCGGCTGCCGATACTGACGCAAACCAAGGCGAAAAAAACGCTGACCCAGGCAGCGCCGCGTCCACCGCTAACCCGGCCCCCAGCGGCGGCGTGTGGGTCGGCATCACGGAGCAAGTGGCCGGGCTAGCCAAGCTGCTGAAGCAAAAAACGGTACTGGTATTTCTGGTGTCGGCCGTCATTTTTCACTTTGCCAATGCTGCCATGGTGCCGCTGGTTACGCAGCTGCTGGCTAGGGGGGTGGGGGTGAAGCAGGCGGTGCTTTTCACCTCAGGCTACATGCTGGCCTCGCAGCTGGTGTTTATGGTGGTAGCCGCTGCGAGTGGCAAGCTGGCCGGCAAGGTAGGGCGTAAGCCGCTGTTTCTCTTTGGGTTTGCGGCGTTGGCCACGCGCGGCGTGCTCTACACGCTCAGCCATGCGCCGGCCGCGCTCATCGCCGTGCAGTGCATGGATGGCCTCGGAGCCGGTATTTTTGGCGTGGTGGGCGTGCTCATTATCGCCGACCTCACCAAGGGCAGCGGCGGCTTCAACGCCGCGCAGGGCGCCATTGCCACGGCGCAGGGCATCGGCGCTTTTCTGAGTAATTCGGTGTCGGGGTATTTAGCTAAAAATCAGGGCGATAATTTCACGTTTTATACCCTGGCGGCCATTGCGGCCGTGGGCCTACTATTCTTCTGGATATTTATGCCCGAAACGCTGAACATGGCCAAGAATGAAAAGCAGCCGGTGGCCGGCTAGGGCTGATTTTCATCTTTGGCGCTCCACCGCAACAGAAAAAATACGGGGGCAAGGTAGCTGATGCTAAGGGTCTTACAGTGAGTTGTTGCCTCGCAGAAATTGATGTGCGAGATTTCGCTAATGCCCTCATCCGGACCATCAGTTTCATACTTTAAACAGACCGACGTATTACTAATCTCAAAGCCGGAAATCGTTGCTAACAGGAACATTAGCAACGATATACGAAATAGGAATTCAGCTGTCATACCACGAGGCGGGCGAGGTGCTACAAAGTAGCGCGTTCCACGAGAATAGCGGTTTATTGCGAGGTGCAATTTGGCGCTCGAAACGTTAGCCAATGAAGCTGCGTCTTTACCCCGTATGCCTACTTCCTCCTCCAACCCTCGCCAGCCCGCCATTGGCCACTCCCTCACCCGTGTCGATGGCCGCCAGAAAGTGACCGGCCAGGCCCGCTACGCCGCCGAGCACGCTGTGCCGGACTGCGTGCACGGCGTGCTCGTAACCAGCGTAGTAGCCGCCGGGCGCATCTCGCACCTCGACGTAACCGAGGCCGCCCAGGCGCCCGGTGTGCTAGCCATCGTGTCGCACCGGAACTCGCCCAAGGTGCCCGGCTACGAAAACCCGCAGCCCGACGAGCGGGTGGAAGGCCAGCAGTTTCGGGTGTTTTTTGACGATAAAATCGCCTACAACAACCAGCCGGTGGCACTCGCCATCGCCGCTACCCTGGAGCAGGCCCAGCACGCTGCCGCGCTGGTGCGCGTGCAGTACGCACCCACCGCACCCCAAACCGATATTACGAAGGCCCTAGCCACCAGCTACAAGCCTAAGAAGGAAAAGGACTACCAGCGCGGCCAGCCCTATGCCCACCAAACGGCCCCGGTGCAAATAGCCCATGAGTACCAAACGCCGCTGCAAGTGCACAACCCAATGGAAATGCATGCCGCCATTGCCAGCTGGCAGGGCAACGAGCTGACGGTGTGGAATAAAACCCAGGCGCCGACCCTGGCCCGCAAGGACCTGATGAAGCTCTGGGCCTTGCCCCAGGAAAGCGTACACGTGCATTCGCCGTTTGTGGGTGGGGCGTTTGGGGGCGCCTCACGCATCTGGCCGCCCGAGATGGCCGCCATTTTGGGCGCCAAGGTGGTGGGCCGCCCGGTGAAGGTGGTGAATGAGCGCGAAAAGGAGTTTAGCATGGTGGGCTACCGGCCGCGCTCGGTGCAGCGCGTGGCGCTAGGCGCCCAGCCCGATGGCACGCTGGTGGGCGTGTCGCACGAGGCCTTTGGGGCTACCTCGCGCTACGAGCAGTTCACCGAGCGTATTCTGCACCCCACCAAGTCGGGCTACCGCTGCCCCAATGCCGAGCTGACTTACCACCTCGTGCCCCTCGACCTGAGCACGCCCTGCTGGACGCGTGGCCCCGGCGAAACCACCGGCTCTTTCGCCCTCGAGTCGGCCATGGATGAGCTAGCCTATGCCCTCAAAATAGACCCGCTGGCTCTGCGCCTGAAAAACTTCGCCGATGTAGACCCCGAAAACGGCAAGCCCTGGAGCACCAACTACCTGCGCGAGTGCTACGCCCAGGGCGCCACAAAATTTGGCTGGAGCCAGCGTAACCCTACTCCCGGCGCCACCCGCGACGGCGATTGGCTCGTGGGCCAGGGCATGGCGATGGGCATTTACCACGCCTCGCGCACCAAGGCCAGCGCCCGCGCCCGCCTGCTGCCCGACGGCACGCTGCTGCTGCAAAGCGCCACCGCCGACGTGGGCCCCGGCACGGCCACCGTCATGACCCAGATTGCGGCCGACGCCAGCGGCATCGCCCCCGAGCACATTCGCTTCGAACTGGGCGATGCGGCCTACCCGCCCGCGCCCGGCCAATTCGGCTCGCACACCGTGGCCTCGGTGGGCGCGGCCGTGCACGATGCCTGCGTGGCGCTGCGCCAGCAGCTGGTCCACCTGGCTTTCACCATGCCCAACTCGCCCTTTGCCAAAGCCAAACTCACCGACGTAGTGGCCGAGGACGGCACCGTGCACCTAGCTAGCCACCCCGCCACCAGCCGCAGCTACGCCGAGGTGCTGCGTCAGGCCGGCCAGCCCGCACTGGAGGTCGTGCACGAGTCGCCCGAGGTGCCCGAGCAGGGCGAGAAGTCGAGTAAGTCATTCGGCGCCTGCTTTATAGAGGTGCGCGTGCACGCCTACACGCACGAGGTGCGCGTGAGCCGCATCGTGTCGGCCATCGACGCGGGCCGCATCCTGAATCCCCAAACCGCTCGCAACCAGGTGTACGGCGCCCTCACCTGGGGCCTGGGGCTAGCCCTGATGGAAGACGCCGTGCTCGACCACCGCTTCGGCCGCATCACCAACCACGACCTGGCCAATTACCACGTGCCCGTCAACGCCGATATGCCTCTGCACATCGACGTCATTTTTATCGACCAGCCCGACAACTACCTCGACCCGATGGGCGCCAAAGGCCTGGGCGAAATCGGCATCGTCGGCGTCAGCGCCGCCATCGCCAATGCCGTGTACCACGCCACCGGCAAGCGCGTGCGCGAGTTGCCGATTACGCCGGATAAGCTGATGTAAAACAACGTTTTTCGTTAAAGTAACCATTTGCATTTGTCACACTGAGCCTGCGAAGCATGACAAATGCGTTTTTAAGCGATAAAAAACAAGCTAACTCAGCTTCTCCTTAAAGAGCCGCAACGTGCGTTCCCAAGCCAGTTTAGCCGCCTCGGCATTGTAGCGGGCGGGCGAAGTGTCGTTATTGAAAGCGTGGTTAACGCCTTCGTATACAAATAGCTCGTAGGGCACGTGTGCCGCCTTCAGCGCCGCCTCGTAGGCTGGGATGCCGGCGTTAATGCGTTGGTCGAGGCCGCCGTAGTGCAGCATGATGCTGGCTTTTATTTGGGGCACGTCTTCGACTTTGGGTTGCTGGCCGTAATAGGCTACGGCCGCATTGAGCTTGGGGTCATGCACCGCCAGCTGGTTGGCTAGCCCACCGCCCCAGCAGAAGCCCACGCAGCCGGTGCGGCCGTTGCTTTCGGGCCGGGCGCGCAGGTAGGTGAGGGCAGCGAGGTAGTTGTTCAGGTTTTTGGCGGCGTCGAGCTGACCGATTAGCTCGCGGCCCTTGTCCTCATCGGCGGGCGTGCCACCTACCACGCTCAGCGCATCAACCCCCAGCGCGAGATAGCCGGCCTGCGCCACGCGGCGCGTCACATCTTTAATATGGGGCGTGAGGCCCCGGTTTTCGTGAATGACCACCACCGCGCCGCGCTTTTTCTTGCCTTTCGGGTGCACCAGGTAGCCGCTCACGGTAGCGCCGTCGCCGGACCAGGTCACGGTTTCTTCCACCAAGTCTTCGGCCAGGGGTGAGATGGTGGCCGCGTGGGCGTAGCCAGGCTCCAGCACCGAGAGGGCCGTGGTGGCCAGGGCTACGCTGCCCGCTAGCAGCAGCAAGCGGTCCAGAAATTCCTTGCGCGAAAGCGGGCGGTGGGTGTACTCGTCGAAGAGGTTGATGATGCGCTGGTCCATGAGGCGGGCGGGGTTAGGTCCGCAAGGTATTGCCCGCCTGCCTATTCCACGCTGGGCGCTGGGCGCAGCTGCTTAAAATAGGTCGCCGACAGCCGCAATCGGCTCCCGTACCAGCTGAACAGCTCACCATCGACCACCTGAATTTTCGCCGCTGGGCAAATTTCCTGAAATTCAGCGAAATGTTTTTCGCTAAAGGGGTACGGCTCGGACGATAAGAAAATGTGCGCCGGTGCCACCCTAGCCAGTTGCTCGGCCGTCACTTCGGGGTAGCGGCCGAGGCCGGCAAACGCATTGCGGAAGCCCGCCCGCCGCAGCATATCGTCGATAAACGTGCCGCTGGCCGCCACCATGTACGGCTTGCGCCAGATGAAGTACGCGGCCAACGGCTGCACGGTAGCCGCCAGGCGCAGGCTGTCAAACGACTGCTTTATTTCGGCGGCGAGCGGCTCGGCTCGGGGCAGCTTGCCCGTGAGGTCGCCCACGCGGCGTATCATGTCGAGCGCCTCGGGCAGGTTCGTTATATCACTCAGCCAAACCGGGAAGTGCCGTTCCAGCTGCGCGATGCCCTCCTGGTAATTCTCTTCTTTATTCCCAATAATTAAGTCAGGCCTAGCCGCGCTTATTTTCGCGAAATCAAAATTCTTGGTGCCGCCAATTACGCTCGCCGTTTGGCGGGCCGTTTGCGGATAAATACAAAACTTGGTTACGCCTGTAACTTGCTCCTGTAATCCCAGGTCGAATAATAACTCGGTTTGCGAAGGCACCAGCGAAATAATACGCAGCGGAGGATACTGAAATTCTACCTCCCTGCCCATTTGGTCGGTTACCGTGCGCGTTTGTTGGAGAGAATTAAGCGTCATAGGCCAGATTAAGTAAAAAAGCGGCTGCATTACATAATGCAGCCGCTTTTTTACTTGTTGAAATTACTTAGCTAAAGTACCGAAAGTCCTGCCCGTTCTCGATGCGCAGCAGCGTTTCGTAGATGAGGCGTGTCACGTTTTCCACGTCATCTTTGTGCACCGTTTCCACGGTCGTGTGCATGTATTTGAGTGGCAAGGAAATGAGTGCTGAAGCCACGCCCGAGCCCGAATAAGCAAAAGCATCGGTGTCGGTGCCGGTAGCGCGAGTAGCCGCCGCGCGCTGAAAAGGAATGTCTACTTCCTTGGCCGTGGTAATAATTAAATCGCGCAGATTATTCTGCACGGCGGGGCCGTAGGTAATAACCGGGCCTTTGCCGCACGAAATATCACCGGCTGTTTTCTTTTCGTACATCGGCGACTGGCTGTCGTGCGTCACGTCCGTAATGATTGCCACGTCGGGATTAATGCGGTGCGCTATCATTTCGGCGCCACGCAGGCCAATTTCTTCCTGCACCGCATTCACGATGTACAGGCCAAAAGGCAGTTGCTTGCCGTTCTCTTTCAGCATGCGGGCTACTTCGGCCACCATGAAACCGCCCACGCGGTTGTCGAGGGCGCGGCCCACGTAGTATTTATCGTTGAGCACGGCAAACTCGTCCTCAAACGTTACCACGCAGCCCACGTGAATACCCATTTCGGCTACCTCGTCGGCGCTGCTGGCCCCGCAGTCGAGAAATATGGTTTCGATGGTCGGCGCCTTGTCCTGCTCCACCTTGCGCACGTGGATGGCGGGCCAACCAAAAATACCTTTTACAATGCCCTTTTCGCCGAAAATATTCACCCGCTTGCTAGGGGCTACCAGCGCATCAGAGCCACCGTTGCGGCGCAGATACAGGTAGCCTTCCTTGGTGATGTAATTCACGAAATACGAGATTTCGTCGGCGTGCGCCTCGATGACAACTTTATATTTCGCGTCGGGATTAATAACGCCGACTACCGTGCCGTAGGTATCG
>JBPBQJ010000069.1:0-12408 GCA_050954765.1 Janthinobacterium lividum | reverse complement strand
TTTGCCGGCGCCGTTGGGGCCCAGCAGCCCCACTATTTCGCCCTGCGCCACGCTGAGCGACATGTCGTTGACGACGGTGCGGGCTTTGTATTGCTTGACGAGGTGCTCGGCGCGGAGTATCATAGGCTATAAGGCAAAGGTAAAACCGGGCGCGCGGGCAGCCCGCCACCCCCTCAACCCGCCAAGGGCCTGTTAAAGTATTTGTCGGGGTGGCTAGCCTCCGCCCTTGGCCCGGCAAGCCCTGGGCACGGCGGGCCGGCGGCAGATTTTGCCCACGCGTAGCTTTGCGCCGGCGGGCTAGCCTGCTTGCGCGTTATTTGCAATCCTTGCCGTTTACTTTTTTGCCATGTCAGCTCCCGACCCCCAAAAACAACAGCTTTTTCAGGCCATTGCCGAGCGCCTCAGCGCCCAAGGCTTTCGCGTAGACCGCCACGACCCGAGCCGGCCCTGGGGCGGTTTTTTTGTGCTCGATGAAAGCCAGGCCCAGCAGTTTGCCGACGTGTATTTCAACGGCCTCGACGTGGGTAAGCTGCGCATTGCGGGCCAGCTCAGCCCCAAGATTTTGCTCGTGGCCCCGCACCAGCGCCTGAGCTGGCAGTACCACCACCGCCGCGCCGAAATATGGCAGGTGGTGGAAGGCCCCGTGGGCGTGGCCATCAGCGACACCGATGCGCAGACCGAGGTGAAATCGTACCAGCCCGGCGAGCGCATTGTGCTGCGCCAGGGCGAGCGCCACCGCCTGGTGGGCCTGGCCGGCTGGGGCGTTATTGCCGAAATATGGCAGCACACCGACGCCAGCGAGCCTAGCGACGAAGACGACATCGTGCGGGTGCAGGACGACTTTGGGCGCTAGCCCCGCCGGGCTAGCCCCGGGCGGCGCCCGCCGCTGCCGCTGGCTGCGCCTGGGGCTGGCGCTGTTGTTTGTGGGCGCGGGCGTGCTGCATTTTGTGCATCCCGCGCCGTTTTTGCGCATTGTACCGCCGGCCCTGCCCGCGCCCCGGCTGCTGGTGCTGCTGAGCGGCGTGGCCGAAGTGGCCGGTGGGCTAGGTTTGCTGCTGCCCGCTACCCGGCGCCTCGCTGGCTGGGGCCTGCTGGCGCTGCTGGTGGCCGTGTTTCCGGCCAATGTGTACATGGTGGGGCTGGCCAGCGCGCTGCATATTCCGGCCTGGGTGCTGTGGGCGCGCCTGCCGCTGCAGCCGCTGCTGGGGTGGGCGGTGTGGCGGGCTAGCCAGTATCCTGCCGTGAAGAATGGCTAGCGGTGCGGCCCGCCTGGTGTGCAATTAGGCTGGCCTCAGCATCAGCGAAGTAGCGTTTCACCAAACCCTGCTTCGCCCCATGAAAAAACTTGTTTTACCGCTGCTGCTGGCTTTGGTGCCGGCCCTGGCCTCGGCCCAGCAACCGGCTGCTCCTGTCGAAGCCCCGGCCGCCCCGGCCACTGTTGGCGGGCGCGTCGTCGATGCCAAAGGCCTGGGCCTGCCCGGCGTGACCGTGCTAGTAAAAGGCACCGCCCTGGGTGTCAGCACCGACCAGGATGGCCGGTACACCCTGGCGGGGGTGCCTCGCAAAGCCAAGCTCCTGTTCAGCTTCGTAGGCTTTGTGACGCAGGAAAAAGCCGTGCCCACCAACGGCCAGCCGCTGAATGTGGTGCTGCTGGAAGACCACAAGTCGCTGAGCGAAGTAGTAGTAACGGGCTACGGGACGGTGCAGCAGCGAGATATGACGGGCAGCGTCTCGACTACCTCGGCCGCCCCCCGGGTCTTGCAGGGCAAAGTAGCCGGAGTGCAAATCCGGGGTGCTGTTTCCAAGCCGCGTAAAGCGCGTTTCGCCTCCCCCTCGGTTGCTTATGACCAGGAAATGCTACCCGCCCGCCCCGAAGCCGGCGCGGGCGACACCTACGCCAAGGTGGAGGAAAATAAATTTTTAGCGGTGGGTAAGGAGCCGCTGAGTACCTTCTCGCTCGATGTGGACAACGCCAGCTACACCAACGTGCGGCGCTTTCTGAACGAAGGTCAGCTGCCGCCCCGCGACGCGGTGCGCGTGGAGGAAATGCTCAACTACTTTCACTACCAGCTGCCCGCGCCGGCCACCGCTAGCCCCGACCCGGTGCGCATCAGCGCCGAGCTCAGCGAGTGCCCCTGGGCCGCGGGCCATCAGCTGGCGCGCATCGGCATTCAAGCCAAAAAGGTAGAAACCGCTAGCCTGCCGCCCGCCAACCTAGTGTTTCTGGTCGATGTGTCGGGCTCGATGAACGAGCCCGACCGGCTGCCGCTCGTGCAGGCCGGCCTCAAGCTGCTGGTGCGCCAGCTGCGGCCCCAAGACCATGTGGCCCTGGTGGCCTACGCCGGGGCGGCCGGCCTGGTGCTGCCGCCCACGGCGGGCAGCCGGCAGGCCGACATCCTGGAGGCCATCGACCGCTTGCAGGCGGGCGGCTCCACGGCAGGTGGTGCGGGGCTGCGGCTAGCCTACTCGGTGGCAGAGCAGCACGTGCAAAAAGAAGGCAACAACCGCGTTATCCTGGCCACCGACGGCGACTTCAACGTGGGCGAAAGCTCCGACGCGGCTATGGAGCAACTCATTGTGCAGCAGCGCGAAACCGGCGTGTTTCTGACCGTGCTCGGCGTGGGTAGGGGCAACCTGCGCGACAGCCGCATGGAGCTGCTGGCCGACAAGGGCAATGGCAACTACGCCTACCTCGACAACCTCGACGAGGCCCGCCGCACCCTGGTGGCGCAGTTTGGCGGCACGCTCTTTACGGTGGCCAAAGACGTGAAGCTGCAAGTGGAATTCAACCCCGCCCGGGTGGCTAGCTACCGGCTTATCGGCTACGAAAACCGGCTATTGGCCAACGAGGATTTCAACAACGACCGCAAGGATGCTGGCGAGCTAGGGGCGGGCCACACCGTGGTGGCGCTCTACGAGCTGGTGCCCGTGGGCTCGGCTAGCCCGCTGGTCGATAAGCTAAAATACCAGGCGCCGGCCCCGCCTGCTCCCGCCGGTCCCTCCACCGAAGTGCTCACCGTGAAGCTGCGCTACAAAGAGCCCCACGGCCTGCAAAGTAAGCTGCTGGCCCAGCCACTGGCCGGCCCGGCCGCGCCCATCGAGCAGGCTTCGGCCGACCAGCAGTTTGCCGCCGCGGTGGCCGAGTTTGGGCAGCTGCTGCGCCAGAGCGAGCAGCGGGGCACGGCCACCTGGACCACGGCGGCCCACCTGGCCGAAGCCGGGCGGGGCCCCGATGCCGAGGGCTACCGTGCCGAGCTGGGGCGCCTGCTAAAGCTGGCCGAAGGCCTGGCGCCGGCCGGCAAGCCAGTGGGCGTGCGGTAGAGTTTGTAGCCGGAACTCTGCGAGTCCGCAGGTGGGCCTTTGCTGGTGAGGCAGCAATCGGGCCACGCGCCGCCTCGCAGAGCCCGGGCTACAACTACCTTCGCCGCTTATGTCACAGCCTACGCTACAACGCCGCCTGGGCCTCGTTCAGGCCACGGCGCTCAATATGATTGACATGGTGGGCATCGGGCCCTTCGTGACGTTGCCCCTCGTGATGGGCTTTATGGGCCCCAACTTCCTGCTGGCCTGGCTGGTGGGGGCGGCCCTGGCCGCCGTCGATGGCCTCATCTGGAGTGAGCTGGGCGCGGCCTACCCCGAGGCGGGTGGCTCGTACCGCTTCCTCAAGCTGGCCTACGGCGAGCAGAAATGGGGCCGCTACATGTCGTTTCTCTACGTATGGCAAACGCTCATTCAGTCGCCGCTGGTGCTGGCGTCGGGAGCCATTGGCTTTGCCCAGTATTTCAGCTACCTGGTGCCGCTGCCGCTGTGGTGGCAACCCAAGCTGGTGGCCGGCTCGGTGGTGCTGCTGCTGATTGCGCTGCTCTACCGCCGCATCGAGGACATCGGCAAGCTCGGGGTGCTGCTGTGGATGGGCGTGCTGGGCCTCATGGGCTGGCTGATATTCGGCGGCCTCACCCACGCCAACCACCCGGTGGCCTGGCTGCCGGCCGGCGGCGTGGGCAAGCTGCCCGCCCTGCTGCTGAGCGTGGCCATGGGCCAGGCGGCCGTCAAAACCGTGTATTCCTACCTGGGCTACTATAACGTGTGCCACCTGGGCGCCGAAATCATCAAGCCCGAGCGCGTCATTCCGCGCAGTATTTTCCTGAGCATTCTGGGCATTGCGGCGCTCTATTTATTGCTGAACTGGAGCGTGGGCACCGTCATCGGCTGGCAGGAGGTGCGGGGCTGGCAGGCCGGCGCCGGCGACAAGTCGCAGTTCATTATCAGCGTGTTTATGGAGCGGCTCTATGGGCCGGTGGCGGCGCAGGTGGCCACCGGGCTGGTGCTGCTGGTGGCGTTTGCGTCGCTGTTTGCGGTGCTGCTCGGGTACTCGCGCATCCCGTACGCGGCGGCGGCCGATGGCGAGTTTTTGCCCGTATTTGGCAAGCTGCACCCCACCAAGCAGTTTCCCTACGTGTCGTTGCTGCTGCTGGGCGGCGTGGGCTTCGTGTTCAGCCTGCTTTTCCGGCTGGGCGAAGTCATTTCGGCCATCCTGGCCATGCGGATACTGGTGCAGTTTGTGGGGCAGGCGGTGGGGCTGGTGCTACTGCGCCGCCGGCGCGGCACGGCGGCTTTGCCGTTCAAAATGCCGCTCTACCCGCTGCCCGTGGTGGTGGCGGTGCTGGTATGGCTAGCCGTGTTTGCGGGCATCGCGCCGGCCGAGGTGAGCCTGGGTGGGCTACATTTCAAGCTCTATTTTCAGGTGGCCGCGCTGGGGATGATGGCATTGGGCACGGTCGCGTTTCTGCTCTGGAGCAAGCGGCAGGCCAAGTGGCCGTATGAAAAAGTATAGTGCCTAAGCAGCCTAGCGGTACGCGCCGCCTACTTTTAGGGGCCATGAACCACTTGCTACGCAACTCCTTCACCGCGGCGGGACTAGCCGTGCTGCTCTCGGCCTGCTCTACTACCAGCTACCTGCGGCCCGGCTTTCGGCTGGCCGAGGTGCCGGGGCTGGCCTTTGCGCCGCCGGTGTCGGCGGTGGCCATTGTGCGCACGGGCTACCAAACGGTGGTCGACTCGCAAGCCACGGCCACGTCGATAAGTTTGCTGCGCAAGGCGCTGGTGCGGCACCGCTTTCAGCTGCACTTGCAGCACGAGCTGACCGTGCCCGATTCGCTGCGGCTGGCCGCCCGCCAGGAAATCTACCGGGCCGTGGAAGGTATCAAAGCCCACCCCCGACTAGCCGGCGGCGCCAACCTGCCGGTGCTCGAGTATGTGCTTGCTAGCCAGCAGCAGCGCTACGCGCTGGTGACGGCCGCCGCGGGCTTCACGCAGGAAATCACCAAGTTCGACGTGCAGCGCGCCCAGGGTATTAGCCGGGGGCAGCTGGCGGCCGTGCGCACCTCGGGTCCGCAGCCCATCGTCACGCGGGCCAAGTCCAACATCTACCTCTTTCTCTACGACCGGCAGCGCCAAGCCATTGTCTACTACACGAGTACGCCCCCGCTGGTCGAGCACGAACCCCTGGACGAGGCCAGCCTGGAAGCGCAATTCAGCCAGATGCTGCGCAAGGATTTTCCGGTGGTGCCGCGCTAGCGCAACGCCGGGCTAGGGTATGGCCGAGGCGGGCGTGGGTGCTCAGCCCGCAGGCGGCCGACTGGTTATCTTGTTCCAACATTCAAACTGGCTGATTTTTATGACGCCTCGTTTTTTCGGAGTATTACTGCTTGTTATTGCCCTGGTAAGCAGCGCGTTCGTAGCTAGCCCCGGGCCGGGCTTTCGGCTGGCCGACATCCGGGAGATGGTGCTTTTGCCGCCCGTTGGGGTGGTGCGCACCATCGGCGCGGGCAACCAGGCGGCGTATAGCCCCGCCGCCTCGGCCGATGCCAGCGATGCCCTGCGGCAAGCGCTGCTGCGCCACGAAGAAAAGCTGCGCCTGGTGGGTAGCCTGGCCCTGCCCGACACCGCGCACCAGCAGGCGCTGGCCCAGCTTACCAGCCAGGTGGCGGGCGCGCTGGAGCGCTCGCGCAAGCGCCCGCTGGCCCTGCCGGTGCCCTGGCTCAATACCCTGCTGGCCGCCCGCCACCAGCGCTACTGCCTGCTGAGCTACGTGGCCGGCTACACCCGCACGGCCGCCAACTACCGGGGCAAACTAGCGAAAGACCTGGGAGTTGGCGTGCTGAGTATGGGGCTGGTGGTGCCCATCACGGCGCAGCATTCTACTAAGGTCGGTGTATTTATTTATGATGCGCAAACCCAGGCGATAGTCTACTACAAGGGCAGCTGGCCCGTGGAGAAAGACCCGCTGGCCGGCGTAGTTATCGACCAGACGCTCACCGACTTGCTAGCCCCCGATTTTCAGCTCACCGACCGCATTTAGTCTGGCAGCTCCGGCTAGGGCAGTCGTTTTCGTGATAAAATATACAGCCTCCGCGAAGGGCTCGCGCTAGCTCACCCGCCAAGCGCTTAGCCAACGCAGTAGTCAGGGGCAAAAAACAGTACGTTCTCCCATACTTTAGTTGCTATGCCCACTTGCCTTGCGTGCCGGCTGCTAGCTGGCTTGGTGCTGAGTATGCCGCTCGCTGGCTGCGTCACCAGCAGTCTGGTACGCCCTGGGTTCAAGCTGCCTTTGGCGCAAGACCTAGCCTTCGTTTCGCCCGTGACTACGGTAGCCGTCAGTCGCAATTTTTGGCCGGCCACCGCCGATAAAGCCGCTACCCTCGAATCGGCGCGGCTCCTGCGCCTGGCGCTGCTACAGCACCGGGCCGAGCTGCGGCTGCGCAACGAGGTCACCATTCCGGATTCGCTGCTGCTGCAGGCGCGCCAGGAAATCTACCAGGCGGTTTTGGGCATCGAGGCGCACTGGCAGCTAGCCAGCGGGGCCAATATGCCGGTGCTGAATTACTTATTGAGTCAGCAAAGGCAGCGCTATGCCCTACTCACGGTAGCGAGCGGGCTCACGTTTATTCCCAAGCGGCCCCCGCCTGTCTTGGCTGGGCAGCCCCGCCTGGGCGGCTCAGGCGGCTCGGCCTCGCCCACGCTGGCCGGGCAGCCCAAATCCAATATTTTTCTGCTCATCTACGACCAGCAGCGGCAGGCCATTGTGTACTATCGGCACACGCCGCCCCTAGCCACCAACGAGCCCCTGGCCGCCGCTAGCCTGGAACAAGATTTTGCCAAGCTCCTCAAACAAGACTTCCGGCCAGCTGAAGCGATGAAGTAGCGCCAGTGCTAGTAACCTAGCCAGCACCCTAGCCCACCCGCCACCAGCGCGCCGGCTAGGGTATTGAAAAAATTGACCGTATTGTTGCCCAAGTAGCCCTGCCGCTCCAGCGTAGCACCCAGCACCGAGTCGGTCAGGTTGCCGAAAGTGCCCGCCACCAGCAGCCACCAAAAGGCCGGCCCCCACCCAGCGCCCAGGCAGTAGCAGGCTGCCAGCCCGGCCGTGCCCGCTAGCCCCAGGGCCGTGCCTTCCAGGCTCACCACGCCGTTGAGGCCGCGCGCGTCGGGCCGCAGGGTGAGGATGTTGTAGTAGCGCCGGCCATACACGTTGCCCAGCTCCGAGGCCAGCGTGTCGGCGGTAGCGGCGGCGAAGCTGCCGGCCAGCATCAGGTGGGCGAGCGGTGCCCAGGGCGGCCACTGCCAGGCCAGCAAGCCCGCCAGGCCCGCCACCCCGGCATTGGCCACCACCTGGCCGGCGGTGCGGCGGCCCCGGTTTTCTTCGGCTAGCCCCAGGCGGCGCTTGTCGGCCACGCGCCAACTGGAGGCTGCCGTGCCCAGCCCAAAAAACAGGGCGAGCAGCACCAGTCCGCCAAAGCCAGTGCCCAAATAAATAAGGAGCCCCAACCCACCGCCTACCCACACGGCGGCCGTCGTCAGCTTGCCCGCCCGCGCACTGTAGCTCATGCCCGCGCCGAGTGCCAGCACCACCAAGCCGAGGCGAAGCAAATTAGACATGCGGCTGGCCCAGCTGCTTTTCGTAGCAAAAGAACCGCAGCCCCGGCCGAAACGCCAGCTTTATCTCGCCCGCAAACCGGTAGCCCAGCTTCGGAAACAGCCGCTGCGTAGCCACGTTCTCCGAGTTGGTATCGACGCGCAGGGTGCGCAGGCCCAGCTGGCTAGCCTCGTGCTCGGCCTGGCGCAGCAGCGCGGCGGCCACGCCCCGGCCCTGCGCGGCGGGCGCCACGGCCAGCCGGTGCGTCACGAGGGCCGGCGCGGCGGCGTCCCAGTCGGCGTCGGCATACTCAGCATCCTGGTCCTGGGTAAGGGCGGCGATGCCCTCGAGCTCGCCCAGGCGCTCGGCCACCCACAGGTGCTGACGCTCAATATCTTGCCGAAAAACTGCTTCGTTCGGGTACTCGCTGGTCCACTGCATGTTGCCGCTGGCATTCATCAGCGGCACCACGGCGCGCACCAGCGCCACGATGGCCGGCAAGTCGGCCACCGTGGCGCGGCGGATAGTCAGGTCAGTCGTCATAAGCAGGGGCTAGCCGCGCCGCAGCACCTCGGCGGCGTCTTTGGCGAAGTACGTCAGGATGGCGTCGGCGCCGGCGCGCTTGATGCTCATGAGCACCTCCATCATCGTTTTTTCGCCATCGACCCAGCCGTTCTGGGCGGCGGCTTTTATCATCGCGTATTCGCCGCTCACGTTGTAGGCCGTCACGGGCAAGTTGGTGTTGTTTTTCACCTCCCGAATGATGTCGAGGTAGCTCAGGGCCGGCTTAATCATCACCATGTCAGCGCCTTCGGCTTCGTCGAGTTGCAGCTCGCGCAACGCTTCGAGGCGGTTGGCGGGGTTCATCTGGTAGCTCTTTTTATCGCCCTTTTTGGGTGCCGAGTCCAGCGCATCGCGGAAGGGGCCGTAGAAGGCCGACGCGTACTTGGCCGTGTAGCTCATGATGCTGACGTGCGAAAACGCGTTGCGGTCGAGCACGTCCCGAATCCAGGCCACGCGGCCATCCATCATGTCGCTGGGGCCGATGATGTCGGCGCCGGCGCGGGCCTGGGCCAGGGCCATCTGGCCGAGCACTTCGAGCGAGGCGTCGTTGAGAATCTCGCCGGTTTCCTGGTTCACCACGCCATCGTGGCCGTCGCTGGAGTAGGGGTCCATCGCCACGTCGGTCATGATAACTACGTCCGGAAACTGGCGCTTGATGTCGGCCACCACCTTCAGGTAGAGGCCGTCCATATTGGTCGATTCGCGAGCCAGCGGGTCTTTTACATCATCGGAAAGGCCCGGAAATGGTGCAAACGAGTTGATACCCAGCTCCACGGCCGCGCCGATTTCGTCGATAATGCGGTCGGCCGAGTAGCGGTACACGCCGGGCATCGACTTTACTTCGAGGCGCTGGTTCTGGCCTTCAACTACAAAAACCGGGTAAATAAAATCGTGGGCGGTGAGGCGCGTTTCCTGCACCATATCGCGGATAACCTGCGACTTACGATTGCGGCGGGGGCGGTGAGTTGGAATCATAGCAAGCAGAACAAGCGGCCGGGCTATTTGTGTGCCCGGCCGGGCACAAAAGTACCCACGCCGGGCAAGCGGCTGTTGCCGCCGGGCCACCATTCGGCACGCAACCAATTCTAGCTGCTTCCTACGCTTTCTTCTTTTTGCCGCCGCTCACCAAAGAATAAAGCAGAAACACGACCACCAGCGCCGCCACCGCCAGCCCCAGCCCGCCCCAAAAGCTCACGCCCGGAATCAGCGCCAGCAAGGCTGCCAGGCCAGCTACCACCGCCAGCACCACCCCAATAAAAAACAAAGCCACCCGGCCCAGCCCGTTCTCGGCCGCGCCCTCGGTGGCGGGCCGCCGACCAAGGTGGGAGGCAAGCTGCTGGCTAGCCTTGGCCGGCGTCGCCAGGGTAACCAAGGCGCTCTGAGGCAAAGCTTTAAGGGCGGAAGCTAGCCGGCGCGGGCGCAGTCGCTGCGTCGGTTTTGCCAGCAGCTTAGCGCCAGGGGCCGCCGTGGCTGGTGTAGGCGCCGCCGCTACAATCGTTATCTCGGGGCTAGCCGGGGCCGAGGCCACTGGCACCGACGTAGCCGGGGCGGGTTGAAACTGAAACGCCACTTGCTGGCTGTGGCAGCCCGCCAGCAGCAAGGCCGGCACCAGGCATAAGAGTTTTCTCATGGGCCTTATACTCAAAAAGCCCGGATAACGTCGGCAATGATGACGCAGGCCTCGCGCAATTCAGCTTCCGTAATGACCAGCGGCGGCGCAAAGCGGATGATATCGCCGTGCGTGGGCTTGGCTAGCAGGCCGCGCTCCATGAGGCTCACGCACACGTCCCAGGCCGTGCGGCCATCCTGGCTAGGGTTGATAACCACGGCATTGAGCAGGCCACGGCCGCGTACCAGCTCCACGGTGTCGGGGCACTCGCGCTGCACCTGGCGCATCTCCTCGCGGAAAATCTCGCCTAGCCGGAACGCGTTGTCGGCCAGCTTTTCATCGAGCAGCACGTCGAGCGCGGCCTGCAGCACGGCGCAGGCCAGCGGGTTGCCACCGAAGGTAGAGCCATGCTGCCCGGGCTGAATGGTGAGCATAATCTCGTCGTTGGCCAGCACCGCCGACACCGGCAGCACGCCGCCGCTCAGAGCCTTGCCCAGGATGAGAATATCGCCGCGCACGCCTTCGTAGTCGGTAGCCAGCAGCTTGCCGGTACGGCCCAGCCCGGTCTGAATCTCATCGGTGAGCAGCAACACTTTGTGCTGGCGGCACAGCGAGGCTGCGCCCGCCAGGTAGCCCTCGCTGGGCACCACCACGCCCGCCTCGCCCTGAATGGGCTCGACCAAAAAGCCACACACGTGCGGGTCGGCCAGCGCCTCGGCCAGGGCCGCTAGGTCATCATACGGCACTACCTGGTAGCCTGGCACGAAGGGGCCGAAGCCGCCCGTGCTGTCGCCATCGGTGCTGAAGGAGATGATGCCCGTGGTGCGCCCGTGAAAATTGTGCTCGGCTACCACAATGCGCGCCTGGTTGGGCGCAATACCCTTTTCCTGGTAGCCCCACTTGCGGGCCAGCTTGAGGGCCGTTTCCACGGCCTCGGCGCCCGAGTTCATCAGCAGCGCCTTGTCGTAGCCAAACAGCTCGCAGAGCTGCTTCTCGGCCGCCCCCAGCCGGTCATTAAAGAAAGCCCGCGAGGTGAGCGTGAGTTGCTGCGCCTGCTCGGTCAGCGCCCCGATAATGCGCGGGTGGCAGTGCCCCTGGTTCACGGCCGAGTAGGCCGATAAGAAGTCAAAATATTGCCGGCCAGCTACATCCCACAGGTAAGCCCCCTGGCCCCGGCTCAGCACCACGGGCAGCGGGTGGTAGTTGTGGGCACCGTACTGGTCTTCGAGCTGCATCAGCTCTTCGGCGCGCGAGGTGGCGGGGGCGTGGGCGGTCATGGCTAGGGTAGGGGTAGGAAGAAGGAAGTGCTACGAAGCCTAACGATTGTCGGCGTCGAGTAGTTTGCCAATGTGATTGCCTTCCTCCGTGCCATCGGGGCGGCTGATGGTCCAGTCGAGCACCGCCGATTCGGGGAAAGTAATGAGCTGGTTTTGCTGAAAACTCTTCACATTGCCGAGCTCATTGGCAATCAGGCCGCTAACCTGCTTGTCTTGCCAACGTTTCACCCTGATGAATACCTGCTCGAAATTCCCGTCGGGGTCAGTGAGGTAGGTAGTAACAAAGAATACCTGCCCGGCAGGTAGCCCCTGCAAAAAGCGGCGCTTGGCTTGCGGCAGGGTGGCCCGGCCCTGCTTTACTGCCGGGGCAATGTGTTTTTTAAAGGCAATCAGGGCCGCGCTAGCCTCGGTAGGCGAGCTCATTACCGATACAGGCCGGTCGGCCGGCGCATTTGGCGCCAGGGGCGCATCGTTGGCCGCGGCTTGCTGCTGAGCCATTGCTGGCGTGGCAACTAGCAAAAGCCCGGCGAGTAGAAAGGCGTATCGCACAGCAGAGAAGGAAGTAATGGTAAAAGGCAAGGAAGCAGCCGGCTAGCCCAGCTTAGCTGCCCAAAGATGCAACTAACCCTGGCTAGTATTTTCGCGCAATCATGCCCCCCGACCCACGCCTTGCCGCCTTTGCCGCTCAGCCGCTGCAACCCGGCGACTTCTACTACACCCCCGAAGGCTACCTAGTCTTCACCGAGCAATACCACCGGCGCCGGGGCTTTTGCTGCGGCAACGGCTGCCGCCACTGCCCCTGGAAGAAAAAATAAGAACGCCGAATAAAGCGTCCGAAAAGGTAGCTGGCGGCCGCCCTAAATTCCTGGCCTCGCCTTCCCAATCGCTTTACGATTTGGTAATTGGCTGAATTTTGCCGATATTTGCGGCCCGTTTCGGAATAGCATCATCTAACCCTTCGATATCATGGCCCGAGTTTGTGATTTGACCGGCAAGCGCACCCGCGTTGGTAACAACGTATCGCACGCCAACAACAAAACCAA
>JBPBQJ010000068.1:0-14475 GCA_050954765.1 Janthinobacterium lividum | reverse complement strand
TACTACTGGGGCCAAATCGTGCCCTACCTCGTTGACATCGTGTTCAATAGCGTGAAGCTGGGCATCGGGCTAGGGGTGCTGTTCGTGCTGTTTTTGCTGGGCACGAATAAGCGGATTCAGGCCGGGCTCTGGTACGCCGGGCAGCGCGTTTTGCGCACGGCGGCGGGCATTTTTGTCAATACCGACCCCATTGGCATCATGGAGGATTACATCTCGAACACCGAGAAGGAGGCCCGCCAGATGGAAGGCGAAATCGGCCACATCGAGGGCGCCCATGAGCTGGTAAAGCGCAAGCTCGTCGCTAACGATGGCCAGATGAAGGAGTACCTGGCGCTGGCCGACTCGGCCACCCGCCAGGGTGAAAAGGACGCCGCCGAAGCCTACGCCAGCCGCGCCGCCCAGATTCTGGACTACAACCAGCGCCTCCAGCCGATGGCCACTACCACCGCCAACGTGAGCGTGGTGATGCGCCAGATTCTGAAGGCCGCCCTGCGCCAGATTGACGGCAGCAAGTTCAAAGTCGGCCTGCTGAAAGACGAATATGAGCTGGTGAAGCGCACCAGCTCGGGCATGCGCGCCGCCATGAACATCCTGCGCGGCGACCCCGACAAGAAGTATTTCTTCGACCTGGCCACCGACCGCGTGGCCCAGGATATGGCCCAGCAACTCGGCCAAATCAAGCAGGCCATGCGCTACTCGCAGGAGTTTGTGAAGGAGATGGATATCCAGAACGGCGTGATGAGCGAGAAGGGCCAGCGCCTGCTCGACCGCTACCAGAAAGGCGACTTCAACGCCCTGTTGGACAACGACAAGAAACCAGTATCCACCTCAGTAGCCGCCACCAAACAACGCTCCGATGATGCCTATTCTAGCCTGCTTGATTAGTGGCTGCCTGGCCCTGCTGCTCATCGCCGTGCTGCTATAGCGCGGACTTCAGCTACGCTGACCTTCGGTTGTAGTCCGCACCCGCGCCGCCCCTTTTTCTTAATAACCTAAAAACCAGGCGCGGACTACAAAGTCCGCGCTACTTCAACCCATGACAACCCGTGGTAAAGTCGTGCTCTTCGCACTCGTTCTTGCCCTCGCTTACTTTGGCTTCAATAAGCTGATTGCCAGCGGCAAATTCTTCAAAAAAGCCGACACGCAGTCGGTGCTGCTCAGCTCAATTGAGCTGCCCGCCGCCCCTAGCGGCAGCCGCGCCACGCTGGTGGTGCCGCTGGCCCCGCTGCCCGGCACCACGCCCGCCGAAGACGGCACGCCCGTGGTGTGGGAGGTGATGGCCTGGAACAGCCAAATGGCCGGCATGCTAGCCAACGGCGGCCCGCGCACCACGCAAGGCTCGGCGCTGGCCGCCAATAAGATAGACATGCAGATAACCCGCCAGGATGACGTGAGCAAGATGCAGGCCGACCTGGTGAAAAACGCCCTCGACCTGCAAGCCAATCCGGAGACGCCGGGCTTGATTGTGAGCATCATGGGTGATGGCTTGCCCGCCTTCTCGGCCGTGCAAAGCCAGCTCGAAAAGGCCGGCACCGGCCTGCAGATTATCCCGTACTCGGTGGGCAAAAGCTTTGGCGAAGACAAGCTGATGGGTCCGAAAGAATGGCTGGAAAACCCCAAGGCTGCACTGGGCAAAACTATTGCCTGCTACCTGCGTGATGGCGACCAGAACATCGCCCTGAAATGGTGCGCCGACAACGGCCTGAAAGTGAACCCCGACGAAACCACCTACGACCCCGAAGCCGTGAACTTTATGGCGGCCAACGACTTTCTGGCCGCCGCCGAGAAGTACATCACCGGCAAGCCCGAAGCGCGCACCAAGGTGGTGAGCGGCCACAGCACCGGCGTGAAGGTAGACGTGGCCGCCGATGCCGTGGCCACCTGGACGCCCGGCGACGTGAACATCGCCAAGCAAAAAGGTGGCCTCATCAACATCGTGAGCACCAAGGACTACTCCAACCAAATGCCCAACATCATGGTGACGACCAAGCGGTGGTACGACGCCCACCAGCCCGCCGTGAAGAGCCTGATAACCGCCTTCGCTGTGGCCGGCGACCAGGTAAAGAGCCACCCCGAAGCCCTGGCCCGCGCCGCCGATGTGTCGGCCCAGGTCTACGGCGACCAGGACAAGCCCGGCGCCTACTGGCTGAAGTACTACAAGGGCACCAGCGAGGCCGACCGCACCGGCCAGGTAGTGGAGCTGGGCGGCAGCAAGGCCTTCAATTTCAGCGACAACCTGGGCTTGTTTGGCCTCGACGAGGGCGGCACCAACATCTACGCTGCCGTGTACAAGACTTTCGGCGACGTGCAGCGCAAGCTCTACCCCAAGGAGTTGCCGAGCTACGTGCCGCTGGCTAGCATGCTCGACCTCACGCTGCTGAAGCAGCTGCAAGCCCAGTACAAAGGCAAAGCCCTGGCCCCGGCCGAAACCCAGCGCTTCGCCGCCGACGATGAAATCCGCCGCAGCGTGAGCAAGCGCGCCTGGAACATCGAGTTCAACACCGGCCAGAGCACCTTTACCCCCGCCGCCCAGCGCGAGCTGAGCCAGCTTTTCGACGACCTCGTGGTGGCCGGCCGCCTCAAAGTGGCCGTGCACGGCTACACCGATAATACCGGCAACGCCACTGCCAACCAGCAGCTTAGCCAAACCCGCGCCGAGGCCGTGGCCCACTGGCTCGAAGCCAAAAGTGCTAGCGCCTTCCCGCAGGGCCGCGTGCAGGTATACGCCCACGGCGCCGCCGAGCCGGTAGCCACCAACGCCACCGAAGCCGGCAAAGCCCTGAACCGCCGCGTGGAAGTGGTGCTGGGCAATTAATTCCAGCATCTACCTAGGAACCGTCATGCTGAGCGCAGCGCAGCGGAGTCGAAGCATCTCTACAGGAGAGCTAACTCCTGACGTCAGCAACGAAGCAGTAGAGATGCTTCGACTCTGCTGCGCTGCGCTCAGCATGACAAACGCGTAGGTAAACCTCATACTCCAATGACTTCGCTATTCACCCCCAATGCCCACCCGCGCCGCGCTACCCTGGCCGCGCTCGTGGCCGGCCAGGCGCTGGCGTTGCTGGCGCTGTGGCTTTTCTTTCCGCTGCAAATTTTCCCCAGCCTCCGCGACGTCTTGCACGCCCTGGGCGACCTTATTACCACGCAGGGCTTGCTGCCCGAGCTGTGGGCTAGCCTGCTCACGGCCTTCCAGGCGCTGGGAATTGCCACGGTTTTAGCGCTGTTCATTTCGTACCTCACGGCCCTACCCTTCTTCCGGCCGCTAGCCTTCGCGGCCAGCAAGCTGCGCTATCTCACCCTCACGGGCCTCACGTTTTTCATGGCGCTGCTGCTCAGCTCGGGGCATCAGGTCAAGCTCTCGGTGCTGGTGTTCGGGGCCACGGTGTACCTGGTTACGGGCATGACGCGCGTCATCCTGGGCACCACGCAGGAAGAGCTGGACCACGCCCGCACGCTGGGCCTGGGCGAGTGGGGCAGCTTTTGGGAAGTAGTGGTGCGCGGCAAGCTAGCCGACATGCTCGAAGTAGTGCGCCAGAATTTTGCCATCATCTGGACCTTAATCACGCTGGTCGAAACGCTGTACCAAAGCGAAGGTGGCATCGGGCTGCTGCTGTATAAGCAAAACCGCTACCTGCACCTCGATGGCGTGGTGGCCATCCAGCTCGTCATTCTGGCCGTGGGCGTGGCCCAGGATTATGGCTTTGAGGCGCTGCGGAAGGTATTTTTTCCTTATGCTGAATTGGGTGCTGCCTAGCGTGGCGCCTCACCCCCCGGCCCCCTCTTCGAAAAGGAGAGGGGGAGCCTAAGGACTGCAGAGTAAATTTTCAAACAACAACGAAACCGTACTGTCAAGCCTGCCGTGGTTCCCCCTCTCCTTTTCGGAGAGGGAGCCGGGGGGTGAGGCGCCACGCTACAACCTGCCATGACGGCCCTTCCCCATTCCTATAAAGACCCGCTGCTGACGCTGCAAGATGTATCGATGCGTTTCGGCGCCGAAGTTGTGCTGCGCGACCTCAATGTGCAGGTGCTCGACGTCATTCGCCCCGGCATGAGCCAGGGGCAGGTGGTGGGCATCTACGGGCGCTCGGGCATCGGCAAGTCGGTGCTGTGCCGGCTGCTGGCGGGGCTAGCCAGCCCCAGCACCGGCACCGTGCGCGTGGGCGAAGCCCAGCAGCCCGTGCAGCCCGGCGCCGTGGGCTACGTGCAGCAGCGCTACCCCCTCTTCCACCACCTCACCCTGCTCGACAACCTGCTGCTGGCCGCCCGCCGCAAGCACGACCCCGCCGAGGCCCGGGCCCGCACCGCCGACTACCTCAGCCGCTTCGGGCTAGCCGCCCACGCCCGCAAGTACCCGGCCCACCTCTCGGGTGGGCAGCGCCAGCGGGCGGCCATCGCGCAGCAGCTCTTGTGCTCCGACCACCTCATCCTGCTCGATGAGCCCTTCTCGGGCCTCGACGTGGCCATGATTGACGAGGTGAAGAAAATCATCGTGGAAGTCACCACGCTGGACGAGCTGAACACCGTGCTCATCGTGAGCCACGACATTGCCACCACCACCGCCCTGGCCGACCGCCTCTGGCTGCTCGCCCCCGAGCGCGACCCGGCCACCGGCCAGCTGCTGCCCGGCGCTACCATCAGCCCCCGCCACCAGTACAACCTGGCCCAGCTCGGCCTGGCCTGGCACCCCGACGTGGAGGCCGAACCCGAATTTGCCCAGTTCGTGGAGGGGATAAAAGCCGAGATTCGGGGCAGCTAGACACTTGCTTAGCATAGCGTATATTTCCTAACTCATCACTTACCAATCATCCACATGTTAATTACTCAAAGCACTTTGTCATTCCCACAGCTTTGCCTAGGAACTCTACTATCGGTAATGCTTCTGGCAATTATGGAGCGAATACTATTAGGACTCATTGCTGCGTTAGCAATCCCTACCTACCTGCTTTTACATGCATCGACCCGGCTACATCATAAAGAATTTTTCATACCTGCTGAAGGCTGGCAAAAAACAGCATCGGATTTCTGCGGAATGATTGTTTTTGTTAGTTGCTATCAAATTTTCTTCTTATTAATTCAAACAGTTACAAAAAGAGAAGCGGACTTTCTCACCGTTTTCCAGACCAACGTGTCCAACGCCCAAGCTTACGTAACAATAGCAATGTTTACAGTTGTGTGTTTACTTTCTTGGTCTGATAATAAAGTTGACGTAAAAGCGGAAGAATCAATTTCGATAAGAAGAAACAAATGGTTTGACAAGATGCGCGCGATAAAATTACCTCCACCTTTTGATTGGCTTTAGCTTGGCGAATACTAACTGTTGGCATTAGTGTAAAAACCGAACTTTACCTTACCGTATTTTACCTAAGCTATTTATCTAAGTTGAAAAAGCTTGGCTTAGCTAGTCATCTCTATTGCAGTGAAAGGTACCCTTGGGTATTTTCTCAACGGTCGAACTGGTCGGGTGCGAGCCAGCCAAGGAGTTCGCGGAGCTTGTAATATTACTGCAATCTTTATAGCACAAGTATTTTCCCATGCCCACCGGAACCCTGCTCCTCATCGACGACGAAGCGCGCCTGCGCCAGCTGCTGGCCCAGGTGCTGGAGCTGGAGGGCTACGTGGTGCTGCAAGCCCCCGACGCCTACCGGGGCCTGGCGCTGCTGGCCGCGCACGCCGCCGAGGTGCTGGTGGTGCTGAGCGACGTGAAGCTGCCCGACGGCCACGGTGTGGAGCTGCTGCCGCGCTACCGGGCCGCCGCGCCGCTGGCCGAGGTGGTGCTGCTCACGGCCTTCGGCACCATCCCCGACGGGGTGAAGGCCATGAAACTCGGAGCCTTCGATTACCTCACCAAGGGCGATTTTGAGCAGCAACTGGTGGTGGTAGTCGAGCGCGCCGCCGAAAAGGCCCGCCTCCAGCGCCGCGTGCACGAGCTGGAAAAGCGCGTGGGCCAGCGCCACAGCTTCGAGAGCATGATAGGCGAGGCGCCGGCCCTGCGCCGCGCCCAGCACCTGGCTAGGCAGGTGGCGCCCACCGACAGCACCGTGCTGCTCGAAGGCCCCACCGGCGCGGGCAAGGAGCTGTTTGCCCAGGCGCTGCACGAGGCTAGCGGGCGCAAAAGCAAGCCGTTTGTGGCCGTCAATTGCAGCGCCTTTCCGAAAGACTTACTTGAAAGCGAGCTTTTTGGCTATAAGAAAGGCGCCTTTACGGGGGCGCTAACTGATAAGAAGGGCTTGCTGGAAGAGGCCACCGGCGGCACGCTTTTTCTGGATGAAATCGGCGAGCTGGAGCTGAACGTGCAGGCCAAGTTCTTGCGGGTGCTGGAGATGCAGCAGTTTACCAAGCTCGGCGACACCAAGCCCACGAGCGTGAATATCCGGCTGGTAGCGGCCACCAACCGCAACCTCAAGCAGGAGGCCGCCGAGGGGCGCTTCCGGCCCGATTTATACTACCGGCTCTCGGTGTTCACCATCCTGGTGCCCTCGCTGGCCGAGCGACCCACCGATGTGCCCGTGCTGGCCGGTTTTTTCCTACAACACTTCGCCGCCAGGCTAGCCAAGCGCCTGCCCGGCCTGGCCCCCGATACCGTGGCCGCGCTGCAAGCCTACGCCTGGCCCGGCAATGTGCGCGAGCTCAAAAACGTGCTCGAGCGCGCCGCCATCCTGGCCCCGGCCGGCGAGCTGCTGGCCCTGGAATATTTGCCCGAAGAATTCCAAAGCGGCGGCCGGCCGGTTTTTTCGACCGAGGACGAAAGCCTGCGGGCCCTGGAAGCCAAGCACATTAAGCGGTTGATGAGCGACTTGCAGGGCAACAAGCCCGAGGTAGCCAAAAAGCTGGGCATTGGCCTCACTACTCTGTATAGGAAGTTGCAGGAGTATGGCCTGGAGGAGTAACGCTTTATCGGTTCCCCTACTTGGCCTCCCCTGGCGCGAGTTTAGGCGAAGCCGTAACTCGTGCCGGTTATGACGTGGAGGCTGTGCCTCCACTGCCGCGCTAGCGGCAAGCGGCGCCAGGTAAAGTTGCGCAGAGCTCGTGCAGATACTACCTGTCGCTGACGCGGCAGGGGAGTTGAAAACTCCACGTCATCGTCGGCACGAGTTACGCTGCGCTAAACTCGCGCCAGAGAAAGAAACCAGTGCGCTATTTATGAAACTACCGTTACTCCTCTCCTTCCTGCTCACCTGCGGCACCACTGCCTTCGCCCAAAACCAAAAGCTCATTGTGCTGGGCGTGGCGCAGGATGCGGGCTATCCGCAAATCGGCGCAACCCAGGAGTTTGCGGCGGTAGAAATGGGCCAGCGGGTGCGGCAAAAAGTCGTTTCGCTGGGGGTGGTGGATGAGCCGGCGGGTCAGAAATTCCTCTTCGAGGCCACGCCCGACCTGCCGGCGCAGCTCTTTGCGCTCAACGAGTTTTGGCCCACGCCGGGCACGCTGCCCACGGGTATCTTCCTCACGCACGGGCACATCGGGCACTACACGGGCCTGATGTACCTGGGCCGCGAGGCTAGCGGGGCCGGCGCAGTGCCCGTGTACGCGCTGCCGCGCATGGCGAGTTTTCTGACGACCAATGCGCCGTGGAGCCAGCTCGTGGCGCTGCGCAATATTCAGCTTAACCCTCTGGCAACCGGCCAGCCCGTCGTGCTCAGTGCAAAGCTCAAAGTGACGCCCTTCCTGGTGCCACACCGCGACGAATTTACCGAAACGGCGGGTTTCGAGATTTGGGGCGCGCACAAGAAGGCGGTGTTCATTCCCGACATCGACAAGTGGAGCAAGTGGCCGCAAAGCCTGCCCGACGTGGTGCAGCACGCCGACTACGTGCTGCTCGACGCCACCTTTTACCGCGACGGCGAGCTGGCCCGCCCGATGGCCGAGGTGCCGCATCCCTTTGTGGAAGAAACCATCAAGCTGCTGCAAAGCCTGCCCGCTGCCCAGCGCGCCAAGGTCTATTTCATTCACTTCAACCACACCAACCCGCTGCTGAACCCGGCTAGCCCCGAGCGCCGCGAGGTGCTGCGGCTAGGCTTTCGGGTGGCGGAAGAAGGCCTGGTGCTCGACCTGTAGCCAGCACACCGTTCGCGCCGCGTAATTATTTCTCCGCCTGGGCTATCTACCCCGCGTTATGTCCTTAAAAACCCAAATTCGCCTGGGCGTTTTCATCATGCTGGGGCTGCTGCTGAGCCTGGGCAGCTACGTGCTTGTCACCATTCACCGGCTCGAAACCGAGGCGCCTAGCGTGCAGCAAACCAACGCGCTGGCCGCCCAGCGGGCGGTGTATTTGTTCTTGCTAATCAGCACCTTGCTGGGCATCATCCTGATGGTGCGGCTGCCGCGGCTCGTCACGCGCCCGCTCACGCGCCTCACCGCCGACGTGGAGCGGGTGGCCGCGCCCGGCCCGGTTACGCGCGTGGCCGTCACCAAAAACAACGAGGTAGGCTCGGTGGCGGCGGCCGTAAACCGCGTGCTGCGCCAGGCCGAAGACGAGCGCCGCACCACCCTAGCCGAACTGATAACGCAGCGCAACCGCACCGACAGCCTCGTGCGCGGGCTGGATGAGGGCCTGCTGCTCATCGACCAGCACGGCCTCATTGTGCTGGCTAACCCCGTGGCCTGCCTGTTGCTGGGCCAGCCCGCCAAGGCCCTGCTCAACCAGCCCGCCGCCACCGTGGCGAGCCACAACGAGATGCTGCGCGAGTGGCTACGCGCCCTCGAGGCACCCGCCGCCGGCCCCGCGCCCGATGCTACCACCGAGGCTAGCCGGCCCACCAGCCCCGTGTTCACGGCGCGGCCGCACGGCGAAAACCTGCACTACCAGCTCACGGTGAGCGAGGTGACGGAGCTGAACGAGGAGCTGAAAAAGGCGGTGCCCGCCGGCCACGTCTTTTGCCTGCGCGACGTGTCGGCGTTCAAGAACCTCGACCAGGTGAAATCGGAGTTTCTGGCCACCATCTCGCACGAGCTGAAGACGCCGCTGGCCAGCATCAACCTGAGTTTGATGCTGATGCAGGATGAGCGCCTCGACGCCGCCCGGCGCCAGGAAATAGCCGGCGGCATCCGCAGCGAAACCCAGCGGCTGCTGGGCATGGTGGGCCAGCTCATCGAGATTTCGCGCCTCGACGCGGGCAAGGAAATTCGCCTCAACCTGGCGCCCGTGCCGCTGCCCGAAGTGGTGCGCTATGCCACCGACACCGTGCGCGCCCAGCTCACCGACAAAGACTTGCGCCTGGCCGTGCACCTGGCCGAGCCCTTGCCCTGCGCCCAGGCCGACGTGGAAAAAACGACCTGGGTGCTCATCAACCTGCTCTCCAACGCCATCCGCTACTCGCCGCACGGCGCGGTGCTCACCATCCGGGCAGTGCCGTGGGGCGAGATGGTGCAGCTGAGCGTGGAAGACCAGGGGCCGGGCATTGCCAAGGAGTATCACCAGCGTATTTTCCAGCGCTTTGGCGGGGTGCTGGGACCGGCCGGGCAGCAGCGCGGCAGCTCGGGGCTGGGGCTGAGTATTTCCCGGGAATTTATCACGGCGCAGGGCGGGCAGCTGTGGGTCGAAAGCCAGCCCGGCGCGGGCAGCTGCTTCACCTTTACGCTGCCGGCGGCGCAGTAGCGAGCGAGAAAAGCCCGTTCGTCATGCTTCGCTGCGCGCTGCATGACGAACGGGCTTTTCACAGGCAACTTTACGCCGTGGCGCGCGCTGGCCGGCCGCCCTGGCACTGCATGAGCCAGGCCGTGAGCGGCCCTTCTTCCGAGAAGAAAGCTACCTGATTGGAGCTGGCCGTGGGGCCACCCATCTGGGCTAGCAAGCTGGGCGTGAGTAGGTAACCCAGGCACACAGGGCTATCGAGGCGCTGGGCGGCCCGCACCAGAAACTCGGTGGTGAGCCACCGGCGGTCGGCCTCGTCGGGGGCGTTGCGGCTGCGCAAATCGACCTGCCAGCACGCGCAGTCCACTTCCCGGGCCAGCCGCAGAATGGCCAGGTAGCCCTGCCGCAGCTCGGCGGCCGACACCGGCCGGCGCCAGCGCGCCACCAGCAATTGTACGTCGGGGCGGTAGCGCAGCTCCAGAAAATCGGCTTCTTGCTGGAGGTAGTTGGAGGTGGGCACGGCAGTCATGGGCAACGGGGGTAAGACTACTAGGCAGAGGTAGTTTCGACGGCGAAGGTTGCCCGGGGTTTAGCGCGGCGGGCACTTTGTTCGGCCGGCGGCGGGGCTTTCTAGACCAATGGGGCGTTTCTGTCGGCTGGTGATGGCACTAAGCTAGGGGCCAAAACTGTAGCCTGCATGAGCCCCCACCACTACCGGCTAGCCCGGCTTACTTTGCCCCCATGATTCGTCGCCTGCTGCCCTTACTCCTCGCCTTTTCCTGTGTTATGCCGGCCGCGCTGGCCCAAACCAAAACGAAAATCAAGACCAAAAACTCGTCCACCACGCCGGCCACTTACCCCGATGCCGCCCGCTACCCGCTCAGCCAGTACCCCTTCTACCAGGGGCCCGATTTGGGGCTGACCTTCGACCGCGAAGGCACCGGCACCCTACGCGTGTGGGCGCCCACCGCCGAGGCCCTGCGCCTGCGCCTCTACGCGGCCGGGGCGGGCGGCGCGGCCACCGCCACCCACCCGCTAGCCCGCAGCACCAGCGGCACCTGGACCCTAGCCTTACCGGCCGGCACCACGGGCTTCTACACCGTACAGGCCACCATCGCGGGCCGCGAGATGGCTGAGGTGGCCGACCCCTACGCCCGCGCCGTGGGCGTGAACGGCCGCCGCGGCGCTTGGCTAGCCCCCGCCACCGCTAGCCCCCCCGGCTGGGCCGAAGACCTGCGCCCTAAAATGGGCGCGCCCACCAGCATCGTCATCGGCGAGGTGAGCGTGCGCGATATCTCGGCTAGCCCGCAGTCGGGCATTCAGCACAAAGGCCAGTTTCTGGGCCTGACGGAGCCGGGCACCACCGGCCCGGGCGGCGTGCGCACGGGCCTCAGCCACTTGCAGGAGCTGGGCATCACGCACGTGCACTTGCTGCCCGTCAATGACTTCGCGGCCATTGACGAGAGCCAGCCGGCTAGCCCCGCGCGCTACAGCTGGGGCTACGACCCGCTCAATTATTTCGTGCCCGAGGGCTCGTACGCCACCTCGGCTACCGACCCGGCGGCACGCATCCGCGAGTTCAAGCAGGCCGTGCAAAGCCTGCACGACCACCAGCTGCGCGTGGTGGCCGACGTGGTCTTCAACCACGTGGCCGACGCCGGCACCAGTGCTTTCGAGCAGCTCGTGCCCGGCTACTACTTCCGCCACGAGGCCAATGGCCAGCTCGCCAACGCCACCGCCTGCGGCAACGAGGTGGCCTCCGAGCGCCCCATGGTGCGCAAGCTCATCGTGGATGCCGTGAGCCACTGGGCCCGCGAGTACCACGTCGATGGCTTTCGCTTCGACCTCATGGGCGTGCTCGATTTGGAGACGATGCGCGCCGTGCGCGTGGCCCTCGACCAGCAGGACCACAGTATTTTCGTCTACGGCGAAGGCTGGGCCGCCGGCGCTAGCCCCCTACCCGAAAGCCAGCGCGCCGTGAAGGCCAACGTAGCGCAGCTGCCCCGCATCGCGGCCTTCGGCGACGAGCTGCGCGACGGCGTGAAGGGCCACTACGCCCACCAGGCCGAAGCCGGTTTCGTGGGCGGCCAGCCGGGGCTGGAAGAAAGTGTGAAATTTGGCATCGTGGCCGCCACGCCGCACCCGCAGCTCGACTACGCCAAAGTCAATTACAGCAAGGCGCCCTGGGCTAGCCAGCCCGGCCAGGCCCTGAGCTACGTGGCCTGCCACGACGACCGCGTGCTCTGGGACAAGCTCACCATCGCCAACCCCACGGCTACCGAGCAGGAATTGATTCAGATGGATGCGCTGTGCAACACTATCGTTTTTACCTCGCAGGGCGTGCCGTTTCTGCCTCTCGGCGACGAGTTTTTGCGTACCAAAAAAGGCGCTTCCAATTCCTACAACCTGCCCGACAGCGTGAACCAGCTCGACTGGGGCCGCAAGGCGCAGTACCGGGCCGTGTTCACGTTTTACCGCCAGCTGCTGGCGCTGCGCAAGGCGCACCCCGCCTTCCGCCTGCCCAGCCAGGAACTGATTGCCCAGCACCTCGAATTTTTGCCCGGCCTGCCCGCCGGCACCATCGGCTACCAGCTGAAAAACCACGCGGGCGGCGACGCCTGGCAGACCATCACGGTGCTCTTCAACGGCCTGCGTCAGCCGGCCACCGTGCCCGTGCCGGCCGGCAGCTACAAAGTGGTGCTGCGCGGCCTCGACATCAACCAAAGCGGTTTGGGCGAGCCGCTGGCCGCCGGCGCGGCGGGCGTGCGGCTGGCAGCCACTTCGGCCCTGGTATTAGTGCAGTAGCGAGCAGGCTGCGTAAGAAAGTAACGTCATGCTGCGCTTGCCAAAGCATCTCTACCGCGCCGTTCAACGATGTGGTAAAGATGCTTCGGCAAGCTCAGCATGACGGACGTTTTTTTATTCTACGGCCTAATTGGTAGCCAAGCTGCTGTCATCATTCATTTGGGCGTTTTCCTGAGACTCCACCCAGGCCACAATGCTTTTAATATCCTTGTCCGACAGCTGCGGGAAGGCGGGCATCTGCTGCTTGCCGTTGTCGTCGAACAGCTTCACGGCGTACTCGTCGCCGGTAGCGATAACTTTGCTGGAGTTTTTCACCCACGGAATGAGCCACGCAATGGGGCGGCGCTTGCTGATGCCAGCCAGCGCGGGGCCCACCACTTTCTCGTTCACGGCGTGGCACTGGGCACAGTTGTTTTTGAAAAGCGGCTCGCCCACTTTTATGGCATCGGCTTCTTCGGCTGAGGCGGGCACGTAGGCCACGGCTACGGCGCGGGCAGTGCTATCGGCAGGCAGTTGTTGTGCGGCCACCTCCTCATTAGCGGGCGCCAGGCGCACCAGCCCACCCGCGTTCAGCGCCAAAAATCCAATCAGCAGAATGATGAGGCCCATTCCGAGAGAAAGGGCGAAGGCGGCGGGGTTCGTGCGCATGGCAGCAGGGTGGTAAGTGGGCAAAAAACACAACGAAACTACAACCAGCGGCCGCGCTTTTTGTAGCTCATTTCCAGTCTTTTTCCAGAAAAAACACCAGCTAGTCAAGACTAAAAATCAACGTGAATACTCACTCACTTTTTATTGGCAAAAAGCCCGGCTACGTAACCGTAGCGGCCGGGCTTTTTTGCTGGCAAAAGCTAGCCAGCGTACACCCGGGTGGCTACCTCGCGCACCAGCCACATCAGGGCCAGGGTATCGAGCAGGGGCTGCACTCGCTCGGGCCGGGTGCGGCTGAAACGAGCCGCCACCTGGGCAATACTTTTTAAGTACTAATTATCTCATCATGATGCCTTTATCTTGCCGCTAGGTTACCTGCCGGCCCTTCCAGCGGTAGCCCTGGCGGCGCTGCCCGGCTACGCCCACGGCCACGGCGTAGGGCGCATAGAGCAGCTGCAATGGCAGCAGCCAGGCTAGCCAGCGGCGGCGGCGCAGCAGGCCCAGCGTGGGCCACAGCAGCCAGGCATCGGCCCCCAGCTTGAGTGCCCAGCCGGCCGCCACCCACGGCCCGAGGGCGGGCCAGGCGGCGGCCAGGGCCAGCCCCAGCGCCAGGCTTACATTGGCGCCCACCACGAGCAGGGCCAGCTGGCGCGGGGCGGCCGTGCGGTAGTGCGGGTACTTGCTGGCCCAGCGCACGCGCTGCCGCAGCAGGGCGCGCAGCGTGGCCGGCGCGGGCGTATCGACCACGGCCTCGGCCTGGGCCAGAAAGCGCACGCCGGCCGGGTAGCGCTGGTGCATTTTGTGAAGCAGAAACTCGTCGTCGCCGCTGGCCAGGCCGGCGTTGTCGGCGTAGCCACCCACTTCGTGGAAGGTGGCGCGGCGGAAAGCCAGGTTAGCGCCGTTGCACATGGTGGGCCGGCCCCGGGCTATGCAGCCCGCCCCCACGCCGATAAGCCCGGCAAACTCCAGCCCCAGCAGGCCATCAAACCACGCCCCACCCGGCGTGAGGCGCACCGGCCCGCTGATGAAGTGCAGCGCGGGCTGGCTAGCCAGCAGCGTGGCGTAGGCAGCTAGCCAGCCGGGGCCGGGGCGGCAGTCGGCATCGGTGGCCACCACCCACGGGGCACGGGCCTGGGCTTCGGCGGCGGCTAGGGCGGCTTTTTTGCCGGTGGTGCCGGGCGGCAGGCTGACGAGGCGCAGGGTAAATGGCGCGGTGCGGGCGGCGGCCCGCACCAGCGCGGCGGTGCCATCGGCCGAGTGGTCGTCGGCAATCAGCACCTCGAACAAGTGCGGGGCCAGCGACTGCCGGTGCAGGGCGGCCAGCAGGTGCGGCAGGGCGGCGGCCTCGTCGCGGGCGGCAAGGAGGACGGAGAAGAGCAGCTTGCCGGCGGGCACCTCCCCCCCTAGCCCCGGTTTGCTTGCTGCGCGAAGTCCGAAAAAAGAGGGGGAGC
>JBPBQJ010000067.1:0-19689 GCA_050954765.1 Janthinobacterium lividum | reverse complement strand
TAGCCACGGCGATAGTAGTGACACCCGCAGCCGTGGTGCCGCTCAGCAAAGCTTGGCCCAATACCGAGCGCACGGTGTAGATAGTGGGCTGCTCTGCCACTAGGCAGAGGCTTTCGCGCACCGGGTTGGGGCTGAGGGCTAGCCCGGGGCCAGCATCACTCACGGCCGCTACCGGCGAGTAGTGGGTTGTACCATCGAGGTCTACCTGACGCAGGCGGTAGTAGAGGCCGCCGGTGGGGGCCGCCGCATCGAGGTGGGTGTAAGCGCGTGGCTGCTGCGAAGTGCCGGCTGCCGCCACCGTGGCTACTGGGCCAAAAACTACGCCGTCGAGGCTACGCTCGACCTCAAAGCGGGCGCTGTTGATTTCCGATGCCGTGGCCCAGCGCACTTGCACGCCGGCGGCCGTGCGCGTGGCCGCAAAGCCTGTGAGCACCACCGGCAGCACTACGGCCGTACCGGGTGCAAAGTCGACGCCCCGAAAAGCATAATTTTGCTGAGCGGTAGCCCTGGTATTGCTGGAGTTGAGAGAAGTGGTGCTTGGCGGCGCAGTGTAGGGGTTGGTATCAAGGACGGCTACTAAGGCATTGCCACCCGCGCTGGTGCGCGTAGTGGCATATAACTGCACGCTGCCGTCGGGGTTAACGGTGCCCGTGAGGCCCCGCGCAGCTTGGGTAATAGTGCCCACGTTGGTCCAAGTGCTGCCGTCAAAGGCCCATTTCTGAATACCATTCAAATCATCGGCAATGTAGGCGGCATCGGGGCCTGCCACAGCGGAACTGCGGTCGAGCAGCACAAAGCTATAGGGGCTACTGGTTGCGCCTGTACCAATAAGTAGGGTTGCCACTTGGCCCGAGCTTGTAGTGCTGCTAGGCCCCAGCAAGTAAATACCGCGTGTGCCCGCACCGGTCGAAAAATAAACACTGCCGCGCACGATGCGCACTACCCGGATATTGGAAACCGTGGTGCTGAGAACGCTGGAAGAGCTGGCCCCCGCTAGCGCGTAGCGTAGGGTACCATCGCCGGCCACCCAGAAAGCACTGCCATCCACGCTGGCTGCGCTTCGGATAGTATTGGTGCTGAAGGCGTCGGGGAGTGCCGTTGAAATATCGACGTTCTGATTACTGCTGATGCGGGCTATCGTGCGGGGCACTGCGGCCGCCGTGGCAGTGGCGGCCGCAGTGCCCACCACTGCGTCGTAGCCGGTGGTGAGCAGGTAGCGCCCATCAGCCGATAAGGTTAGCATGCCCTCCGAATTGCCATTGGCCGTGTTGGTGAGCTTGTTCGAACCCAGTGCGTTCAGACGAATAGTGCTTTGTAAAACGCCGCTCGGCGTGTACTCCAGCAAGGCAGTAGTAGCGGTGTTGGCACTAGAGACGGCGCCATCGCCTACCTGCAGCACTACCAGGTTGCCGGGGGTGTACTGGGCTTGGCTAGCCAGTGGAGCGCCCAGGCCAGTAGCCAGCAGTAGCGGCGTATAAAGCTTAGGTAGAAATGTCTTCATAAAAAAAGAAAAAGGATAATTCGCAAATTTATAAAATAGTCGGTTAAAAATAGAAGTTCTTAGTAAAATAAATAAAAAACCAGAGGATAACTAAGGCTTTTCAGTGATGCTGAGAAGCTAGGCTAGAAGTAGGGATATCCTGGGCGCGAAGTGCAACCCGCGCCCCGGCGCGGCTGTTATCGGAGCAGCCCCGCTAGCTTTGCATTTGCTTATGCCCCGTCCCCGTCCCGTTGTTTTTGGTTTGTATGCTTGGTTGCCCGACTATGGCTACCGCTACCTGCACCCTGCCAACCGCCGCTCATTCGAGATACTAGAGCCCGTGGGCAAGGTCTTCGAAAAGGTGAGTGACCTCGACGACGGTAGCGAGTGGATAACGCTGCGCTACGACGAGCAGCAGTTTCTGGTGCGTGGCGAACTGTTTAAGGAACTGTACAATAAGCCTCCCTTCGGCTTTGGCGACCTAGTGGAAGAAGTGCGCCCCAAGCCCGGCCAGCCGGCCCACCGGGGACTCATTTCCGATATTTTCTGGAGTGAAAGCCAAGACCGCGCTACCTTCCAGCTGGTGGAGCGCAAGCGGAAGCTGCCCCGCTTGTTTGCCCCCCACGAGTTGCAGAAAGCCGAGTAGCCCACCCGCCAGATTTGGCATAAACACGCGTAGCGGGTCGCTGGGCGTTACTTTGCCCCATGCCCGAAACCGACCCCGTGTGGAGCGAATTGACCGTGGCCCATGTGCGGCAGCAGTCGCGCTTGGTAGCCAGCCGCAGCGTGCAGCCCCTCAAAATCATCAACCCCGCCGCGCCGAGCAGCCTCGCCTGCCACGCTGTGCTAGCCAGCTACGGCGGCGGCCTGGTAGCCGGCGATAGCATTCGCCTGCGCGTGCACTGCGAGGAAGGCAGTCGTCTGCTACTCACAACCCAGGCCAACACGCGCATCTTCAAATCGATAGATGGCCAGCAAGCCGAACAGCTCACCAAAGGCTATGTAGCTGAGAATGCCTTAGCGGTGGTACTACCCGACCCGCTGGTGCCCCAGGCCGCCAGCCGCTACCACCAAGCGCAGCACTGGCACCTGGCCGACAGTGCCACGCTGCTGCTAGCCGACTGGTGGCACGCCGGGCGCACCGACCTGGGCGAAAAATTCGCCTTTACCACGTTTGCCACCGAGCTACGCGTGAGCGTGGCTGGCCGCCTCACGCTGCTCGACCGCTTGGCCCTGCGGCCCGAGGAGCACTTGGCGACCTCGCAGGCCACGTTTGGCCCCTATCAGTCGGCACTGTCGCTTTATTTGGTGGGGCCGCCGGCGGGCGCGCAGTTTCAAGTAATAGCCGCTGCGTTGCGCCAGCTGCCGCCGCCCGGCCAAACTGAGTTGCACGCCAGCCTGGCCGGCCGACCGGCCGTGGTAGCCGTAACCCAGGCCCGCGACAATGTGCTGCTGGTGCGCGCCCTGGGTATGTCACGCCGCGACCTGGAGCCCATATATCAGGCAGTGGCCGCTGCTCTGTCAATGGCCGAGCTGCTGGGCTTCGACCCCTTGCGGCGCAAGTATTAGGGGGCATATCGCCCACGCCTGCCGGTCTTAACCTTAGCGCTGGCCACTACGTTTCAGCTTCATTCTTACCGCCCGATGAAGTACCTCTTCCCGTTGTTGGTAGCTGGCTCGCTGAGCCTGGCCGCTGGTTGCCCTGCCGTGGCCCAGCAATCTCCTGCGCCCTACCGCACCCGCTTTGCTGTTGATGCGCCTATTATTGCCGGCGAGCTGGCTATTAGCGGGTTTGGTCTCTACCGCTCTATGCAGCGCGACGGCCTCACCAACGCTGAGCTGGCCGCGCTCAACAAGAACGACGTGCCCAAATTTGACCGCTTCTCGGCCGGCTACTATAGCGAAAGTGCCCAGACGACCAGCGACTTGCTCTGCTATCCTACGCTGGTCATCGCCCCCGGTTTGCTGGCCCTGAGCCCCGCCATCCGCAGCCACTATGGGCAAACGCTAGTGCTCTATGTGCAGACGGTGCTGGCCGCCGATGCACTCTTCACCACGTCTATCGGCAATATTGCGCGCTATCGGCCCTTCCTCTACGGCACCCAGGGCGGCGACTTGCGCAACGGCCACATTGCCACCAACTCGTTCTTCGCGGGCCACACGGCGCACACGGCCGCCGCTACCTTCTTCGCCGCCAAGGTTTTCCACGACTACAATCCCGACTCGCCGGCCCGGCCCTACGTGTGGGGCGCGGCGGCCGTGGTACCCGTGGCCGTGGCGTATTTCCGCATTGAGGCTGGCAAGCATTTCCTCTCCGATAACATTGTGGGTTACGCCGTGGGGGCCGCTGTGGGCGTGGTAGTGCCGCAGCTGCACAAGGTGGCGGCTGGCCGGGGCGTGTCGCTGGTGCCGCTGCAAGGCGTGAATGTGAACGGGTATTCGTACGGCGGACTGCTGGTGAGCAAGCAGTTATGAATTGAGAAGTAACCCAAAATGGCTTTCAGCGATATCGAATACCGCACGGCACAACCCGCCCCTGAGCTGGCCGAATTTGTAGAAAGCTTCTGGCTGCTCCTCAACCACTCGGATGCGGCACGAGCTGTCGCGCTCGTGCCCGATGGCCGGCCCGACGTACTCTTCGCCGACTCGGCCACCGAGCCGTACCACGTAGTATTGCTAGGCCTGGATAGCCGGCCGAGCGCGCCGCTCATTCAGCCCCGCGCCCGGATGCTGGCCATCAGCTGGAAACTGCTGGCCGTCGAGTATATGCTGCCGGTACGCATTGCGGATTTGCTGCAAACTGGTACCTATTTGCCAAGCGACTACCTAGGCGTAACGGCTGGCGATTTGGCTGATTTTGACGGCTTCTGCGCCAAGGTTTCGGCGCAGCTTACGCGCTTGCTGCCGCTGCAAATAGATGCCCGCAAACGCAACTTATTCAACCTGCTTTACGCCTCCAATGGCGCCTTGACAGTGGAGGCGCTGGCTGATGCGGCGGGTTGGAGCCGCCGCCAAATTAATCGGTATTTCCAGCAGCTGTTTGGCCTTTCGCTGAAGACATACTGCAATATCCTGCGGTTTCGCGCCTCCTTTCCGCACCTCAAAGCCGGCAAGCTTTTTCCCGAGCAAAACTTCACCGACCAAGCCCATTTCATTCGGGAAGTTAAAAAGTATGCGGGCGTGGTGCCCAAGGCGCTGGCCCGCAACCAGGATGACCGATTTATACAATTTGTCGCCCTCCCCCCAAAATAGTTTTGTGCTGAATCTCACCCGTATTCAGCCATGCTCCTCCAAGATAAAAAAATTGCCATCATCGGTGGCGGCCCCGGCGGCCTCACCCTCGCCCGCCTGCTTCAGCAAAGTGGCGCCAACGTCCATGTCTACGAGCGCGATGCCCACCGCCACGGCCGGGTACAGGGCGGCACCCTCGACTTGCACCAACAATCGGGGCTAGCTGCCCTGCGCCAGGCTGGCCTGCTAGATGCCTTCCGGGCCGCCTACCGCCCCGGTGCCGACAAGCTGCGCGTGACCGACCAGCACGCGACCGTTGTGTTCGACGACCATACTGAAACGCAAGCCGCCGATTTTGGTGATGAGTATTTTCGCCCCGAAATCGACCGTGGCCCACTGCGCGACCTGCTGCTCGACTCTTTGCAGCCCGGCACTGTGGTCTGGGACCGGCAGTTTGCGGCGATGCAGCCGACCGGGCCCACCTGGGAAATCACTTTTCAAAACGGCACCACCACCACGGCCGACGTGGTAATTGGGGCCGACGGGGCCAACTCCAAAATCCGGCCTTTCGTGACGCCCATCCGGCCGTTCTACTCCGGCATAATGATAGTAGAAGGCGCGGTAGATGGCGCGGCCCAGCACGCGCCCCAAGTGAGCCAACTGCTGCAAGGCGGTAAAATATTTGCCCTAGGTTACGAAAAATCGCTGATAGTAAGCGCGAAAGGTGACGATAGCCTGGCCTTCTACGTCGGCTTCAAAGCTCCCGAAACCTGGGCTCAAACCAGCGGCCTCGACTTCCAAAATGCTGCCCAACTGCAAGCCTGGTTTGCGCAGGAGTTTGCCGAGTGGGCTAGCCTCTGGGCAGAGCTGTTTGCGGCTGCGCCCGCCACTTGCGTGCCCCGCCCGCAATACTGCATGCCGCTCACCCAAACCTGGGTTGCCCAGCCCAATATTACTCTCCTAGGTGACGCCGCCCACCTCATGCCGCCCTACGCCGGCGAAGGCGTAAACATGGCCATGCTCGACGCCCTAGAGCTAAGCAATTGCCTGACTAGCGTGCAGTTCCCCAGCCTGCAAGCCGCCATTGCGCACTACGAGCAGCACATGCGCCAGCGTGCCGCCGCTGTAGCGCAGGAAACGATGGAGCAGACAGCTGCGCTGCACTCGTCGGATGGTCTAGCGCATGTGGTAAGGTTGTTTAGTGGGGTAGGGCCGAATGAATAATCAGCTTTGCTACGACAAGAAGAAGCCCCAGAAGCAACAGCTTCCGGGGCTTCTTTTTTTACCTGAACTCCTGAAATCCTTACCCAAACATCCCTATTGCGTTCTTGCTCGGTAAGCTCGTCTTGCCCATCAAATACATATCAATCTGCCGGGCGGCCTCGCGGCCTTCCGAGATGGCCCACACGATGAGCGACTGGCCGCGGCGCATGTCGCCGGCCGCGAACACGCCGGGCACGCTGGTGTGGTAGGTGGTTTCGGGGGCGTGCACGTTGCCGCGCGGGTCGAGGCCCACGGCTAGCTGCTCAATGAGGCTAGCGTTGGCCGGGCCGGTGAAGCCCAGGGCCAGTAGCACCAGCTGGCACGGGATTTCGCGGTCGGAGCCGGGCACTTCCTCGAAGCGGATGCGGCGGCCCAGGTCGTCGGTTTCCCAGGTTACGTCGCTCACGAGCAGGGCGCGCACGTCGCCATTTTCGTCGCCTAGGTAGGCTTTGGTGTTCACGCCCCAGTAGCGCTGGCAGCCCTCTTCGTGCGAGCTGCTGGTGCGGAATACGGTGGGGTATAGCGGCCAGGGCGTGTGGGCCGGGCGCTCCTCGCCGGGCTGATGCATCATGGCAAACTGCGCTACTGACTTGGCTTGCTGGCGGTTGGCAGTGCCCACGCAGTCGGAGCCCGTGTCGCCGCTGCCGATAACTACCACGTCGAGGCCATCGGCCAGAATGTGCTCGGTGTCCACGGGCGTGTCGCTCACGCGGCGGTTTTGCTGCGTCAGGTATTCCATGGCGTAATGGATGCCTTTGAGGTCGCGGCCGGGTAGTGGTAGCTCGCGCGGGGCCGAGGCGCCGCCCGCCAGCACCACCGCGTCGAAGGTGCGGCGCAGCTCGTCGGCCGAGATATCGCGGCCGATTTCCACGTTGTAGCGGAAGGTTACGCCCGCGTCTTCGAGCAGCTTGATGCGGCGCTCAATCACCCATTTCTCCAGCTTGAAATCGGGCACGCCGTAGCGCATGAGGCCCCCGGCGTGCGGGTCGCGCTCGAATACCGTGACGGTGTGGCCGGCCTCGGCAAGTTGCGCCGCCACGGCCATGCCGGCCGGACCAGAGCCCACTACGGCCACCGTCTTGCCGGTTTTGAGCACCGGCGCGGTGGGCTGCACGTAGCCTTTCTCGAAGGCGATTTCGATGATGTGCTTCTCGATTTCCTCGATGGCCACTGGCGCGCTGTGGATGCTCAGCACGCAGGCCGACTCGCACGGCGCGGGGCAGATGCGGCCCGTAAACTCGGGAAAGTTGTTGGTGGCCGATAGGATGTCGTAGGCCTCGCGCCAGTCCTGCCGGTACACCGCTTCGTTGAACTCGGGGATGATATTTCCCAGCGGGCAGCCCGAATGACAGAAGGGCACCCCGCAGTTCATACAGCGGGCGGCCTGGTTGTGCAGCTCCTTTTCGGGGTAGAGGCCGATGAATTCCTGGTAGTGGGAGACGCGCTCGGTCGGGGCCGCTTTGGGCGGCGCGGTGCGCGGGTATTCTTTAAAGCCGGTGATATTGCCCATTGGTGGTGGTTTTTTGCGAACGTGGCGCTTCACCCCCCGGCCCCCTCTCCGAAAAGAGAGGAGGAGCCTGACGTTAGCTTGGTGAAGCGGGCTTTTTGCTATAAGTTGGTTTTGATGGTGGCTAGCACTGCTTCTGTCTGGTTGAGTGTTTGTTCGTTTGAAAAGCGTAGGATGCGGTAGCCTAATTCGGTCAGTAGGGTGGAGCGGCCTTGGTCGTAATCGACTTGGTCTGGCTCTAAGTGTCTAGCGCCATCCAGTTCTATTATCAGTTTGTTGGAGAGACAGATGAAGTCTGCGATGTAGCGGTCAATGCTATGCTGCCTCCGAAATTTTAAGCCTAGCTGATTACCGCGTAGACATTCCCATAGCTTGGCTTCGGCAGGGGTAGCCTCGTGACGCATTTCTCTGGCCCGCGCTTTCAATTCAAGTTTGCCGTATTGCTTTTTATCGGCAGTGAAAATCTTGTCTTGGGGTAGGTAAGCGTCGGCTGGGTTCATAGTTAGTTGAAGCTAAGCTTAACAGATTTGCCGTTCTGGCGTGGGCGCCTCACCCCCCGGCCCCCTCTCCGAAAAGGAGAGGGGGAGCCGACTGTAATCAAGGACGGGCCTATGCAAAAAGTCGTCAGGCTCCTCCTCTCCTTTTCGGAGAGGGGGCCGGGGGGTGAGGCGCCACGCTAGGACAGCCAAAAACCTACCCCACCTTCACTGCCTTCTCCAGCACCCGCTTGTACTCCAGCGGGAATACCTTCACAAAGCGCCCGGCTTCCTCCTCCCAGTTGCCCAGCAGGAAGTTAGCCAAGTGGCTGCCCGTCAGCTCGTGGTGCTGTTGGAGGAGCTTTTGAATCTCGGCTTCGTCGGTTTCGGTGAGGCCTTCGAGGGCTACCATGTCGGGGTTGCAATTCACGGGCAACTGGCCCTCGGGGTCGTAGACCCAGGCCAGGCCACCGCTCATGCCGGCCGCAAAATTGCGGCCCGTGCGACCTAGGACGAGCACCCGGCCGCCGGTCATGTACTCGCAGCCGTGGTCGCCCACACCCTCGACTACCGCCGTGGCGCCCGAGTTGCGCACCGCAAAGCGCTCGCCCGCCTTGCCGCGCACGTAGAGCTCGCCCGAGGTGGCGCCGTAGAGCGCCACGTTGCCGATGAGGATGTTATTCTCGGGGATGAACGTGCTGGCGGCGGGCGGGAAGATGGCCAGCCGCGCCCCGCTCAGGCCCTTGCCCACGTAGTCGTTGGCTTCGCCCTCTAGCTTAAAGGTCAGGCCTTTAGAAGAGAATGCGCCGAAGCTCTGCCCAGCTGAGCCGGTGAACTTGTAGCGGATGGTATCGTCGGGCAGGCCGGCGGCGTGGTAGCGCTTGGCAATCTCGTTGGAGAGCAGCGTGCCGATGGTGCGGTCGGTGTTCTTTACGTCAAATTCGGCGGTTACTGCCTCCTGGCGCTCCAGCGCGGGCTGGGCGTGTTCGAGTAGCTGCCAGTCGAGCACGTCGGCTATGCCGTGGTCCTGGCTTTCGCTGTTGTAGAGGGTGCCGCCCGAGATGTTGGGGGCCGGGTGCAGTACCGCGTCGAGGTCGATGAGCTTGGCTTTCCAGTGGCCGGCGTCGGGGTTTACTTTCAGAAATTCGCTGCGGCCCACCATCTCGTTGAGGGTGCGGAAGCCCAGCTCGGCCATGATTTCGCGCAGCTCTTCGGCTAAAAAGCGGAAGAGGTTGACGATGTGCTCGGGCTTGCCGCTGAACAACTTACGCAGCTCGGGGTCTTGGGTAGCCACGCCCACGGGGCAGGTGTTGAGGTGGCACTTGCGCATCATGATGCAGCCGCCAGCGATGAGCGCGGCCGTGGCTACGCCAAATTCTTCGGCACCTAGGAGGGCGGCCACGGCGAGGTCGCGGCCGGTTTTAAGCTGGCCATCGGCTTGCAGCACCACGCGGCTGCGGAGCTGGTTACGCAGCAGCGTTTGGTGGGCTTCGGCCAGGCCCAGCTCCCAGGGCAGGCCGGCGTGGCGAATGCTGCTGAGCGGCGACGCGCCCGTGCCGCCGTCGTAGCCGGAGATGAGAATCACGTCGGCGTGCGCCTTGGCTACGCCGGCCGCGATGGTGCCTACGCCCGCCTTGCTCACCAGCTTCACGTTGATGCGGGCGGCGCGGTTGGCGTTTTTGAGGTCGAAAATCAGCTGCGCTAGGTCCTCGATAGAGTAGATGTCGTGGTGCGGCGGCGGCGAAATCAGGCCCACGCCGGGCGTGGCGTGGCGCACTTTGGCAATCCAGTCATCTACTTTGTGGCCAGGTAGTTGGCCGCCCTCGCCGGGCTTGGCGCCCTGGGCCATCTTGATTTGCAACTCGTCGGCATTGGTCAGGTAATGCGCCGTTACGCCAAAGCGGGCCGAGGCAATCTGCTTGATGGCCGAGCGCATCGAGTCGCCGTTTTCCAGGTGCTCGTAGCGCAGCGGGTCTTCGCCGCCCTCGCCGGTATTGCTCTTGCCGCCGATGCGGTTCATGGCGATGGCCAGCGTGCTGTGTGCCTCGTGCGAAATCGAGCCAAACGACATGGCGCCGGTCGCAAAGCGCTTCATCAGCGCCTCAGCCGGCTCCACTTCTTCGAGCGCGATGCTGGGCCGGTGCTTGGCAAAACCCAGCAAACCGCGGATGGTGAAGAGCTGGTTGGGGTGCTCATTCAGCAGCTTGGCGTACTTCTTATAGGTGTCGTAGTTGCCGGTGCGCGTGGCGTGTTGCAGCAGGTGCACCGTCTCCGGGTCAAACATGTGCGCCTCGCCCTTACGCCGCCATTGGTACACGCCGCCCGTGGCCAGCAGCTCGGGGCCGACGGTCGTTTCCTGCTTGAAGCCGTGGAAGTGCTTGAACAGCGTTTCCTGAGCAATCTCATCCAGCCCCAGCCCCTGAATCCGGGTGACCGCGCCGGTGAAATACTGGTCTACCACGCTTTGGTTAAGACCCAGAATTTCAAATACCTGTGCACCGTGGTACGACTGCAAAGTCGAAATTCCCATCTTCGAGAAAATCTTCAGCAAGCCATCGCACACCGCCTTGATGTAGTTGTACGCCAGCTTGCTATATGGCAAATCCGACACCAGATGCCCCGCCGCGTGGCGCGTCTGAATGGTGGCCAGCGCCAGATAGGGATTGATGGCCGTGGCCCCAAAAGCCAGCAAACAGGCGAAATGATGGACTTCCCACACGTCGCCGGCCTCTACTACGAGGCCCACCGAGCCACGCATCCCGCGCTTAATCAGGTGGTGATGCACGGCCGACACGGCCAGCAGCGACGGTATCGGCGCGTGCTCCGAGTCGATGGCGCGGTCCGACAAAATCAATACTTCAAAGCCGTCGTGCACCGCGTCTTCCGCGTAGCGACAGAGCCGCTCCAGCCCGCGCTGCAAGGCGCCCGGCTTGCCATCAGCCTTGAAATAGGTCTGCAAGGTCTTGGCGTGGAACGAGCCGGTATCAATACTCCGCAGTTTTTCCAGCTCCAGGTTGTTCAAAACCGGCTGCCGGGCGGCCACGCAATGGCAATGCATCTGGTTCTCATCCAAGATGTTGCCATTGTTGCCAATAAACGTGGCCAGGCTCATCACCAGCCGCTCGCGGATGGGGTCGATGGGCGGGTTGGTGACCTGCGCGAAGAACTGCTTGAAGTAGCTGCTCAGGTGCTGCGGCTGGTCAGAAAGCACGGCCAGCGGCACGTCCACGCCCATCGAGCCGATGGGCTCCTTGGCGTCCAGGGCCATCGGGGCGAGCACGGTTTCGAGGTCCTCGCGGCTGTAACCGAACACCTGCTGGTACTTCATGACCGCCTCCGCGCCGAGGTCGGTGAACACCTGGCGCGGCTCGGGCAGGTCCTCCATCCGAATCTGGTAGTTCTCCAGCCATTGACCATAGGGCTGCTGGCCAGCGGCTTGCGCCTTAATCTCGCGGTCGGTAAGGATGCGACCGGCGGCCATATCCACCACGAACATCTTGCCCGGCTGCAAGCGACCCTTCTTGATAATCGTCTCCGGGGCCAGCGGCAGCGTGCCGGCCTCGGAGGCCACGAGCACGCGCCCATCGTTGGTGATAGCGTAGCGCAGCGGGCGCAGGCCGTTGCGGTCGAGCATGGCGCCCACGAGGTTGCCATCGGTAAAGTTGAGGGCGGCCGGGCCGTCCCAGGGCGCCATAAAGGTGGCGTGGAACTCGTAGAACGCCTTTTTGAGCGGGTCCATCTGCTCGTTGCCGTCCCAGGCTTCGGGCACCAGCATCATCAGTACGTGCGGTAGCGAGCGCCCACAGTGGATGAGCAATTCTACGATGTTATCGAGGCAGGCCGAGTCCGACAAGCCCGCGTCAATCACGGGCAGCAGGATTTCCATTTCCTCGGCCGAAAAATAGGGCGAGGTGTAGGTGGGCAGGCCAGCGTAAAACCAGTTTAGGTTGCCGCGCAGGGTGTTAATCTCGCCATTATGAGCTAGGTAACGAAACGGCTGCGCCAGCCGCCATGAGGGCATCGTATTGGTTGAGAAGCGCGAATGCACCAGCCCAAACGCCGAGGTCACGCGCTCGTCGCTGAGGTCGGGGTAGTACATACCCACCTGAAACGTGGTCAGCTGCCCCTTGTACACGATGGTGCGGCACGAGAGCGAGGCGAAGTAAAACGCCTCCATCGCGGCCGGCAGCTGCTCCTTCAAATTCTTGATAATTAACCGGCGTAGCACGTAGAGCTTGCGGTCAAACTCAGCCTCGGTAGTCGCCCCGGCGGGCCGCCCCAAAAACAGCTGCTCAATCGCCGGCTCGGCCGAAAGGGCCGTAACGCCGATGCCCTCCGTGCGCACCGGCACCGGCCGGTAGCCCAGCACCGGAATGCCTAGCTGCTGCGCCGCCGCCGCAATGATGGCGCGGGTGCCTTCGCGCAGCTTTTCTTTCTTCGGAAAAAACACCATGCCCACGCCGTAGCCGCCCGGCTCGGGCAGCCGGATGCCGTGCTTCACGCCCTCTTCCAGCAAAAACCAGTGCGGCAACTGAATGAGCACGCCCGCGCCGTCGCCCGAGTCGGAATCGCAGCCGCAGGCGCCGCGGTGCTCCATGTTGGCGAGCATGGTGAGGGCGTCGGCCACAATCTGGTGGCTCTTGCGCCCGTCGATGTACGTGATGAAGCCCGTGCCGCACGCATCGTGCTCAAACTCGGGCCGGTAAAGGGTGGGCGTAGTCATAATCAAGTATCAGTGAGCAATTATCAATTATCAGTTGGGCGGATGTAGCGTGAACTCTGCGAGTCCGCGCATGCTGTCGTCCAGTTGCTACCCACGCGCGGACTCGCAGAGTCCACGCTACACGCAAGCGGCCGGGCACGGCTTCGCGGCGCTGGCCCCAAGCTGCTTTCGAGAAAACAGCGAGGCTAGTGCCGAAAATCGGCATCCGTGATGGGTGGGGGAGGGGAGGGAAAGGGCAGAGGCGCAAGCTAACAGAGTCAGCCGTTGCCAGGGCGGCTTGCGCAGTGGGTGCGCGAACTGCAGAGTAAGATACGCCGCTGAAAATCAATCAGCGCCGCCGGAACTATCGCCGGTCTTCGCGCACAACTGAATACGCTTGTGCCTTGGCTAAGTGAATATGGTCGATAATGGCGTCTAAGTTAAAGCCATCTGTGGCACGGGCAAATACAAATGGCCCGTCGCCGCGCATTTTTTTTGAATCGCGCTCCATCACGCCCAAGTCGGCCTTCACCATTGGGGCTAGGTCTATCTTGTTGATAACCAGCAAATCGGCCTGCGTGATGCCCGGCCCGCCCTTGCGCGGAATCTTGTCGCCGCCCGACACGTCGATGACGTAAATCGAGTAATCGACCAGCTCGCGGCTGAAGTGAGCGGCCAGGTTGTCGCCGCCGCTTTCCACGAATAAGTAATCAATCTGATTATCAAAGCGCTGCATCAGCCCTTCGAGCGCGTCCATGTTCAGCGAAATATCCTCGCGGATGGCAGCGTGCGGGCAGCCGCCGGTTTCGACGCCCACGATGCGGTCGGCGGTGAGGGCGCTTTCGCGGATGAGAAACTCGGCGTCCTCGCGGGTGAAAATGTCGTTCGTGACGACCCCTAGGCGGTGTTCCTCGCGCAGGTTTTCGCACAAGGCCTTGAGCAAGGCCGTTTTGCCAGTGCCCACTGGCCCGCCGATACCTACCGTGAAGGCCCGTTTGCGAAAGTTGCGGTAGGGCGGCAGGCGGCGCGTTTCGCGCTCCGTAAAGCTGCCCGGCGACTCCAGCGCCTCGTGGCTGTGGCCGTGGAGCAACAGCGCCAGTTTCTCAACGAAAGCCATGAATGGTTAATTCTGAAAGAGACGCGAATAAATGTCGTCGTGAAGGATTTGGGCCACATCGAGCAGTAAGGTGCAGCGAGTGGCTTCTGGGTAGGGCCGAATATCGGCGGAATCCAGCAAACTCTCAAAAATACCGTAAAAATCGTGTTGCAACTGGTGCCCCGCCATCGGCCCGATGAAGCCCAGGCGAATGGCCGCGCTCAGCTGGTCGCGCAGCGCCAGGTGCAAATAAGTTGCCTGAATAGCAGCCACCGCAAACCCGGTTTTGCCCAGGCTCAGCCCAAATAGTGGCACGAAGTGCGCGGGCAGTTGTCGCTGTACCAGCTCGTAACCTAGAGCGGCTAGCCCGGCTTCAGGGTAGAAGGTGTCAAGCAGCTTGAGCCAGTTTTTGCCCTGCGTGAGACTGGCGCGGTGCAGCGCGGGCGTGAGCAGCTGGGCGTCGTATTCCAGCAACAGTGTGTCTAGGTCGTGGTGGTCGGCTTGCGCGGCGGCCGTGAGAAAGGGAATCTCAAACCCCATCGCCTGCTGCAGAAAGGAATAGAGATAGGCCCGAAACTCGGTTTCGGTGCGCAGCAGACCGAAGGTGATGCTGCTCTCTAGACCGTAAGAATAGGCAAAGGAGCCGGTAGGTAGGGCCGAATCGGCGAGGTGGAGCAGGCGGGCGAGATGCGGCACGGCGGGGCGGTTGGGGCGAGCAAGCTACAACCCTAGCCGGCTTTCCCGAAGCGATGGCAGATTGCGCAGAGTACTTGAAACGATTTCTTGTGTTGTTCAAAAAAAATATTTACAATACAAGTTTCTGTCTTGCAGCAGATTAACAAGATAAAGTAGCAGTTCACCACAGAATACCTCCATATTTAGCAAATGGCGAATGGCTTAATTAGTATTCGCGCCGTTAATTGTGCCAAGATTTTTAGTCTTATCGCTTAACTGCTCCGCGCATGAGTCTGTACGCCGATTACTACCGCCGCACGATAGCTGCCCACCCAACTGGCTTGAAGTTAGTGCTGGGAGGCACGGGTCTGGGCAAAACTAGTAGCTTGGCCGAGTTATTAAATTCTAGTGAGTACCCGCCCGACACTAAATTTATTTACGTCGCTAATCGTATCCAATTACTAAACGAAATGGCGGCGCTCCTAAAGGAGCCGAGTCATTATGTGCCGCTGGCAGGAGCGGCTGCCCGCTACCAGCCTGACCGACCTGTACGGCAAGGCCGAGCGCTTTGGTCGGGCTTGGGCAATGGGTAAGGATGGGGAGGGCTTGCTCGATTTGGGTGACCTGGCCAGCGAAGCCCTTAAGCCGCTGAAGGAGCTGCTGGCCCTAGCGCGCCGGCTGGCTGCTGCGGCCCCCGTGGCCCGGCAGCGCATCGCCCAGCGGCCGGCGCAGGAGTTGGCCAACCTGCCCGTATGGCCGCACTTGTTTCCCTACCTGCATTTTCAGGCCGATGCCACGTGCCGGCTGCTGTTACTAACGGTGCACAAGGCGTTTCATGGGGTGTTCGACGGGCAGCGCACGGTGCGGCTAGGGCGCTGGGGAGCGCCGGCGGAGGGGCGCTATGTGTTCGTGTTCGACGAGTTCGACTTCCTGGAAAACGACCTGCTCGACCTGCTGGCCCACGACAAGGAGGTGCGCGACCCGTTTGGATTGGTGCAGACGTTTTATGAGCGCCTGTGTCGCCGCAAGCTCACGCACCCGCAGTACCTAGCCCACCGGCCCGAGTGGAAGCCCATTCGGGAAATGATGCAGGCCATCCAGACCCGCATCGATGTGCTGCTAACGGAACACGGTATTGATTTTCCGACTATTACCCACTTCGATACGGCCGAGGATGAGCTGCGCGGCCGGGCCGTTTTTCAGTCGAACCGCTCGCTGGTGCAGCAGCCGGTGTACCTGAATGCGGCCGCGCCGCGGGCGCACTCGTTCACGCTGTGCTTTTACGAGCACAGCGCCCAGGAGCGTGCGCGCCGGGTATCGCAGAGCAAGTTTTATCTGCGGGTGAAAGGCCCGGCCAGCGGTAAAAGCCTGACGGCCGTGGAGGTAAAGCCCCAGGTGGACAGCGCGGACGACCTACACACGCTCACGGTGAAGGTAGAAGCCAACACGTTTGTTAAAATCGACCCGGCCAAAGTGGGCGCTTACGTCTCGCTTGGTACGTATTACGAGCAGTTTGCCAGCCTGGGCCACACGTATCTGCGGCAGCTGCGGCCGAGCCAGGTGGCTACTTTCGCGGGCACTGTATATGCGAAAAAGACGTTTGATGGCAAACGCACCACGGCCGTTTGGCACCACAACGGGGACAAGAATGAGCCCGACAAGTACCGCGAAAGCCGCTCGTACCAGGTGCGGCACGTGCAGGAGCGGCTGCACGAATTTCTGAGCACCCACGGCTTCGAGGTGCAACTGGCCGAGGAGCCCATGCAGCGCCTGAAACGGCGAGATACGCCCTTGCCACTCCATTTGCTGCCTGTTATTCAGGTGGTTGATAACCGGCTAAAACGCGACGTGCTGTCAGCTGATAAGTACGTAGCCTGGCTCAGCAGCCGTAGTTTCAAAGCGGGTAAAAAGGTGTTTCCGCTAGCGTTTGAGCTGGTAGCGGAGGCTAGTCAGGTGAGCCCCGGCCGGCCGTTGCTGGTGCTGACGGATGCCGGCAAAGATGCCTTCGTGCAGGACCGGCAGCCCGGCCTGCTGGCCGCCGCTGGCTACGTCGACCCTTACCCCGTGCTCCCGCCGCGCCTGCCAGCTGCCTGCCCCTGCTCGCTACGCTGTCCGATGACTGGGCGTTTCTGAACGACGACACGCTGCTCTATTTCAACCAGGGCGAACTGGCTTTTGCCCACACAGACGAGCCGGCCGGCAAGCGCATTCTTAAAGAGCAATTTATGCCCTGGCAAGACCTGACACAGTACTTCATGGCGCGGCGGCCCAAGTACGCCCACCACAAGCCGGACGACGAGACCGAAGCCGATAAGGATATCCGCAAAGCGCACTTTGTGCTGGTTGGCCGCGAAGTATTTGAGCTGGAGCGTACCGAAACCATTGCGATGCCCAATTGGCCGGCTATCCGGGCCATCCGGGCGCAGGATGCCACCGCTTCGGCCAAAAGCAAGGACGCCGTGGGCGTGTATGCAGGTGGCATCTGGTACCACGAAGCCGCCCGGCGCTACGTGGTGGGCGGCGTAGACTCTACCAAAATGGCCGAAGCACGCGGCCACCACTTCTACCAAATTCACCAGTACGGCGGCACCGCTACCACTTGCCTGCCCACACTACTTTCGCTGTTGAGCGTCACCTTCGTGCGCAACAACCAATTTACCGTCTGGCCTTATCCCTTCGACCTGATTCGACTGCACCGCGAGGTAGCGGCCTAGCCAGCTGGGAATGCGCCGACGGCAAGTAAATTGCTCTCTGTCCGCATTCGGCTACTAGCCGGGTGCGGACAGTTTTTGGCGAGTAGGTGACCTATTCTTCGTCACACTCGCGTTTGGTAAGTCCCCCAGCCTACGGCTACTCTGTAAAAAGAGAAGCCCCGGCTGCGCTAACAGTCAGGGCTTCAAAAAACCAGAACGGGCTTACCTACTTGCAGGGACTAGCGGATATGCTGCGTGCAAAACGCAGCCAGCTAGCCAGTTACGAAAAAGTGCAAAGTAGCGCCACTGCCTCCTTATCGCTGCTAAATCTGGCCGCTGCCGCCATCTGCGAAAAACTCAATCCCGTTCACAAAGCTGGAGTCGTCGGAAGCTAGGAACAGGGCGGCGGTGGCGATTTCTTCGGAGCGGCCCATCTCGCCACGCGGAATCATCGCGTCGACCTGCGTTTTGAACTCCGGGCCAAACTTGGCGATGCCGGGGGTGTCAATCGGGCCGGGACTCAGCAGGTTGACCCGGACGCGGCGGTCCTGCAAGTCCACCAGCCACCCGCGCACGAACGCCCGCAGCGCCGCCTTGCTGGCCCCATACACGCTGTTGGCCGGGAAGCCCTTCACCGAGGCCACTGACCCGACCAAAATGACCGCTGCCCCGGTGGACAGCAAGGGTAGCGCTTTCTGCACCGTGAAGAGGGGGCCGCGCACGTTCAGGTCGAAAACGGTATCGAAGAATTCTTAAGTAATTTCACCCAGCTTGCCGAAGCCGGTGGCGGCCGCGCTGGCAATGAGCACGTCAATTCTGCCTTTTTCCTGCTTCACTGTTTCGTAGAGGCGGTCGAGGTCGGCCAGGTTGGCTGCGTCGCCCAGCACCCCCGTTACGTTGCCACCGATGGCCCGCACGGCCTCGTCCAGCTTGTCCTGCTGGCGGCCCGTGATGAAGACGTGCGCGCCTTCTTCCACAAATAATTTGGCGGTGGCCAGCGCCAGCCCCGATGTTCCCCCGGTGATGACGGCTACTTTTCCTGCGAGCTTCGGCATGTTGTTGAGTTGCGTGAATAGATTGAGATTCATTGTTCATTAGTTCGGATATTATGAACTAATAAATAGTACGCAGGTTTGCCCAGCACAAGGCAAATTTTCGTCTGGCGAGTAGAAAATCCCGTTACTCCTTGTGTATAAAGAAGATAAAAATTTGTTTTTAGCTACTAAGCCATTTGTTTGCACTTGCCGTGCCAGCCCTGAAGTAGTTTTACCTCCCCTAATAATCGTTTCGCCGGTTTAGCGGTTACCCCTGGCGTGCGCCCACTCTACCATCCCGCCGTCGAGGATATTACCCTGCAAGGCATTCTCCATGCCCTGGCCGACCCCGTGCGGGTAAGCATTCTCATGGGCTTGCTAAATGCGGACACCTCCCGCAGTTGCAACACTTTTGTGAATGTTAAAGACACGCCGCTGCCCAAATCCACGCTGTCGAAGCACTTCGCCATTCTGCGGGAAGCCGGCTTAATTCGTAGCGAACGCAAAGGAGTGGAGCTGCAAAACCGGACGCGCCTGCAAGAGTTGGTGCCCAGGTTCGGCACGCTACTCGAGGCCATTGCGCTCATCTATCAGCAAGAGCAGGAAAAGGAGGCAAGCCAAGCCGATAGGTAGTTCTTGCTGAAAATAGTGGAGGTTGTTGTTGTCTTGTAATAAAAGAGAACGTCATGCTCACCTAACTCCGCTTGCCAAAGCATGACGTTCTCTTTGTAGCCGCCAGTGCTCCCTAAAACAAATTATATAGCTGCGCTAGCGGCAGCGTCTGCGCCGGCTCGCAGGTCAGGTGCACGCCATCGACCATCACGCGGTACGTCTCCGGGTCCACCGAAATGTTGGGCAGGTAGTCATTCAACGCCATGTCTTTCTTGGCCACCGTGCGGCAGCCCTTCACTGCCACCACGCGCTTGCTCAACCCATACTCAGCCGACACCTTCTCCAGCGAAGCGCCCGACACAAACGCCACCGAGCAATACCCCACGCCCCCACCATACGCCCCGAACATGGGCCGCGAAAACGATGGCTGCGGCGTCGGAATCGACGCATTCGGGTCGCCCATCTGGGCCTGCACGATGACGCCGCCCTTGAGTATCATCTCGGGCCGCGAGCCGAACAGGGCCGGCTTCCAGAGCACCAAATCGGCTAGTTTGCCGATTTCGACCGAGCCGATTTCGTGGGCCATGCCGTGGGCGCGGGCGGGGTTGATGGTGTACTTGGCCACGTAGCGGCGGGCGCGGAAGTTATCGTTGGGGCGCTTCGCGTCGGCGTCTTCGGGTAGGGGGCCGCGCTGCTGGCGCATCTTGTGGGCCGTTTGCCAGGTGCGGGTGATGACCTCGCCCACCCGGCCCATGGCCTGCGAATCGCTGCTGATGATGCTCAGCGCGCCCATATCGTGCAGAATGTCTTCGGCGGCAATGGTTTCGGGACGGATGCGGCTCTCGGCAAAGGCCACGTCCTCGGGGATGTTCTTGTCGAGGTGGTGGCACACGAGCAGCATGTCGAGGTGCTCGTCGATG
>JBPBQJ010000066.1:0-21938 GCA_050954765.1 Janthinobacterium lividum | reverse complement strand
GCCAGGCGAGGTGGGCGGCTTCGGCGGGCAGCTTGCACACGTCTTTGGCGAGGCCGGTGTAGTGCTGCGCCACGCTGGCGCCCAGCCCCCGCGAGCCCGAGTGCGAGAGCACGCCCACGTACTGGCCCGGCGGCAGGCCCATTTCATTGGTTGGGTCGGTGATGTCAACCAGCCCAAATTCCACGAAGTGGTTGCCTGAGCCCGAGGTGCCGATTTGCTCGTAGGCGGCCGCGTGCTTGTTTTTCAGAAACGGCACCGTGGCAAACTCGTCGCGCTCCAGCACGTCGTGGCCCAGGCGCTGGCCCCGCTCCCAGCCCCGGCCCGAGCCGAAACGGGTATTGTCGAGCAAGATTTTGCGCAGCTCCTGGGTGCGCTGCCCCAGGTATTTGGCCGGCAGGTCAAACACCGAGAGCGCCATGCGGCAGCCGATGTCCACGCCCACGGCGTAGGGAATCACCGCGTTATCGGTGGCCAGCACGCCGCCGATGGGCAGGCCGTAGCCAAAGTGGGCGTCGGGCATGAGCGCGCCGGCCACCGTCACGGGCAGCTTCATGGCCGTTTCCATCTGGTGAATGGCCCCTTGCTCGATGTGCTCGGCCCCGAACGTGGCGTACTCCTTGCGCGCCACCAGCGCCACGTGCCGCGACGGGGCCGGCAGCAGCGCGGCGGCCACGTGGCTCCAGGCCAGGTCGGTGAGGTAGTAGGCGGGGCTAGCCAGAATGGTTTTGAGCAGCGCCAGCTGCTCGGTTTGGGGCAGGCGCTTGTGTTCCTTGCGCTGCAATTGCGCCAGCGCCAGCCCGATAGCGCGGCCCTCGGGAAACCCGAGCTGCCGCAAGTCGTTGCCTCGTAGTGTAGAAGCCATTTGATTAGTTAGTAAAGACTGGTTAGTAGGGAGTAATGGCTGTCAGTGCTGACTGACCATTGATTATCAAAAAAGAAGCGGCCGGAGCAATGGACGAGCGGCGCACGGAGGCAACGTGACAGGTCGAAGGAGCGCCGCCCTACGGCATCCGGCAGCTTCCGAGAAAAACGGGCGACAAACGCGCTGGCTAGGGTTGGTTCGGGTTTCAGACGAAGTAAGCCAGCGCTACGGCACCGTTTTATGTAGCATGGAGTGGCACTCCGTGCTGCCGCGCCAGCGGCAAGATGGTTGTTCAACATTTGTGCATTGGTGCTGCGCACCAGAACGGAGTGCCACCCCGTTTTACATCAGTCTTCCCACGCATAAATCGACACCGTCAACTGCGCTTCGGCTAGCCACTGCTGCACCCAGCGCTGCTCCTCGGGCGAGGCACGGCGGTTGTACTTGCCGCGCACCTGCACCAGGCGGCGAAAGTGGTTTAGCTGCAGCGTGAGCATGCGGGCCCCGTTGAAGGTGAGCGAGAAAATGCCGCCCCAGCCCATTTGGCACATGCGCTGATAGCTAGCCACGCAGTGGTGCATGCGCTGGCCTTCTTCGAGCAAGGCGGGGTAGCTCAGCAGCTGGCGTACCTGCACCCAGCCACCGTCGCCGCCCGCAAAGTCGGGCACCGGCAAGCCGGGCCAGGTGCTTTCGAGCAGCTTCAGGTAGTGCGGGTGGCGGCTAGCCTTGCCCAGCGTGCGGTGCCAGCGGGCGGTGTGCGCCAGCAGCGAAGCCAGGCTGCGGCCCCGCAGCGAGAAGCCCGGCTGGGCCGGCTCCGCGGGGCTGCCCACGCGGCGGCGAAAGTGAATCCAATCGCACACGGGGCCAAACTGCCAGGGGTCTACCGCGGGCTCTGCCCGGAAGAGGTCAAGCACCGCCAGCCACAGCCCGTCGTCGGGGCCGATGGGCTCGCGGCCCAGGCGCGAGTCGAGGGCCACGCCCAGCCACTCGGTAGCGTCGCGCTCGGCCAGCTGGGCGTAGCGGTAGGCTTCCTGAAACGTGCAGCCCGCCGGCGCCTGCCGCAGGGCGTGCTCCTGGCGCTTGCTCAGCGACACCGGCCAGCCCGCAAAGCGGCGCATGGCCTGCCCGCGCCCCAGGTGCAGGGCCAGCTGCGTGAGGTCGAGGCCCGCGTGGCGGGCGGGGTCGCTGCCCCAGCCGCCCAGCACCCAGGCCGGCACGTCGCCGTACTGGTCAAAGAGGTGTCGCAGCAGGCTGGCGAGCTGGTAAAACGCATTTTTGGAGGGCGGCTGCCAGGCAGCCAGCTCGCGCACCCGGCCAGCGTAGTGCAGGCCGATGTGCGCCAGCGCCGGCACCAGCTCGGGCCGGCTCAGCAAGGCCGTGCGGACCTGCGCCAGTTGGCTCAGGAAGTGCCGGATGCGCCACTGCTCATTGGCCGGGCGCGTGGCCACGCAGTGCCTATACAGCTCGGCCAGCACCGAGTGGGGCTCGGCGCGGGTGGCAATATCGGCAGTGGCCTCGGCCGAAAAAAGGTAGGCTAGCTGGCGGGCCAGGGACCATTTTTGCCAGGGTAAGTGCCGCGCTAGGGCGGCGTCGGCCAATTGCGCGGTGCGCACCTGGGCCGGCAGGGGTTTGTTACGATTGGCCATACACAACTGGCGCGGCCACCGGGGTCCGCCGAGTTAGGGGGTGAACTATTCATGTTTGCGGCGAGATGGTCGAGGCTATCTTTTTGCATGGATTTGGTAATTTTTGAGGTGAGCAAATAGGCTGAAGACTGGGGCAACGGGCGAGGAGCGCTCGCAATAAACTCTCGCTTTTGGCCACTCAGCCACGTACGCGGGCCAGCGCCCGCGCGGGCCGGATTCGAACCGGCGGCACCCCTACGGGTGCAAGAAGTAGCGCTCCGCTACGGCACCCAATTTTAGCTTTATCAGGTAAGCTTTCGCTTGCCACACCACTACCCAAAAGCCGGGCAACAAGCGCGGGGCCTTCTCTGTAAGGCGCGCTACCCACTGCGCTACCGCTGGCCGGGCCAGCGGGCGGGATTCGAACCCGCGACCTCCTTAACCCTAGCGAAGTATGGCCTCGCTACGGCACCGGTTTTTAAGTAGTAGTAAGGGCAACAATTCAACCCAGGCAACAAGCGGCTGGCGCAGTTTCGAGCCCGAAGGCCCGAAGCGGGGAGTCGAACCCCAACTCTGATTAACAGTCAGATTTCACCAAACGAAGGAGCGCCGACCTACGGCACTGGGTTTTGTAATCTAGTTTGGGGCAACAAGCGCCCGGCCCACAATATCCTGCTCTAACCAACTGAGCTACACCAGCTACCGAGGCAGCCAATGGCGGGGCTCGAACCCGCGACCTGGGCATTAAAAGTGCGAAGCAGGGCCGGGCTACGGCACCCAAACATGGTTCAGTAAAAAATCGGGGCTAGCCCCGGCAACCTGCCCAATCGGGGCAACAGGCGCACCGCCATTGGGCCGGCTTAAACCACGTTGCAGCGCGGCGGCCGTTGCGGGCCGCCACTTCAGGAGTCGAACCCGTCACCGGTCCTTGGTTGGAGCGAAGGAAGGCGGCGCTACGGCACCCGATAAAGCAGTTTGCTAAGCTTAGCGTAAAGAAGTTGTTTTCATGTCAGAAAGATTTTTTCGGCTGCTTCCTAGTGCTGCCGGAGTAATAAGTCGCCGGCGACTGCTGCTCTACCATTGAGCTACACCCCGAGGTTGAGTTGATGCGTCGGGGTGATAAGAATCGAACTTATAACCCGAAGGAACGCCTGGCTACGACACCCGGCAGCAACGAAAAACAGGGCAACAAGCGGCGGGCGTCTTAACCGCAGCCGAAGCGACGGGTAGGAATCGAACCCACAGAACCACGAAGTAACACTCGCCTACGGCACCGGTTTGAGGAGGAGGTTGGCCCGGTTTGGAACGGGCCGCCGGGGCAGCGAGGCCCCGGCGGTAGTCCGTTCCGGCCAGCGGCTGCCATTAAGGGGTCAGCCGTTTGCCTAAGGGATGCGCCCTAAAAGGCGCGTGCAAAGAGTAATACAATTATGTTGCCAATGGTAACCCAATCGCCTATTTTTTAGCTGATAATTAGCAGAGGCGGCCGGGGGTTCCGCTTGATTGCCCGGCCGGGCCGCGTGGGTTACAGCTCAATTTTCTGGATTTCGGCGAGCGCGTCGCCGCCGTTTTCAAGCGCCGCCAGCACGTCGAATACCTTGTCGGACCAGCCGGCGATGAGGGCCACGCCGTGCTCGGCGCGCACGTCGAGCGGGGTGGGGCCGTGACCGGCCAGGTCGAAGAGGTAGAGGCGGGCATTGGGGGCCACATTGGCGCGGTAGGCGGCCCATTCCTGGGCCAGGTCCACACCAGTAGTGCTCCAGAGCTGGCAGTCGGTGAAAATCATGACTTTATCAACTACCTCGCGGCGGTGGCGCAAGTCCTGAATCACCAGGTAGCCATTGGTGGCGTAGCCCACCTCGCCCTCGCGGCGGTACAATTCCTGCACGTTGCGCAGCACCTGGCCCTGGGGCAGGACCACGCGCTTCCAGGTGGCGCCGAACATGCCGGTAACTACGTGCTGGCAGCGGCTTTGCAGCAGCATCCCCAGCACCAGGCCCACGTCGTAGAGCAGCACCTTGCTGCGCGGCGAAATGGGTTGCTGCATCGAGCCCGACACGTCGCAGGCCACCACCACGCGGGTGGTGCCATCGAAGCCGCGCAGGTTGGCCACGCTGGCCGAGATGGCCGCTTCGAGCGCCGCCAGCACCGGGGCTGCCGCGCCGTGGCTCAGGGCCAGCACCTCGCGGTAGGCGGCCAAAAAGCGGAAGGGTAGCTGCTTGGCGCGGGCCACCTGGCTAGGGTCGGCCAGAGTGGCGCAGGCGTGGGCTAGCACGGCGGCGCTCACGTTGGCTTCCAGCAAATTGCGCAGGTTGCGCAGCAAGGCCATGTAGCCCAAGCGGTTACTGGTCACGAGTGCTTCCCAGGTGCGGGCCACGGCGGCGGCCCGCTCCTCGGACGAGGCGTAGGCGACCTGCCCGGCGGCCGACAGCTCGGTTTCCCAAGTGTAGGGCGTGGGCAGGGTGCCGGCCACGAGCTGGTTGAAGACGGCTTGCTGGCCTTCATCGCGCGGCTTGGGGTGCACCAGGAACAGGGCATCACGCAGGCGTACGGCTCCGTCGCGGTTGTACTTGGCCAGCTGGTAGGCATCAAACTTGTTGAAAGCCAGCGCTAGGCCGTGCTGCATCTGCTTGGAGAGACGGCCCAGGGTTTTGGTACCGGTGCGGCCGTTGGCCTGGGCGTAGAAGGCCAGCAATTCGGGGATTTCGTCGGCCCGCTGCACCACCCGCGCCACCAGGCGGCTCACCAGGTTGTCGCCCCGGTGTATGCGCGCCAGCTCCACGGCCAGCACCAGCGGCACCGAGCGCAGGTAGAGCTGCTCGCGGGCATACACCGCCAGGCGGGCCACAAAGTGCGGCTCATTCTTGGCCACCAGCTCGCGCAGGCGGGCTAGCCGGGTGTCGGCCTTTTCATAGAACTGGTCGCTGAGGGCGGCCGTGGCTACGGCGGCGTACAGCTCCAGGGCCGGGGTGAGCACGTAGGCCGGCGCACCTTCGTGGTTGCGAACAGCAGGCGGCGGCGCTTTGCGGAAGTTGAAATTGAAGCGCATGGTGGGTGGGGGTAATGATGATGAATAGGCAATAAATTAATTCCGTAGGCAATTGCTTTTGCATTGTAAAGACAATACTTTTCCTATCGAATAAAAATTATTTTATTCGTCTAGCAATTACACAAAAAAGCCTGGCTTGTAGTAGCCAGGCTTTTTTGTGCGCGATAGCACCAGTAATTACTGGCGTTTACTTCGCAAAGAAAAAGCATGGCCGCGCCGCTCATCCCAACCGCTAGTGGGCTGGCTCGAGAGCTGCTGCAACGGGTAACTGAGGCGGATAAAGGGCATCGGGCAAAAAGGCTAAGCGGTTGAGGAACCGGCTAAACACAAAAAAACCCGAGCTGAGAGGCTCGGGCAGTGGCAGTTCTAACCTAGGGTTAGCGACAGGCACATGTACCGAGCAGCGGCAGCCTTTCTGGCTGCATCTTATCCGAATTGCGGCGGCTGAGTGTGAAGTGATACATGGCTGTGGTGGTTTAGTGGGACAAAGGTGGGGAGTTTATTTTGATTGCGCAACTAATTGCGGAATTATTTTCAAAATATTTTTAATGGTCCGCTATTACTTAAAGTAAAAGCCTCGGTAAATAATAATTATTCACCGCCTACTACGGTAGCATTACGAAGGAGTTGCCGGCTAGCCTCCTTTAATTCCACTGTAATTTTACTGGCTGTGACTACCGACTCTACTTTACCCCAACGCCAGTCGCTGCCCGAGCGCGTGGCTAGCCCCCTGCTCACCTCGCCCGCCCAGCTAGCCTTCCGGGAGGCCATGCAGGCGGTAGACGACCTACGGGCGCAGCTGCTGCGCCTACGCACGAGCCAGGCCGCCACCCGCCAAGCTTACTGGCAGCAAGTGGGCCCCGTGGCCGCTGCCACCGTAGCCGCCCGCCGCGCCTTACATGAGCCACTGGAAACGGCGCTGCTCGACGGTTACCTCAACCGCGCCGAGGAAGTGCAGGTAACGGAGCTGCTGGTGCACAATGCGCGCAGCCTGCAGGAACGTTTTGGGGAAGACGAAAGCGTGATATTGATGCGCTACGCCCCGCCCCTACCGCCGCCCGATGACGAGCCCGAGCAGCCAAGCATAGCCGACGCTACGCCACCGCTAGCCTCGCACGAGCAGGCGGCCGCGGCGGCGCGGGCCCACCGCCAGCAACAGCGCCAGCAAGCACGCGCCGGACAGGCGCAGGCGGCCGCGGCCGATGACCAAGCGCTGCTCAGCAACACCAAAGTGGCTTACCGGCAGCTAGCGCGCCTGCACCACCCCGACCGCGCCGCCCAGGCCGACGCCGCCACGCAGCGCACCCAAACCGAGCTGATGCAGCGTATCACGGCCGCCTACGCGGCCGGCGACCTGGCCGCGCTCCTATCGCTGCTAGCCGATTCTGATGGCTCTAGCCCGCCCAGCGCCGAAGCCGAGGCACTGCTACTGCGCTACACTGAGGCGCTCGCGCAGCAGCAGCAACAGTTGGCCCAGCAGCTAGCCGCTGCCCGCCGGCCCGACGAGCAGGCCCCCTGGAGCGGTACCGAAAAGCAGCAGCGCACCCACCTGCGCGAAATAAAGCGCAGCCTACGAGCCGAAACAGACTACCTGACTTACTTGCTAGGCCAGTTAAGAGAACCTACAGACCTAAAGGTGTTGCTACGGGAGCTTAACAACCGGGGACAGACTGAGCTGTAGCGTGTACTTATTCAAACTGCGCGTTGAATCTTTTGTACCTTCTTATACTTAAAAAAGGCTTTAGATTATGCGGGCAGACAGAATGATAATCCTCCACCCGTAGAAAAGGCCGGCCGGTACTCACTAGCTATCAAGCTACTGAGTACCGGCCGGCCTTGTCAGGTAACTGGGGCGAAGTGATTGGTGAGGTTAGAGACCTAGTGCCGTGACGGCGGCCTGCACGGCTTCGGCACGGTAGGCGGGCGCAGTGGCTGGGGCGCGCAGCAGCCGCAGCAGGTGCATGTACTTACGGCGGCCTTCGGCTAGCATGTCACTAGGTACTTCGAGCGGGAAGACGCCGAAAGGCTCTACTTTTTGCACGCCTACCAGCAGGAAGCGCTCGGCGCGCAGAGCATCGGTGTAGAAGGCGGCCTGGCGGTCGTAGTCGTAGGCCGAGCACTGCCAGCGGAAATGCTCGGCGTCGCGGGCCATCGTGGTTTTGAAATCAATAATGGTGTAGGGCTGGCCGGGCTGGTCGAGCACGAGGTCGGCGCGCAGCTTGCACAATGTACCGGTAACGGGCTCGGTGAAAAGCGCGCTGCGCTCGGTCACGCCGTTTTCGAGCAGACGGTTGAGCTCCGTGTTCAGCTTCACACCCTCGACCAGCCACCACACCAGCGTATCGTTGAGGCCGGGCTGGCCGGGCTGATACTCGCTAGGCTCGAGCAGGGCCGTGTGAAACGCGGTGCCAAAGCTGAGGGCACCCGAGCCCGAATCGACGCGGGGCGGGCGGCCATTGAGGGCGTCGCGCAGGCGCGATAAATCGGAGTTGGCAATGGCGGGCAGGGCACGGTAGTCGTCGTAAGATACCCGCAGGAGGTCGGGGCGATGGTCGGGCGTCGGGGGCTGATTGGTCACGCTAGGCTAACAGTTATTTCGCTAAAAAGTATCCTCAACGCTGGCAAACCTCGGCTGGTTTGGGAGGGCTCACAACAAAAAGCCCCGAAGCTAGGCTCCGGGGCTTTGACTACGTGCGGCGAGAGGGCTTTACTTACTGCACGCGAATAAAATAGACGCGGAACGTCAGCTTGTTGAGCGTGCTGCGCGAGTCGCCAATCACTACCCGGCTAGGCACATCGGGCGTACCCGAGGCTAGCAGGAGGCCGTTGTTCGGAATCGTGTTAGCCAGTACGGCTTTGCAATAATCGATTACCGACCAGCTATAGAGGCCTTGCTCAATACCCGTTATTGTCGAAACGCCGGTGGTGTAGGTAACACCCGACTGGTAAAGCCCCGTAGGGTGGTTGACCGCATCGGTGTAGTAGATGCTGAGCGGCGGCGGCACGGGCACGTACGGCGTAAGCGTAGCGGTGGGTACCGAAGCCGTTATGGTGGCGCTGGTCACGGTCAGGTTGTTACCAAACTGCCGCAGGTTGGTTAGGTACGGGAACTCGAGGCGGGTTTGCAGCCCTAGCGCGCCCTGAATAACCGTTTGGTTGCCCGTAAGCGCCGAACGTACCGGAACCAGCGCAGTTCTGGGCAGATTTCCAATACCCGCCACGCGGCGATTGGCCCGTATTTGGAAGAAGTGCCGGGCACCATCGGCCAGCGAAAATGTGCTCGTGATAACCGTAGTTGGGTCGGTAGGCACGTGGTAATACAGGTTCATCACGGCCCCGGCATCCGTTGCGCTCAGCCCGATAATGGTCCCTTCATCGCCAGCGGCCGGCGTAATCACAAGGCCCGGCAGATAAGCATCCAGGTCGTCTTGGGTGCTCAGGCGGCCAGCCTTACCCATCGACAATAGCCGCTCGCCAAAAGCTTTATCTAGCGGCAGGCGCAGAGTGCGGATGCTGGGCCTGGCCCGGCCGCGGGGTGCCACGTGGTTGCGGTTCAGCAGGCTATCCGTGTGCGTCGAATCGTAGCCCATCGGCGTCAGACGGGGCGCCGTGTACGAGTATTTCGTGGTCGAAATCGGCGTATCCCGGCTGAGCTTACGTACCTCCACCAGCGTCTGCGTCTTAGTCGTGTCGCCGTAGCGGTAGGCGTTCGGCTTCAGGATGAGCGTAATGGAGTCGCATATAGCCGTAGGGTCGGGGGCATATCCGCCCGGCAGGGCTAGCCGAAACGCACTCCTCGCCGTGAGCTTACCCACCAGCGGGTCGGTGTACTGCCCCACGTACAGGTATTGCGAGTTTGAGCTAGGCACGGAATCGCGCAGTACCGTAGACGACCGCACCGTGAGCGTATCAATGAGAAACGCCCCGGTGTCGGTATTGACGTCGGGAAGCCCGACGCCAATATCGCTCGTGGTATTGGTGCAGCTGGCCGCTAGCACCACCAGGCCCAGCATGGCCAGCAGGCGGCCCCAGGCGGCCCGGGCGCCGGGTGCCTTATTGCTGCGTGACATTCGGGTCAAACGTCCAGAAATCGTCGAAGCGGGTGCTGCCCGAGTAGCCGGTGCCCACATAGCCAAAGTTGCCAATGCCAAAGCCCACCGCCGCGTTGCGGCCTACGCCCACGTTCGCACCGAATGGGTTCATGGCCGTCCAGATGTCTTGCGTGGGGTCGTACTGGTAGGTAGTAGTCGTTACGGCGCCATTGCTACCGGTGGTAACGTAGCCGTAGCTGCCAATCGTGAAGGCTACTGCCTGCGAGCGGGCCACCTTGCTGAAATCGTACGAATCGGTCGAGTTGCTGATGTTGGCCAGCTGGCGCTTGGCCGTCCAGGCGTCCTTCGAAGGGTCGTAGGCGTAGAAATCAGCAACGTATTGGCCGTTGTTGATGCCGGTGCCCACGTACATCACGTTGTTTACCGTGAACGCTACCGCGTTGATACGCTTATCGCCGGGGAAGCCCGCAAACGTACTCCAGGTGTTGGCCGTGGGGTCGTAGCGGTAAAAATCCTTCTCGTTGTTGCCATCGAAGCCGCAGCCTACGTAGCCGAAGTTGCCCACGCTGCCAGCCACGGCGCCGTAGCGGCCGGCGGTGCCAGGGTTCACGGGGAAGTCCAGAATCTGCGTCCAGCGGCCCACGGTAGTCGTCGTGACGCCGCCCGTAGTGGTGGTGGTGTTCAGCGAAGGGTCAAACTTCCAGAAGTCGCGCAGGTAGTTGGTGCCATCGTAGCCGGTGCCCACGTAGCCAAAGTTGCCCACGGCAAAAGCGGCGGCATTGTAGCGCGCAATGCCCGGGAAGGGCGTGAGGCGCAACCAGCTGCCAGTGGCAGGGTTGAAGGAGAAAAAGTCGTTGTACTTCACGCTGTTAGCGTCGAGACCCGTACCCACGTAAGCCACCCCATTCACAACGAAGCTGACGGCGTTGCTGCGCACGGTGCCCGGAAACGAGTTGCCTCTAATCCAGTTGCCGTACACGGTGGTGGTATCGTCTTTCTTGCAGCTGCTTAGGCCAAGGCCGCTCAGCACCAGCAGCAGGGCCAGCAAACGGCCGGCTAGCCGAGGAAAATTTTTCATGAAAAAAGGAAAGTTATTGTACCCAAAAGAGGCTACCGAGCGGTAAACAGGTTGCACCCGGCTTTTATTTTTGACTAGCCCATTTGGCCCGGCTAAATTACGCCTGGTTCGCTAATAATGCCCGGTTTCGTCGCTCAACGCCGGAGTTTTACCGCGCAGTTCCCGCAAACACCCCCCGCTAGCCCCCCTGCGCCCCTAGTCAAACCGGATGGCGACCATAGGCTTGATGCGGGCAATCATGTAGGTCGGCACCAGCACCGAAAGCACCGCTGCGCTTAGCGTAGCCGCGTTCAGCAGTAGGATAACTTTGAGGTCCCAGGCCACGGGCACGCGGTCCATGTAGTAGTTCTCGGGGTCGAGCGGGATGATGCGGAAATGATACTGTAACCAGCACACGCCCAGCGCAAAGAGGTTACCAATGACCAGTCCTTTGAGGGTGATGGACAGACCCCGAAAGAAGAACATGCCCCGAATCTGATTGTCGGTGGCGCCCACGGCCTTCAGGATTCCAATCATCTTGGTGCGCTCCAGAATCATGATGAAGATGGTGGCGACCATGTTGAAGGTGGCCACAAAAATTATCAGGATGAGGAAAATAATCACGTTGCGGTTCAGCAGCTGCAGCCAGTCGAAGAGCTGGGCGTACTGGTCGGTGATTTTTTCGATGCGCACCTCGTAGGGCAGCTGCTCAAAAAACTGGTCGAAGGTGCGGTCGAGGCGCTTGAAATCGCGCAGGCGCACTTCGAGGCCGCCCACCAAGGTATCGGGCCAGGCATTGAGCTCCTGAATCTGGCGCAGGTCGCCGAGCACGTACACCTCGTCAAACTCGTCGAGGCCGGTCTGGTAAATGCCTGCCACCCGAAACTTACGGATGCGCGGCGGCTGCTGAATGAAGTAGAACACGGCCGAGCTGTCGACCCCTAGCCGCAGCTTATCGGCGATTTTGCGCGAGATAACGATGTCGTTGCTGGCCGCCGAGTCGGCAAAGCTGATGAACTTGCCGGCCACCATATTTTGGCGCATGCTACTAGGGCCGTGCTTCTCCGACACCCCTTTTAGCACCACGCCCAGCACCTCGTCGGTAGTTTTGATGATAGCCGTTTTGCGGGCAAAGGGCTGCACCGAGGCCACCTGCGGGTAGCGCGCCAGCTGGCGGCGCAACTCGGGCTCGGAGATGGGCGCTACCTCGAGCGAGTTGTTGGTGTCGTAGCGCGAGAGCTGCATGTGCGCCCCAAACGAGAATATTTTGTCCTGAATCTGCTCGCGGAAGCCCTGCAGAATCGAAAACGAAACTATCATCACGGCGATGCCCAGGGCAATGCTCACCGTGGCAATGCGCGTAACGGAGTGGGTAAAAGAGCCGGAGTCGGCCCCGTCCATACGGCGCGATATGTAGCGGGCAATATTCACAAGTGGCGTAAAGCTACGCCGCGCCGGGGGTTGCAAGCCGGGCAGTAGCGCGTTTCTTACGCAGCAAGGTATTTTTGGGCCATGATGAAGTGGATTTTTATGGCCGCGGGCCTGGCCGCCGGGTGCGGCGCTAGCCCCACTACGGGTAAGTTGCCGGCCCGGGCCGCCGCGCAGCCAGCTACCCCGCCGCCCGCTAGCCGCCTGCCCCGCCCTCCGCAAGTGGGCGCCGCGCAGCTAAGGGCCTACCTGCCCGCGCTGCAAGGCAAGCGCGTGGGGCTGGTCGTGAACCAAACCTCCCGGGTGGGCCAGGCTTACCTGGTTGATACGCTGAAGTCATTGGGTGTGAACCTAACGGCCATTTTTGCCCCCGAGCACGGCTTTCGGGGCGAGGCGGCCGATGGCGCCACCATCACCGACGGGCGCGATGCCCGCACCGGCGTGCCGGTGCGCTCGGTGTATGGCAAAACCAAAAAGCCCACACCCGAGATGCTCGCCGATGTCGATGTGTTGGTATTTGATATTCAAGATGTGGGCACGCGCTTCTACACCTTCATCAGCACGCTGCACTATGTAATGGAGGCGGCGGCCGAGCAGAATAAGCTGGTGCTGGTGCTCGACCGCCCCAACCCCAACGGCGCGCTCGTCGATGGCCCGGTGCTCGAGCCCAAGCACCGCTCGTTTGTGGGCCTCGACCCGCTGCCCATCTGCCACGGCCTCACGGTGGGCGAGCTGGCCAAGATGATTAATGGCGAAAAGTGGCTAGCCAGCGGCCAGCCCTGCCGCTTGCAGGTGGTGCCCCTGGCGGGTGGCTACACCCACGCCACGCCCTACGCGCTGCCCGTGCGCCCCTCCCCCAACCTGCCCACGGCGCGGGCGGTGGCGCTGTACCCCAGCGTGTGCCTATTCGAGGGCACCAACGTGAGCGTGGGCCGCGGCACCGACCGGCCGTTTGAGGTAGTTGGCAGCCCTAGCCAGCCGGCTAGCCGGCCCTACCAGTTCACGCCCCGCCCCAACGCGGGCTCGCCCACGCCGCCCCTCAATGGCCAGCTCTGCTATGGCCTCGACCTACACCAGCCGGCTAGCGACGAGCCGGCGCAGTTTTTTAGCGTGCGCTACCTGCTTGATTTTTACCGCCAGAGCACCGACAAAGCGCATTTTTTCACCAAGTATTTCGAGCAGCTATCGGGCACCGACTCGCTGCGGGCGCAGGTGGTGGCTGGGCGCTCCGAGGCCAGCATCCGGGCTAGCTGGCAGCCGGGGCTGACGCGGTTCAAGCAACTGCGCAAGAAGTATTTGTTGTACCCGGAGAAATAGCCACATTTTAAAAACTGACTGTCGTCTTTCCTCTGGAATGCTAGATGGAAGGATAACAGTTGCTTTTACCTACTACCGAATTCTATGTCCGCTCCCCTGCGCATCATCTTTATGGGCACGCCCGATTTTGCGGTGCCTACGCTCGAAACCCTGCTCGCCCTGCCCGAGGCCCGGGTAGTGGCCGTCATCACGGGGCCCGACCGGCCCGCCGGGCGCGGGCGCCAGCTGCAAGCCTCGGCCGTGAAGCAGGCGGCCCTGGCCCACGACCTGCCGGTGCTGCAACCTACTAACCTCAAAGACCCAACTTTTCAAGAAGAGCTACGCGGCTACGCGGCCGACTTGCAGGTGGTGGTGGCCTTTCGGATGCTGCCTGAGGCCGTGTGGAGCATGCCGCGGCTGGGCTCGGTCAACATCCACGGCTCGCTGCTGCCGCAGTACCGCGGGGCGGCGCCCATCAACTGGGCCCTCATGCACGGCGACCAGGAAACGGGCGTGAGCAGCTTTTTTCTGCGCCACGAGATTGATACCGGCGACCTCATTATGCAGGATAAAATCGCCATCGACCCTAGCGACGACTTTGGCTCCTTATATGACAAGCTGAAAATGACCGGCGCCGCGCTGGCCGCCCGCACCGTAGCAGCCATTGCGGCCGGGGCCGCCCCCAGCACCCCGCAAGCCAACTCCGCCGACCTGCGCCCCGCGCCCAAGCTTACCAAAGAAACCGGCCGCCTCGATTTCACGCGCCCCGCCCAGGACCTCGTGAACCAGGTGCGCGGCCTGGCCCCCGCCCCCGCCGCCTACACCACCCTGCCCGACGGCCGCGGCCTCAAAGTATACCGCGCCGCCGCGCAGCCCGGCCCCGCCGCCCCCGCCGGCACCTGGGCCACCGACGGCCGCCTGAGCCTGCGCGTGGCCGCGCCCACCGGCTGGCTAGCCCTGCTTGAAGTGCAGGTGGAAGGAAAAAAGCGGATGAGCGTAGAAGAGTTTTTGCGCGGCACCAAACTGGATTTTGGAATAGAAAAAACAGGTAGTGAGCCTGCTTGAAAAATTCCAACGTTCGCATTCGCTGGCACGCGCAATGCTTCGCGGCGCGCTGCATGACGGACGGACGCCTCACTTATAAGTTCTCGACTCAATACTCATGGTTTCCATCGTCGTAGCCACCGCCGAAAACAACGTTATTGGCCGCCAGGGCCAGCTGCCCTGGCATTTGCCCGCCGACTTGCAGCACTTCAAGCAGCGCACGCTGGGCCACCCCATCGTCATGGGGCGGCGCACGTTTGAGAGCATCGGTCGGGTGCTGCCGGGCCGCACCAATATTGTGGTAACGGGCCAAACCGCCTGGCCCGCACCGGCCGGCGTGCTGCTGGCCCACTCGCTGCCCGAGGCCCTGGCGCTGGCCGCCCAGCAGCCCGGCGGCGAAGAAGTCTGCGTGATTGGCGGCGGCGAAGTCTACCGGGCAGCGCTGCCCGCCGCCGATGTCGTGTACCTCACCGAGGTGCACACTACCGTGCCCGACGGCGACACCTTTTTCCCGGCCCTGCCGCCCACCGCCTGGCGCGAAGAAACCCGTACCCGCCACGCCCCCGACGACAAGAATACCCTCGCCTACAGCTTCGTGACGCTGCGCCGCCGCTAGGGTCAGCACATTAAAAAGGGCCGTCCTACTAAGCAGGACGGCCCTTTTTGCGTAGGGTGGCTCAGCCACCAAGGCTAGCGGAGCAGCACGAGCTTGCCCCAGTCGTTTTTAAAGGCCTGGTCGCCGGCCGTGCTGAACTTCTTGAAGTCATTGTTCGGGTCGTCGACGGACACGCGGTAGAGGTAGGTGCCGTTGGCGAGGCGGTCGCCGTACTGGTCGGTGCCATCCCAGGCGTAGTCGGTCACGTTGTTGCCGATGTGCAAGGGGCCTAGCTCGCTCATGAAAATCTCGCGCACCACGCGGCCCGTGAGGGTCATAATCTGAATTTTCATGTTGCGCGGCAGCTCCTGGCCCGTCACCGTGAATACAAATTTCGCCTTGCTCGTGACGGGGTTCGGATACGGGTACACGTTGGAAATTTTCGACTCGTTCACCACCGTAAACTTCACCTCGTAATTAATGGTACCGGCGGCGGCGTTGGAGGCGTCGCGGCCCTGCACGCTCAGCGTGTAGGTACCGTCGGGCAGCGGCTGGCTCAGGCCGGGGCTGTAGTCGAGGCGCGCCAGGCTACCCGCCGAATTATCGACGCTGAAGTGCACGTCGGCCCCGTTCACGTTTACGGGCGTTGTGGTGCCATCGGGCCGCTTTAGGAAGATGGTGAAGAACGAGGCGTCGGTAATGAGGCGCAGCCGGTCCTCATCCTTGAGTTGAATGGCGATAACCGGGCGCGGCGCCACCAGCTCGCCATCGAGGATGTGGCGACCATCGATGGCCACGTCGAGCGTGGGCGGCAAGTTGCTGTCGCGCACCGTGAAGGTGGCCGTTTTCAGCTCGTTGTTGTAGTAATACAGCTCGGGCTGCAGCTGCGGGTTGACCACCACGCGCACGTAAAACTTGCCAAAGAGGCCGCGCATGTCGAGGCTCACGTTCACGGTCAGCACGCTATCGCCGGGCAGCAGGTCGCGCGTGGCCGTGAGCAGTGGCAGCGTCTTCACTGGCAGGTTGGTACTAGCGTTTACCAGTTGCACCTGCGTTTGGAGGCGGCTGGCGAAGGCTTCCTGCGAGATGTTATCAAATTTCACCGGAAACTTGATGAAGCCCGTGCCGGTGGTAGCCTGCGCTTTGAGGCTCGCCGAATCGTAGACGGCTGCCGCCACCAGGTCGCGGCGCACCAGGCCCTCAGGCTTGCCCTTGTAGGTAATGAGCCACTGTTTGAGCTGCGGCGACACGCGGTTCACGGTGTCGCGCAGGGCTAGCTGCAGCTGCATGTAGGGGTAGGTAGTGGCCGAGTAGCCGGTCAAGTCCAGGCTTTTAGCCTTGATGTCGAATTGCAGCACCGTGGCCTTGTTGCTGGCATCGATACCCACCAGCGAGAGCGTGTAGCTAGCGGTGGGCGTTTCGGGCTTGATAACGTCGAAGAGCGTCTGCCACTTCACGGCCGGGCCGATGAGCGTGCTCGTGATGCTCCCCTCTTTGCTCGGCGCGCTCAGCGAAGAAGTCAGCGTGATACTTTGCAGGTACGTGGGCGTGCCCAAGGTGCGGTCGGGGCCGGCCTCGGCCAGCAGTACGCTGCCGCTAGCCTTCTTCTGGGCCACCAGGGCCCAGGGCTCGCCGTTTTTGAGGGTCGATACCACCTTGCTGCCCAGCAGGCTAGCCACCTGGCGCAGCGTGGCGGCCAAGGCAGCGTCGGCGTAGCGCAGGCGGTTTTCGCTCACCAGGGCCACGTAAGAGCCTTCGGGCACCTTGCCCAGAAAGTCGAGCAGCTGCGCCCGGCGGGCGGCGCTGTTGTTGAGGTTGTCGAGGGTATCGGTGCTGCTGGTAGGGTCGGCGCCGAAGTAGTAGAACGGCTGATTGGCTGGCCCGCACACCGAGTATGAGCCGCTCACAACCGTTTGCTTCAGCGTGCGCTGGTCGAAGACGGCGAGTAGCAGGTTGGGCGACTTCACGCCGCAATTGCTGACGTTGGCCGCCGCGCTGCCCGTGTTGATACCGTAGCCGCTCACGGCAAAGGTGTAGGGGCTACCCGGGGCCCCGCCGCCGGCCGTGCGTAGCGTGAGGGCCTGCTGCTGGGCGGCAAAGCTCCAGCGGTTGCTAGGGGCCGCCACGGCCACGCCCCGCAGGTCGTCGCGGTTGAACTGCCCATTGTGGCTCTGCGACCAGCCGCCGCTCAGGGCGGTTGGGATGATGCGGAACGAGCTCACCTGCCAGCCATTATCCTCCGGCGCCACGGCCGTGGTAAAGCGCACGCGCCAGTACCACACCGTCGAGTCGGCCTTGGTAGTGAGGGCGCGGGCGGGCGTCCAGATGGGCGTCACGCCGGCCGTAATGGTCGTCGATTGCAAAGCCGGGCTGTTGAAGGTTGCCACCGAGTCGACCTGAAAATCGTAGCTGCGCACCGGGCCGTTGGGGTCGTTGCTTTGGGCCACCAGCCGCGGCTTGGTGCTGGTGATGATGGCAAACTCGGTGGGCGTGAGCAGCGTGAGGCCGCGCTTCAAAAACGAGTACGTGAGCGTAGCCGTGTTATTACCCTCGTTGAGCTCAGCTATCTTGTTACGGTAGTCGAGCTCCACCGTAAACTGGTTGTCACCCGAAAAATCGACCGTAGGGTTTGGAAGCTCGACAGTGTACACCGTATCGCGCTGGAAAGCCTGCGGAAACGGCTTGCGACCATCGTGGTTGTTGAACACGTACACTTCCTTGGCCAAGCCCGTGGCCGCCGGGTAGGTGCGCGTAACCCGAATCTCGACCGAGTCGCGGGTGATGCGCAACGGGTTGCTCACCCCAATATTGAAAGTGAATTTGCTGGAAGCGGCCGTTACGGCCACATCCGGGGCGATGGGGCTAAGCGAGAGCGCGGCGGCGCTGGCCACCAAGTCGGGCTTGGCCGGAGCATACAACCGCAGGGCCGGGTCGCCCTGCCAGATGGTGCACAGCAGCTGCTCGGTAGCGCGCAGGTTGCCAGGTACCGGCGAAAACTCTACCCTTCCCTGCACACGCCGGATTACCTCGCGGCGCACTTCAGCAATGGGTCGCCCAAACCAGGCTGGGTCATTGAAAAGCAACTGGTGAGTCAGGTCCTGGGTAGGGTCGAGCAGGTCGGCATACGAAGCTCCGCTTTCGGCCATGATGCCAATCGAACCCTTATTAGGGGCTAGCAGCCAGTCGGTAGCGAAGGTGCGGGCGTTGTAAAATGCCGCGCCCGCCGAGCAGCCGTTGTACATCATCACCGGGTACTTCTTGGCGTTGCTGTAGCCCTGCAGCGGGTCGTTGATATCCCCAATATTGAGGTCAAACTGCGTCGTCGAGCCGTGGCCGAAGTACGTAATCAGGGCTAGCCCCGCGTTCACGTCAGACGAGATATTTTTGCTGGCGGGCAGGTTGGTGGGGTCAAATACCCGCTGGTAGGTGGTGACGCTACCACCCAGCAGCGGGTGCTCTACCCGGCGCTTGTACTTATCGAGATAGACGCGAAAGGTGCTAATTTCTATCTGGTCATGCCCCCCGCTCAAGTGCACCATGTTCTTGTGCCAGGGCTCAGGGTTGGGCTGGTTAGGGTCGATTTGGGCTTCGTACTCCTGCAGCTTGGTGAGATAGGCTAGCGCTTCGGCGGGCGTAGTCGCCACGATGCGGCCCGTGGGCAGCGCTGGCACGTAATTGTCGTGCGGCCAGTCGCTCGACAGAAAAATGTCCGACGACGCGCGCGTGGAAACCGGCACCAGGTCGAGGCCGTTTTCGCCCTGCACCCGCGTCGATTGGAAAGCGCTGAACCCACTAAAGGAGGCCCCCGAAGTAGTGTTGGGGTCGATGGCCGAGGTAACTGGCGTGCCCGGCGAGATACCCTTGCCCAGCAGCAACAAAAACTTGGTCTGGTTGGCCGGCGACCGGGCCGCCAGCCACAGCGCAAAGTGGCGCAAAGCAATTACCGAGCGCTCGCCATAGTGAAACTGGTCGTAGAGCAGCGGCGCCGTCACCATCAGGGTGTCGTAGGCGCCACCCGCCGCCGAGGCGCGGTAGTTGGCATAGGCGCGCGCCACGTTGGGCACTGCGCCCGCGGCCTGCATCAGCCTGGGGTGGGTGATGATGACAAAGTTGGGTTTGGCGGGGTCGATAACCCGGAAATTCACCCGGCGGGCGGCGGGCGGCACCAGGGGCTGCGCCTCGTCGGCTAGCATCAGGCGGCGCGTTTGCTGGTTGGTAGCGCTCGGAAACACGTAGCGCCGGCCCGCGCCGCCCAGCGTAGCAGCATCGGTGCCAGCCACGCGCTGCACATTCCAAGGGTCCTGGATGTCGAAGCCACTCACTGTGCCCGGTATGTTGTCTACCTCGTAGGTAGCCTGACCGGCTAGCAGCGAGTCGTTTTGAAAAAATACGGTTCGGCGGTTGCTGAACCACACGTTTTGTTGCGGGGCCGTGACGCGCAGCCACGACAGCCGGAATACATCGACGAGCGACTGCGGCGGCAGCGGACCCTGGCTATAGCTTATCGTTACGGTGCCCTGGCTACTTATATCACTGTTTTGCAATGCGTAGCGCCCGTACCCATGGTCGAAGCGCGTGTAGAGCAGCGTGCCTAGCGGCCGGGGCGTGGTGCTACCCGGAGCCACCACGCTCACCACGGTAGCGTGATTAACGCGGCTGCCGCCTACTACCGCCGTCTCCACTCGCGGAGCGGGCACGCCCGGCGCCGTTGCTACGGCGCGTAGCGAGTCGACCAGTACCGGCGTTGGGTTGTAATAAAAGCCTTCAAAAAAGCCTTCGCCCGGCTCTATCCAGGGCAGAAAGGTGGTGGTAGTTTCGGTGGGGGCCTCCGTGAAGTTACCCGTTCTCAGCACCAGCGCCGACTGCAGGCGCCAGCCGTGCGGCGTGCCGCCGGCCGCCACGGGCTGGGCCATGCGCTTGCCGGCCCGGGCGCCCCAGGTCACGAAATAGGCCGCCGTGTCGGTGTAGAAGCTGTAGTGCGGGTTGACCTGGTCGGCGGGATTCTTATAAAATTCCTTGTCCAGTGCGGCGTCGTTGCGCTGGCCGTAGAACTCGACAAACGTACTATTGTCGAGCGCGGCTGAGTTACCGCCCTGGTACACGGCCACTTCTTTGCCGCGCCGCCACACTTGCAGCTGGCTGGGTGCCACGGCCCCCGCGCCGAGCCGATTGAGGTAGGCATAGTCGAGGCGGTAAAGGCCATCGCGCCACACCTTCACCTTATAGTAAGGCTGACCGGGCACTATCCATTCGTTGCCGAAGCTGCCCGACTGGGCTTGGGCCAGGGTAGTGCCTAGCAGGCAGGCTAGCATGGCTAGCCCCAAGGCGCGGCCATTGGCCCACCGACCCAACAGGCCCCACCAATTGGCAGCGTAATTTTTATGCATCATATTAGCAGTCTACTACTTGTTGTCTAGTCAGAATAAGTCCCCTAGCCCTACTGAATGCTCGGCAGGCCGCTCTGGCGGCTGCCCAGGCCGTAGCCCAGGCTCACGATGAGCGAGTTGGTTTGGGAAGTCGAACCCAGTTTTTCCACTGCCAGGCGCGAGAGCGCCAGGTCAACGCGCAAGCCGCTGAAGGCCACGCCCGCACCCAGGCTATACTGGCCCTTCCACTGCTGCGACATGTCGAAGGTGGTAATCTTCTGGTAGTTGCCTACGCCGCCGCGCAAAAAAGCCAGGTTGCGGTAGCCGATTTCCACGCCCACGCGCGGGTCCACGCTCACGGGCTTGGCCGAGAGGAGCGTGTTGCGCTGGCCGTCGGTGGTGGCTTCCAGGTCCACCGCCACCAGGGCCGTGAACTGCGCGGGCAGCGTAAACTGCCGCGCCGCCCCTAGCACCAGGCGCGGCAGGGTTATCTCGGTAGTATTGGTCGGGATGGCCTCGCCGGGGATGGTATTGGCCTTAAACTTATCGGCGTCGATACTCCAGGCGTTGAAGGTGGTCGTAATATCCCTGGCCATCAAGCCCAGGCGCCAGCCCTTGTAGTTGTACTGCAGGCCCACATCGACCCCAAAGCCGTAGGCATTGGCATAGGTGCCCACGTTGCGGTAAATGAGCTTGCCGCTGCCGCCCACGCTCAGGCCCTCGGGCCCCAGCTTGCGGGCGTAGCTCAGCAGCAGCGCGTAATCGGCCACCGAGAAATACGTGATTTTATCGTACTGAATGTAGCCGTACTCGTTCACCAGGGCCCTCGTGTCGGCAATGTTGTCTACGCCCAGGCGCAGCAGCGTCACGCCCACGGCGCTCTTCTCATCGAGCGGCATGGCGAAGGCCGCGTAGTCGTTTTTTACCACCCCCGAAAACAGCTCGGAGTGCATCAGTACGCCGTCGTACTTGGTGCGCAGGTTGGTGAGCGCCGCTGGGTTCCAGTAGCCCGCGGTGGCGTCGTCGGTCAGGCTCACCTGGGTTTTGCCCATGCCCAGCGAGCGGGCCCCGGCGCCCAGGTTCAAGAACTCGTTGCTGTACTTGGGCGTGTTGGTTTGGGCGCGGGCGGCGGGCGCGGCTAGCCCCAGCGCGGCGCTCACACCCAGTAATACGGCCCAAGAGTGGCTAGCGGAGAGTTGTAGCATAGTAGAATAATAGGCGGCAAAATAATCGGAGCGGCAACGCAAGTTACTGCCGGATAGTGCGCCGCACTTCCCTTAAGCGCCACGTCTGTCAGCCATTTAGCTGAGTATGGCGCAGTTGGCTCTTCATTTTTGGATGCTGGGCGCACTCGAATAGGAAGAAAGAAATACGTGACGGTTTCGGGGCCTAAAAAAACTTCCGCGAGGGCAACAAAAAAATGTACACCGAGTATTATGCAATACAAAGTACCCGTTGTACATTTGTACCGTTCCTCACCTACTACTAGCCCATACCGCCCATGAAACTAGAGAACACCCAGGTGCAGATGCGCAAAGGCATCCTCGAATTCTGCATCTTGGAGATT
>JBPBQJ010000065.1:0-29337 GCA_050954765.1 Janthinobacterium lividum | reverse complement strand
GGTTACGACTAGCAATGCCAGCAAAAACACGCCCTGGCCAACCTACCTCGATGCCTCAGGCTCGGCTGTGTTCTTTGCCGACGGCGTGACGCTGACCATCCCTGGCCTGAGTTCGCTGAGCTTGGTGGTGACCAACTTTTTCTTTTTCTTTCAGAACAATGCCCCGACCGGCACGGCGCAAGTCGTGCTCGCTGGCCAGGCCAATGGCCCTGCTACGCCGGCCCGAGCGCCGCAGTTCCTCAACGGCTACAGCGAGGTGCCTTTTCAGTTAAAAGGCGCCACCTACACCTTTACCAACGGCTACTACGCCAGCTTCACCGGCACGGGCACGGTGCACCTCTACGGCAACGTGCAGGTGGATAGCATTGACCCCGGCATTATCGTGGTGGACCACCGGGGCAGCGCTACGGCTGATACCTACGCGACGCTGGCCTATGCGCCGAGCCTGGTGCTCGACTTCGCCACGGCCACGACCCAGCTGCTGCACCTAGCCGGCAATCTGGCCGTAACGGCCACGGCCGGCCGCGCCCAGGGCCGGCAGCTGCGCCTGCACCTCTACAACGCCACCGGCGCGGACGTGAGCCTGAGCTGGCCGAACTGGGCCTGGCGCGGCAACTCGCCGGCCAGCCTGGCGGCGGGCAAGCAGGCCACGCTCAGCCTGGAGTGCGCCTGGGGCGGCACCGAAACCGACCTTATCGCCGGCTACGCCGCCCAGCCCTAGCCATGCGGAGCTTCGCCTTTTCCAACCCCGGCTTCCTGGCCCTGCTCGGCGGCGCCCCCACGGCGCCCCCCGTGGGGCCGGCCGCGCCCGCGCCGGGCTACCAGTTTTTTACGGAAACCGCGCTGGCCAGTAGCAAGCAGCAACTGCAGCTGCCCGGCCTGGCTGGCCAGGAGGTCGTGACGGTTTTCCTGGTGCTCAACAAGGCTACGCTTACCGAGGATTTGCGCATGGCCTTCAGTATCCTGACGGCCGGCAATTTCACCCGCACCTGGGTAGGCTACACCGGGCGTAGCTACACCTATAACCTGGGCATCACCTACAATACGTTCGTTGATGGCTTCGTGCACTTGGCCACTGCCACGCTGCTCGACAACGAAAAAACTATCCTGCTAACGGCCGAGATGGGCCGCAACGGCGTGACGTTCTACCTCAACGGCTTGCTGCAGGAGTCGATATCGTTTCGCAACGCCCAGCAGCGGCTGGAATGGTCGGACGAGGTAATACTCGGCGGCGAAACGAACCCGGCCTACGACTGGCAGGGCATCATTTACGCCTGCTACCTCTACTTCGGTTTGCTTTCCGATGCCGAGCGCCAAGCCACGGAGATGTACCTGCGCACCCGTTTTCCTAGTGTTAACTAACCTTCTTTATGCCCCAGCTTCCTTATACCCCCAGCCTGATTGAGTTGCCCGTTGCCGACTTGCAAGTGGGCAATACGCTCGTGCGCCAGAAGGCGCGCTTCAAAAGCCTCTACCACGAGCAAACGCCTGCTGGCCAGAGCTTCGTGCGGATTGTGGTCATTGTCAGCCCCTACGCCGCTGTGGCTGAAGGCGATGGCTTCGGCCCGCCGCTCACTGGCACCGTGTTCAAAAGCTACGAGAGCACCCTTTCAGCCGACAACTTGACGCTGGTGGACGTGCGCCCCGAGCAGGCGGGCAACGTGCTGGCCACGCGGGTGCTGGGTCAGTCGGACGCCGCCTGGCAGGTGGTGGTGGATAGCTTCGAGCAGCCTACTATGTTGCAAGGTGACTTTTTCGAGCTACTGCGCGACACGCAGGCCGTGGCCATTGGCGAGCTGATTCGCCTGCACATTCAGCGGGCCGACGCGTTAGGCCGCTTCGCCTGAGCTATGCGCAGTGCGACTATTTTTCGCTGGCTTGGCTTTGCCTTCGTGGCCGCGGCCGTGGCCTATGCCTGCTGGAATCTGCCGGCCGGTTTCCGCCCCTAGCTCCTAGCCCCGCCCCACCCGGCGGGGCTTTTTACTGTCCTTTTTGCGGCTCACCGAGGCAGGCAGCTTTGCATCATTCAATCCTGAAAGATGCTGACCTACGCCACCCTCGCTACCATGCTGCAAGCTCCCGTCCTATTGGAAGGTCAGGGAGTGCAGATGCTTTATGCCCAAGTGGCCCAGCTGCTGGCCGGCCACTCGGGCGGCGCCAGTGACGAGGCCCGGCCACTCATGCAGTTGGGTTTCTCCGCCTTCACCCCGCACGCCGCGGCCCTGGGCGTGCAGCGCTATTCGTCGCTCGACGAGGTGCCCGCCGGCTCGATTGCCGTGCACAGCATTTCGGGCGTCATGATGCCGTTCGACTCCTACTATTCGGTGGGCACCGGTACCATTGGCCTGCGCGTGCAGCAAGCTGATGCCCATCCCAGCTTCATCGGCCACGTGGGCGTGTTCAACACGCCCGGCGGCAGCACGATGGGCCTAGAAAACTTCGCGGGCATCATTGCCGGCACCCAGAAGCCCTTCGTTTCGCTGGTGCAGCAGGCCTGCTCAGCCGGCTACTGGAGCGCCAGTGGCGGCAATGTGGTAATGCTGGCCGGCCGCACCGCGATGGCCGGCAGCATCGGCACGATGGCCGAGTTTCTGGACTTTACGGGCTACTTCGAGCAGCTGGGTATCAAGACGGTAACCGTCAACGCGACCAAGTCCACCAATAAAAACGCCTCGTACCAGGCCGCTATTGACGGCGACCCTGAGCCCCTGCGCGCCGAGATTCTCGACCCCCTCAACGAGGTGTTCCTGAGCACCGTGACTGCCAACCGCGGCGACAAGATTCCGGCTAAGCAGCTGGAGCTGGTCACTAGCGGGATGGTCTTCGTGGGGGAGGCAAATCTGGCCAATGGCCTGGCCGACCTGATGGGCTCGCTTGACGAGGCCGTCGCCCTGGCCGAGCAGCTCGCCAACGAGGCCGATTCTACCGATTCCTCTTCTTCATCCCTCCATTCCATGTTTGGTAAAAAACTAACCCTGGGCGCTGCCTCGCACGCCCTCATTTCGGCCGAAATCGTGACGCCCGAGCAGGCTACGGCCGCTAACGAAGAGCTGAAAACGGCCGGTGTAACGGGCGCGCTACTTATCACCGAAGCCGCCTTCAACGACCTGACAACCAAAGCTGGCCGCGCCGATGCCGCCGAGGCCTCGGCCAAGGGTATCACTGACGCCCTGGCTGCTGCCGGCGCTGCCGACGTGGCCACCCTGGTGGCTCAGCGCGACGGCTTCAAGGTGAAGGCCGACCTGTTTGACAAGGCCCCCGGCGCGGCCCACACCACACCTACGCTTGAGGCTGGCGCCAGCGACGTCGATAAGGGCGAGCCCGATGCTCACGCCAAGGCTATCGCTGAGTTGCCCCACAATAAGGCCCTGAACGGTCACCCGGTCTTCGGCTAATCTTTTCCTTCATCACTTCAGGCTAGATAGCCACTGTGTAACTTTTTTACCATTAGTATTTTATGGATATCCAAGACATCGTTGACGAGTTCGGCAACTACTACCGTGACGGCGGCCAGGACAAGAATCGCATCCTGAAGAAGCCGTATGTTTCCTCCAAGACGGAAGCCCTGTTCGGACTCATCCCCACCGACGACACGTCGTACCAGATGGCCGACACGGAGCTGAGCCGCGTGCTGCAGCCTTTCCAGCCCGGCTGGACCCCATTGGGCGGCCTCAAGGCCTCGCCCATCATCCTGACCCAGACGCCCTTCAAAGTGGACCTGGAGGAAAACCCCGACAAGCTGGAGGCCACGTGGCTCGGCTTCCTGGCCGACAGCAACCTCAACCGGGCCGAGTGGCCCATCGTGCGTTACCTCGTAGAAGAGCACCTCTACGCCCGCATGGACGAGGACTACGAGCTGAATGAAATCTTCTTCGGCAAGTTTGTGGCCCCCACGGCTGGCACGCCCGGCGCCGCCGGCACTGGTATCGATGGCATTCGCACCATCATCAACCGCGATATCGCCTCGGCCACAAGCAAAATCACGCCGATTGTGCTGGGCGCCATCCCCTCCGACAACAAGGCCTTCTGCGAGTACGTGGAGACGTTCGTGAACGGTTTTAGCATCCGCTACCGGGGTCGCCCGATGGAGGTATGCATGAACACGAGCCTGGCTCGTCGCTATGCCAAAGGCCGCCACGAGAAGTACAAGCTCGACTCCACGGCCGCCCCGGCCAAGCCCATCATCGATGGCAATGGGGATGCGCTGTTGCAAATTCCCATTGAATTCACCAACCACTCGGTGGTCGGCCTGGATTCGATGGGAGCCTCGGAGAAAATCTGGGCTACCCCCAAGGAGAACCGCAAGCGCCTGGCTAAGAAGACGGTAAACAACCGTTCGGTACGCATCGAAAGCGCCAAACGGGAAGTGGCCATCTTCACCGACTTCTGGAAAGGTGTCGGCTTCCCCTCCATGCAGGCCGTCTTCACCAACGAGTTGGACCTGACCCTGTAGGGTCAACCCTTCGCCCGCCCTGCTGGGGCTACCAGCCGGCTCACTCCCCAGCGAGTGAGCCGGCTTTAGCGGTGCCAACCTCTTCATTTTCAATTTAAAGCCTACCAACGTGGACAACGCAACCCTAACCCCCGAGCAGCACGTCGCCCAGCTCGTGGAACAACTCCGTCAGAAAGACCTGGAGTTGGAAGCCAAAGACAACATTATCGCCACCCAGGACGAGCAGCTCGTAGCGGCTAACGCCCAGGGTGCTTCGGCGCTCTCGGTCATCACGCACGGCAAGAAGCACTACCAGGTGCTGGCCGGCAGATTCAGCATCGATGGTAAGGTGATTACCCACACTGAACTCAAAGCTGATCCGGCGCTGGTGAAGGTGGTGGTGGAAAAGTACCCCGGCCTAGTGCAGGAGTTGGCGGAAAAGAAGGCCTAGCCTTCAGCCCTCGTCCACTTCGTGATTCTCTATTTAATAAGCATTTTAAGTCATTCATTATGAATACTTACGCTCTTACCCACCAGGTCGGCCCGCAGGGTGACGACAACACGCCCGGCTTGCTGGGCTACGTGTACGTGGCCCGCGAGGACGCCTTCAGCACCATCGCCAAGGCGCCCAAAGTCGGCGTCAACCCCGGCGACACGGCCATCATCGTCGCCGACCACATCTTTAAAGACCCGACCGATGGCTGGGCCAAGGTGTACATCACCCTAGACTCGAACATGTTGAAGGCTGCTATCGTGGGCGAACGCGACGGTCGCGGCCTGAAAATCACCTTCGAGGGCTTTCACCCTGGCAACAAGGCCACCACGCTCGAATTCGCCCGCATCGTCAAGAACCTGGGCCTGCTCATGCTCGTGCCCGATGCCGATGGCACCTACATCCAGGTGGGCCAGGAAGGCCTGCCGGTGGAGCTAGCCCCCGACTACGACTCGGCCAAGCTCAGCTCGGGCCGCCGCGGCTTCACGGTGAAAGGGGAGGCCTACGCCACCGGCCTCTACATCTACGCCGGTGATATTAAAGTAAAGCCCTAGTGATGGCAACCTCTAGTCACCAGCTCCTGCCCGAAGTAGCCGAGAAGTTTCGTTGTACCACCACGCCATGCTGTGTGATAATTCAACGACTCGGGCGCACTATCGACCTGCGTACGCTGACCTTGGCCGAGGCCCAGGAGCTGGTGAAAGACCCCAGATTCACCTACTTAGTGCCGATTCGAAAGCGAAAAAAGGCGGCGACTACGAGTACTGTGAACTGAAGAAAAAAGCCTTGCCACCACCCGGTCGCGGGGCTTTTTTGCGTCCTTTTCTGCCGAGGCAGCCCCCGGCAACTTCGGGGCATGAAACTCGCCGACATCACCGCCTGGCTCGCCTCGGAGCAGGACTTTGCCCAGGGCGTCGCACTCTACGCCGCGCTAGGGGAGAACCCTACCTACAAGCGCCTCTTCTCGCTCGGGACCGGTGACTATACCTACTTGGTACTACGCCGCGAGCTGGCGGCCCTGTTGGCGCCCGTGGGGCCGCCGGAGCCCGCCGCGGCCAGCCCGCTGCCGGTGGCTACTGCTTTAGCGCTCCCGGCAACCGTGCAGGAGGAAGCGGCCTCGCCACTGCTGGCCAAGGTGCTGCAGGAGCTGAAGGCCACGCGCGACGAGCGCAGCCACCTGCACCCGCAGCTCACGGCCAAGGGCCTGCGCCAGAAAGAGCGCCAGAAAATAGCCGGCCGCATCGTGGTGCTTACCGACCAGGAGGGCGAGCTGAAGGCCACCGAGGCCCACGTGCGCCAGCACGGCCGCCTGCCGGGCCTGGTGCCCATCACCGAGGTGAGCGAGGCCGGCGAGCTGCGCCGCCGGCTGCAGAACCTGGTGAGCCAGCGCACCAAGCTGCGCAAGCGCGCCGACCGCGCCGACGACCTGGTTGCCTGCGAGGCGGCCATTACCCTAATCCGAATCAAGCTAGCCCAACCTAATGTCTGAGAGCCTATTACCCCTCGAATGGCACACCACCCAGCGCCGTGTGCGCGAGCTGGTGCCCTTGTCCTACAACCCGCGCATTCTCACCGAGGAAGGCCGCGCGCGGCTGACCCACTCGCTGGCCAAGTTCAACCTGGTCGAGATTCCGGCCATCAACCTCGATAACGTAGTGCTGGCCGGCCACCAGCGCTTGGCCATCCTGCTCGACGTGGGCCGCGGCGACGAACTCATCGACGTGCGCGCGCCCAACCGCCAGCTCACGAAAGACGAGCTCGACGAGTACAACGTCACCAGCAACGTCGGGGCCGGCCAGTTCGACTACCAGGGCATTCTGGACAACTTCAGCCACCTCAACCTCGACTTCATCCTCGACACCACTTCGCTCGAGCAGCTGGCTCGCCTCGCGGCCCTGCAGCTGCCGCCGGCCGAGGAGGGCGAGTTTGACCCCGAACCGCCGGCCGTGCCGCAGTCAGTGCTCGGCGACGTGTACGAGTTCCACTCCGATGGCCTGGCCTTGGTGCACCGCCTGGTGTGCGGCTCCTCGACCGACTCCGACGTGGTGGCGCGCGCCGTGGGCGCCGGCCAGCTCATCGACCTGGTGAATACCGACCCGCCCTACAACGTGGCCTATACCGGCAAAACGAAGGACGCGCTCACCATCGAAAACGATAATATGGGCGACGGCGACTTCTACCAGTTCCTGCTCGACTACTACACCAATTGCTTCGTGTTCATGCGCCCAGGGGCGCCGATTTACGTGTTCCACGCTGATAGTGAGGGCGCCAACTTCCGCACGGCCCTGAAGGACGCTGGGCTGAAGCTCAGCCAGTGCCTGGTGTGGGTGAAGCAGCAGTTCGTGATGGGCCGCCAGGATTTTCACTGGCAGCACGAGCCGATTCTGTACGGCTGGAAGGAAGGCGCGGCTCACACCTGGTGCTCCGACCGCAAGCAGACCACGGTGCTCAAGTTTGACCGGCCTAGCCGCAATGCCGAGCACCCGACGATGAAACCACTAGATATTTTAGAATACCTAGTCGAGTGTTCGAGCCGGCCGGCCGCCATCGTGTTCGATGGCTTCGGTGGGTCGGGGTCAGTGCTCGTCACCTGCGAGAAGACCGGCCGCCAGGCCCGCCTCGTGGAGCTGGACCCACGCTACGTCGACGTGCACGTGCGCCGCTATGCCCAATTCATGCGCGACAACCAGCGCCGTTTCACCATCACTCGCAACGGGGAGGACCTAACCGATGAGCAACTCGCTGCCTTCAGTAACTAGCCTGCCAGGCTCGGAAATGGTGCCCATGCCCTCCTCGACCGCCGTGGAGCGCATTTTCGCGGCCTACCACGACGAGCATGGCCCAGGGCTAGCCGGCCTGAGCAAAGACGACCAGCTGGTGCACAGCCAGCTGGAGGCAGCGTATGCCCTGATTCTCAATTACCACTCGTTTGAGCAGGCCTGGCCGCTCTTGGCTAAGCAGTTCACCGTGAGCCGGGCCACGTGCTACCGGCGCCTGCGCGACGCCCAGAACCTATTTGGCGACGTTAAAAAGGTGAAAAAAGAGGGCCGCCGAAAGGTGCTGATGGAGTTTGCCCAAAAGCTGCTCCAGCTCTGCCTCACCATGCGCCCACCCGACGTGAAGGGCGCATTGGCCGCCATGAAGTTCGAGGCCAACATTTCGGGCCTGCTGCGGGCCGATGCCCACGGCGAGGACGAGGGCAGCGGCGCCGGCAACACGTCGTACATCTTGAACTTGAGCGTAGAGGGGCGTAAATCGCGCCAATTTGACCTCACTAAGCCCGAGGATATCAGCGACATCGACTTCGAGCTGATTGAGGAGGCCGTGAGCGAGAACGTGGTCAGTGCCGACCAAATGGCTATTCTGATTACCCAGGCCAAGGAGGGCAACGGCAAGCTATGACCATCATCAACCAGGAGCAGCTGCAGTTTAACCAGCCGCAGCAGCGCTACATCACGGCGCGGGGTAAAAAGCAGGGTATCAGCATCTGGGGCCGGGGCACGGGCAAGTCAAGCATCATCGCCTGGGACATTCACCAGATTGTGTCGACGATGCCCCGCTCGTGCTGGGTCATCGTGGGCTCGACCTATAAGCAGGTGCTCACCCGCACGCTGCCCTCGACCGTGGCCGGCCTCGAGCGGCTGGGCTACCGGCTGAACCGCGACTTCTACATCGGGCGTAAGCCGCCGCCCACCCTCAACTGGGAGCGGCCCTTCGAGGGCCCGCTGAGCTACGACCACTTCATCATTTTCAAGAACGGGACCGGGTTTCATCTGGTCTCGCTCGATGCCGGCGGCTCGGCGAGCCGGGGCCTGAACGTGGATGGCTTTATCGGCGACGAGGCGCTGCTGTTCGATAAGCAGAAGCTCGACGCCGACTTGTCGGCCACCAACCGGGGCAACGGGCAGTACTTCGGCAAAAACCCGATGCACCACGGCGTGTTCCTGTTTTCGTCGATGCCCTGGGGCGATACCGGCCGCTGGCTGCTGGATAAGAGCAAGTATTACGAGCAGGAGGGCATCGACCTAGTGGAGCGCCAGAACGAGCTGATTGACGCCCAAGTGGCCTTTCTAGACGCGCTCAGCGATGAGGAACGGCTGCACATTTGGGCCGGGCAGGTGGTGCCGCTCATGCGGGCCGTGCGCTATTTTCCAAGCGCGCCGAGCCACGGCACGTTCTACTCGGAGGCCAACGCCTTCGACAACATCAAGAACCTGGGCCTGCAGTATCTGCTCGACCAGCGGGCCTTCATGACGGACTTCACCTTCCAGATTGAGATGATGAACCGCCGGCCCACGACGGTCGAGGGCGGCTTCTACCCGCAGCTCAACCAGGCGCGCCACGTGCAGGAGTGTGCCGCCGACGACTTCGTGCTAGGGCTGGCCCTGGGCGACGAGCTGAGCCCCCGCAAGGGCCGGGGCCAGCCCCAGGGCTTGAACCTGGAAAAGCTCACGGCCGCCGGCGGCCCGCGCTTTTTGGGCGATGCCGACTTCTCCGATAGCCGGGGCGACAGCGACTGCCGCCCCCACCAGCCCCTACGCGTGAGCGTGGACTGGGGCGGCACCATCACGACGCTGCTCGTGGGTCAGCCCCATTTGGATAAGCGCGAATACCGCGTGCTCAAGGGTCTCTACGTCAAGCATCCGGCCTTTATTAACGACTTGGTGGATGCGTTTGCGGCCTACTACTCGTGCCATCTGCGGCGCGAAATCGAGTTTCTGGCCGACGAGGAGTACGGCGACGCCCGCCGGCCGGATAGTGAGTTTACCCTTAACGAGAGCCTAATGGCCGCCTTTCGCAAGAAGGGCTGGCGCATCCAGCGCTACGGGCTCGGGCGCGTCCCCGGGCACGCCACGCGCTACTTGCTGGCCCAGGAGCTGCTCGGCGAGCAAAACCCCAGCCTGCTGCGCATCCGCTTCAACAAGGTTAACTGCAAGGACGTCGTCACGGCTATGCTGCTGGCCCCCGTGAGCCAAGACTCGAAGGGCCGTATCGTCAAGGTAAAGGCTAGCGAGAAAAAGGCCAGCTTTCCGGCCGAGCACGCTACCCACTTCACCGACAACGTGGATTTGCACCTGCTCTCGTGTGGTACCGACATCGTGAACGCCCAAGTGGACTTTGGGCAGCTCGGCGTATTTAGCTCGTAGATTATCTGAGTTCCTGCTTCTGTGGCTCTACCATATTGGAAATGAGGGAACTTAAGAAGTTATTTGATACAACTTCAACGGCTTTGCGCTCATCCAACACAATGTCTCTGATTAGATGATTAGCGGGCAATCGTAAGAGGGTAGATTCAACAGGCCCATCCTTAACGTAGGGTGGGGGGCGGTCTGTTGAATTTTCTATTCGAAAGTGGTCTACTACGTATTTATACTGGCCTTCACTTGCCTGTACCCGCACTGTAAACCATACTTTAAAGTAGTAATAGTTAGTAGGTAAGGAGGCTACGTTTATATCGTAATAATGTCGGCCGGTGCCCTGAACGGTAGCGGCAGCCTCGTCAAACACATGCGACTCCCCATTCAAAGGAGAAAAGACTACGGTAAGCCAGAATTTTGCCCGCTCGTAGACCAGCTTCTTGGATACCCCAGGCAGGGGCACCACCCGCGAGTAGGTGACCAACCGCGTGGTGGAGTCGACCGGCAGCTCGATAAGCGCTTCCTGTGCCATCGCACGGGTGCCACTTGCTAGGAGTAAGAAGAGGAATAAGCGCATAAGCTAAAATTTCAACAGGCTAGCTACTTGCTAGTTACCAGCAGCCCCGACCAAGCGGTCGGGGCTTTTTTGTAGTATTCCATCAAACCGGGACTACAAATTTCTTAGGGGTACATGGGCGCTACGTTCTTGATGTGCGTGAGTCTATCATCGGTGAATTGCAACTCGATGTAGAACCGGTCACTCTCGCCGTATTGAGTAGCTAGGTAGGTTTGGTACTGGTACGTCAGGTGCTGCTCAGACGTAGCTGGTGCCGTGAGTGAGTCGCTCGCTAAGTAATGCTCATCGGGTTCACCCAGTAGCTGCCTGACAGCCGGGCGCGTCATGCCCACGTGCAAATAATGGGCTAACAAGTCAGGAACCATTGCCGCTCGCTCGTTTTTGTCGTCCTGCTGCAAGCGAGTTTGGTTGGCAATACTCAACGTTGACCATTCCTGCTGGTCAAAGCCATAGTGGTACTTGTAAGTGTCTCTTAGCTTGGCACCAACCAGGGCTAGCCCAATGAGCAGGGTCAAACTCCCAACTGCCAGTGCGATAAAGCGAATAAAGGAAAGCAAGTTGAGTGGCGCTACCGGGTGAGTGAAGGAGTAAATATAAAAGAGGGAGTAGGCGGCTTAGATACTGAACGAGGTGCGTAGCGGGGAGACCCCAAGCAGATATCCCCGAGGCAGCCCCCGGCAACTGCCAAGTGCCGACAGTGCAAGCCGGGGAATCCTGCTCGACTCGTGAGACTGTGAAACGTTCTTTTAGCCCAAAAATTCCCTTTGCAGTGCGCCGGGGTAATCGGTAGTGAGATTGGACTTTTAGCCCCTCTAGGGCCTGCTAGGGCCGTTTTGTGTCCTTTTTGCGGCCTCGGTGGGGCGGGTACTTCGTGGCAGAATGAAAGCGCCCACTACCACCCCCATTATTCGGCTCAAGGACGCGCTGGCCCTGCTCGACGGGCCGGCACCGGTGCCCGTGCGCTGGGTCACCTACGACCGGCGCCGGCAAACCGGCGGCGAGTTCCGCGACCTGACCGCCGCCCGCATTGGCTCGGGCAGGCGCGCCGCGGCGGCTAGCCTGCGGCCGCCGCTGGCTGGCGAGGAAACCGAGGCTCAGCGCGCCGCCATCGCGGCCGACGGCCAGGTGCCGGTGCCCACCGGCACAACAGACCCCGCCCACTGGCTCAACGCTACCCGCAACCTGGTGGATACGACTACCGGCAAGCTCATCAAAGTCCACATCTACCTGCTCACGCACGTCGCGGGGCGCAAAGTCTACCTGTAATGCAGCAACTCGTTTACGCTGGCAACGGGCTAGCCTACCACCGCGGCCTGGGCGCGGCTATTCGTTTGAACGGTGCGCTCGGCGGCGCCGGCAGCGGCAAGGCCAGCGCGCCGGCCGCCGGGGCCACGCCCACCACGCCCGTCGATAAGACCACGGCCACCGGCCTCATCGCGCCCTGGGGACCCAACAACGACTTTCCGCAGCAGGTGCTGGTCGATATTGCCAAGAGCACCATCCTGGGCCCGGTGTTGGATTGGAAAACCCGCGCCGTGTATGGCAAGGGCATCATCTACGGTACAGTAACGGGCTATAAGGAAGATGGTTCGGAGATATTTCAGCGCACCAAGAACCCGGTTGTCGAGGCGTTTTTCCGCTCCAGTAGCCTGCATCGCTTCGGCTTCGAGGGCTTGCAGGGGCTCTTCACCTTCGCCACGGCGTTTCCGGAGCTAGTGCTCAGCCGTGACCGCAGCCAGATTACCAGCCTTTGCATCCAGGACACCGCTTTTGGGCGCTACTCAGCCCAGGCCCCCGGCCAAGCCGTGCCGCCCACGCTGCACCTCTCGGCCAACTGGCCGGCCGCCGCGCCCGGCGACGGCTACACCACCACCGTGCCGGTGCTCGACCCCTACTACGGGGGCGTGGAGGCTCTGCGGGCCGATAAGCGGGGCTTCAAGTACATCTACCCGCTCTCGATTCCGAGCCCGGGCAACGCCATCTACCAGCTCATCGCCTGGAACGCCATCCGCAAGTCGGGCTGGCTCGACGTGGCGCAGGCCATCCCCGAGTTCAAGAAGCAGCTCTTTATTAATCAGCTCTCCATCAAGTACCTGATTGAGGCTGACATCCGGTACTGGGAGTGGAAATACCCAGATTGGAAGGAGAAAAAAGAATCGGAGCGCAAGCAGTGCATCGCGGCCGAGCTCGATGCCTTCGAAAAGACGATGTCGGGCACAGCCGGCGCTGGCAAGTCCATCATGACCATCACCATGCCCGACCCGCAGAACCCGGGCGGCGTGATTAAGGTGTTCACCGTCACGGCCATCGACGACAAAATTAAGTCGGGCCTCTACGTGGAGGACTCGCAGGAGGCTAGCTCCCACATCTACACCGCCCTACAGGTAGACCCCACCCTGAGTGGCATCTCGCCTGGCAAGGGTATCGGCTCGGGCTCCGGCTCCGACAAGCGGGTGGCCTTCAACGCCTTCGTGGCGACCCACAGCTTCTACCAGGACCTGATTCTGGAGGTGCTCCACTTCGTGCGCGACTACAACGGCTGGGACCCCGAGCTGGAATTCCGCTTCCTAAATCCCGAAATCAACACGGCCGACAAGGCCGGCGAAACTTCCGCTACTACCACGCCCTAGCCATGCCCTTACTCAAAACCATCGACGAGCTCAAGGGCTACGTGGCCGTGGCCATGCCGCAAATCATGCCCGCCATCGCCCTGGAGCTGGCCGAGGCCGAAGTGCAGCTCATCGCCCCGGTGCTCGGCCCGGCGCTGCTCACCTGGCTGCAGGCCGAGTACGACGCCGCCGGCTTCGACCGCCTGGGTGCTAGCCTCGCGGCCCAGCTGCTGCGCGCCGTGCAGGCCCCGCTGGCCCGCCTAGCCATCGTCAATGGCGTGGTCACCCACCAGCTCACGCTTGACGCTACCGGCGTGCACATCATGAGCACGGACACGAGCAAAACGGCTTTTCAGTGGCAGACCAACCAGTACCAGGCCTTGCTGCAGCGCCGGGGCCTGGCTAACCTCGACGCCCTGGTGCAGTGGCTCGAGGCCCACGCCGACGCCTCGCCCGAGCTGCGGGCCTGGGCGGCCTCAGCCACTGGCCAGCGCCACCGCCGCGAGCTGTTCACGTGCACGGCCGACTTCCAGCAGTACGAGAACATCAGCGCCTCGCGGGCCGTGTTCGAGGCCCTGGGCCCGGTGCGCCGCCGGCTCGAGCGCTTCGAGCTGGGCCCGGTGCTAGGGGAGGAGCTGCTGCAGGAATTGCGCGAGCAGGTGCGCACCCGGGCGCTCACCAGCGAGAACGAAAACCTGCTGCGCACCTACGTGTACCCGGCCCTGGCCAGCCTCACCATCGCCCACGCCGTGCCCGAGCTGGGGCTCGCCCTCAACGGCGAGGGCATTGACCTGACCATCGCCCGCCAGGACGACAGCAACTCGAAGGAGGCCGACGCCGGCCTCGACCAACTGCTGCGCAGCAAGGCCAGCGTGGCCTTGCTGGCCGGCGCGCGCTACCTGCGCCAGCTCACCAGCTACCTCGACCGCACGGCCTCGGCCACGCGCTTCGCCACTTACTTCCGCTCGCCCACCTACACCGCGCCGGGCCAGCCCACACCCGTGGTCAACACGCTCACTTCTAAGGCTTACAAGTTCTGCTAATCATGGAAATGCTCCTCAAATGCAGCGGGATGCTGCTAAGTCTGATTGGTGCGTGCGCCGGCATTTACAACCTGGCCACTACCCACTCGCGCGCCCGGCAGCGCGACCACGAGAACCGCCAGGCGGTGCAGCTCGAGGCCACTACGGCCCTGGCCATCCGCACCGAGCAGCGCGTGACCGGCCTCGATGCCCGGCTGGGCAGCTTCGAGCAGCGCATCGAGCGGCGCATGGACCAGGTGGGTACCGACATCAGCCAAGTTAAAGACCTCTTCACCAATTACCTCCTTACCAAACACTAACCCCATGCCCATTCCCCACTACCTGCGCCGCGCGACGGCCGGCCTCCTGCTCACCGGCGCCATTTTCATCGGCCTGCCCCCGGTCCTGCGCATTCTCGACCCCGCCGCCGGCAGCTTCGGCATCGAACTGCTGAACGCCCTAGGCCTGGCGGCCATGCTCTTCGGGGCCGTGCTGCACCTAGCCCTGCTCGCCTACGAGAAGTTTCTGGCGCCCCTCTACAAGTACCAGGCGGAGAGCCTGGACGGCGAGGGCAAGCTCTTCGAGAACCTTACCGCCCCGCTGGAGACCTCGCTTGAGGCCTGCCACCCTAGTGCCGACGACTACGGCGCGCTGCTCCAGCATCAGGTTGAAAGCCGCCAAACCGCTCAATTTAAATTCCTTGTCCGATGCGTTCGCTTATCCTTCTGCTTGCTCTCCTTGGCTTATTTGCTTCACCTTGCCTTGCAGGTAGTGACGGTGGCCCTGACGGTGGTGCCGCAATCCGCGCCCGCATTGTAGCCGAGGCCCAGAAGCTGGTCGGCATCCGCGAACGGGGCTTCAACGCCGGCAAGGAGGTCGAGGCCATCATCCGCGAGGCCGGTGGCCGGGTGGGCGACGCCTGGTGCTCGTGGACGGTGGTGGTGGAGCTGCGCCGGGCCGGTCTAAAAGTGCCGCGCTTTGGCCGGGCCCGCTCCTGGTTCGACGTGGCCCACACCATCTGGCGCAATGGCCGGCAGCTGCTCGGCCGCCCGCTGCCCCAGCCCGGCGATTTGCTCGGCTTCACCTGGGGCCACACGGCTATCTGCCACGTTGAGCTGCTCATCGCCTGGGGTACTGGCCCGAGCTGCCGGGCCATCGGCGGCAATACCGGCGGGGGTGGCGCCCTGCAGCGCGAGGGCGAGGGCGTGCACGTGAACTGGCGCCTGAAGCGCATGTTGGCCGCCGTGGCCAACGTTGTCGATAATCCTCATTATTAGCCTGTTATGAAATACGGCCTACTCCTCACATGCCTACTGCTCAGCGCCTGCGCCTTGCAGCCGCCGCACTTGGCCCAGGCCCCGCGCCCGGCCCGCCACCAGTATCAGCACGCCCAGCGCCATAACACCCGGGTGCGGCCCCATCTCCAACCCTTTTACCTGTCCTGGAATTGAAAATCATCTACGGACTACTCGTAGTGGCCAGCCTACTCGGTGGCTGCGCCACCCAGCAGCGCATTCCGGCTGCGCTTGACGCCCGGCTGGACTCGGCGCTCACGGCCGGTGGCGTGCCGCCCCTGCGCAAGGTCAAGTTTACCGGCCCGGTCACCATCCAATTTGGGGGCAGTGGCAACGTGGCCACGGCCATCGCCAAAGCCAAGGGGCCGGTAGCCGCCGCGCCCCACGCCTCGGCCGCGGCCACGGCGAGCGGGCTGCCCTGGTGGGTGTATCTGGGTGGGGGCTTGCTGCTGACCCTGGGTGGTTTTCTGCTGCGGGGCCGGCTGAAAATTCCCTAGCCGTGCTGAGTTGCCGCGTATCTTTGCCCCGCGAGTACTTCCTGGAAAACCCCCACCGTTCGCCCCGGCCACAGCATTTGGCCGGGGGAGTAGAGGAGGAGTGTGACCTCCGTACACGGGCGAACGGCCTGGAAGTACTCGCAGCAATTTCCTCCGGCTTTGCCCCGCTGCTATGGCTACCAAGAAACAGGATGCCCCCATTGGCTTCGGCCGCAAGCCCATGCCCGCCGAGGCAGCGGGCGATTTTGGCGACGAGAAGCAGCAGCCGGGCGAGCGCTCGCTGCCGCCGCCCCTGGTCGAACCCATCGCGGTAGATGACGTGGCCATGTTCGAGATTTTCCAGCGCTACAATTTGCAGCCCCTGCTGCCACCCGCCAAGTTTGAGTACCAACTCGTGGAGATAATTGCTGCGCTCGAGCAGCGCGTGCGGGAGCTGGATCCCGACTTGTAATTAGCGCACATTAGCCCACAAAAAGAGCCCTGGCGTGACTGCCAGGGCTCTTTTTGTGGGTTTGCTAGCGTGCTTCGGAAGTAGGCCGGCGTAGCGTTAAAATGAGTAGAATAACAACGGAAACTGACAACGTAGTCTGCGCGATGAAATTTGCAACCGCGCCTGGAGAGGTGAATGCTATGGCAGTTACTCGTTTAGAATCAAATAGTAAAGCTAGAAAGCCAGGTGTGCAAAGCACAATGAAAAGGATTTTCGCCCAGCGCTTTCCCTTCCATATATAGTACACTATCAGCACATAAACGGGCTGGAAGAGGATGAGCGCAATCAGGCCTGTATGCGAGTATCCAGGGTTCCAAAATCCTTGGTTCGTAAAGTAATTGATAATTGTCGCGGCGATGGAGCCAAAAATCAGTAAGCCAGCGGCTATTTTATCAACATAATGCTGTTCGGTTAGGGTCATATAGGTAAGCGCAGAGGTTGGGCGAAGGCAAAGTAAGCAGGTCAGCTGCGCATACTAGATAGTAGTCAATTGCACCGTGCCAGTCGAGGGTGGGAGTGTTCGTGGAATAACTTGAAAGTGAGTCATTTAACTTGACTTCTGGGGTCGTTGAGAGCGTTGTTTGTCATGCTAAACGCAACAAGCACAACGACTTGCGATAATGACTACCGCCCAAATCCTCGCCGCTACCGGCCGCACCAAGACCTGGAAAATGCAGCAGCTCTTCGCCCTGGGCCACAGCCGCAACGAAGTAGCCACGCTGATGGGCGTAGGCTACGGCTTCGCCCAGAACGTCTACGCCGCCTGGGTAGCCGCCGGCCGCTCGGCCACCATGGCCGCCGCACCCCGCACCCTAGTAACGCCGGTAGCCTTCACCCCCGGGGCGCTCACCCGCACCTTTGGGGTGGAGATTGAGGCCTTCGGCGTAGCCCGCGCTGCCTTGCTCGACGAGCTTCGCGCTCAGGGCCTCGAAGCCCATGATGAAACTTACAACCACAGCACGCGCCCCTACTGGAAACTAGTAAGCGACGCCAGCATAAGCGGCGCCAACGCCTTCGAGCTGGTAAGCCCGGTACTGCGTGGCCTGGAGGGCCTCGAAGACCTCGCCCGCGCCTGCCGCGCCCTGAAGGTTTGCGGCGCCCAGGTAAATAGTAGCTGCGGCCTTCACATTCACTTTGGAGCTAGCGACTTGGGTATTCAACACCTGCGCCAGCTAGTACGCAATTACCTGGTACTGGAGCCCACCATCGACCAGCTAATGCCTACCGCCCGCCGCGCCAATAACGCCTACTACTGCGGCAGCCTGCTACGCGGCCGCACCCAGGCTGAAGCCGAGCAGGCCATCCTGGCCGCCACTTCGCCCGAGGCCCTAGCCCAGGCCGCCAACGCCGGTAGCCGCTACCACAAGGTCAACTTGCAGAGCTACTTCCGCCAGGGTACCATAGAATTTCGGCAGCACTCGGGCAGCACCGACTACGAAAAAATCAGCATGTGGGTAAAATTCCTGCACAACCTTATCGACTACTCGGCCAGCTACTTGGCTACCCCGGCCCTGCCGGTCGAGCAACTAACTACTTTCTGCCAGCGCGATATTGCCACCTATTACCAGCGCCGCCGCACGGTGCTGGCTACCCGCTAAGCCTGTATGAAATACGAAATCTTGGGTGGCGGCCAGCTAGAGGCCGCCACCCCACTGGAAGTGGTCGAAGCCCTCCGATTGGACGGCATGGCCTGGCTACCCACTGTAGGTGTCGAAGACTTTATGGAAGGCATGGCTGTGCGTTGCTACCGGCAACGCGAGGTCGTGATACGTACCAACTCGATGGACCACTTCGTGGCTGACCTAGTGCAACACGGCTTCCTAACGCCGGTGCCTAGCTAGCCCACACGTCAGCTACTACTAAAACTGCGAAGCTCCGTCTGCCATGCGGAGCTCTATTTTGTAAATACCTTACTCAGTATGAATGTGGTGGCGGTATAAAGTAATTAGCCATATTCACCACACCTATAGATAAGAAAAACCAGCCGCCGAACCAAAGAGTAGTGCGCCACTTGCCCATACCCAACGCCAGCAAGGCACAAAAGGGGTTGAAAAGCACACTGAGTAGCCCATAAGTTAGATTGGCATCGCGTTCCTGCTGAATCAGATTGACCAGCAATAGCAGTATCAACGCCAGATTCAGGTAAAGAGCAGGTTGGTACGGGCGCGTAAAATTCATAAGTAATGGGGGAAAATACGAAATAAAATCCCTTCGATTGATTACAGCCTCAACCTACCTTGGTTGAGGCTTTTTTATGTCCTTTTTACCCGAGGCAGCCCCCGGCAACTTCGGGGCATGGAAACGCTACAAATCGGCACCTTCACCCGCAAAGTGCCCAGCACGTGGCACGAGCTGAGCCGCAAGCAACTGCTGCGCCTACTGCCCGAAGTCTACGCCAAGCCCAGCCCCGACCGCCGGCTGCGGCTGCTCGGGGCCCTGAGTGGCTACCCCTTGCCCTTGCTGGCCGGCCTGGCGCCCGTGGTGCTGGGTCAGCTCCTGCCCCTGGTCGACTGGTTAGCCAGCGAGCAGCACCGCCTCACCGACCAGCTGCTGCCGACCCTTTCCGTGGCCGGCCGCGCGGGCCAGGCCGCTACCTGGCACGGCCCGCTGGGGCAGATGCGCAACCTGCTCTTCGGCGAGTTCCTATTTGCCGATACCTTCTTCGTGCTCTACTGCCAGCACGGCCAGGCCCACTTGCTCGACCAGTTCCTGGCGGTGCTCTACCGCCCCGCGCGGGCCGGGGCCGACCCCGAGGCCGCCGACTGGGCGGGCGACGTGCGCCTGCCCTTCAACGAGCACCAACTCGAGCGGCGCAGCCCCAAAGTGGCCAGGGTGCCCCACGCCCAGAAGCTGGCCGTGCTCACCTGGTACCGCGGCTGCCGCGCCCAGCTCACCGACGAGTTTCCGGACGTGTTCGCGGCGGCCGAAGAAGATGCTGGCAGCCGGGCCAAGCAGGCCCCCGATTGGGACCGGGTACTGCGCAAGCTCTCGGGCGGCGCCTTTGGCCCGGTGCAGCAGACTGCTCAGCAGCCCCTGCGCCTGGTCCTGGCCGAAATCCAGGATGCGGCCAGCGACTACCTCCGCCTCAAAAACCAGTCTCCCCATGCGTAACGCCCACTACGAGGCCCTGTTTCGGCGCCTGGCTAGCCAGCACGTGTTCATTCGCCACCGCGAGGACTCGCCCCGCTTCGCCCGCATTATCGTTTCCGTCGACCCGCTGCAGCGCCAGATGGACCTGGCCGAGATGCAGGAAACGCTGCTCGGCAACTTCCTAAAGCCCGGCGCCGGCGAGCAGGTGCTCGTGCTAGAATCGCTGCAGACTGCCTATCAGGACAACAAGGGCGACAACTACCAGCACCAGCGCCGGGGCGCCTTCTTCGTGCTCGAGCAGGTGCTCGACAAAGCCAAGGTCTGGGAGGCCCTCGACCGCACCGAGCAAACCGGCGAGCAGCTGCTGGCTGCCGTGCTCCACGAGTACGCCGACCAGCCCAAGGTGCGCTGGCCGGTGGGCGGCATCCAGGCCGACGCCCTGGGGCCGCTGCACGACGGCTCGTGGTACGGCACCCGCTTCGATTTCGAGTTTTTCACCCCCGCCACCGGCGCGCTGAGCTACAACCCGGCCGCTTTTAACATCATCTGACATGGCCGGCGAACGCTACGCAAGAATTACCATTCAGGCCCACCTGAGCCGCAACGATAACGCACGAGGAAGTGAGACGGAATTTCTGACCTTTCAGCTTGGCAACCAACCAGTGACGGTGCGGCGTGGCGGTAGCGCCGGGCAGTTTGTGGTGCCCGACCCCGACGAGCCGAACGTGGGCGACAAGTACGTGCTTCAGGCCGTCCAAAATATGTTAGCGGTGCTGGGAGCACGCCTTTTCGGCCTGGGCTTGCCCTATGTCGTCAGCGCCCCGCGTGAGCTGAAGGCGGCCATCCCCGACCCCTATGACCCGTCGGTGCAGGTGCCGGTGGTCGAGTTCGACATCACGGCCACCGCCTACGCCTACGGCGTGGTGGTGCCGCTCGAGCTGACAACCTCTTATGCCACTGGCTGGACGACGGTGAGTGTCGAGCCCAACGTCTCGCCCATCTTCGCCACGGCCGACATCACCAACGCTACCTTTTACGGCGCGGCCGATGGCGCCATTACCATCAATGTCACCGGCGGCGACAGCGGGGGCATCGCCCTCTACACCTGGGCCGATGGCGTCAAGGGCAACCCGCGCACGGGGCTGAAGGCCGGCACCTACCTGTGCACCGTGCGCGACGGGGGTACCGTGGCCAACGTCACGGTCAAGGCCGTCGTGGGCTCCGACCCCGAGTTGGTGGTGGACGTGGCCACGACCGATACCAGCATCACGCTCACTGCGCGCGGTGGCCTGCCGCCCTATCAATATGCCTGGGACGACGGCTCGGCCCTGCCCACCCGCACGGGCCTCTCGGCCGGCACCTACGTGTGCGTCGTTACCGATGCGCGCGGGGTCACCAAGCGCATCGAAGTCACGCTCTCGGCCTACCACTACAACTGGAGTCAGAACCCCATCACGCTGAGCCTGGACGCCGGCCCCGCTTACCGCCTCGACCCCACCACCAAGCCCAACTTGTCGTTTCTCTGCGAAGTATGGGTGGAGCTGGACTACCTGAGCGGGGTGTTCACGCCGGTGGGCACCACCCTGGAGCAGCCCGCCGACCGCGCCGGCCGCACCACGTTCGAGGTGCAGGCGCTGCTGGCGGCCTTTTTGCAGCACCACGTGCCGGCGCCGGCCAGCGTGGGCGTGGTGCGCGCCGACGCGCTGTTCCGGCGCTACTTCCTGCGCCACGCCGAGCAGTTTGGCGCCGTGCCGACGCCCCAGCCCAGCCTGAGCCTGGAGCGCAACTACGTGGTGCTCGGCGGCCTCAACTTCTACGAGGCCCGCCAAAATACCTGGTTCACTGACTACCAGCCCCGCGTGCAGCCCTTTCTGACGTGGGAGCCCCCGGCCAAGGCCGTGCTCGACGACCAGCCCGAGTTTCTCTACTTCATGGTGCGCAAGGACCCCGGCGCGTTTCGCGTGCAGGTGCGCACCCGCTTTACCGACGGCTCCGAGCAAGTGGCGGCGCAGCCGGCGGTCGGCAACGTGCATGACTTCGAAGTGTACTGCCTGCCGGTGGGCTACCAGGCCCTGGGCCTGGGCGCGCTGGGCAAGGACGTGCGCTGGTGGGAAGTCTTCGTGACCACGGTCGACGGCTTGACAGTGCTGAGCGAAACCCGGCGCTTCGTGCGCGAGCGCCGCGTGTTTCCGCACCGGCGCTACTTCCTCTTTGCCACGAGCTTGGGCGGCATGGCCACCTACGCCGCCCTGGGCGAGGCCGTGCGCGATGTGGAAGTGACCGGCACGGAGGCTAGCCGCACGCTGGCCCCCGACTACGACCCGCAGTTGGGCGACACGGCCGTGCAGGCCCGTGCGCTGCGCCCCGTGGTGAAGGTGGCCGCCGGCCCCCGCACCCGCGCTCAGCTGCTGGCCAGCCAGGACCTGCTGCTGAGCCGGCGGGTGCTGCTGCTGGCCGGCCCGCGCTGGCTGCCAGGCTTTATCAAGGCCAAAACCAGCACCCTGCTCGACGAGAGCAAGCTGGTGCAAACCCAGGAATTCGAGTTTTACCTGGCCACCGAGCGCCTCTATACCCCCACGTTATGATAGGCCTGGAAGTAACCGCCGGCTGGCTCGAGCTAGCCCCCGGCTCCATCTCGCTGGATATCAGCAACCCCTACTTCTCGACCGACTCGGTGCCGGGCACCACGACCTACCCGTTCGGCGTGAGCCGCTCGCCCAGCAACCAGGTGCGCCTCAACTTCCCCGACGTGCGCGCCGACCAGGGCGAGAAAATCGCCGACGAGCCCTGCCGCCTCTACCTCGACGGCGTGCTGCGCTGGGTGGGCGCCCTGGTGTATCTGGACTGCGACGAGGAGAAGGAACTCTACGCGTACAGCTTCGTGGCCGACGCGGCCGACCTGGCCAGCCGCCTCGATGGGGTAAACCTGCCGGGCCTGGATTTAGGTACGGTGCCGCTTACCCTGGTGCCGGACGCCGCGGATTACGCCTTGCCGTGTCTGCGCAACGCGGCCTTCTACGAGGCGGATAAGGTGGCCGATTACGGCCAGGTAGTCAACTACTATCAGGGTGGCGCCTACCAGCTGAGCCCCACCGGCAAGCGCGCGCCCATCGTGCCGTTTCCGCGCCTGGTGCCGCTGCTGCGGCGCGTGTATGGGGCTCTGGGCTACGCGCTGAGCGGGCCCTGGCTCGACACCGAGGAGGCCCGGCAGGCGATTCTCTACTCTGACCGGGCGGCCGAGGACGCTGCCGGCAACGTGCTGGCGCAGGTGGCCCTCAACCGCCACGTGCCCGACCTGAGCGTGGCCGAGTTCATCGTGGCGCTGCAGCAGGTCTTCGGCCTGGCCTACGACTTCCACCCCGTGCGGCGCGAGGTGCGCATCCGCGCCCTGCGCGACGTGATTGCCGACCCGGCCTACGTCGAGCGCACCGGCGCGGGGCTAGCCCGCACCACGGCCGTGACCGGCGACGGCTACACGCTAGAAATGGCGCTGGAGTCGGACGATGAACTGAACAAAACGCTCGATACGGGCTGGGCCAAGCTGGTCATCGGCAAGGGCAAGGAAGCCATCAGCACGGCGGCCGGCACGCTGCACGTGGTGCGCGAGGCCGACCCCCTGGCCCCCAGCCGCAAGTGGGCGGTGCCGGCCGTGGCCGCCAAGGGCGCCAGCCTGGCGTTCGATAACGGCGACGACTCGCGCTGTGGCCTGCGCCTGCTCTACGACCGCGGCCTGCAGGCCGACTCGCAGGGCGAGCGCTACCCGCTGGCTACCTGGGAGGCGCGCGACTACGCTGGGACCCGCATCGGCGCCAGCACCCTGCACTGGGACGGTGACGAGGGGCTCTACGCCACCTGGCACGCGGGCTGGCTCGCCTTCCTGGACCGGGCTACCACCAAGGAGCGCATCATGCAGTTCGGTATCGCCGACCTGCTCAGTCTCGACCCAGTCCGCAAGGAGCTGGTCGAGGGCAAAAAGTACCTGTGGGAGAAAGTCTCCCTGAGCCTGAGCACCACCGGGGCCCCGCTCGCCACGGCCACCTATACCTACCGCTACACCCGCTTATGAGCCAGGCGCTTACTCCCCGCCAACTCGCCGTGGAGTGGCTCGACATCACCATCGAGCGCTTCATCGAGAACCTGCGCAAGCTGCGCATCAACAACACCGGGGCTCTGCTGCTGAGCTTCAAAAAGCAGGTCATCGGCGACGCCCAGGGCGACCAGCTTAAGCTGCGGCTGAGCTACGCCCTGTATGGACAGTTCGTCGATATGGGCGTGGGCCGGGGCATGGCCGCCGGCCAGCGCAAGGGCAGCGACGGCTACGAGCGCGTGCGCAGCACCCGGGGCCAGCTGCGGCGCCACGCCCGCAAGGCCCGGCCCTGGTACTCGAAGGAAATCGCCCACCAGACCAAGCGCCTGGCCGAGTTGATGCTCGACCTCTATGGCCAAGTCCTCGTCCCCAACATCCTGGCGGCCCTGCCAGGGGAAACCAGCCTCACGCTTTAAGTTATGGATAACGAACAGAGAGAGTTAGAAATAAAACTCAACGCCCAGCAGGCCAACGCCAGCATCAAGGAGATGGGCGCCGCGGTGGCCCTGCTCACCAACCAGCTCACCAAAATGGCGGCCGACGACCCGCGCCGCGAGCAGTTGAAGCGAGACTTCGACGTGCTGAGCGAGCGCGTGGCCTCGGCGCGCAAGGAGATGCGCACCTACGTTATGACGGAGGAGGAAGTGCGCCTAGCCACCGAGAAGCTCAACTCGGAAAACCAGCAGGTTATCCTCAACGGCAAGAAGCTCGACGCCACCTTCAACGACATGCGGGCCTCGGCCAGCCTGCTGGAGCGCCAGCTGCACGAGCTGAACGGGGACGCCCCCGAGCGCAAGAAGATGCTGGCCGACTACCACGCCCTGCAGGACCGCATCGAGGGCGTAACCAAGCAGATGAAAAGCGCCGGCCAGGAGTCGGGCTTCTTTAAGCAGGCTCTGGGCAACGCATTTGCCTTTGCGGCCGGCGGCGGTATCGAGGCCATCGGGGAGAAACTGCTGGACGTGGGCAAGGACATCGCCGAGTCGACGGCCAAGTTCGAGACCTACGAAACGGTGATGACCAACGCCTTGGGTAGCAAGAGCAAGGCCCAGCAGGCGATGAAGGACATCCAGACGATGGCGGCCAAGACGCCCTTCTCCATCGATGAGCTCACGGGCTCGTTTATCAAGTTTGTGAACCGGGGCCTGAACCCGAGCATGGCCGAAATGACCAAGATGGCCGACCTGGCGGCTAGCCAGGGCAAGTCGTTCGACCAGCTCACCGAGGCCGTGCTCGATGCCGGCGGCGGCGAGTTCGAGCGCCTCAAAGAATTTGGCGTGAAGGCCAGCAAGTCGGGCGACCAAGTAAGCCTGAGCTTCAAGGGCGTGAACCAGGTGGTGAAAAACACGCCCGAGGCCATCAACGGGGCCATCATGGCGTTCGGCGGTATGCAGGGCGTGGCCGGCGCCACGGCGGCCATCAGCAAAACGCTCGAGGGGCAGTGGTCGAACCTGGGCGACACGGCCGGCCAGCTGGAGGTAACCGTGGGCAAGGGCCTGCGGCCCATGTTCACCTGGCTGCTCACCATGTTCGGCAGCCTGCTCAACTGGGCGGGCCGCTTTATCGAGGGCGCGGCGCCGCTCAAGGCGTTTTTTCTGGAAATCATCGACGTCTTTGCCGACCTCTACCACGACATTGGCGAGATACTCGAATCGTTGGGCCTGTTCAGCGACAAAACCGACACGGTGAAAATCGCCCTGGAGGCGCTCAAGTTTGCGCTGACAGTTTTGCTGATGCCCGTGAAAGCCATCGCAATGGCTGCCCGGGGCCTAGTTGACCTGTTTATCGACTGGTACAACAAGAGCGAGTTGCTCCGAGGCGTACTCGGCGGCCTCGGGGCCGTCATCGTGGGCCTGTTTACTACTATAAAGGACAGCGCGCTCAAAATTCTGGGCGGCGTCGCCGACATCCTCGTGGGCATTTTCACCCTCGACAAGGATAAGATTGTGGCCGGCTTCAAATCGGCCATGAGCGCCACGGCCCAGGTGATGCTGGAGGGCGGCAACCAGGCCGCGGCCAACTTCAAAAAGGGCTACGAGGCCAATAAGGACAACCACATCACCCACAAGGTGCGGGTGAAAACCGAAACGGAGCAGGTAGCCGCGGCCACTCCAGCGGGCGAGAAACTCACTTCTGACACCAGCGCGGGCGATGCGGATGCCGCGAAAAAGGCGGAGGCCGCGGCCAAGAAAGCGAAGGCGGCGCGCGACAAGGCTGACCGGGAGCACCTAGCCGACCTGAAGCGACTGGTAAAAGAGCAGGGCGACATCCTGGAGGGCAGCAGTGAGGCGGAGCGCGCGCGCCAGGAAGCCGCCAATACCGACGAGCTGAAGCGCCGCGAGGCGCAGCGCCACAAAATCATCCAGGATGCCAGCGGTAAGTACAACGACCTGCTCGTGCTGGAGGGCAACCACACGCTGGAAATGCAGCAGGTGCTGGAGGAGCGCGACCTGAAGCTGCGCGAGCTGCAAACCAAGTGGAATGAGGAAGATAAGAAGCTGAAAGAGCAGGACTTAAAGGACAAGCTCACGGCCATCGAAACCGATAATAAAGATGCCATTACGGCCCTGGAGGACACCCACACCCTGGGGCTGGTCAGCGAGCAGGAGTATCAGGACCAACTCTACTTCCTGCAAAAGCAGGGGCTGCAGCAGCGCCTGGCCCTACTCGAATCGGCCGGCAAGGGCGAGACGAAGGAAGCCGCCACCATTCGCGCGGCCATCGGCAAAGTCGAAGGCGACTACGTGCACAAGAAAAAGACCCAGGAGGAGGACCTGGCCAAGTTTAACATGAAGCTGGCGTCCCAGGGGGCGCACCTGCTGGTAGAGGGCCTGCAGCAAGTCGAGGATATGCTCGACAAAAAATCGGCGGCCTACGAAGCGTTTAAGGCGGCCCGCAAAGCGGCTGAGCTAGCGGAGCTGGGCATCAACCTGGCGGCTGAAGTACAGGCTATTTGGAAGGCAGCCTCGGAAAACCCGCTCAATGGCATCACCGGTGGGGCGGCCGGCACAGCCCAGGGCGTGGTGCTCACTGGCCTGGCCGTAGCCCGGGCCACGGCGGCCGGCGCCAAAATCATGGGCTTCGCCGAGGGCGGGGCCACGGGCGAGGGCATGGCACTGGCGCGGCCGGCGACTGGCGATGTGTGGGACGTACTAGGCCAGGCCACAGGCATGGGCGTGAGTTCTGCCGGTAAGCTAGTCGATGCGCAGGGCCTCGAAGTGGCGGGCATCGTGCATAAGAACGAGTACGTCATTCCCGAGTGGATGCGCCAGGACCCGCAGGTGCTGCAGGTCGAGAATTGGCTCGAGGCCCGCCGGCAGCGGGGGAGCTTCTACGAAGGTGGCCCCACCACGGCTGGCGACCGGCGCACCGGGGCGGCCAGCGGGCAGGCTGGTGAGCAGGAAGGGGAGGCTAGCCAGGCGCAGCTCGTGCGGGTGCTGGCCTCCCTCGACCAGCGGCTGCAAAAGGTGGAAGACTGGCCCACTCAGCTAGAGGTAGTGCTCGACCTACTCGGTCTCGACCGGGCCCAGACAAAAATCAAGCAGGTGCAGGCCAAGTCAGAAATCCGGCCGAAGTAGCCCTTATAAGAGGCGTTCGAAAAACCCTGTTGAAAAAGGCCCCAAAAACCTGCGTTTTTGGGGCCTTTGGCGTGGTCGAGGTTTTTGTTCGAAAAACAGTAGTTTTGGGAACGCTATAATTGGTAACCATGCGAGGTAGCTTATTCTTCTTTCTACTTGTAAACGCAGCTTGTACTACCCTTTCAAAAAACTCCACGCGCGTTTCCACTTACCATAATAATTGCTCCTTAGTGCCTGTGGCGGGCATCAAGGTGAATCTTCCGCATGCCCAGCAAGCCATGCGCGACTTTGAGCACGAAGTAGGGCACCCCTACTCGCTGCTTTATGTAGACTTGTATGCGGGCTCCCCCCTCAGTGATAGCCGGTGTATTCGACTGGTACAGCAAGCTGAAAATCAATTCACCTTTTATAACTATCACAACCAACAAGCAAAGGCGCTGGCAGTCACGAATCCGAGCTGGGGGCAGTCGCTTGCGCAGGTGGGAGAAGGACATTTTATGGGAGTGTGTGATAACTATGCCTCAGAACCAGCAGAAGGAATATGGCTAGTTAAACGAGATAGCACGCTCATCTTCAGCCTCGACATCAGTCTACATGAGCAAAGAGACTTTACGGGAATGGATAAGGTGCGAGTTGATACTGCTCGCAGCCTCCTTCGGCGTATACTTACTGGAAAAGACTAAGCTGCCAAAGGAAAATATTGCGACTAAAAAAGAGCAGCGGTTCCGAGTGCTTTATGAATTACCCTCATCCAGAAAACGCTCGTTTTCTGGACTAGTTTGGCGAGTGCCCTGACGCTCCCGAAAACGCCGGTTTTTAGAGGCGTTTTTACATACCGTTTTTTGGATGGGTGCTGGTAGCTTTGTTACAAACCACAAGGCTGCTTATGGAACTCAGAAAAAAAATGGGGATTTACGAATTCACCAAAGAAACTAAGCGCTGGCCCGATTGGGAAAGAGATGGCAAATCAGCTCTATTGGATAGCCATTACCACTACTTCGTTATTATGGATATCCATGATGAATATTATGAGGGCTTCATGTTTTCTACGAAGCCTTACCCTAATAATGTGCTTTTAAGGTCAGAGCACTTCGAAGCAGGTGGTTTTCCATTTAAGCCTAGTTACTTTTTGACTGTACCACTCAAGAAGTTTCACCATTTAAAAACAAACCCTGAGCCAGTGGGCTGGCTATCTCAGATAGGTAAAGCATACATAGAAGCTCATGCCAAAGGGCCAACTCAAACTTGGGATGATTATGTGAAGGGCTTTTTAGAGAGCACATGAAAGTAGCCATCTACGCCCGCGTGTCAACCAAAGACAAGGGCCAGGACACCGAGAACCAACTCCACCAGCTCCGCGAGTTTGCTGAGCGCCACGGCACCATTTATAAGGTGTTTACCGACCAAGAGTCGGGGGGCAAGGCTGACCGTGCGGAATTCAAGACTCTGCTGCTGGAGGCCTACCAAAAGAAGTTTGACCTGGTGGTCTTCTGGCGGCTCGACCGCTTCAGCCGCGAGGGCGCCCTGGCCACGCTCCGCTACCTTAAGGAGTTAAAAGACCATGGTGTGAATTATAAATCATTCACCGAGCCCTACCTCGACTCGCTGGGTCCCTTCGGCGACGTCATCGTTTCTATGCTGGCTACTATCGCGGCTCAGGATCTGATTAAGATTTCAGAAAACACGAAGGCGGCCCTGGCTAAGAAGAAGGCCGCTGGCGTCAAGCTCGGCACCCCGGGTAAGAGCCAGGAGCAAATCGAGCAAATCCGCCGCTTGAAAGGAGGAGGTATGTCCAATTACGCCATTGGTAAAACCATGAAAATCTCAGCTAGTACAGTAGCAAAATACCTCGCCGAATAAGGGTGGCTGCCACCTTTTTTGACGCCCTTTTAGTAAAAAAGCGCCCTGAAGGCTATTTAAAAGAAGGTGCTTCGTGCCGGGTGGCGCGGCCTTTTTTTGTGCCTATACTTTTCTGAATGGGCTTATCGACCTTCTCGCTAGCGCTAGGGCAGTTTCGCTTCGACAGGCC
>JBPBQJ010000064.1:0-35337 GCA_050954765.1 Janthinobacterium lividum | reverse complement strand
ACAAAACGTGGTACTACCAGCACTGCCTGGCCTACGTGCAGCCCTCGCTGGCCGAGGGCTTTGGCCTGCCGGTGGTGGAGGCCATGCAGTTTGGCAAGCCCGTGTTTTTGAGCAGCCTGACCTCGCTGCCCGAAGTAGGTGGCTCGGTGGGCCGCTACTTTCCCGACTTCTCGCCCGCGGCCATGCGGCGCGTGCTGGCCGATGGCCTGCACGAATACCAGGCCGCGCCCACCGCCCGCGCAGCGGCGCTGCGCGCCCACGCGGCGGGCTTCAGCTGGGCGCAGTCGGCCGCCGACTACCTGGCCGTGTACGACGAGCTGCTTCTCTCCTGATTTTTTTCTGCGCCCGTGACCTCCTATTTCCGCCTGTATCTGCTAGGGTTGCTCGCCTTATTTGGGGCCTACGTGGCGCTGGAGTATTACCGCCCCAAGCCGCTCGACTGGCGGCCCACGCTCAGCAACGCCGACAAGATTCCCTACGGCACGTACGCCCTCTTCGACGTGCTGCCCCAGCTGCTGGGCACGGAGGAGGTGGCGAGCGTGCGCCTACCGGTTTTCAACCAGCTTTTTGGGGAAGAAGACCCCGAACGCGCCGCCGAAAACACGGCCGAGCCCGATAGCCCCGAAGCCAACGACAGCACGGAGACCGTTGCTAAACCCAGACCTAGCCTCGCCCTGCCGCCCCTGCCCCGGCGGCCGGCCACCTACCTGTTCGTCAACACTGATTTTGAGGTGAGCCGCCTGGAACAAGCCGCGCTGCTAGCCTTCGCCGCCGCCGGCAACGACGTTTTTATCGCCGCCGAGCGCCTCGAAAAGCCCTGGCTCGACACGCTGGGCGTGCAGCTGCTCGACGTTGACTCGGCCGCCGTGCCCGGCCTGCGCGCCCCCGATTCGGTACGGGTGCACTTCACCGCGCCCGAGCTGGCGGGTGCCGCCGTGCGGCTGCCGGCTGGGTCGGCCAGCGGCCGGCTAGCCCTGCGTCAGGGCCGCACCGGCACTACCCTAGCCACCGATGTGCAGGGCCGCACCGTGCTGCTACGCCTGGGCCGCGGGCGCGGCCACGTGTATTTGTGCACCGTGCCGCTGGCGTTTGGCAATTATTTTGTGCTGCCGCCGCGCCAGCGGCAGTTTGCGCTGGCGGCGCTCTCGTATCTGCCTACCGGCCGGCCGGTGTGGTGGGATGAGTACCAGAAGCAGGGCCGCGCCGGCGAACAGTCGGTGCTGCGTGTGGTGTTCAGCCAGCCCAGCCTGCGCACGGCCTATTACTTATTGTGGGTTACGGCGTTGCTCTTCATTTTGGTGGAGGCGCGGCGGCGGCAGCGCGTCATTCCGGTGCTGCGGCCTTTGCCCAATACCACGCTGCTATTTACACGCACCGTGGCTAGCCTCTATCGGCAGGGCCGCAACCACCAGCGCATCGCCGACAAAAAGACGGCGCTCTTCCTCGACTACCTGCGCACGCGCTTCCAGGAGCCCGCGCCCGACTTGGGCGACGAGGCCTTCCGCGAGCGCCTGAGTCAGAAATCGGGCGTACCCCGCCCCCGACTCGACGAGCTGGTGCGCCTCATAAATTTTGCCCGCACCGCCCCCACCGTCACCGACCGCGAACTGCTGAGCCTAAGCCGTGCCATGCACGATTTCAAACGCGAAGCGAGTTAAAAATCGCTTTTGCACTGTGCCGGGAAATGCCCTTTTTCTTAAATTGTATTTTTCCAATAAAGCGCCATTGCAAGCTGCAAAGCTACTTTATTACTCCTTTTCGCCCCATTGCTAGCCCGCTGCCGGGGCGCAAGGTAGTTGCTCCTCCTGCTTATCCAGGCTTCTTTTTGACTCAGCTTTTTCTTTAGATTTATGGAAAACGAAACGCCTTATCAATCCCCCGAGCTACCCGGCGAACCAGCGGCGGCTCCCGCAGCGGCTTTTGCGCCGCGCACCGACCTGGCCCAACTCACGGCCCGCACCGAGGCCGTGCGCCAGCAAATCGGACAGGTCATCGTGGGCCAGCAGGACCTGCTGGAGCTGCTGCTCACCGCCCTGCTCGCCGATGGCCACGTGCTGCTCGAGGGCGTGCCCGGCGTGGCCAAAACCCTTACGGCCAAGCTGCTGGCCCGCACCCTGGATGTGCCCTTCAGCCGCATCCAGTTCACGCCCGACCTGATGCCAGCCGACGTGTTGGGCACCAGCATTTTCCGGCCGGCGCAGGGCGATTTCGAGTTTCGGCCCGGCCCCATCTTCGCCAGCGTGGTCCTCATTGACGAAATCAACCGCGCCCCGGCCAAGACCCAGTCGGCCCTCTTCGAGGTGATGGAGGAGCGCACCGTGACCCAGGACGGCACGGCCCACAAAATGGGCTCGCCCTTCGTAGTGCTGGCTACCCAAAACCCGATTGAGCAGGAAGGTACCTACCGCCTGCCCGAGGCCCAGCTCGACCGCTTTCTCTTCAAGCTGACGGTGGGCTACCCCACCCTGGCCGAGGAAATCCAGATTTTGCAGGGTCACCACGGCGGCTTCGGCGGCACGCCGCTCGAGAAAGTGCGGGCCGTACTCTCGGCCCAGGACCTGGCCGCCCTACGCCAGCAAGTGGGCCAGCAGCGCGTGGAGGCCAATGTGCTCGAGTACATCGCCAAAATCGTGGGTCAGACGCGCGCCCACAAGTCGCTGTACCTGGGCGCCTCGCCCCGCGCCAGCATTGCGCTGCTCAACGGCGCCAAGGCCCTGGCCGCCCTACGCGGCCGCGACTTCGTGACGCCCGAGGATGTGCAGTTTCTGGCCGCGCCGGTGCTGCGCCACCGCATCATGCTCACGCCCGAGCGCGAGATGGAAGGCGGCACGGCCGACGACGTGGTGCGGGCGATTGTGCAGGCGGTAGATGTGCCGCGGTAAGGGCTGTTCGGGAAGTTCCCGCTGAGGTTCGCAGTGGTAAAACGCTGAGGTTCGCTGAGTTTTTATGATGCACGAGAACGATATTTCCTTTCTGGTTCGCAAGGCGGCTTTTGAGGTTCATACTGAGCTGGGGCCTGGGCTGCTGGAGTCGGTTTACGAAACTGCTTTGCAGTTTGAGCTGCGGCAGGCGGGGCTACTGGTCAAGGCGCAGATACCCTTGCCGAATGATTTACAAGGGCATTGGCATGGACGCAGGTTTTCGGATGGATTTGCTGGCAGAAAACCGGGTAGTGGTCAAAATCAAGTCCGTCGATACGCTTCTGGAAGTGCACCATATGCAGCTGCTCACCTACCTCAAGCTGTCGGGCCACAAGCTCGGCCTGCTCATCAATTTCAACGTTCCGCGGCTAAAAGAAGGCATTGTGCGCAAAGTCAATGGCCTGGACGATTCTCAGCGAACCTCTGCGTAACCCACTGCGCACCTCAGCGGTAACTTCCCAAACGGCACCCACCTTGAGCTTCTTCCTCACCAAACGCTTTTTCTACCTCTGCACCGCGCTCATCGCGGGCTTCGTAGCAGCCTTCTTCCTGCCCTGGCTGCTGGGGCCACTGCAACTGCTGCTAGGGGTGGCAGCGCTGCTCACGCTGCTCGATGCGCTGCTGCTCTACGCACCAGCGGGCGGGGCTAGCCCGGTATTTGGGCGGCGGGCGCTGGGCGAAAAGCTCTCGAACGGCGACGACAACGATGTGCAGCTGTTTCTGGAAAACCGCTACCGCTTCGGCATTCAGGTGGAAGTCATTGACGAGATTCCGCACCAGTTTCAACGGCGCGACGTGCTGTTTGAGGCCCGCATTCAGCCGGGGCAAACCCAGATTATCACCTACCAGCTGCGGCCTACCAAGCGCGGCGAATACGCGTTTGGGGCCCTGAATGTGTACGCGGCGTCGCCGCTGCGGCTGGTGCGGCGGCGGTTTCGGTTTGGGCGCGAAGGGCAGGTGGTGCCGGTGTACCCGTCGTTTTTGCAGATGCGGCAGTACGAGCTGCTGGCTATCCACAACCGCCTCACCGAGGTGGGCGTGAAGCGCATCCGGCGGGTGGGCCAGAGCATGGAGTTTGAGCAAATCAGGCCCTACGCCAGCGGCGACGACCCGCGTACCATCAACTGGAAGGCCAGCGCCCGACGCGCCACCGGTGGCGGCAGCGACACGCTGGTAGTCAACCACTTTCAGGACGAGCGCGCCCAGCAGGTGTACTGCCTCATCGATAAGGGCCGCGTGATGCGGATGCCCTTCGCGGGCCTGAGTTTGCTCGACTACGCCATCAACGCGACCCTGGTGCTCAGCAACATTGCGCTGCTGAAGCACGACAAGGCCGGCCTCATCACCTTCGCCAACAAGCCCGGCGCCACGGTGCCCGCCGAGCGCCGGGCGGGCCACCTGCGCACGCTGCTCGAAGTGCTGTACCGCCAGAAAACCCAGTACCTCGAAACTGACTACGAGCTGCTCTATGCCACGGTGCGCGCCCGCATCAAGCAGCGCAGCCTGTTAGTTTTGTTCACCAATTTTGAAACGCTGCCGGGTCTGGAACGGCAATTGCCCTACTTGCGCGCCCTCAGCAAGGCGCACCTGCTGCTCGTCGTTTTCTTCGAAAACACCGAGCTGCGCACCTTTGTGGAGGCGCCGGCCGAAACGACAGCCGACGTATACAACCAAACCATCGCCGAAAAATTTCAGCAGGACAAGCGCCAGATTGTGCTGGAATTGCAGCGCTACGGCATCCACGCGCTGCTCACCCCGCCGCAGCAGCTCACGGCCAATACTATTAATAAATACCTGGAATTCAAGGCCAGGGGACTGATATGAATTATTTAGCGCGAGGTTTCGCAAAGTTTAACCGCGAAGTTTCGCAAAGTTTTATCGGCCCGGCTTTACTGGACTTCGCGCGCAACTTTGCGAAACTTTGCGTGCTAATGCTAGGGCTCGGCCTCACCACGCAGGCCCAGCGGCCGCTGCTGCCGGTGCCCGCCCAGGCCACCTGGCAAGCCGGCCACTATACCTTCAAAACCGCGCCGCTGCTAGCCCTGCGCCGGCAAACGACGGGCCCGGCCACCTCGACCGACGAGAGCTATCGCCTGCGCATCGCGGCCACCGGGGCTAGCCTCACGGCCGTGTCGCCCCTGGGTATTCAGCGGGGGTTAGCCACGTTTCGGCAGGTTATCGAGCGCACGCCGCAGGGGTGGCGGGCGCAGCTTTGTGATATTCAGGATGCGCCGCGCTTTGGCTGGCGCGGGCTGATGATAGACCCCGCCAGGCACTTTTTGCCGGTGGCCGTCATCAAGCGCAACCTCGATGGCATGGCCGCCGTGAAGCTGAATGTGCTGCACTGGCACCTCTGCGACGACCAGGGCTGGCGCGTAGAAAGCAAGCTCTTTCCGCGCCTGCACACCGTGGGCGGCGCCACCGGCTACTACACCCAGGCCGAGGTGCGCGACATAGTGCGCTACGCTGCCCAGCGCGGCATTCGGGTGGTGCCCGAGTTCGACATGCCGGGCCACGCCGGGGCGCTGGTTACGGCCTACCCGCGGCTCGCCTCCAACGACTCGGTCAAGACGCTGCCCATCAAGTGGGGCGTGCTCAACATCGCCCTCGACCCCACCCGCGAGGGCACCTACACCATGCTCGACTCGGTGCTGACGGAAATGAGCGGGCTGTTTCCGGACAAGTATTTCCACATCGGCGGCGATGAGAACGACGGCCGGCAGTGGCGCCACAGCCCGCGCATCGTGGCCTTTATGCAGGCCAAGGGCTTTGTGAAATCCGGCACGACTACGCCCGACAAGCACCAGCTCCAGAACTATTTCAACCGCCGCATGCTAGCCAGCTTGCAAAAGCTAGGCAAAACCATGCTAGGCTGGGATGAGATACTGGGCCCCGACCTGCCCCAGCCCATTGTGGTCGAAAGCTGGCGCGGCCCCAAGGGCGTGCTCGAGGCCGTGCGCCAGGGCCACCCCGCCCTGCGCGCCAACGGTTATTACCTCGACCTCTACTACTCGGCCGCCAGCCACTACGCCGCCGACCCGCTGCAGGGCATTCCCGACTCGCTGGCTAGCCGCGTGCTGGGTGGCGAAGCCGCCATGTGGAGCGAATTTGCTGATAGCGTGCTCTACGACAGCCGGGCGTGGCCCCGCGCCGCTGCCGTGGCCGAGCGCCTCTGGAGCCCCGCCAACCTGAGCCAGAATGTGCCCGATATGTACCGCCGGCTAGCCTTCGTGAGCGAGGAGCTGGAAGGCCTGGGCCTGCGCCACCGCCGCGCCCCGGCCGCGCTGCTGCGCCAGCTGGCTAGCCCCGCCCCCACCGCCCTGCCCGCCCTGCAAACCCTGGCCGGCCTCATCGAGCCCGTTAAGGAATACAAGCGTCACTCGCAGGGCTTCAAATACACCACCGAAACGCCCCTCACGCGCCTCGTCGATGCCGCCCCGGCCGAGGCCGACGCGGCCCGCCGCTTCGGCGCCACCGCCGACAGCCTGCTGGCTAGCCTCAGCATTGCGGTACCCACCTTCCCGGCCGCGCCGCCCAAGCTGACGCCCGCCGCCAGCCGCCAGCTGGCTAGCCTGCGCCGACAAGTAGCCGCGTGGCAGCGCACGCCCGAGGCGCTCGCCCCGCTATTCGCGGCTAGCCCCGGCCTGGCCGAGTATGCGCCGCTGAGCGTGCAGCTCGGCCTCGTGGCTAACCTGCTCGCCGCGCGCCTTACCCAACTCGAGCAGGGCCAGCCGGCGCTGCCCGCCGCCCAGGCCGCCGCCAAGCTGCAGCTCGATGCGGCCCAAAAGCCCGTGGGGCAGGTCGAGTTGGCCATTATTGGCGCGGCGCGGCGGCTGGTGGGCTCGTAGTGCGCCACCCCAGCTAGAATCACTTGCTTTACGTAGGCGACCTGTGCAACCTGGGTCGCCCCTGCCGCCCCAGTCTACGCTGCCAGCCGAGCCCAGCATCCTGGGAGAACTGGCTGCTTGCACTGGGCTGCTCAATTCGGAAATAATCTGGAAAGAAGAAGCCCTGCTCGACGATATGGACGAGCAGGAAACCCAGTGGACTGCCGCATCGGCAAATCTTGACGAATCTATCACCGAGCAGCCCTAACTAGTAGGCCTCCTGCTACCTCGCATTGCGCACCGCAATCAGCTCGGCGGCTATGCTCACGGCAATCTCTTCGGGCGTGCGGCTATTTATGGGCACCCCAATTGGCCCGTGCAGCCGCACCAAATCGGCGGCGGCAAAACCTTCCTCGGCCAACACCCGGCGCAGCTCAGCTACTTTGGCAGCGCTGCCCATCACGCCCAAGTAGGCGTATTCTTGCCCCAGCAGCCGGCGCAGGGCCACGGCGTCGGTGCGGTAGCCCACGGTCATGACCACCACGTAGCGGCGCGGGCCGGGCGGCACGGCCAGCGTTTCGTATGTTACCCGCTGGCGGTGGTGGGCATAGTGGTTGGCGTCGAATGTAGGCAGGTCGGCGCGGTCGTCGAGCACGGTTATCTCAAATTCCAGGTGGCTAGCCAGCTGCGACAGCGCCAAGCTTACGTGCCCCCCGCCCACAATGGTCAATTGGTCGCGAAAGCCTAGCTGCTCGCGGTAGCACCACGCCGGCCCAGGCTGGTAGTCGTAAAAGTTTGCGGGCCCTGCCGCCGCTAGCCGTAAGCCGCTGGCTAGGCTCACTTCCCAGGCCCCGCCGCTCAGTTGCTGCAACGCTGCCTCAATAGTCGCTACTACCGGCAAGTCGCTGGCTTGCAATGGCCACAACAGTACCTCCTGCTCGCCGGCGCATATCATACCCGAGCGGTCGGCCGGCGCCTCGCGCCGGTGTATTTGGGGGCGCAGCAGCGGCGCGTAGTCGCCGGCGCGCAGGCGCTCACGGGCCAGTTCCACCCACTTGTGCTCCATAATGCCCCCGCCAATGGAGCCGGCCACGGCCTCGGCCGTCACCGTCATTTTGAAGCCCTGGCGGCCGGGGCTGCTGCCCTCGCTACGCACCACGCACAGCAGCGCGGCCGGCCGGCCGGCGCGCAGGGTAGCGGCGGCTAGGGTCCAGGCGGGCAAGTCGCGGGGAGTGGCGGGCATAGGCGGAATGGTTCAGTTAACCGGTTCTGCCATGGCAAGCAAAACAGAATTGTAAAACATGTTTGCCCTTTTATCACGCCAGAAATAGCCACTCAATACTTCTTGTTCCGTTTGCTTCTCAAATGCTTTAGGAATCCAGCAATACAAAATGGCCTCGTGGTCTTTAGGAAATTCATCTAAAGCAAACCACGTATCGACTGGCGGCAAACCAGCCTCGTTCTTAAACCAATCATCATCCCAGCTAACTGTGTAGTCATTTATTTCAACGCAAAAAATGCGCCCTAATTCTAAAAAACTATTCGAAGCAGATTTTACGGATAAAATTTGAGTATCACGTTTAATTAAAGCTCCTCGCAATATTTGCCTATACTGGTCAATATGATTCCAACCTGTACGTTCGCTGAGATAAACCGACTCTTGCGACAGGTCTAGATGCCACGCTATTACCTGTTTCAGGCGCGATACAAAATCAGCTAAATTTATCATAATCAAGCCTTTACTCCCGCACCACTGTGCCCGTGATGTAGCCAAACGGCGCATCCGTCGCCACAAATACCTCGTTGGTATTGGCCTGACCGAAGGGCTCCAGATTGAAGGGAATGTGATGCTTGTTGGGCATGATGAGGCTGATTTCCTTCACCTCGGCTAGCTCTGCCAGAATTTTCTCCCCAATGGCGTAGAGCGTATGCTGCACCGAGAGGCTCTTGTGCGCCGAAAACGTGCGCAGCAGGTTAGCGCGGGCCTGTTGGTACAGCGCCTCAAAGTCGAGGTCGGCGCTGGTGTACTCCCACTCGGCCTCGCACTCGGTGGCCAGGATACGGTCGGTGGTTTCGGGCAGCACCGTGTACTCGTCTTTGGGGTAGCCCACGAAGCCCGAGTCGGTAGTTTTGAGCAACAGCAGCCCCTTAATGCCGGCCCACACGGTGGCGGTGCCATCGGCCGTGAGCTCCACCACGGCGCGGCGCTTTTCGGAGCCGCCACCGGTGAAACTGTGCGTATGCGCCTGACCATCAAACATCATGCGCTGCCACAAATGCTCCACAAGTTCGATGCGCGCCTTGCTCACCTGCGGGTTGCGCGCCACAAAGTGCCTAGCCAGCACCAACCCGTAGGCCTCGATGGTACCCGTAAAATGCTCCTTGGCCAGGGCATACACGGTATTTTTTTGCGTGTCGGTGGGCAGGATGAGCGAGTTGTCGCCCAGCGTGTGGGCCGTGTCGAAGTCGCCCGCCAGCTGCACGCTCACGCTCACCTGCCGAAACTCGTGGTGGCCGGCGTGCCGGATGATGCGCGACATATTCACGGCATTCTTGCCGTAGGCGTTCGTTCCGAGTTTAATGGGCATAGCGCGTAGATTGCGGGGCAAAAAAAGAGCGGCAAGATAGTCGCCAGCCGCTACCGCCCTACCTCGACTCATGCCCGATTTATTTTTGAAAAGCACGGCCGTTGTCACCCCCGCCGGTCAGCGCCCCGCGCTGCTAGCCCTGCAAGGCGGCCGCATTGCCGACGTGCTGCCCTACGACGCGCCCGTGGTTGGCGCGGTGCAGGATTTCGGCCACGCAGCCATCCTGCCCGGCGTCATCGACCCGCACGTGCACCTCAACGAGCCCGGCCGCACCTACTGGGAGGGCTTCGACACGGGCACCCGCGCCGCGCTGGCCGGCGGCCTCACCACGCTGGTAGACATGCCGTTGAACTCGGCGCCCGTCACAACTTCCGTGGAGAATTTACGGATAAAGCAGGCCGCCACCCAGGGCCAGCTGCACACCAACGTGGGCTTTTGGGGGGGCATTGTGCCCGGCAACGCGGCCGAAATCGAGCCGCTCATCGCGGCCGGCGTGCTGGGCTTCAAGGCATTTCTGACGCACTCGGGCATTGACGATTTTCCGAATGCCACGGAGGCTGATTTGCGCCGCGTCATGCCCATCCTGGCTAGCCACGGCCGGCCGCTGCTGGTGCACTGCGAGCTATCCGAAGACAACGACGAGTGGAAAAAGGGCGACACCCGCTCGTACCAAAGCTACCTGGCCTCGCGCCCCAAAAGCTGGGAAGATGAGGCCATCAAGCTGATGATTGCGCTCTGCGCCGAGTACCGCTGCCCGGTCCACATCGTGCACCTCTCGTCGGCCAACTCGCTGGCCGCCATTGCCGAAGCCAAAGCCCAAGGCCTGCCCCTCACCGTAGAAACCGGCCAGCACTACCTCTTTTTCAACGCCGAGGACATCGCCGATGGCCAAACGCAGTTCAAGTGCGCGCCGCCCATTCGGGAGCGGGCCAACAACGAGCAGCTGTGGCTAGCCCTGCAAAGCGGCCTCATCGACTTTGTGGCCACCGACCACTCGCCCGCCCCGCCCGACCTCAAGCAGCTGGCCAGCGGCGACTTTGCCACCGCCTGGGGCGGCATCGCCTCGCTCCAGCTAGCCCTGCCCGTGCTCTGGACGGCCGCCCGCCGGCGCGGCGCCACCCTCTCCGACCTGGCCCGCTGGCTCAGCCAAAGTCCCGCCCGCCTCATCGGCCAAAGCCACCGCAAAGGCCAGCTTACCAAAGGCTACGACGCCGACCTGCTGGTGCTGGCCCCCGACGCCACCTTCACCATGACGGAGGCGCTGCTGCACCACCGCCACAAGGTGTCGCCCTACCTGGGCCGCGAGCTGGCGGGCGTGGTCACGCACACTTTTCTGGCGGGCGAGGAGGTTTTTCGCCACCCCGATTTTCTGCACCTCAACCGGGGGCAACTACTAAAACGGTAGCAATCAGCGTACCTCAGCGCTTTACCACTGCGCACCTATTTGCATCATGACTGATTACGCAACCCGCACCGCCCACATTCTCAGCCGCATCGACGAGCTGGCCACCATCAGCGAAGACGCGACGGGCGCGACCGTGACGCGACGGTTTGGCACGCCGGCCTTTGTGCGCGGGCGCAACCTGGTGCAAGGCTGGTTTGAGGCCGCTGGCCTCGAAACCCGGCTCGATGGCATCGGCAACCTGCGCGGGCGGCTGGCTTGCCCCCGGCCGGGCGCCAAGACCTTCGTGCTGGCCTCGCACATCGACACCGTGGTGAATGCCGGCAAATACGACGGCCCGCTGGGCGTGCTGATGGGGCTAAATTTAGTGGAAAGCCTTATTCAGCAAGGCCTTGAGCTGCCATTCAACCTGGAGCTGATGGCCTTCAGCGATGAGGAAGGCGTGCGCTTTCACACCACCTACCTGGGCAGCAAAGTCGTGACCGGCGCCTTCGAGCCGGCACTGTTGCAACGCACGGATGCCGACGGCATCACGCTGGCCCAGGCCATTGCCGACATGGGCGGCAACGCCGCTAGCCTCGCCACCGACGCACTGCCCGCCGAGGAGTGGCTGGGCTACTTCGAGCTGCACATCGAACAGGGGCCGGTGCTGTGGGAAAACAAGGTACCCATTGCCCTGGTCATGGCCATTGCCGGGCAGCAGCGCGTGGAGCTGACCTGGACGGGCATGGCCGGCCACGCGGGCACCGTGCCCATGCCCATGCGCCAGGATGCGCTGGCCGCCGCCGCCGAGTTTGTGCTGGCTGCCGAGGTCTTTGCGCTGGCCCACGGACGCGGGCTGGTGGCCACGGTGGGCCAGCTGCGCATTCCGTATTCGGCCAGCAACGTTATTCCCGGTCAGGCTGTCCACAGCCTCGACCTGCGCAGCCCCGACGCCGGCCAGCTCGCCACCGCCTACGCCGACTTGCAGGCCCAGGCCGAAGCCATTGCGGCCCGGCGCGGGCTGGGCCTCGACTGGCAACTGGTGCAGTACACCGCGCCCGTTGCCTGCGACCGCGAGCTGAACCGCCTGCTGGGCCAAGCCATCGCGGCCAGCGGCTACGAGGTCGATGGCCTGGTGAGTGGCGCCGGCCACGACGCGGTGCCCGCCTCGGCCGTGGCGCCGGCCACCATGGCCTTCATCCGCTGCTACAAAGGCATCAGCCACAATCCCTTGGAAAATGTGGAAGCGGCCGACGTGGCCGCCGCGCTGGAAGTGGCCGAGCGGTTTTTGGTCGAAGTAATAAAAGCGTCATGCTGAGCGCAGCGCAGCGAAGTCGAAGCATCTCTACCGCTTCGTTGAGGTAATAATTCCAACGAGCCCTGCCAAGATGCGTTGGCTTCGCTCAGCATGACACCTTCCTTTTCTCTTTAACCTTCAATTATTTTCTTGTGGAACTCGGCTCCCTCACCCGCTCCGTCGTCAAGCGCAACCACGCCATCATCGCGCCCGATGGCTACATCAACAGCAACGTGCCCGGCTGGACGGGCTGCACCACCAACGTCATCCTCAACGAGCAGATGGGCGCCCGCCTCTGCCAAACGCTCGTGACCCTCACCGACGCTGGCCAGCTGACGGGCGCCACCGAGGCTAGCCAGATTTTTTTCTACGTGGTGCAGGGCCAGGTGCAGGCCACCATCGGCGACGATAGCCGGATTTTGACCGCCGGCAAGTTCGTGTACGTACCTATTGGCCAAAGCTATACCTTCAAAAACCCTACGGCCGGCGCGCAGGTGCTCACCTTCCACAAGGTGTACGAGCCGCTGGCGGGCCACGCCACACCCGGCGTGTGCTGGGGCGAGAAGGACGACAGCAAGGCGCCCATTTACCTGAACGACGACGCGCTGCGCATCCAGGAGCTGCTGCCCAATGAGCTGGGCTTCGACATGGCTGTCAATATTTTCACCTACCAGCCCGGCGGCCAGCTGCCGATGGTGGAAACGCACATCATGGAGCACGGCCTGCTCTACTTGCAGGGCCAGGCTATTTACATGCTTGACCAGCAGTGGTATCCAGTCAAGAAGGGTGATTCCATCTGGATGGCGCCGTTTTGCCAGCAGTGGGCCGCTTCCATTGGCAAGGAGCCCTCGGTGTATATCTACTATAAGAACGTCAACCGCTTTCCGACGGTAATATAACCCGTTGAGCCTTATGGAATACTCGGCACCTAAAGGCCTTCACTTCTTTTTGACAAGCGACCCAGATACCAAGTACCTGCACGCAGAGGTGTACTACGATAACTTTTCTATCTGCAATGTTGACACTGAAAAGGGAGAGTTTACGGTCTGCTTTTCAGCTGACCCCCGCATTAATCCTGGCCACGAGTCTATTAATGTCAACTTAGATGATTTTATAAAAAAACTGGAGCAAGCGAAGGAAGAGTTACTGAAGTTTTACAATGGAATAGATGACCCTCGCTGACCTCAACGCTCTCGCCCCCAACGCCCGCGCTCAGGCCCTGACCACTTGCTGCGGCGCCACGGCCTGGGTAGCCACGCTGAACGGGCAGTTTCCCTTCAGCTCAACCGCCGCGCTTTACGAAGCGGCCGACCGCGTGTGGCACAACCTAGGCGAAGCCGACTGGCGCGAAGCCTTCAAGCACCACCCAAAAATTGGGGATGTGCGCGCGCTGCGCGAGAAATTTGCCAGCACCGCCGCGTGGGCGGCCGGCGAGCAGGGCGCCGTGCGGCAGGCTTCGGACGACACGCTGGCGGCCCTGGCGGCCGGCAATGCGGCCTATGCGCAGCGGTTTGGCTACATCTTTATCGTGTGCGCCACCGGCAAGTCGGCCGCCGAAATGCTGGCTTTGCTGCAAGCGCGGCTGCTCAATGAGGCTAGCCAGGAAATAACAATTGCCATGAGTGAACAGGCCAAAATCACGCGCCTGCGCCTCCAAAAATTACTCGCATGAGCCAGATAACCACTCACATCCTCGATACCACGCTGGGCCGCCCCGCGGCGGGCGTTACCATTGTGCTGCACGATTGGGCGCACGACGCCGGCTGGCGCGAAATCGCCCGCGGCCTCACCAATGCCGACGGCCGCCTCCTCGACCTACTGCTACCCGAGGAGCGGCTAGCCCACGGCGCCTACCAGCTGCGGTTTTACACCCAGCAATACTTTGAGCAGCAGCACACGACCGGTTTTTACCCTTTCGTGGATATTTGCTTCGTCGTCACCGACGACGCGCACTACCACGTGCCGCTGCTGCTCAATCCCTTCGGCTACAGCACCTACCGCGGCTCGTGAGGTTGCTGTAAAACGGAGTGGCACCCCGTTTCCGCGTCTGCACCGCCCGCTTCTTCCGCCCGCCCCGGCAACGGAGTACCACTCTGTTTTACCTTCTCTCTCTCATGAAACTCAGCCTCCAGGACACCGATAAAACTGCCTTGCTCGACCAGCTCGGCGTAGCCAATCTTAAGTTTCAGCATACCTACCCCGGCGACCGGCCCGACCGCCAGCCCGTGCACACCGTGTACGGCGGCGCCAACCTCTTCAAGGCCGATACGTGCGTGCGAATGGGCGAAATTGCCCTGCGCAACCTCCAGACCTACGCCCCAAACTTCGTGGAGTTGGCTCGCGTACTGGGGCTAGCCGGCCATGAGCACCTGCCCACGCTCGAAAAAGACATCCACGACCTCACCGCCCGCCTCGACAAGCTACCTGCCGCCGAGCGCCGCCAGGAGCCCGCCTGGCTAGCCTACACCGTGTACAACAAGATTGTGCAGAAGCTCAAAACCGAGGCCGTCGAAGATTTCCGCGTCGATTTTGAGGACGGCTTCGGCAACCGCCCCGATGCCGAGGAGGACGCCACCGCCGTGCAGGCCGCCCACGAGGTAGCCAAGGGCATGGCCCAGGGCACGCTCTCGCCCTTCATCGGCATCCGCATCAAGCCCTTCACTGAGGACCTCAAGGTGCGCGGCGTGCGGACCCTCGACATCTTTTTGAGCACCCTGCTCGAAGCCACCGGCGGCCAGCTGCCCCCCAACTTCGTGGTGATGCTGCCCAAAGTCACTATCCCCGAGCAAATGACCACGATGGTGCGCCTGCTGGAGTTGCTCGAAAAAGCTAACCACCTGACGCCCGGCACCCTGAAGATGGAAACGATGGTGGAAGCCACCCAGATTGTGATGGACGACGAGGGCCGCAACCCCTTGATGCGCATCATCCGGGCCAGCGAGGGGCGCTGCATTGCGGCGCACTTTGGCACCTACGACTACACGGCCTCGGCCGGCATCACGGCTAAGTACCAGACCATGGCGCACCCCGTCTGCGACTTTGCCCACCACATGACCAAGGTGGCGCTCGGCGGCACCGGCATCTTCCTCAGCGATGGCGCTACCAACGTGATGCCCATCGGCCCGCACCGCGGTGAGCACCTGAGCTTTGCGCAGCTGCGCGAAAACCAGGAGGCCGTGCACAGCGGCTGGCGCCAGGCCTACCACCACACCATGCACTCGCTCATCGGCGGCCTCTACCAGGGCTGGGACCTGAACCCCGCGCAGCTGCCCATGCGCTACGCGGCCACCTACAATTTCTTTCTCAGCTCCTACGAGGGTGCCGTACACCGCCTCAAAACCTTCGTGGACCGCGCCGCCATCTCGACCCTCACCGGCGATATTTTTGACGATGCCGCCACCGGCCAGGGCCTGCTCAATTTCTTCCTCAAAGCCTTGAACTGCGGCGCTATCTCAGAAGAAGACATCGTGCCCACCGGCCTCACGATTGAGGAAATCGAAACCCGGTCATTTTACCGCATCCTGGCCGGGCGGCGGCGCAAGGCGTAGGCTAGCCGCGTGTGCTTTGAAGCCCTGTTCGGCGGCCCTTCTACTGGCTAGGAGGGCCGCCGACTTGTTATTACCAATCCGTGCGGCGCAGCTTTTCGGGCTGTAACAGCTTGATTCCCCGCGAAGTAATTTCCAGCAGGCCATCGTGCCGAAACTCGCTGAGCGTGCGGCTGAGCGACTCGGGCGCGATGCCGACCACGGCCGCCAGGTCATCGCGCGAGAGCTGGATGAGCGGGTCCGTCTCGCCCGGGCTGCCGTGCCCGTGGAGGCCCAGCAGGGCGCTGGCCACGCGGCGGCGCAGCGAGTTGTAGGCCATATCGAGCAGCTGCTCTTCGCGCTCGCGCTTGCGGCCCGCCAGCAGGCGCACCAGCTGCTGGCTCACCTCGGGGTTGCGCAAAAGCTGCGCAAAGTCATCGGCCGGGATGTAAAACAGCGTGGACTCTTCTACCGCCACGGCCGAGTCGTGGTACACAGTGCCTTCGAGCAGGGCCTTGTAGCCGAAGAATTCGCCGGTTTGGTAAATGCCCGTTATCAGCTCCTTGCCCGACGTCGTGGTTTTGACGATTTTTACCCGGCCCGCCTGCACAAAATAGAGCCGGGTAGGCTCGTCGCCCTCGGTATACACCAGCTGGCGGCGCGGCACGGGGTGGGGCTTGCGGTCGGCAATGAGGGAAAGCAGGTTGCTGCGCTGCGAAGCCACAAATTCTGCCGGGCCAGGGTTGGTGGGGGCTTCCTCATCGGGGTGTAAGTGCTGAAAGCGGGTGAAGCGCCCGGCAATGGCGCTCAGCAGCTCGCTGCTTTCGAAAGGCTTGGTGAGGTAGTCGTCGGCGCCCAGCTCCATGCCGCGGCGCACGTCGGCCCGCCCGGCCCGGCCCGTGAGAAAGATAAACGGCAGCCGCGCCAGCTGGGGGCTTTGCCGGAAACTGTAGAGCACCCCGTAGCCATCGAGCACGGGCAGGCCAATGCCGCAGAGCACCAGGCTGGGCGGCGTGGCCCGCGCCATTTCTACCCCGATTTTGCCATTGGCGGCCGTTGCCACGGCGTAGCCGGCTAGCGTCAGCAGCTCGGCGGTGCTTTCGCGAGCCGCCGCCTCGTCTTCAATTAATAAGATTGTTTTCACAGGGATTGATAATCTTTTTGAGCAATCGGCCCGCCCCTGCTGGCTAAGTGCGCAGCTGCACGCCAGCGCGCAGCTAGTTCTTATCTCCCAGGCACAATCCAACTACGGGTACGCAACAAATCTTATTATCACACTTATTTTCAATCGCTTACGCAATAACCAACGCTATGATTCATGAAATTTCTCCACCACGTTGTCAGCCCGGCATTCCACAAATCTCACCCCTATAACAACCATCAAGCCGGCTAATGATACTTCTCACAGATTTGGATAACCGCCGTCATAGTAGCCGCTGCCAGGCCCAAATACTTTTGCCTCAGCAATCGCCCAACGGATAATGTTGCGCTTTTTCCAGTTATAAAATTCCTTGCTTTCATGCTACCTCACCCGGCTTCCACTACCCTGAGCCCCCGCGACAAGCTAGCCCAAGTATGCCCCGGCACCTGCCACCCTACGCATCTCCCGAACTAATTACCTCCTTTTATCTCCCTTTCCCTTATTTTTTGGTTGCCTAATGGCTTATTCCCCTAACACTGTTGCCGGACAAGCTGTCCAGAATATTCTAAACGATTTGCCCGGTTTGCTGGCCGTGGCAGTAGTCGATATCAGCTCGGGCATGAGCCTGGCTTCGCACACCAACTCGGCCATCAACCCCGATACCGCCGCGGCCTATAACACCGAAGTTGTAAAGCAGAAGCAAAAGGCTATCAACAGCTTAAAGCTGCAAGGCGAGGCCATCGACGACATCCTCATCACGCTCACCAACCAGCTGCACCTGCTCAAGCTGGTGAATGAGGGCAAAAAATTCATCTACCTCGTAGTGAATCCGCGCGACACGAACCTCGCCATCGCCCGCGAAGTAGTGCGGGCGCAGGTAGACCTGCTAAAGTAAGCTAAACATCTTCATAACAGGCGTTTACTACCCACAAAAAAGAGTCTCTCTTCGCTGAGGAGACTCTTTTTTTGTGCGGGATAGAAGCGCGCAGAACGTTACCGACCTGCTGCGCAGGCTAGCCTAGGCAAGTGCATGGCTAGCCTGCGCCACCAACTCCGGGTACAGCCCGCCGAGCACGCGCTCGGGCGTCATGGGCGCCACCAGCGGCAGGGCCACGCCGGGCCGGAAGGCGCGCACCGCCGCGCGCAACGCGAAGTAGGCGCCGATACCGTACATGAGCGGCGGCTCGCCCACGGCTTTCGAGCGCAGAATGGCGTTGGGGTGGCCAGGCGTGTCGAGGAAGTGCACATCGAGCACGGCGGGCACCGAGTAGAGGTCGGGTATTTTGTAGCTGTTCAGCGAGTTGCTGAGCAGGCGGCCTTCGTCGTTGTAGCTCACTTCTTCCAGGGTCATCCAGCCGATGCCCTGCACCGCGCCGCCCTCAATCTGGCCGCGGTCGATGGCGGGGCTGAAGCTCTGGCCGAAGTCGTGGGCAATGCGCACGCTATCGATAGTGTAAGTACCGCGCAGGCAATCGACGGTGGCGGTGGTGAGGGCCGTGCCATACACGTGGTAGGCGAAGGGGTGGCCACTTTCGGTGCTGGCATCAAAATGCACGCCGAGCGTGGCGTAGTGGGCATTTTCGGTGAGGGCCACGCGCCGCACAAAGGCGCTGGTCACCAGCTTCTCCCAGGTGGTTTCGGTCGGAATACCGGCGGCCAGCACCTGCTCATTTTCGATTTGAACTCCTTCGTAGTCCACCGCAAACTCGGTGCTGGCGTGGCGCAGCAAGCGCTCGCGGAGGGCCAGGCAGGCCAGCTCGGTAGCCTTGCCATTGAGGTCGGCGGTGGCGCTGGCGGCGCTGGGCGAGGTATTGGCGACGCGGGTGGTGTTGGTGGTTTCAATTTTGATGCGCGAAATAGAAATGCCCAGCGTGCGAGCCGCCACCTGCGCAATTTTAGTATTCACGCCCTGCCCCATCTCCACCGCACCGGTGCTGATACCCACCGAACCATCGGTATAGATGTGCACCAAGGCCCGCGTCTGGTTCATAAACGTCTTGGTAAACGAGATGCCGAAGCAGATGGGCATCAGGGCTAGTCCCTTCTTAAAGAGCTGATTGCTTCGATTGAACTCAGCAATGGCCGCCCGCTCGCCGGCCAGGTCAAACAATTCGGCGGCGGTGTCCCAGGCCTGCTCGGCGTGACACAGCTCGGCCGGCTGCCGGTACGGAAACAGGTCGCCCTCGCGCAGCAGATTCCGCCGCTGAATCTCGCTCGGCAGCACGCCCAGCGCCTCGGCCGCCTTGGTAATGGCCGACTCGATAACGAACATGCCCTGCGGCCCACCGAAGCCCCGGAAGGCCGTGTTGGGCGGCAGGTTGGTACGGCACGAGTTGGCCGTGGCCGTCACGTTGGGGATGCAATAGGCGTTGGTGGTGTGGAAAAGCGTACGCTCGAGCACGGCCGGCGAGAGGTCGGCCGAGGCGCCGGCATTCTGATAATAGGTCACCTCGTAAGCCAGGATTTTAAGGTCCGCGCTTAGCCCGATTTTGAAGTCCGACGAGTACGGGTGGCGCTTGCCGGTCATCCGCATATCGGCCATGCGGTCGAGCACCAGCTTCACGGGCCTCTTGACCACGAAGGCCCCTAGCGCGGCCAGGCAGCCCCAGGGCGTGGCCTGGTCTTCTTTGCCGCCAAAGCCGCCGCCGAGGCGCGTCACATCCACCTCAATCTGGTGCATACCAATGCCCAGCACCACGGCGCAGTGCCGCTGCACAGCCGTCGGCCCCTGGGTCGAGGAGATAATTTTCACGCCACCCAGCTCGGTCGGGAAGGCGTAGGCCGCCTGCGTTTCGATGTACAAGTGCTCCTGCCCGCCGCTCTCGGCCACGCCGGCAAACACGTGCGCGCACTGCGCAAACGCACCGCCCGAATCGCCGATGCGGAAGGTGCGCGGCGGCACAATTAGCTCGCCCTGCGCGGCGGCCTGGCGGGGGTCGGTAATGATGGGCAGCGGCTCGATATCGGCCGTGATGAGCTTGAGTGCAGCGTGCGCCTGCGCCTCGGTGCGGGCCAGCACCAGCGCCACCGGCTGCCCCCGAAAGTGCACGTGCCCTTCGGCCAGCAACGGCTCGTCGGGCACGATGCCCCCAATCTGGTTACGACCGGGAATATCAGCTGCCGTGAGAATCCGCACTACGCCGGGTACCTTTTGCGCCGCACTCAAATTCAGGCTTTTGAGAATACCGTGGGCGAGCGGCGACTCGTACACGGCCGCGTAGAGCGTGCCCTGCTGCACGGGCACATCGTCGAGGTACTGCGATTCGCCGCGCACGTGGCGCTGGGGGTCGAGGTGGTTCATGGCGGGCGTTTGTTTGTGCTTCAATTGTCCGTCATGCTGAACGGAGTGAAGCATTTTGGGCGCAGTCGTTAGTGTAGTAAGCCAACGAACCTGGCAAGATGCTTCACTTCGTTCAGCATGACAACGTTATTTTTTAACTTTACCCAATCAGTTCACTCACTTCCATCTCTGGTGCGAAGCGCAGGAAATGCGCAAACAGCAACTGCCGCAGCAGCAGGCGCTTGTAGGCCGCCATGCCGCGCACGTCGCCAATCGGACTGATTTCCGATTGCATCACTTCGTTGGCGCCGACAACCGTTTCGGCACTTAGCACCCGCCCCACCAGGTACTCGCCGGTGCGGGCTAGCAGCAGCGGCACCGGGCCCACCCCACCGGCCGAGAGCCGGGCGGCGGCGATTACGCCGTTTTCGACGCGCAGCCAAGCGGCGGTGTTCACGCTGGCAATATCGAGGTGGGTGCGCTTGGAGACTTTCTCGAAGTTGAAAAAATCAGCTTGCTGCGGTGCCGGGAAGCTGATTTCGGTCACCTGCTCATCGGTGGCTTTCGCCAGCTTTTTATAGCCCAGGTACAGCTCAGCCAGCGGCAGCGCACGGCTAGCCCCGGCTGCGTCGGCTAGGGTAATATCAGCGCCCAAAGCCAGAAACAATATCGTTAAATCGCCAATAGGCGAGGCATTTACGAAGTTGCCCGCCACCGTGCCCATGTTGCGAATGGGCGTGCTCGACACCAGCTTGAGGTACTCAGGCAGGCGCGGCAGCAGCCCGCGCATCACCGCCGACTCCAGCAGTTGGCTAGCGGTAGTGGTGGCACCCAGCACCACGCGGCTACCATCCTGGCGCACGCCGCGCGGGCTGTGGTCGAAGAGCAGGCGCACGGGCTGCTGGCGCAGCTCGTCGAGGCGCTGCACCAGCAGGTCGGTGCCGCCGCTCAGCAGCGGGTGGCTGGCATGAGGAAAAGGGTTGCTATCGTGGCCGTTCTGGCTCTGGAAGTGGCCGTTGGGTGAGGTCGAAACGGGGCTAGCGTTGGCATCTTGGCCGTTGACTGGGGCCAGCAGAGCGGCCTCGGTGGCTAGGGTATCAGCGCGGAGGCTAGCCAGCCGGGCCGGCATTTCCTCGAAGTAAGCGGGCACAAATTGCTTTTCGCTCAGCCACTTCACGCTATCAGTGCCGGGGCGCTCGGCTAGCTCTACGGTGAGGCTGGCGGCGGCGCGCTCCAACGATTTGTAGCCCGTGCAGCGGCAGATATTGCCGTCGATGGCGGCACGGGTGCTTTGCTCGGTAGCGGGTTTCTCCCCAAGGCTGTGGCCGGTGAGCGACATCACGAAGCCCACCGTGCAGAAGCCGCACTGCGCGCCGTTGTGGTCCACAATGGCCTGCTGCACCGGCGTGAGCTGCCCGCTAGCCTGGTTGATGCCCTCAACCGTGACCACATGCTTGCCGTGTACATTGCCGAGCGGCGTGAGGCAGCTCGTCATGCTTTGGTAAGCAATGCGTTGGCCACCTTCGACCAGCTCGCCCACCAGCACAGTGCAGGCGCCGCAGTCGCCCTCGCGGCAGCCGATTTTGGTGCCCATCAGGTGCTCGTGGTAGCGCACAAAGTCGAGCAGCGCGCTGGCGGCCGGCTCGGTGGTATGCACCGGCTGGTCGTTGAGGAAGAAGGTAATCATACGTGGAAGCCTTGCCCCCGAGTGGCAAAGAATTTCCAAGTTACTGCCGGGGCTGGCTTGGCGCAAGTGGTGGCACTTTGCGAGGCATACTTACCTGGCCAGGCGCCATCTTGCGCCACCACCGTTGCCCTCGCTTCGCCTCCTCATGAGAAACCTTACGCCGTACCTTCTGCTACTTTCCCTGCTCCCGGCCTGCCAGCAGCAGCCAACCGAAACTACTCAGCCCCTGCCACCCACCACCGCGGCTCCTGCGGCCAGCCCAGTAGCGGCAGCGCCCACACTAGCCCAGCGACTTAGCCCGATAATGAGCGGGTATTGGGTAAGCACGGAGTACTTGGATGAGGTAGCGCGTACCCGCTCGCCCGAGGCGGCGTTTGACCATGCTTCATTGGCACCGTCTTCCTTAGCAATCAGCCCGTTTGCTACGCAGCAAGACAGCGTATCAATCGGGGCTTCGTATGGCCTGCACGAGGGCGGCGATATGCTACTTTTACTACAGCCCGGCACCGAAGCTAATTCATTTAAAACCAAGCCACGATACGGTGGTGAAGCTGGCACAACTGAAGAGCTTTCTTACCAGCTCACGCCAACTGACACGGTACTTTTCTACATCACGCGGCGCACGAAAACCCACCAGGTAATCAGTAAAAATGCCTATCGGCGCACCGGTATACCGGGTGAGGATATAGGCCTAGAAGCAGCCGTAGAGCGGGGCGTTAATGGCTTATTGATAACAGGCAGCTATATTGGCAAAGACTCTATCAACCAACCTGTTAAATCTCAGTTCTTTACAAACGGGTTAGTTAAAGGACTGCCTTTTAAGAAATACATTATTCAGACTGATTTCACGGGACCAAATCCAGGCAATGAAGTTATTTTCAATGTGTACACAAAGGCCCGGCAGGAGCTGGCTGCCTCGTTCGGCCGTGATACGCTGAAACTGTACACCATCAGGTCCATCGTGGGCGTACCGGCCGGCGCAACTGATACCACGCAAATCTTCCGGCGCGGGCGCCTGCGCTACCAGCTCGTGCGCGTCAAAAAACCCTAAAACAGCACCGCCACCTGCATCCGGCCGGTGTGCACCACCCCTAGCCCGCTGGCCTTGCGCCCATCGTAGGCTACGTTGATATTCAGACCGTTGGCTAGCCGCTGCTCCAGGTTCAGGTTCCAGGTGTAGTTGGTGCCGGGGCGTAGGGCTTGCAGGATTTCGAGGCCGACTACTGACGAGATATCGCCCTCAAACGCCACCCGCGTAACGTGCGTGGCGGCCGTGAGCGTGCGCTTGCTGACCTGACTCACGCGGGTTTCGAAGCCCAGGTCGTCGAAGCTGCCGCTGGCCTCGGTGCTGAGCTGGTTCTGCTTGCTGGTGTGCAGCAGCGAGCCGGTGAGGCGCAGCGCCGGGCTGGGCTGGTAGCTGATTTCGGGCTGCGCGGTATAGATGAGCAGCCGGAAATTGCGGGCCTCGGAGTAGGTCGTTTGGGCTTCCCGAATGTCGCGCGCCACGGTGAGGCGGCCCGTAAACGACTGCGCCAGCGTGCGGCGCAGCAGCAGGCTCTGGGTGCTCAGGTTGCGCAAATCGAAGCCCTGGGTAAGCAGGGTTTTCTGCTGGGTTTGCTGCACCGTGAGCTCGGCGCCGAAGATGGGATTGGCGCGATTGAAGTACAGCGTATTGCGCAGCAATTGATTAAAGGCCAATAGCTTGTCGTCGCCCTTGGCGAAGCTGAACGGGCTGAGGCGGGCCAGCAAATCGTCGCTGGTGGTGCGCCGGTCCACCGTCACGCTGCTCACGCTGCTGAAGCGGGCTACGGCGGCGCGCCAAGCGCCGGCCTCGCGCCAGCCGCGCGGCGCGTTCACGGTGAGGCGGTAGCTGAGGCGGTTCTGGTAGGCGGTGAGGTAGTCGGCGGTGGGCAGGTACACCTTGATGAAGGTGCGGTACTGCGCATCGGGGGTTTGGGCTTCCAGAAACTCGTCTTTGTCCTGCACGCCGTTGCCGTTGAGGTCGCCGGCGTAGTAGTGCGTGCCCTGGCCGGCGGGCACGGCCAGGAAGGAAAAATCGCGCCGCAGCTCGCGGCCGGTTTGCACGCTGTAGCTCAGCTCGGAGCGAATCTGGTTTTGGAGCAGCCCGACGTTGTGGTCGATTTTGCCGAGCAGGTTGCGTTGGCGGGCGCTATCGGGGCGGCTCACCAGGTTGACATCGCGGTAGGTGGCGATGATGCGCAAATCCTGGGTGCGGCTGAGGCGCGTGACGAGGCTGCCCTGCACGGTCTGCGACTGGTTGTGCAGGTCGAGGTTGTTCTGGTCGGCGGTGGGCGTGCGGTCGCGGCGCAGGGCGTAGCTCAGGCTGTAGCGGGTGCGGCCAGTGTCGGGACTTTGCAGGAACAGCGTGTGCTCGTCGAAGTAGTTGGCCGAGCGAATGGTATCGCCCCGCGGCGAGATAACCTTGTTTTTATCAAAGCGATAGGTATAGCCCGGAATGAGTCGCCCACCGCCGTAGCGCACGCTGGCCTCGCCCCTAGCCCAGCTCGACTGAAACCGCCCGGCCTGCGAATTGAGCAAAAACAGCGAGCCGCGCACCTCCAGGCGGCCCACCTGCTGGGCCACATCCAGCCACTGCTGCACGCCGCTCACCTCGCCGGGCCGGTAGCGGCGGCTCACGCGGTAGTTGATGGCGTGGTTGGCATCGCGGGTGAGGCCGAGGGCGAAGTTGAAAATATTGTCCTCGCGCGGAGTGGCCGCCGTGGCGTTGGCGGTGCTGGTGGCGCTCCAGTTGCGGTCAAATTCGATGTCGCGGTAGCGGTCGATGGGCGAGAATTTGGGCGCCGTGTACTCATAGTCGAGCGCCGAGCGCAGGCGGTACTGGCGCAGGGCGGCGGGCGCCCAGGCCGGCAGCGCCCGGTCTTGCACGGTGTACCCTAGCCGCATGGCCTGGCCCTTGTCCTCGGTGCCCACCGCAAAGCGGTTGCGCTGCAACTGCGAGCTAGCCACATCCACAAACACGGCGGCGGTGGGGTCGAGCTGGTAGGTGGCGCCGGCCGTGGCCATCTGCTTGAGCAGCGGCGTGGGCAGGATGCGCACCGCCCGGTAGCGGCCCAGGTTGGTGCCCACGTACTCGTACACGCGGCCGTTGGCGTTCACGGCGGCCAGGTTGGTGCTCAGAATATAATCGCCCTGCCCCCCGCCCACATCGGTAAAGCGCACGGTGTACACGCCACTGAGCGAGTCGGTTGCGTATTCAAACGCGTACGTGCGCTGCCCGGTGCCGGGGTCGGTGCGGCCGATGCGGTGGTACTGCACCAATGTGCGGTTGAAAGCGGCCGAATCGGCGCCCGGCGCCTGCACGAGCGACACGTTGCCAGCCGCGCGCAGCAGTTGCTGGTCCTGAAACGACAGCGAGAGATTGGCCGCATTGTCGGGGTTGTCCGACTCCTGGTAGAAGTTGCCGCGCAGATTCAGCTTGCCCACCTGCTGGTAGTGGCTGAGCGTGTAGAGCGAGCGGGCGTAGTTGAGGTCAGAGTACTCAAAATCGACCTTCAGGCGCGAGTTGCTGGTGATGAGGTGGCGGGGCGAAAACGTAACTTCGGCCAGGTTGTAATCGATAACGTAATCATAATCAAAGCCCCGCGTTTGCAGGCGGCCATCGAGATACACGCGCTCTGAGCCGGCTAGCACGATGATGAACTGCTCGCCATTAGGCCCGGTGAGGCGGTACGGGCCCTGCACGTTGTCGAGCGGCGCCAGGTCGATGCTGGCAAACTTACCCTTGGCCACGCCGCCCGCTACCAGCGTGGACGAGCGAATCTGCCCCAGCTTATCGAAAATAGTGACCGTACCCGCGCCGCTCGGCACCGGCGGCGCGCCGGGCAGCGGCTGGCCGGGCGGCACGGCCGTGGTGGGCGGGGCTAGCGGCGCCGTGGCCGAGCCGGGCGGCGCGGCGCTGTTGTTGGTTACGCCGTTGGTGTAGGTCGTGAACGACGAGGGCGGCGCGTTGCTGACGCTGTTATTGGTAGTGCCGGCTTGCAGCGGCTGCGGGCCGGGCGCGCCTAGGTTAGCCTCCACGGCCGCGCCCTGGATGTTTTTGTAGTAGCGCAAAAAGTAATCGGGCTTGTTGCGCAGCACCACGTCGCCGGCCGTCAGGTTCCACTGCGGGCCGGTGAGGGTGATGTAGATTTTGTCGAACTGCTGAAGCGTCTGGGTATTACCCTCGGGCTGAAACGGCACGTTCTGGTCCGAAATGGCCGCCGTGAGGCGAATTTTCTCCGTCAGCTGCCCCTCCAGCTGCAAGTTCAGCGCCGAGTTCACGAACACGTTCTGCGTATTGCCGAAGGAAATGCCGCGGCTCAGGTTACCCGTTTTGCTGATGCCGGGCGTGTTGAGAATCTGTTCTTTCTGCGAAAAGTCTTCCAGCCGCAGCATGGGCCGGTCCCGGAAGTCGAGGCTGTCCATGAGGCGGCGCGGGCGGCGATAGCGGGCTAGCCCCAGCGACATGGGCAGCACGCGGTAGCAGAGCAGCACCGAGTCGGGCCGGGCCGCGCCGCTGCTGTCGCGCGGGGCGGGCCGCACCAGCTGGTAGCGGTCACGGCCAGGGTCGTAGCGCACCGCTAGGCCATTGGCAGTGACGGAAGCCGGCACAATGGTGAGCGTATCGCTGAGCGCGAAGGTCGTTGTGTCGCGGCCCGGCGCCAGGCGCAGGTAGCGGCAGCGCCGCGTGCTGGGCGGGCCGGGCTCGGCGGTGGGCCGGGCGGCCGGGCTAGCGGGCACCGCCCCGGCCGGCTGCTGCGCCCAGGCGCGGCTGCTATTTCCCCACACCACTACGAGCAGGGCCACGAGGGCAAAGCACAGACGGTAGCGTTGGGTCATAGAGTAAAGTTCGGGCTGCGCCGGGGTAACGCCCGCATCGGGCCGTTTCGTGCCGGCTCAAGCTGCGGTATTATGAAGTACCCAGCGGCGGCAGGCTGGGCGTAATTTGCGCGCTGCCCACGGGCTAGCCTCTGCTTATGAAATTCTTGCTTACCACGCTTGGCTTGTTCCTATTCCTGAGTTCGGCCGGCGCCCAGCCAGCCGCCCCAGGGCCAGCCTGCCACGGCTGCGCGTTTTCGGATGACATCGACCAGACAATTAAACTGTGCCAGGACTTGGTGGCCAACGGCGACAGCTGCCAGCCGCTGAACCTGCTGCGGCTAGTGCCGGCCCAGCCCAGCGTGCCCGCCCTCACCGACGAATCCTTGGAAAGCTTCACGACCTCGAAGGCCGTGCGTTGGTCGGCCTGGAGCGGCCATTTGGAATGGCTGAGCTGGTATCTGCCCGAACCTAAGCCCGGCCAGCCGCTAGCCAGCACTACCGGCCAGTACGAGCGCCTGCCCGATGCCAGCGGACGCCAGCTATTTCTGGCGGGTAGCGGCCCTGTGGAGCCAGGCCTGCTGCTGGAGTTTCAGGGCGCCCGCTTTCGCTTCATTGTACTGAACTACGAGGCACAAGGCACCTCCACGCACCACTTTTACCACCACGCCGACTGCGATTTACTGGTATTCACGAATACTGACGGGCTGACCAGCAAAATTTTCAATGCCTCAACCACTTGGCTGAGCGTCTTTGATTTGCGCAGTGATACCTGGCTGCTCGATACGGTAGTGGAGGCCAGCAGCGACGACGGCGACTACTGGTACACCCAGCGCCGCTACCAAGTAAAAGACGCCGGCCGCACGGTGGTGCTAGGCCCCTACCGCGACGATAAGGGCCGTTACCGGGCGGCTACCCTCACCGGCAAAGACAAACCGCGTAGCAACTACAACCTGCCACCGGGCACCTACAGCCTCCGCGCTGGCCGCTACCAGCGCGCTACTACTACGCCCCCCGACCGCCCACCGGGGCTAGCCCCCGCAGCGCGGCGCTTGGCCATATCGGCGACTGAGGTCAACGGTACGTTTCGCGATGCGCAGGGGCGCGAATTTGCGCTGCTAGCACTGGGCGGGGGGCGGCTGCGCGTGGGCTTTCGCGATGCAGGGACTAAGACGGCGGGGGTGTACCACGCCCACTGGTTCACTCATGATGCCCGCATTGCGGCCGATAGTGCCGTGCTGCCGCTGCCACCTTCCGCGGGCAGCACCGCTACCTGTAGCTTGCGGCTGCGTTTTGAGCGGCCGGGCACGCTGAGCGTGCGTGAAAACGGCGCGGGCTGCACCGCTGAAGCCGTGGGTACCTACACCAAAGTCAGCGCCGAGAAACCAACATTCAGGCAATAAATCGGGTCCGGTTTTTTTGACTAGCCACAAAAAAAGGCGCCCCGGGTATGAGTACCCGAGGCGCCTTTTTTAGCAGTAACGGAGGGCTAGTGACGCTGCACCAGCACCGGCATATCGGCCGGAGTCACGGGCTCGTCGAGCTGCATCAGCAAATGAAACTGGCTAGGGGTCAGCACCTTGCCAATGGTAGTGTAGTAGCTATAGTCGAGGTTTTCGTAGGCTGAAAAGGCGGCTTGGCTCGAGGCAAACAGCAAGTGGCCCAGCATTTCGGCCGATTCGAGGCGCTTTTCAACCGCGGCACGCAGCTTGGTAGTTTGGCGCGTGTTCAGGCGCAGGGCATCGGCCAGGTAAGCGCTCATGCGCTCGGCGCGTTGCGCAGCAGTGGCCATCGAAGAATCGAGCGGGCCGCTCGTTTGGGCGGTGGCCCCCAAGCTAGCCGTTAGCAAAGCAAACAGCAGCAATACTCCTCGTAGATGTGCCAAATTTGACATAGAACAGGAAAGACTTGGATAATAACCGGAACGAAGCTACCTAACGTCTATTCTACGTGCATAGTTCGCTTAGTGGATACCTCTAGTTAGTAGCCGAACGTCCGCTTTAACTGGGTGAACGATACTATTTTCTCTTTCTATTGTCCTAGCCAGCCAGGGGCAGCTCGACAAAGAAGGTGGTGCCTATTTCTACTTCCGTCTCAAACCAGAGACGGCCCCCCGCGCTCTCGATGCCGCGCTTCGCCACGGCTAGCCCGATGCCCGAGCCACTGGCCTTGGTAGTGAAATTGGGCCGAAAGACGTGCTCGCGCACTTCGTCGGCAATGCCAGCGCCGTTGTCGGCAATGGTAATGAGCACTTTATCGGAGCCGCTGGCGTGCAACATAATCTCCTGGCGAGGCGCGCGGCCGGGTGGTACAGCTTGTTTGGCATTGAGCAGCAGGTTGTTGAAGGTGCGCACCAGCAGGCTTTCGTCGGCAAACACGATGTAGGTGCCATCGGGCGGCAATTGCAAGTGCAGCTCGCCGTTCTCATCGCCATCAGTTTGCCGGAACAAGTCGGCGCAGTGCCGCAGCACGGCCACCACATCGAGCCGCGCCGGGCGCATAGCCGGCAGGTTGGTGAAGGTGCTGAACGAGGTGGCGATGTCAGAAAGCACGTCAATCTGGGTGATGAGCGTCTGCGAAATTCGGCCAATCAGCTCTTCCGTATTGGGTCGGCGCTCGGCAATGGATTTTTGTAAGTACTGCAAGCTCAGCTTCATGGGCGTGAGCGGATTCTTGATTTCGTGGGCTACCTGGCGGGCCATCTCGCGCCAGGCAGCTTCTTTTTCTTGGGTGGCTAGCTCGCGCTTGCTGGCCTCCAGCTTGCCCAGCATGGCGTTATACTCGCTCACCAGCAGGCCGATTTCGTCGTCGTTGCTGCGGTAATCGAGCACCTCGTTCTGGCCCGTGAGCGTAGTGCGCATGAGGCGCTGGGTGAGGAGCTTGAGCGGGGCCGTGAGCTGGCGCGTAGCCACAAAGGCTAAGCCCAGAAAAACCAAAAACATGAGGGTGAAGATGTTGAGAATAGTCGTAAACAGCTCCGTGAGCTTACTATCCAGCTCCTTCTGCGAGTCAAAGAATGGAATGCCGACGTAGCCCAGCACCGGCCCGGCCGGCCCATCGACGCTAGCCGCCCGCACGGGCAGGTAGAGCGAACTGAAGGAGAGCGTGCCCGCCCGCTCGGTGAGCAGCGTGCGGCTCATGCCGCGCTCGCGCAAGTCCGCAATAGCCTGGGGGTTGAGCAGCGGCCCTAGCAAGCCAGCTTCGAAGATGAGCGGCTGCGAGCTCACCAGCAGCTGCCCACGCGCATCGTAGAGGTTGAGGTCGGTTTCGGTAAGGGCGGCTACGTTGCGGGCCAGGGCCATGAGGACGGGCCTAGCCGTGGTGTCGGTGAGTTGGTCGCGGCGGCGCAGCAGGCTTTCGAGGGCAATGTGGCCCCGGCGCTCGTAGGTGCGGTGCAGGTCGCGGCGGTAGCCCGAAATAACCTGGCTAGCCGTGGCCACGCTCACCACCAGCAGCGGAATCATGATGCCCAGGTTGAGCAGCAACTGAATGCGGGCGCTGAAATTGAGGCGTAGCCCCAGGCCGCCGCGGCGGCCCAGCAGGTAGGCGCCGCCCGCCAGCAGCCACACCAACACGTTGAGCAGCAGCTGAAAAGAGAAGTTAGAAAACCAGTCGGCTAACGAATAAGTACCGGTTGTGACGATTACCTCGCGCCGGTCGCTGTCATCCCGCATGGCCAAGTGATGAAAGCCGCTCACTACCAGACCATTGGTGTACAGGCGCGGGTCGTGGAGCAGGGCCGTTGGCAGGTTGGTGGCGTAGTCGAAGTCACCTTCGCTGTACACGAGGCGGTTTTGGGTGTAGCCCGCGTAGCTGAGATTGGTGGCTAGGCCAGGCTGAAAGAACTTCTGGTCGACCAGCAGCTCGGGCAGCACGCTGTAGCTAGCCAGCTGCTTGAGGCTGAGCGTGAGCAGGATAGTGCCAGCCGGCGCGGGCGGCCCAATGCCCCCCGGCGCCGGCTGCGTGATATTGACCACCGCCACGTAGCGCCGCGAGCTGAAGGAGTTGTCCGATTTCAGCAGGTACACGCCGGCCTGGTCGGTGGGTGTGGCCGTGCGCGACAGCCGAATGCGCATCTGGTTGAAAGTGAGCGTATCGTCGGCCTCGCCACCCACAGGTTGGCCATTTGGGTCGAAAAGGTCAATGACTTCTTCGTACTTATCGAAGTAGTTGCGCAGGTATTGGCGCTCGATACGCCGCCGCAGCGCATCGGTGCGCGCGGGCACACTCGTGAGCAGATGCGCGATAACGGGGTCGGCGGTGAGCTGGCGCAGGCGCTGCCCCAGCAAAAATTCTCCTTGTAGGTCATTATCTACTAGCAGGTTACTGGCCAAGCGTTGCTTATCCAGCAGCAATTGCCGCTCAAACTGCCCGTAGAGTGCCACCGCCCCAATGGCCGAGGCCAGGCCTAGCCACAGTAGCAGCAGCAAGTAGCGCGGGCCGCCCTGCACGGCGCGCTTTTCCAGCTTGCCGCTGCGCACCAAAAGCAAGCAGAACAGGGTCATGCCCGGCAACAGCAGCAGCACTTCGTGCAGCACGATGCCCTGAACCATCAGCAACAGTGCCAGCACCGCGCCCCCCAGCAGCAGGGGCCGCCGGGGCAGGCGGCGCAGGTCGGGCGCCAACAGCTCGGTCCACAGGTAAAACCCCGTAACAAAGGCCGCCGTGTGCAATAGTACCGCCAATATCAGCACCAGCCGAAACCCGCTTACCTGCATGCTCTGCGTGATGTCGAGGCTGAGTTGGTTGTTGCTAAAGGCACTCATGTAGTAGCTGTGCAGCGCCACCACCGTCACGAGCAGGCCTAGCAGGGCGGGCACGCCCCACATGCCCAGCGGGGCGCGCTGGGCGCGCGTCGGCAGCTTATACTGGCGGCTCACCACCACTGCAATTCCAGCTAACAGGATAGCCAGCAGTCCATTGAGCAGCAAATCGCCTAGCGAAGGAGCCCAGCCCGACACTGCGTACACGCGCGGGTCGAAGAGCGGAATTTCCAGCCAGGCATACGGAAGGCCCAGGTAGAGTAGCGCAAAGCGCAGCGCCACGGGAGTAATCGCCAGCACCGCCAGGGTAGCGCCTTTGCGGCCGCCTTGCCACCAGTGCCAAGCTACCCCTAGCCACCCCGCCGTGTAGAATCCGATGCCTAGCACCAGCAAAAACAGCGGCAAGATGCGTCCCGTCAGGGCATTGCCGGGCAGTTGCACCACCGAAAACAGGTAATGCCCCTGCGTATCGACCAAGGCAGCTACCAGGCCGTGCGTTTCGCCGGGCGCGATGGGCGTGGCGCGCACTTGCACATCCATGCCCTGCAGCAGCGCCGGCTCGGCCCCCGCCCGCAGGTAGCGGTTGCTGATGCCGTAGCGGCGGGCTAGCGGCACATAGGCCAGCACCACTACGCCTCCCAGCGCCCGCCGCACCACCAAAAACTCGCCCAGCGCAGTTTGGGCCAGGCGTTCGGGCACGGGGTCAGCTAGCTCGGCGGCCGTGGGCCCCGGCCCCGAAGCCGACCAGCCCATCAGTTGGCCATCTACTGCCACAAAAGTGGGGTACGAGCACTGCGCCAGTAGGCGTCGAAAATTAGGCGCGGCCGGGGGCTGGCATTCCAGCATCACTTCGCTGGCTTCACGCCCGGCCGTGACGGCGGCCTGGTTAACCAGCTTTTGCAGTCGGGCCGCGCTCGGGTACAGGGGGTTGGTACCGGGTAGCTGCCAGTAGGTGTTGGCTAGCCAGCTTGCCCCAAAGCTCAGCAGCGCCAGTACCAGCAAAGCCAGCGGCCAGTGCCGAGCTACAGAAATACGTGAAACGGGCAAAGCAGACAAAGCACTTAACTAAGGGGTAAAGCACTGGCCAGTACCTTCCGCACCGGCCAATACCTGCAAGCTAGGGCTCAAGCCGGCGTTCTGCCTTGCCTGCGGCCACAAAAAACGGCGGCCCTGTGCCTTGGCACAGAGCCGCCGGCTCTTTTACTTGACTTTACCAGGCGCTAGGCCTGGTGGTCGGTGGGGCGCTTGGGGTGCGTGCGGCGGTACCAGAAGAAACCCACGGCGCCCATCAGGATATATGGCACAGTCATCATGTACACAATGCCCCGGTTGAGGCCAGCCGGGTCAAAGTCGTCACGCTCGGCGCGGGCGGCTTCTACCTGGCTCTTGCACATTACGCACTGGGCCTGGGCGGGGGCTAGCGAGGCCAGCGACAGCAGGGCGAATACTAATCCAAAAATCAGCTTTTTCATAAAAATAGAACGGTCAGAGAGTCAGAAAGTTCAGCCTAGCCAGCCGGATAATACGGTGCAATCATAAAGTATACGATAACGCCCGTTACCGACACATACAGCCAAATGGGAAACGTCCAGCGTGCGATGCGCTTATGCTTGGTGTACTGCCCAGTAAGGGCGAAATAGAGCGTGAATAGCACCAGCGCAACCGTGACGGCCGCCAAGCTGATGTGCGTGAGCAGCAGCAAAAAGTACGCCCCCCGAATCAGCCCGGTGCCGCCAAAATGCGTGCTGGCTACTTGCGAGTGGTAAGCCACGTACGAAATCAAAAATAGCCCGCCCAGCGCAAAGGCGGTGCCCATTGCGGCGCGGTGGGCTAGCACATTCTTTTGGCGGATAAAATAGTACCCTACCAGCAGGGCCACGGCCGTAAGTGAGTTTAGCCCCGCATTCACGGCGGGCAGCGCGTGCAAATAGGCATCGGCTCCCTGAATGCGAAAAATGTCCTTGTAGTAGAAAATTACGGCCACCAGCAGCGGCACCACGGCCCCCAGCGTACCCAAAATAATCTTGTACTTGGTGTAATCGCCCGGCTCCAGCGCGGGCGGGTGCAGCTGCTCAGTGGCGGTCGTCATAGGTATAGAGCAAAACGTTGATTTCGGTGATGAGGCGCTCTACTTCGTACTTGTCGGTGGCGTCGTAGTAGCCGCGCACGTGCTGCGCATCGTCCACTAGTAACAACCGACCAGGCAGCAGGTTCCCAGGCTCGCTAGCTGGCTTGAAAGGGAATTGCTCGGGGCGGAGAGCCGCCTGCCCAAACTCATACTGGGCTAGCTGCCGCAGACTATCGGCGGGCAGCGCCCCCACTATCCACTTACCGCTGATGGTACCGTACTGCTCACTCAGCTTTTCCAACTTAGAGTCGGTAGCGGCAGTAGTAGCTTCCGCGGGCACGAGGGTCACCATGCGCACCCGCGGCTCAGGGCGAAAGCGCTCCTGAATGCGGGCCAAAGCGCGGGTTGCTGGGGCACCAGCCTCGCCAGGAGCGTAAAACTGCACCAGATACAGGCCCTTCCCTAGCTCAGTACTGGCTAGCTCTCGCCCCCCAGTGGTGCGCAGTCGAAACGGCCGCACCCGGTGAAAAACAGTATCGCGCTGCCATCCTCCCGCCGAGGTGCGGACAGAGTCCGCCCGCTCGGGCAAGTAGGTTGGCAGCGCGTAATGGTTGCGGCCGAAGCCGTAGAGAAATAAGAACGCCAGCACTGGCACCAGCAGCAGCAGGCCCAGCAGGATAGTCTGGCGTGGTCGCATCCTCCTACCCTAGCGGCTGAACATGTGCGACAGTACCTCGCCTACGTACGAACCTTCGGTTACGAGGGCCACCACTAGCCACACCAGCAGCGAGGTGGGCACCAGAATAGTCCAGATGAGGCTTTTCACCTCGTGCTTGAGGTGCATAAACTCCCCCACAATGAAGAAAGCCTTCAAAATGGTAAGCACGATGAAGATGCTGTTGCGGAGCGTGCCGGGGTTCATAAAGAACACAAACACGAACTCGACAGCCGTGATGCCAACCAGCACCCAGAAGGTACGCCAAATCCAAGCGGTGTTGGGCTTCGCGATTTCGCCCTGCGGCAGATTTTCGGTAGTTGCGTGAGCAGCCATTTTATTGAGTTATAAAGCAACGGAGACAAAAAGCAAGAAGGCAGGCAAGAACACGTTTGGGTTTCTTGCCTGCCTTTCCTTCAGCCAGCCAGTTATACTAGGTAGAAGAACGTAAATACAAACACCCACACCAAGTCTACGAAGTGCCAGTAGAGGCCGATTTTTTCAATCATTTCGTAGTGGCCACGCTTCTCGAACGTACCATTGGTGGTGGCAATAAAGCACCACACGAGCAGGCAGACACCCGAGAATACGTGTGTGCCGTGGAAACCGGTGATAAAGAAGAACAAATCAGCAAACAGCGGCGGGCCATACTGATTTTGGGCTAGGTTAGCACCAAACATCATCGTGCCGTCAGCCATGCGAGTGCCTTCTTCGTGGCCACCGATGAAGTGGCTCCACTCCCAAGCCTGCGAGCTGAGGAACATGGTACCAAACAGGATGGTCCACAACAACCACTTCTGCACATCAGCCTTGTCCATGCGGTGGCCGGCTTCTACAGCCAGTACCATCGTTACGGAACTGAAGATGAGAATCATCGTCATTAAGGCCACGAAAGCTAGCGGCAGGTCTAGGCCATGCAACCCCGGGAAGGCGTTGAATACCTTGTCGGGCGTGGGCCAGTAGGCCGAGCTAAAGTGGAATGCCTTTGCGGTTCCTTCGTACACGCCGTGCTTGTGGCGGATGAGGCCATAAGCAGTAAGAAAGGCGCCGAACGTGAAGGCATCCGAGAGCAGGAAAAACCACATCATCAGCTTGCCGTAGCTCGCCTTGAAAGGTTCGTTGCCGCCGTCCCAGGTACCGGTGCGCGGGGCATCGGCGTAGGCGGCAGAGGCAGCATTGGGCTGCAAAGTGGTAGATTGGGCCATAACGGACAACAGGTGGACAGGCGGGCTTTACGCCAAAATCCCGTTTAGTGGTTCAAAAGTAGGAACAAATACAGGTACAGCCAAAGCCCACCGAGGAA
>JBPBQJ010000063.1:0-44581 GCA_050954765.1 Janthinobacterium lividum | reverse complement strand
TCACGAGCTACGACTACGATGCGCCCATCAGCGAGGCGGGCGGGGTTACGCCCAAGTACACCGCCCTGCGCGAGCTGCTGAAGCGCTACGTGAAGTACCCCGTGCCGGCGGTGCCGGCCCCGCTGCCAGTCATCACCCTGCCGCCCATTGCGCTGGGCAAAGCGGTAGACTTGTTTGACCTAAAAAAGGACCTCAAGCCCGTGACCAGCGACACGCCGCTCTCGTTTGAGGAGCTGGGCCAGGGCCACGGCTACGTGCTGTACAGCAAGCGTTTCACGCAGCCCACACAGGGTAAGCTGCAAGTAAAAGGCCTGCGCGACTACGCCACGGTGTACGTGAACGGCAAGCTGGTGGGCGAGCTAAACCGGCAGCAAAACAAGTACGAGCTGGACGTGCAAATTCCCTTCAACGCCAACCTGGAATTGCTGGTGGAGAATATGGGTCGCATCAACTACGGCGCTGAGATTGTGCACAATACCAAGGGCATTATCGCGCCGGTCGTCATCAACGGCTTCGATATTACGGGCGATTGGCGCATGTATAAGCTGCCCTTCGAGCAAGCGCCCGACCTAGCCAAGTACGCAGCTAAAAACAAGGAGGGCAAGCCCACTTTGTACACCGCCACCTTCGAGGTGGCTAAGCCCAGCGACGTGTTCTTGGACATGCGCGGTTGGGGCAAGGGCATCGTGTTTGTGAACGGCCACCACCTGGGGCGCTATTGGAAAGTGGGGCCGCAGCAAACCTTGTATTTGCCCGGCTGCTGGCTGAATAAGGGCAAGAATGAAGTAGTCATTTTGGAGCAGCAAAATGACGTGCTGCATACCGATTTGAAAACGACAGACAAGCCGATTTTGGAAGACGTGCGATAATGCGCGCTGTAGCTTGGACTCGCAGAGTCCGAGCTACTTCCTATCTACTAAGTATTCTCCTCATGACTAAATACCTCGCGCTTGGCTTTGCCCTGCTCGGCGCCGCCGCCGCCAGCGCCCAGGCTACCAAGCCGCTCTACCAGAATAGCCAGGCGCCCACCGAAGCGCGGGTGCAGGACTTGCTGGCCCGTATGACCACGGCCGAGAAGGTGGGCCAGCTTTCGACGCTACTCGGGTGGGAGATGTATCAAAAAGATGGTCAGAATGTTAGCGCCAGCGCCGCCTACCGCAAAGCGGTGGACGAGCGCCACATTGGTGCGCTATGGGCCACGTTGCGCGCCGACCCCTGGACCAAGAAAACGCTGCTTACGGGCCTCAACCCCACGCAGGCCGCCGAGGCTACCAACGCCTTGCAGAAATACGCCGTGGAGCACACGCGGCTACACATTCCGATGCTGCTGGCCGAGGAGTGCCCGCACGGCCACATGGCCATCGGCACTACGGTATTCCCCACGTCCATCGGCCAGAGTAGCACCTGGGACCCGGCCCTGATTCGGCGCATGGCCACCGCCATTGCTACCGAGGCGCGGGTGCAGGGCGCGCACATCGGCTACGGCCCGGTGCTGGACTTGGCCCGCGAGCCGCGCTGGTCGCGGGTGGAGGAAACCTACGGCGAAGACCCCGTGCTCAACGGCCAGATGGGCGTGGCCATGGTGCAAGGCTTCCAGGGCAGTAGCCTCAAGAGTGGCACCAACATCGTGTCTACGCTTAAGCATTTTACGGCCTACGGTACGCCCGAGGGCGGGCACAATGGCGGCAGCATCAGCACGGGCTACCGCGAGCTGTTTCAGAGCTTTTTGCCGCCATTTCGGGCAGCGGTGAAGGCTGGGGCGCAGTCGGTGATGACGGCCTACAACTCCATCGACGGGGTGCCGTGCTCGGCCAATCCATTTTTACTTACCGATGTGCTGCGCCAGCAGTGGGGCTTCCAGGGCTTCACGGTGTCGGACTTAGGCAGCATCTCGGGCCTGGTCAATAACCACCACGTAGCCGCCACGGCCCCCGAAGCCGCCGCGCTGGCCATCAACGCCGGCCTTGATGACGACCTGAGCGGCTATGGCTTTGATAAGGAGTTGCTACAAGCCTTTGAGCAAAAGCTGGTTACCCCCGCCGTGCTGGACCGCGCCGTGGGCCGGGTGTTGCGGGTGAAGTTTGAGATGGGCCTCTTCGAAAACCCCTACGTGGATCCCCGCAAGGCCGCCAAGCTGGTGCACAGCCCCGCCAACGTGCAGCTGGCCCGGCAGGTAGCCCAGGAGTCGGTGGTGCTGCTCAAAAACGATAAGGACCTGCTACCGCTGGCCAAAACGTTGCAGCGCATTGCCGTCATCGGCCCCAATGCTGATAATAGCTACAACCAGCTGGGCGACTACACTGCTCCCCAGTCCGAAAGCAACGTGGTGACGGTGCTCGAAGGCATCCGGGCGAAGGTGCCGGCCGCCACGCAGGTAACCTACGTGAAGGGCTGCGCTATCCGCGACACGGCCAGCGCCAACATTGCCGAGGCCGTGGCTGCCGCGCGCAACGCGCAGGTAGCCATTGTGGTACTGGGCGGCTCCAGCGCCCGCGACTTCAAAACCGAGTACCAGAGCACCGGCGCGGCCACCGTCACGGCGGGCGGGCAGCAGGTGAGCGACATGGAGGCCGGCGAAGGCTACGACCGCGCCAGCCTCGACTTGCTCGGCAAGCAGCAGGCATTGCTGCAAGCCGTGGTGGCCACTGGCACGCCCGTAGTGGTAGTGCTCATCAAAGGCCGGCCTCTGAACCTCAATTGGATGGCCGCCCACGTGCCCGCCCTGGTCGATGCCTGGTACCCGGGCCAGGAAGGCGGCCATGCCGTGGCCGACGTGCTGTTCGGCGACTATAACCCTGCCGGCCGCCTGCCCATCTCGGTGCCCAAAAGCGTGGGCCAGCTGCCGGTGTACTACAACGCCAAGCGGCCCACTCCGCACAGCTACGTCGAGGTTGATAATAAGCCGCTCTACAGCTTTGGTCATGGTCTGAGCTATAGCAAGTTTGAATATTCCGACCTGCAGGTGAGCCCGGTCGAAACTCCCGGTGCGGTGCGCGTAACGGTGCGGTTCAAAGTGAAAAACACAAGTACACGGACCGGCGACGAAGTAGCTCAGCTCTACCTCAGCGACGATGTGAGTTCGGTAGTTACGCCGGTCAAACAACTCAAGAAATTTCAACGCCTGACGTTGAAAGCCGGTGAGCAGCAAGAAGTTGCGTTGGAGCTAACCGCGGAAGACTTAATGCTGCTGAATGGCAGCTTGAAGTGGACGGTGGAGCCGGGCACCTTTACGGTGCAGGTGGGCGCGTCGGCGGAAGATGTGCGGCTGCACACGCAGTTTAAGGTGGGGCAGGCAGTGGAGAATATTGCGTGGTAGGGGAGGTCTGCCGCTCGTGAACCTCACCCCCTAGCCCCTCTCCAAAAAACAGGGGAACTAGCTCTAGTTCTAGCCTTTAGAGAATAAGACTAAAGACCAGTTCCCTTCTTTTTTGGAGAAGGGGCTAGGGGGTGAGACTCACGAGCGGCAAGCAATTTCACCCTTTCAATTATTCTTTCTAGCACAATGCCATGAAACCACTCGTTTTGCTTGCTGCCCTGGCTTTTCCCGCCCCCGCGCTAGCCCAGCAAAGCTGGGCCATTGCTAAACAGGAGCTGCTTTTCACCGCCCCGCCATTCAAACAATGCCACGCGTCTACGCTGGTGGAGGTAGCTAAGAACAAGTTCTTAGTCGCCTGCTTTGGTGGGTCGCAGGAGAGCAAACCCGACGTGGCTATTTGGCTCACTACCATTGGTAAAGATGGCATTTCGGCGCCGCAGCGCGTGGCCGATGGCGTGGTGAGCGATACGCTGCGCTACCCGGCCTGGAACCCGGTGCTGTTTCAGGTGCGCGGGGGTGATTTGCTGCTGTTTTACAAGGTGGGGCCCAACCCCCGCGAGTGGTGGGGATTGGTCAAAAGCTCGGCGGATAAGGGCCGTACGTGGTCGGCGGCGCGGCGGCTGCCGCTGGGCGTACTGGGGCCCATCAAGAACAAGCCGGTGCAGCTCGCCGATGGCACCATTCTGGCCCCGTCGAGCGTGGAGGAGGCTAGCGGACACTGGACCGTGCACCTTGAGAAATCGACTGATAAAGGCCAGCTGTGGCAGGTGCAGCCGGTGGATAACGGGTCGGCGCTGGACGTGATTCAGCCCAGCGTTCTCACGTACCCGGGCGGCCGTTTGCAGCTGCTGTGCCGCAGCAAGCAGGGGCGGTTGGTGCAGGCGTGGTCTGCGGATAACGGGGCGAGTTGGGGGCCGCTTTCGCAGACGACGCTACTCAACCCCAACTCCGGCACTGACGCCGTGACGCTTAAAAACGGCACGCAGCTGCTCGTGTACAACCCCACTTTGCCGGGCAAAGACTGGGCCGATGGCCGCAGCAAGCTGCGGGTGGCGCAGTCGGCCGACGGGCTAGCTTGGCACGACGTAGCCGAGCTGGAAAACGGTACGACCCAGGAGTACAGTTATCCTGCCATTATCCAGGCGCAGGATGGGCGGGTGCACATCACCTATACTTACAACCGACAGAATATCAAGCACGTGGTGTTACAAGTACAGTAACCCGGCCAGCCTGGATTCAGCAAAATATAACTAATGGCAGAATAAGTAGCCTACTTATTCCGCCATTATTTTTGCTTTCCAGAGTCACTTTTATAAAAAATTAACACAAGTTCTTTGACTTGTAAGAAAAAGTAACTTTATTTACAGAAAACTTAACGGTCCCCTCAGAATGAGTTCACTTTTAGCGCTTGAGGAAACCTACCTGGCTCGGCTCAACAACGTGGAGCGGCGCAAGCACGTGCTGAAGCTCAAGATAGTGAAGCACTTATACGTGAAAGGGGCGAAAACTAACGCGGACATTTGCTCGCGGTTTGCCATTAGCTCGCCCACGTCGATTGCCATTCTCAATGAGTTGGTGGCTGAGGGGCTAGTGGAGAAGCAGGGCCGCGGCAAGTCGCTGGGCGGGCGCAAGCCGGAACTGTACGGCCTCTGCGACGGGTCGCTGTTTGTGCTCAGCATCCACATCGAGCAGTTTAAGACGCGGATGGCCATTTTTGACAATAATAATCACATTGTCAGTGGTTTGCATAGCTTCAACATTGAGCTTACCAAGGACCTGAGCGCGCTGGCGCAGGTGCATGAGCACGCCCAGGCGCTGCTGCTGGCCTCGGGCATCGAGTTGAAGAAGCTGGTGGGCGTGGGCATCAGTATGCCGGGGCTGGTGGCTTCTAAAGAGGGTAATAACCACACGTACTTGCTCACCGGCGCCGGGCCCGAGTCGCTGCAACAGCTACTGGAAGAGCAGTTTGGGAAGCCAGTTTTTATTCAGAACGACGCCAAGAGCGCGGCCTTGGCCGAGTACCGCTTTGGGCTGGCGCACGGGCAGCGCGACGCGCTGGTGCTATCCATGGATTGGGGTATTGGTCTGGGCATCATCCTGGATGGCAAGCTGCGGAGCGGGGCGCTGGGCTTTGCCGGCGAGTTTGGCCACATTCCGCTGGTGGAAGGCGGCGCGCTGTGCCACTGTGGCAAGCGCGGCTGCCTCGAAACGGTGGCTTCGGGCAGCGCCATTGTGCGGCTCGCCAAGGCGGGGCTAGCGGCGGGGCAGCGCACGCTACTGAGCCAGCTAACTGACTTAGAACTAGCTAATCTGGAGCCCGAGCAGGTGTACGCAGCGGCCCACGCGGGCGACCAGTTTGCCATCAATACCCTAGCCGAGGTGGGCACCAACCTGGGCAAGGGCATTGCCATTCTGATTCAGCTGTTCAACCCCGAGCTCATTATTTTGGGCGGCAAGATTGCGCAGGCCAAGCAGTTCATTTTTCCGGCTATTCAGCAGGCTATCAACACCTACTGCATGGCCCAGCTGCGCGAAAAAACGACCGTGGTGGTGTCAGAGCTCGGCGATAACGCCGTGATTCTAGGCTCGGTGGCCACGGTGATGGAGAATATCTTTGAGAGCTACCTAGAGCTGGCTTGAGCCGGCGCCGCGCGCCGCTAACTTGCTGTTTTACTTAAACTTGTCTGCCTGCGCGTTTTCGCAAAACTTTCCGGCTTCGCCCTTATGCACAACGTTACGCTACCCCTCATGACCCGACTGAACCTCCTGGAGGAAACTCGTTTTGAAAAGCTTCCGGTGACCGTGTACCGCGACAAGGAAACAGCTTCCGTGCAGGTGGCCGCCCGCATCGCGGACCTTATTCAGGGTAAGCAGCAGCGCGGCGAGCAGGCCGTGCTGGGGCTAGCCACCGGCGCTACGCCGGTGAGCGTGTACGAGGAGCTCGTGCGCCTGCACCGCGAGGAGGGCCTGAGCTTTCGCAACGTGGTGACCTTCAACCTCGACGAGTACTACCCCATGCAGCCCACGTCGGCGCAGAGCTACGTGACGTTCATGAACGAAAACCTGTTCGACCACATCGACATTGAGCGGGCGAATATTCATATTCCGGACGGCACGCTGGCGCCCGACGAGGTGGCGGCTTTCTGCCTCAACTACGAGCGCCAGATTGAGGAGTGCGGCGGGCTCGATTTGCAGCTGCTGGGCATCGGGCGCACCGGGCACGCGGGCTTCAACGAGCCCGGCTCGGCGCCCAACTCGGGCACGCGCCTGGTGACGCTGGCCGACCTGACGCGCCGCGATGCCTCGCGCGACTTTGGCGGCAAGGAGTACGTGCCCACCAAGGCCATCACGATGGGCATGGGCACCATTTTCAAGGCCCACGAGATTATTTTGATGGCCTGGAGCGGCAAGAAAGCGCCCATCATCAAGAAGGCCGTGGAGGGCGAGGTATCGAGCGAAGTGCCGGCTACCTACCTGCAGCTGGCTGACAACGTGGAGATTATTGTGGATGAAGACGCCGCCGCCGAGCTCACGCGCTTCGACAAGCCCTGGCTGGTGAAGGACTGCGCGTGGGACGAGCGCCTCATCAAGAAGGCCGTTATCTGGCTCTCGAATACGCTGAATAAGCCCATTCTCAAGCTCACCGACGAGGACTACAACAGCAACGGCATGGCGCAGCTGGCCACCGAGCGGGGCCCGGCTTATCAGGTTAATATTCACATCTTCAATAAGCTCCAGCACACCATCACGGGCTGGCCGGGCGGCAAGCCGGGCGCCGACGACTCGCAGCGCCCCGAGCGGGCCCTGCCGGCCAAGAAGCGGGTCATCGTGTTTTCGCCGCACCCCGACGACGACGTAATTTCGATGGGCGGCACCTTCATCCGCCTCATCGACCAGGGGCACGACGTGCACGTGGCCTACCAGACCTCGGGCAACACCGCCGTGTGGGACGACGACGTGCTGCGCTACATGGAATTCGCCATCGACTTCGAGGCCAGCACGGGCAAGGACGCCAGCGAGCTGCGCAAAGTGTACGAAGGCATGCGCGAGTTTATCAAGCACAAGCAGGCTAACCAAGTTGATACCCAGGAGATTCGCAACGTAAAAGGGTTTATTCGCAAGAGCGAGGCCATTGCGGGTGCCCGCTACGCCGGCCTGCCCGACGACCACATTCACTTCCAGGCGCTGCCGTTTTATGAGTCGGGCCGCACTTCGAAGCTCTCGGTGACGGACCGTGATATTGAGCTGACGATGAAGCTTTTGCAGCAGGTGCAGCCCAACCAGGTATTCGTGGCCGGCGACTTTGCCGACCCCAACGGCACGCACATCATCTGCTTCAACATCGTGACGGAGGCCTTGCGCCGCCTGCGCGCCACCGAAGTCTGGGTGGAGGACTGCTGGGTGTGGATGTACCGCGGCGCGTGGCACGAGTTTGAGCCCTACGAGATTGAAATGGCCGTGCCGCTGTCGCCGCAAGAGGTAATTCGCAAGCGCAACGCCATCTTCAAGCACCAGAGCCAGAAGGATACGCCGGTATTCCCGGGCGACGATGCCCGCGAATTCTGGGTGCGCGCCGAGCACCGCAACCGCGAAACCGCCCAGCAATACGACCACCTGGGCATGGCCAATTACGAGGCTATGGAAGCGTTTGTCCGCTGGCGGTTTTAGGGCGCCGGAAGTTTCCCCAGGCCGTCAGGTAGACCCATGAGAAGCATCTCGCTCGCATCGCTGAACCAACGGTCAGTGCACCCAATGGTTGAGCTAGTACACCGCGCGCGATGCTGCCCTTCGGGCTGCAAGACCCACACCAGGTACTTAACACCTTCATGACCAGCAGTAAATACATCGGCGTAGATATTGGCGGCACGAAAGTGCACCTCGGCGTTGTGCAGCACGGCGAGCTACTGCGGGAGGTCAAATTTGAAACCTCGGCCAACGCGCCCAAGGAGCAGATTTTGGCGGAGCTCACGCAGCAGCTCGCGCCGCTGATGACGGCCGAGGTGGCGGGTATCGGCATTGGCGTGCCGGGGCTGGTAGATGAGCAAAACGGCATTGTGCACAACGTGCAAAATATTCCGGCCTGGCGCGAGGTGCACCTGAAGCAGCACCTGGCTAGCCACTTCGGCCAGCCAGTGTACCTCACCAACGACGCCAACGCCTTTGCCGTGGGCGAGAAGATGTACGGCCAGGGCCAGCCCTACGCCAATATGGTGGGGCTAGCCCTCGGCACGGGGCTGGGGGCGGGCATCATTATCAATCACCAAGTGTATTCGGGCACGCTGTCGAGCGCCGGTGAATTTGGGATGATTCCTTACCTCGACCAGACCATCGAAGACTATTGCAGCGGCAAGTTTTTTGGGCAGCACACCGGGCAGTCGGGCGCGGCGTGGCACGCGCTGGCCCAGCAGGGCGACACGGCGGCGCTGGCCGTGTTCGCTGAGTTTGGCCGGCATCTGGGCCGCGCTATTCACATCATTCTCTACGCGCTGGCGCCCGAGGCTATTTTCTTGGGCGGCTCGGTGAGCGGCGGCTTCGAGTATTTCCGCGGCGGGCTGGACGAGAGCCTGGCGGCGTTTCCCTTTAAGCAAGTGACGGCACGGCTGGTGGTGGCGCCCTCCACCATCGGCAACGCGGCCGTGCTGGGCGCGGCGGCGCTCTGCCACATGAAACAGGACCTTACTTCCCACTCCCACCACGCGCTAACTCTATGAACAAGAATATAATAGTCGTTCTGGCGGCGATGCTGAGTATCGGCGACGGCCTGGCCCCGGCCTATGGCCAGCAGGCCCCGGCCGGCATCGCCGTTATTCCGCAGCCGGTGCGGCTGGTGCCCGGCACCGGGCGCTTCGCCATCACGCCGGAAACCAAGATTTACGTAGGCCCCAAAAACGAGGAGTTGCGCCGCATCGGCCAGAGCCTGAGCCGCGAAATAGCCGCCGCCACCGGCGTCACGCCGCCCGTGCTGGCGGCGGCGCCCGGCAAGCAGCGCGCCGGCTCCATCTACCTCACCCTCACCCAACCCGTTGACACCCTGGGCGCTGAGGGCTACACCTTGAGCGTGCAGCCCACGCAAATGGTGCTGGCCGCCCGCCAGCCCCAGGGCCTGTACCTGGGCACCCAGACCATCCGGCAGCTGCTGCCCTCGCAGCGCACGCCGGGGGCTAGCCTACCCGCCGTGGAGGTAGCCGACAAGCCGCGCTACAGCTGGCGCGGCATGCACCTCGACGTGAGCCGCCACTTCTTCCCGGTCGAGTTTGTGAAGCAGTACATCGACTACCTGGCGCTGCACAAGATGAACACCTTCCACTGGCACCTCACGGACGACCAGGGCTGGCGCATCGAGATTAAGAAATACCCCAAGCTGACCACCGTGGGCGGCTTCCGCGAGGGCACGCTCATTGGCCACTACGGCGCCAAAGTACCCGAGTACGACAACGTGCGCTACGGCGGATTCTACACCCAAGAGCAGGTAAAAGAAGTAGTTAAGTACGCTCAGGACCGTTACATCACGGTAGTGCCTGAAATCGAGATGCCCGGCCACGCGCTGGCGGCGCTCACGGCCTACCCCGAGCTGTCGTGCACCGGCGGGCCATTTAAAGTAGGGCAGACCTGGGGCGTGTACGACGATATTTTTTGCGCCGGCAACGAGCAGACGTTCGCCTTTTTGCAGGATGTGCTGGCAGAGGTGATGCCGCTGTTTCCGAGCAAAATCGTGCACATCGGCGGCGACGAGGCGCCCAAAACCCGCTGGAAAACCTGCCCCAAGTGCCAGGCCCGCATCAAGGCCGAGCACCTCAAGGATGAGCACGAATTGCAGAGCTACTTCGTGCAGCGCATGGAGAAATTCGTGAATGGCAAAGGTAAAACCATCATCGGCTGGGACGAAATCCTGGAGGGCGGGCTAGCCCCCAACGCCGCCGTGATGAGCTGGCGCGGCATGGAGGGCGGCACGGCCGCCGCCAAGCAAAAGCACCAGGTGGTGATGACGCCCGGCGAGTTTGTGTACTTCGACCACGCGCAGGGCGACCCTAGCCAGGAGCCGCTGAGCATCGGCGGCTACCTGCCGCTGGCCAAGGTGTATGCCTTCGAGCCCACGCCGCCCGAGCTTACGGCCGACGAGAAAAAGTACATCCTGGGCGCGCAGGCCAACCTCTGGACCGAGTACATTCCGACCACGCAGTACGCCGAGTACATGGTGCTGCCCCGCATGTCGGCCCTGGCCGAAGTGCTTTGGACCCCGGCTAGCCTCAAAAACTGGGAGAGCTTCAAGGTGCGGATGCAGCCGCAGTATCAGCGCTACGCCGCGCTCGGGGCCAATTATGCTAAGAGCGCGTTCAACGTGCGTCAGCAGTTTGTGCCCGACACCACCCAGGGCGGCGACGTGGTGAGCCTGCTACTCGACGCCACCGGCCCCCAGATAACCTACACCCTGGACGGCACCGCGCCCACGCCCTCTTCGACCGCCTACCGCGGGCCGTTTACCCTCACCAACTCGGCCGTGGTGAAGGCGGCTTCTTTTGAGAACGGGCAGCCGGCCGGCCAGATGACGACCACCGACCTGGTGGCGCACAAAGCCCTGGCTGCGCCGACCCGGCTAGCCAGCACGCCCAACAAAAACTACCGGGCCCAGGGCCCGCTCACGCTCGTCGATGGCCTGAAAGGCTCGCTCAGCCACACCGACGGCCGCTGGCTCGGATTTTTGGGCAGCGACCTGGTGGCGACAATTGACTTGAAAAAAGCCACGGAAGTCAGTGGCGTGCGCAGCACATTCTTGCAGAAGCCGGAAGACAAGATACTGCTGCCCCGCATGGTAGAAGTAGCCGTGTCGAACGACGGCCGCACCTACAAAACGGTGTACACCGGGCCCGTAGCGGCGGCGCAGTCGGGCACCACCATCGGGGAGGTGAAAGCCGATTGGAAAAAAACGAAGGCCCGTTTCGTACGCGTCACGGCCAAAAACGCGCAGCCCCTGCCCGTCGGTACTAGCCCACAGGACACCGATACCTGGCTGTTTGCCGATGAGCTGGTGGTGCAGTAGCGCGGGCTTTTAGTCCGCGCTACTGCTTCCCGCGCCAGTTCTTACCTCGCTTTCTCACCCCGATAACCTATGCCTCCAGTAGCTACCACGGCCCTGCCGGCCACCGCCCAGCCTACCAAGTCGATTGTGATTATCGGGTCGCTGTTCTTCATTTTCGGCTTCGTTACCTGGCTCAACTCGGTGCTGATTCCGTACCTGAAAATCAGCTGTGAGCTGAGCAACTTTGAGGCGTACCTGGTCGCGTTTGCCTTTTACATTTCGTACTTGGTGATGGCTATTCCGTCGGCCTGGGTGCTGAAGGCTACCGGGTTCAAGAAAGGCATGTCGCTGGGGCTGCTGGTGATGGGAGCGGGGGCGCTGCTGTTCGTGCCGGCGGCGCTCACGCGCACCTACGGGCTGTTCTTGCTGGGCTTGTTTGTGCAGGGCACCGGCCTGGCCGTGCTCCAAACGGCGGCCAACCCCTACATCACCATCCTGGGCCCGCGCGAAAGCGCCGCCAAGCGCATCAGCATCATGGGCATCTGCAATAAGGTGGCCGGGGCCCTGGCGCCCATTGCGCTAGGGGCCGTGGCCCTGAAGGATGCCGATGCCCTGGTGAAGCGCCTGGGCAGCCTTAGCCCCGCCGACAAGGCCGCCGAGCTTGATGCCCTGGCCGCCCGTGTGGTCACGCCCTACCTGCTCATGCTGGCCGTGCTGGTGGTGCTGGCCGTGCTCATCTACTTCTCGTCGCTGCCCGAAATTGACACCGACCACGAGGACGAGGCCGTGGCCGCCGCCAATACCAATAAGTCGAGCGTGTTCCACTTTCCGCACTTGCTGCTGGGGGCGCTGGCCATGTTTTTCTACGTAGGCGTGGAGGTGATTGCCGGCGATACCATCATCAGCTACGGGGCGTCGCAGGGTATTGCCCTAGCCACGGCTAAGTTCTTTACTACCTGCACGCTGGTGGCCATGATTATGGGCTACAGCGTGGGCATTGTGGCCATTCCGCGGCTTATCTCGCAGGAGCGGGCGTTGCAGGTTTCGGCCGTCACAGGGGTGCTGTTTGCGCTGGGCGCACTCTTTACCCACGGCTACACGTCGGTGCTATTTATCTCGCTGCTGGGGCTAGCTAACTCGCTGATTTTTCCGGCCATCTGGCCGCTGGCTATCGAAGGGCTCGGGCGCTTCACCAAGCTGGGCTCGTCGCTGCTCATCATGGCCATTGCCGGGGGCGCAGTGCTGCCGCCGCTCTACGGGCTGCTGGCCGACCATTCTTCGCCCCAACACGCCTATTGGCTGGTGATTCCGTGCTACTTGTTTTTGCTGTTTTATGGCGTAGCGGGGCATAAGGCCCGCCGCGCTTAGAATTATGAGCATGACGGTTTAAAATTTAAGATGCCTGGTTCTTTCTTCCGAATGACAAAATTTCGCTTCCTGCTCCTCCTCCTGACCCTAGCCGGCGCCTACCCGCTGGCGGCGCAGCAGCGCTACGAGCTGAATGCCGGCTGGCGCGCCCTGCCCATCGCCAAGGTGCCGGCCGCCGGGCCGCAGCTTTCGCAGCCGGGCTACGCGCTCACGGGCTGGCTGCCGGCCGTGGTGCCGGGCACGGTGCTCACCACGCAGCTGGAGAATAAGCAGGTGCCCGACCCCTTTTTTGGGATGAATAATGAGCGCATCCCCGATATCTACCGCACCGGGCGCGACTACTACACCTACTGGTTTGTCAAGGATTTTCAGGAGGCGCCCGCTACCAGCGATGGGCAGGTATGGCTGCACTTCCGGGGGGTGAATTACAGCTGCGAGGTGTACCTGAACGGCCAGAAGCTCAACGAGAAAACGCACCACGGCATGTTTCTGCGGCAGGCCTACAACATTACGCCCCACCTGGCCAAGGACGGCTGCAACCGCCTGGCCGTGGTGGTGTACCCGCCCGACCCCGTGGGCAACCCCAACGGTGGCCAAGGCGGCGATGGTGTAATCGCTCGCAACGTGGCCATTCAGTACACGGCAGGCTGGGACTGGATTCGGCCCATTCGCGACCGCAACACCGGCATCTGGGACAAGGTGACGATTGAAAAAACGCAGGCCATCAATATTAAAAACCCGCACGTGGTGACCCGCGTGCCCGGCGTGCGCCTGCCCGATGGCCCCCAGGCCCCGGCTAGCCTCGAGGTAACGGCCGAGCTGGAAAACCCGACCGGCAAAAAAGTAACCGGCACGCTGCAATACACCATCGCGGGCCAGCAGGTGAAGCAGGCGGTGAGCCTGCCCGCGCACGCCACCCAGCTGGTGCACCTGCCCGCGCTCACGCTGGCTAGCCCCAAGCTGTGGTGGCCCAACGGCTACGGCGCGCAGCACCTCTACCCGCTGAACATGCAGTTCCTGGTGGGCGGCAAAACCGTATCGGACGAGGAAAACCTGCAAGTGGGCGTGCGCGAAATCGGGCACGTGTGGAATGAGAAAACCCAGAGCATGCAGGTGCTGCTCAACGGCCAGAAAATCTTCATCAAGGGCGGCAACTGGATTATCTCCGACGCCATGCTGCGCTTCACGGAGGCGCGCTACGACGCCGAAATCCGGTTTCACCGCGACATGAATCTGAACCTCATCCGGATATGGGGCGGGGCGCTCGTCGAGCGGCCCGAGTTCTACGCGGCCTGCGACAAGTATGGCCTGCTGGTGATGCAGGACTTCTGGGTATCGGGCGATGCCAACGGCCGCTGGGTGGACCCTATGAAGCTGGAGGACCAGTACACCCGCCGCCAGTACCCCAACGACCACCGGCTGTTCATCAACTCGGCGGCCGACCAGATAAAAATGGTGCGCAACTACGCCTCGCTGGGCATCTGGTGCGGCGGCAACGAAATCACGCCGCCCAAGGATATTCTCACGGCGCTGCAAGACTCGCTTTTGCCCCAGCTCGACGGCACGCGGTGGTTCGTCCCGTTTTCCAACGCCGACAGCATGTCGTTCAACACCCAGGGTGGCAATGGCGACGGGCCGTATGGTATTCAGAGTATCAATCAGTTTTGGGCGCACCGCACGTACCCCTTCAACTCGGAAGTGGGCTCGGTAGGGGTGGGCGATGTAGAGTCGCTGGAGCGCTTTCTGCCCGCCGCTAACCTAGTGGCCCCGCGCTACCTCGGCGCGGCCAGCAAGCCCACCGAGCAGGTCGATTCGATGTGGACCTACCACACCTACATTGGCTACGAGCAGTACCTGCTGCCCTACGGCGCGCCCAAAACCGCCCGCGACTTCGGCCTCAAGGCGCAGCTCGTGAACTACGACCAATACCGCGCCCTCATGGAAGGGTTCAGCGCCCACATGTGGGACTGGTACACGGGCAGCATCATCTGGAAAACCCAAAACCCCTGGACCGCCCTGCGCGGGCAGATGTACGACTACTACCTCGACCCCAACGCCTGCCTCTACGGCCTGCGCGCGGGCAGCGAGCCGCTGCACGTGCAGTACAATCCGGTGGATAGCGTGGTGATGATTACCAACAACTTATTCCAGGTAAAGCGCGACCTGATGCTGGTGGTCGATGCCTACGACATGACCGGCAAAAAAACCAGCATCACGCAGGTAGTAGCCGAAGCCGGGCCGTCGATGTCGAAGAAATACCTGCCCATCAACACGGTGGTGAAGCAGCTGGGCCAGCAAAAAGGGATGTTTCTGTCGTTGCAACTGCAAGACTTCAACAAACAGGTTATCAGTAATAATTTCTACTGGCTGCCCGATGGCAAAGGCGAGTATTCGGGCCTGAAAACGATGGCCAAAGCCGCCGTGCGGGCCACCGCCCGCCAAACGGCGCCCGGCAAAATAACCGTGACGCTTACCAACCCGGCCGGCGCGCCGGTGGCCTTTTTCAACCGCCTTGCCCTCTTGTACCCCGGCACGCAAAAGCGCATCCTGCCCGTGTTCTACACCGATAACTACGTGTCGGTGCTGCCCGGCGAAAGCAAAACCGTGGGGCTCGACTACACCCCGGCCGCCGGGCCCGCGCCCGTGGTAGCGGTCGAAGGCTGGAACGTGCCCAAACAGGTGCTGCCCGTAGCCGGTGCCACTACCAACTAATACCGCAGCTCATCCCCACCCTAGCCATAAGAATTATGAAGCGTACTGTTCCCTCCTCCGCCTGGCCGGCCGCTGTGCTGGGTGCCGGCCTGCTCGCCCTAGCAGTAGCAGCCCACCCGCCATTGCCACTGGCGCCCGCTAGCCTTCCCGCGCCCGGCGCGGGCCTCACGCAGTACGTGGACCCTTACATCGGGACGGGCTTCCACGGCCACGTTTTTTTGGGGGCCAACGTGCCGTTTGGCGCGGTGCAGCTCGGACCGGTCAACCTCTCGGAGGGCTGGGACTGGTGCTCGGGCTACCATTATTCCGACTCCACCATCGTGGGCTTTTCGCACACGCACCTGAGCGGCACCGGCATCGGCGACCTGGGCGATGTGGCCGTGATGCCCACCACCGGCGCGGTGCGCGTGGGCAAGGGCACGCTCAAAAATCCCGAGCAGGGCTTCGTATCGCTGTTTTCGCACAAAGAGGAGCGCGTGCGCCCCGGCTACTACGCCGTGCGCCTGAAGCGCTACAACATCAAGGCCGAGCTGACGGCTAGCCTGCGGGTGGGCTTCCACCAGTACACGTTCCCGAAGTCCGACGCGGCGCACCTCGTCATCGATTTGCAGCAGGGCATCGGCTGGGACCGCCCCACCGATACCCATATCGAGCAGCTCAACGACAGCACCCTGGTGGGCTACCGCTTCTCCAAGGGCTGGGCCGATAAGCAGCGGCTGTACTTCGCGGCGGTTTTGTCGAAGCCCATGCGGCAGTTCACCAGCTTGCAGGCTACCGACTCGCTGGGCAATACCACGCCGGCGGCTACCGGCACGCGCATTAAGGGCGTCGTAACCTTTACCACCAAAGCCGGCGAAATCGTGAAGCTCAAAGTAGGCATTTCGCCCGTGAGCACTACGAATGCGCTGGCTAACATCCGGGCCGAGATTCCGGGCTGGAACTTCCAGAAAGTAGTGGCCGCCGCCGATGCCGCCTGGAACCAGGAACTGCAAAAAGTGCGCATTCAGGCCGATGCGGCCCGCATGAAGACTTTCTACACCGCGCTCTACCACACCATGGTGGCGCCCTCCGTCTTCAACGACCACAACGGCGACTACTGGGTCACCGACGAGAAGGTGCACCGCGGCGCCGCCTTCACCAACCTCACCACGTTTTCGCTCTGGGATACGTACCGGGCGGCGCACCCACTCTTCACGCTCTTGCAGCCGCAGCGCGTGAATGACATGGTTAGCTCGATGCTGGCCATTTATCAGCAGCAGGGCAAGCTGCCCGTGTGGCACCTCATGGCCAACGAAACCAATACTATGGTGGGCTACAGTGCCGTGCCGGTGGTGGCCGATGCGTGCCTGAAGGGCTTCAAAGGCTTCGATGCCAACCTGGCCTACGAGGCCATGAAGGCCACGGCCATGCGCGACGAATCGGGCCTGAAAGAAGTGAAAGCGCTCGGGTACATTCCCGCCAATAACGAGGTGGAAAGCGTGTCGAAAGGCCTCGAATACGCCGTGGCTGACTGGTGCATTGCCCAGGTAGCCAAGAAGATGGGTAAAAAAGAGGATTACGCCTACTTCAGCAAACGCGCCAAAAACTACCAGTACTACTTTGATAAAAAGGTAAACTTCATGCGCGGCCGCGTGTCGGCGACCGAGTGGCGCACGCCGTTCAACCCGTTCGCCTCGGTGCACCGCAAAAACGACTTCACCGAGGGCAACGCCTGGCAGTACACCTGGCTGGTGCCGCAGGATGTGGAGGGCCTCATCGGCCTGATGGGCGGCGAAAAAGCCTTCAGCCAGAAGCTCGACTCGCTGTTTGTGGCCAAGGGCAGCATGGGCGCGGAGGCCTCGCCCGACATTTCGGGGCTCATCGGCATGTATGCCCACGGCAACGAGCCGGGCCACCACATCACCTACCTCTACAGCTACGTGGGCCAGCCCTGGAAAACGGCCGAGAAAGTGCGTTTCGTCACCGATAACTTCTACACCACCAAGCCCGACGGTATCATCGGCAACGAAGACGTGGGGCAGATGTCGTCCTGGCACGTGTTTTCTACGCTGGGCTTCTACCCGCTCAACCCGGCCAACGGGGCCTATGTGTTCGGCAGCCCGTCGGTGAACCAGGCGAGCCTCACCCTAGCCGGTGGCAAAATCCTGACGATTGAAGCCAAGAATAACAGCCTGACTAACAAGTATATTCAGCGCGTGACGCGCAACGGCCGGCCGTACACCAAGTCCTACATCACCCACCAGGATTTGCTGCAGGGCGGCCAGCTCGTGTTTGAGATGGGCCCCCGGCCTAGCCCCACCTGGGGCGTGGCCGTGGCCGACCGGCCCCGCTCGGTGATGCAGTAAATTCTTGGTTTCAAGTAATTTACTATTTTATCTTCAAAAAAAGCTGTTTTTTTGGTTTATCGCAATCAGGCAACTATCTTTAGGCCAGATAATTACCAGGCTACTTTCAGTCTGAGGTAACGTCTTGGCTAGGAGCTGGTAACAAAGACTTTCTAAAGTATTGCTAAAAGGTTTTAGTTATCCTAAGTTGATAAGGTAGTAGTTGACTAGCAGCGTGTTTTGCTGCCGATTGGCTGGGATAGCCATACTTGCTGCTTGCCGGAAGCTTGCTGCTCCGTAAGCGGCGCCTTGTTGCCGCATTTCTCCACCCACCCAAATTTTCCTGTCACTTTATTCAACTCCCCATGAGAAGAACCCTACAGCTACTTGTAACGCTGCTGCTGCTCGGCCACGGCTACAGCTACGCCCAGGCGAGTAAAATCGCGGGCCGGATTACCAGCTCTACCAACGAACCCCTCATTGGGGTAAGCATTGTGGTGAGTGGTACCACCCAGGGCACCACCTCCGATGTGGATGGCAACTACACGCTTACCGCCCCTAGCGATGCCACGCTGGTATTCTCCTACGTGGGCTACGTGAGCCAGACGGTCGCCGCGAAGGGCCGCTCGTCCATCAACGTCATTATGGCTACCGATAACAAGGAGCTGGGCGAGGTAGTGGTGACGGCCCTCGGCATCAAGAAAGACGAGCGCAAAATCGGCTACGCCGTGACCAAGGTAGACGGGGGCGTGCTCAACGTGGCCCGCGAAAGCAACGTGGCCAGCTCGCTGCAAGGCCGCGTGGCCGGCCTCAACGTGGCCGGTACCAGCGGCGGCCCGGGCTCAGCGGTGCGCCTCAACATTCGGGGCGTTACCTCGTTTTCGGGCACTTCTTCGCCCCTGATTGTCATCAACGGGGTGCCCATGGACAACACCGTGCGCGGCAGCGCCGGCGAGTGGGGCGGCGCCGACCTCGGCGACGGTATCGGCAACATCAACCCCGACGATATTGAGAGCATGACGGTGCTGAAGGGCTCGACGGCCTCGGCCCTGTATGGCGCCCGGGCGGCTAACGGCGTTATTCAGATTACGACCAAGGGTGGCTCGCGGACCAAAACCACGATTGAGTACAACACCAACCTGCAGTTTGACCGCGCTGTGGACAACCGCAATTTTCAGGATGTGTACGGGCAGGGCAGCCAGGGCCTGCGCCCTAGCGACCAGGCGTCGGCCATCGTATCGGGCAACACGGCCTGGGGCGAGCGCCTCGATGGCGCATCCACCATCGGCATCGATGGCCAGCAGCACGCTTACTCGGCGGTGAAAGGCACGGTGGGCGACTTTTACCGCACGGCCCCTTCGTGGACCAACACGGTCGCCGTTTCGGGTGGGGGCGAAAGGGGCACGTACCGCCTGTCGGTGTCGAACCTGGATGGCAAATCCATTCTGCGCAACAGCGGGCTGACGCGCCGCACGGTGAACTTCAACACGGCCTACGACCTGACCAAGAAGCTGAGCTTCAACTTGACGGCCAGCTACATCGACCAGCAGGACCAGAACCGCCCCAACCTGAGCGACTCGCCCCTGAACGCCAACAACATTCTGTTTCTGGCCCCCAACATCGACCAGGCTACCCTAGCCCCCGGCTTCGACCCCAACAACAACGGCCTGGAAACGGCCTGGAACGTAGATAGCTACGCCACCAACCCGTACTTCGTAATCAACCAGTACGTGAATGACGTATCGCGCAAGCGCCTCATCAGCGCCGTTTCGGCCAAGTACGCCTTTACCGATTACCTGTTCTTGCAGGGCCGCTTGGGCTATGACTACTCCAGCGACCGCCGCTTCAGCGTGACGCCCTACGGCACCCTGTACTCGGCCAGCGGCGAGGGTGGCCTCGACAACCTGACCCTGGGCAGCCGCCTGGAGCTGAACACCGACGCCCTCTTGTCGTTCAACAAAACGCTGAACCAGGACTTCTCCATCAGCGCGAGCGTGGGGGCCAACTACCGCCGCAACAACTTCGAAAGCAGCCGCTTGTACGGTGGGCAGTTCATTGTGCCCTACCTGTACGCCCCGTCCAACCTGCGCACCAAGAACTCGGAGTACCTGTTCACGCGCCTCGAAACGCCGTCGCTCTATTACACGGCTGATTTCACCTACAAGTTCTTGACGCTGAGCACCACCGGCCGCTACGACCGCTTTTCGTCGCTTCCCAACGGCAATCGCAGCATTTTCACGCCTTCGGTGGCCGGTAGCTTTATTTTCTCCGACCTGCTCGACTCGCCGGTGCTGAGCTACGGCAAGCTGCGCGCCTCCTACGCCCAAACCAGCGGCGAGCCGGCCCAGCCCTACCAGACGCAGTTTTACTACAACATCAACAACTCCATCAACGGGGTGCCGCGCGCTTCTTATGACTCGCGCCTGCCCAACGCCAACCTGCGGCCCTACAGCCTGGACGAGTACGAGATTGGCACGGAGCTGAAGTTTTTCAGCAACCGCGTGAGCCTGGACGTGGCCTATTTCCGCCGCAAAACCAACGGCGAGATTGTGTCGGCTAGCTTGTCGACCTCGACGGGCTTCGAGAGCCGCTCGGTAAACCTGGGCTCGACCCTGAACCGGGGCGTAGAAGCCGCCCTGAGCGTGGTGCCCGTGAAGCGCGGCGCCTTCACCTGGACGTCGTCCATCAACTTCACCAAGCTGCACAACGAGGTGCTCGACATCGACCAGGCGGCCAACAACCCCCTGCAAACCGGCACCTACCGCCCCATGAACGCCAACATCTCGGTGGTGAAGGGGCTAGCCATTGCCCAGGTGATGGCCTACGACTACAAGCGCGATGCCAGCGGCAACGTGATTGTGGGGGCCAACGGCGTGCCGCTGCGCGGCGACCTCAAGCCCATGGGCTCGGGCATTGCCAACCTGTACGGCGGTTTCAACAACGATTTTAACTTCAAGGGCTTCAACCTGTCGTTCCTGATTGACTACAAGTTCAACAACAAAATCCTGTCGGCCACCGAGTACTACTCCTACACCCGCGGCCTGAACCAGGCCACGCTGGTGGGCCGCGAAGGCGGCGTAGTGGCCACCGGCGTTACGGAAGGTGGCGCCGTGAACACCCTCTCGGTGCCCGCCTACACCTACTACCCGCAGCTAGCCACCAACGTGTCGGCCCTGTCGGTACTGGATGGCAGCTTCATCAAATTCCGGCAGCTCACGTTGGGCTACACCTTCAACCAGAGCCTGTTGAGCCGCACGCCTTTCCAGGACATTACCCTCTCGCTGGTGGGCCGCAACCTGTTCACCATCCTGAAGCACACCGACAACATTGACCCCGAAAACACGATTTCGCCGCTGGTGGCTTACGCCGGCGTAGAGGGCGGCTCGCTGCCCTTCGCCCGCACGTACGGTGTCACGCTCAACGTAAAATTCAAGTAAGCCTAGCCATGAAAAAGTCAGTTTTATACGCCGCGCTGGCCACCGTACTGCTGAGCACCTCGTGCTCGGAAAAATACCTCGACGAGGTTAATACCAACCCCAACGCCGCCTCGGCCGCCAACCTCAACCCCAACTACCTGCTCACCGACGGGCAGCTCACGTTTGCCAACACCGGCTACACGCAGCTGCTCTACCAGGGCCCGGCCATTCAGGCCATTGCCAGCACGTTCAACTACTACGGCAACGGCGATAAGTACGTGAATGCGGGCGGCTTTACGGGCTACCAGGCCCGGATTTTCAACGAAGGCTACACGGCGCTCAGCCGCCTGCAGCAGGCCATCGACGTGGCCAACACGCAGGGGGCTAGCCGCTACGTGAACGTCATCGCCATCAGCAACATCATGAAAGTGATGATATTTCAGCGCATCACCGATGCCTACGGCGACATCCCCTACACGCAGGCCCTGATGGCGGCGCAGGGCATTGCCACGCCCCAGTACGACAAGCAGCAGGATATTTACCCGGCCCTGCTCACCAGCCTCGATGCGGCCATCGCCAGCCTGAACGCCTCGGGCGCCAAAGCCTCGGGCGACCTGATTTATGGGGGCGATGTGGCGCAGTGGAAAAAGCTGGGTTACTCCCTCATGGTGCGGGTGGCCATGCGCATGACCAAAGCCAACCTGGCCCTGGCCAAAACCTACACCGAGAAGGCGGCCGCCGCCGGCACCCTAGCCAGCTACTCCGACAATGCTATTGTGCGCACCGATGCCGCCAACGGCGACACCCAGAATGCCACGGCCGGTGCCCTGCTCACCACCGACGACTTTCGGGAAGTGAAGTGGAGCAAGACCCTCATCGACTACCTGCGCACGACCAGTGACCCCCGCCTGGGCGTGATTGCCGAGATTCCGCAGGCCGGCGCCACCAACAACGCCAACCAGGCGCTGACCGGCAACACCGACCCCACCGTGCAGCGCGGCCTGCCCAACGGCTACGACCTGACGGGCGGCGCCTTCGACATCCGCAAGCGCGCCGACTACCCCGGCGCCACGGGCACCGGCACCGACCTGGCCCCGCTGGGCAACTACTCGCGCCCGCGCCTCACGGTGTACATCCAGCGCAATGCGCCCAACTTCGTGCTGACCTACGCCGAAACCGAGTTCCTGCTCGCCGAGGCCGCCAGCCGCGGCTGGAGCGTGGGCGCTACGGCCGCCACGCACTACAGCAACGGCCTGCGCGGCGCCCTGCAGTCGCTGAGCCAGCTGAGCACCACGGCCACCATCAGCGCCACCACCATCGATGCCTATGTGGCGGCCAACCCGCTAGGAGCCACCACGCCGTTCAAGCAAATCAACGAACAGTATTGGCTGGAAACGTCCACCACGTTCAACTTCATCGAGGGCTGGAACAACTGGCGCCGCTCGGGCTACCCCGAGCTGACGCCCGTGAACTACCCCGGCAACGTGACCAACGGCACCATTCCGCGCCGCATGATTTACCCGGCCACGGAAATTTCTAATAACCCGGCCGGTTACGCCTCGGGCGTGGCTAGCCTGAACGGCGGCGACCTGCTGACCTCGCGCGTGTGGTGGGATAAATAACCCCTGGCGCACGCAGTGATAGGAGAGGCTTTATTCCGGGCAAGGCTGGAGTGAAGCCTCTCTTTTTTTTGAATACCGACTTGTTAGTCAGCTTACTTGCCTACATGAAATTACCCGTTCCTTTTTTTTGGCGGCCCGCCCGTACGCTTTGGCCCGCCGGTGGGCTGGGGGTGCTGCTGGGGCTAGCCAGCCTGCTGCCAGCGCACGCTCAGGCGCCTTTTCAGGGCCTGGAGCACTTATTTACGCCGCCCAAGGGCTACGTGGTGCAGCACACCAGCCAGCCGCTAACCCTGGATGGCAACCTGCGCGAGAGCGACTGGCAAAAAGCCCCCTGGACCACCGACTTCGTGGATATTGAGGGCGCCGCCAAGCCCCCGCCCGAGTTCCAGACGCGGGTGAAAATGCTGTGGAACGACTCCACGCTGTTCATCGCGGCCACCATGCAGGAGCCGCAGCTCTGGGCCTACCAGACGCACCACGACGATATTATCTACAAGGACAACGATTTTGAGGTCTTTATCGACCCCGACAACAACACCCACCAGTATTTCGAGGTCGAGGTAAACGCCCTGAACAAGATTTTTGACCTCTACCTGCCCAAGCCCTACCGCAACCAGGGCGACGCCCTCATCAGCTGGGACGTGCCTAGCCTGCGCTCGGGCGTGGCCCTGGCGGGCACCCTCAACCAGCCCCAGGACCAGGATAAAAGTTGGACTGTGGAGCTGGCCATCCCGCTGAAGGCCGTGCGCATGGGCTTTCCGTGGCAGCCGCCCACCGAGGGCACGCAGTGGCGCATCAATTTCTCGCGGGTGGAGTGGGATACGCGGGTGGCTGGCACCAAAAACGCCAAGCTGCAAGACGCGGCCGGCAAGGACCTGCCCGAGCACAACTGGGTGTGGTCGCCGCAGGGTGTCATCAACATGCACTACCCCGAGCGCTGGGGCTACTTGCAGTTTACGCGCCAGGCCGGCACCACCTGGCAGCTGCCCGTGGCTGAGCTGCGCAAGCAGTATTTGTGGCTGGTGTACTACCGCCAGCAGCAGTTTAAGGAGCGAACCGGCCACTATGCCGCCACCCTAGCCGAGTTAAAAGTAGCGCCCCAGGCGACGGTGGAAAAGCAAGCAAACCAGTTGGTGCTGGCCGCCACGCCCTACCAGTTTACCGCCACTATCACGGCCGCCGGTAGCCCCGCCATCCGCATCAACGACGAAGGACTAGTCGAAACCCTCAAGCCCTAGCCAGCCATGACCAACCGCCGCAAATTTGTTCAGAACAGCCTGCTGCTGGGCCTGGCCGCGCCGCTGCTACCGGCCGCCGTGGCCGAAGCTGCCCTGCCCACCGCCGCGCCCAAAGCCGGCTGGAAGCACTGGGTCTGGACCAACCCCGACCAAAAGGACACCGAAGCCCAACTGGCCGAGCGCTACCGCAATTACTACGAAGCCGGCGTGCGCGGCATCTTCTTCGAGGCCGACAGCGAGCGCCATTTCCGCGCCGCCAAGGCCGCGAAGCTGGAGGCCCACCGCTGGATTTGGACCATGAACCGCGGCGAAAAGACGCTGCTGGCCGCCCACCCCGAGTGGTACGCCGTGAGCCGCCGGGGCGAGTCGTGCGCCACCCACCCGCCCTACGTTGACTACTACCGCTGGCTGTGCCCCTCGCGTGAGGAGGTGAAGCAGTACCTGGAGCAGGACTACGCCGCCGCCCTCAAAAAGGACTACATCGACGGCATTCACCTCGACTACGTGCGGTTTTGCGACGTCATTCTCCCCGTCAACCTCTGGGCCAATTACAAAATTGTGCAAACCAGCGAGCTGCCCGAGTACGACTTCTGCTACTGCCCGGTGTGCAAGGCGGCCTACAAGGCCGAATATGGCCTGGACATCGACCAGGTGCAGTACCCCGAGGCTAGCCCCTCGTGGCGGGCCTTCCGCTACCAGCGCGTGAATGAGGTGGTGCGCCGCCTCACCGCCGTGGCCCAGCAGTACCGGAAGCCCATCACGGCCGCCGTGTTTCCGACCCCCGACATTGCCCACCGCAACGTGAAGCAGGACTGGGTGAACTGGAACATCAGTGCGGTGTGCCCCATGATTTACCACGGCTTCTACAAGGAAAACGTGACCTGGATTGGCCAGGCCGTGAAGGAAGGTGTGACGGCGCTGAACGGGAAATTTCCGCTTTACGCCGGGCTGTATCTGCCCGATTTTCACAACGATGCCGAGCTGCAACAGGGCATCGTAAATGCCCTGCGCAACGGGGCGGCCGGCGTGTCGCTGTTCGGAGAAGTATCGCCCGCGGCCCTAGCCGCGCTGAAAGCGGCTTCGGTGAAAGTACGGGGGTGAGGCGCCTCACTAGAGCTGCGCGATTGTTTAGGCATAGTTTCTTAATTTTAAAACCTTTATCTGTATTTTTCTCGCCTTTATGAGTCGCCTTAGAGTTGGTTGTCGGGTTGTATTTATGCTGCTTCTGCTAGCGATGGCCAGCCGCGCCCAGGCGCAGCAGCCGTTGTTCAGTCTGCTGAGTGCCCAAGAAACGGGGATAGCCTTCAACAACGTCGTCAGTGAGAACGAGGCACTCAATATCCTATCCTACGAGTACTTCTACAACGGCGGCGGCGTGGCGGTGGGCGATATTAATAGCGACGGCCTGCCCGACCTGTTCTTCACCGGCAACATGCGGCCCAACAAGCTGTACCTCAACCTGGGCGGGTTCAAGTTTAAGGACATCACCGACCAGGCTAGCCCGGCGCTGGGCGGGCGCAAAGACGGCTGGAAAACCGGCGTGACCATGGCCGATGTCAATGGCGACGGCCGGCTCGATATCTACGTCTGCTACTCGGGCAAGAAGGCCGATGATGTGCGCCGCAACCAGCTGTTTATCAACCAGGGCGATAACAAATTTCAGGAGCAGGCTAGCCAGTACGGCCTCGACGACCCTGGCTACAGCACGCAGGCCGCCTTCTTCGACTATGACAATGACGGCGACCTCGACCTGTTTTTGCTCAATCACAACATCAAGAAGATTGACAACATGGAATTTGCCCGCTACAAGGGCGAGGTAGATGCGCTGGCCGGCAACAAGCTCTTCAAAAACGACGGCGGCCATTTTACCGATATTTCCAAAACCGCGGGCATTGTGCAGAGCCCGCTGACATTTGGGCTGGGCATCGCCGTGGCCGATATCAACAAAGACGGCTGGCAGGATATCTACGTCACCAACGACTACAACGAGCCCGATTACCTGTACCTGAACAACAAAAACGGTACGTTCACCAACCGCTCGCAGGAGATGCTGCGGCACCACTCGCAGTTTTCGATGGGCGTGGATATCGCTGATTTCAACAACGATACGCAGCCCGATATCTTCACCCTCGACATGCTGCCGGCCGACAACCACCGCCAGAAGTCGCTGCAGTTGCAGGAGAACTACGAGGTGTTTGAGCTGCAGCAGCAGCAGGGATTGTACCCGCAGTACATGCGCAACATGCTGCACCTCAACAATGGCGACGGCACTTTCAGCGAGATTGGGCAGCTGGCGGGCGTGGCGAAAACCGACTGGAGCTGGTGCCCGCTCATTGCCGATTTCGACAACGACGGCTACAAGGATATCTACATCAGCAACGGTTACCTGCGCGACTACACCAACAAGGATTTTCTGCGCTACTGGGGCGATTACAAAATCAAAAAGGCAATGGCCAGGGAGCCGTTTCTACTCATGGACCTCGTGACGGCCATGCCCGCCACGGCCGTGCCCGACTACATCTTCCGCAACGAGCATAATCTGACTTTCTCCAACAAGCAGCAGGAGTGGGGCCTGAACCAGGCTAATATGTCGAACGGCGCCATCTACGCCGACCTCGACAACGACGGCGATTTGGACTTAGTCGTGAATGCCATCAACCAGCCGGCTAGCATTTACCGCAACCACAGCACCGATGTCCACCATACGGCCTACCTGGCGCTGCACCTAAAAGGCCCCGGCCAGAACACTCAAGCGGTAGGCGCCAAGGTGTACGTGTACACGCCCGGCCAGGCGCAGTACCAGGAGGTGAACCCCAACCGCGGCTACCTCTCGTGCGTGTCTACGACCCTGAATTTTGGGCTTGGCACCAACCAGCGCGCCGACTCGGTACGCATCGTGTGGCCCAACCAGACCACGCAACTACTTACCAACGTGAAGGCTAGCCAGCTGCTTCAGCTCAGCGGTCAGCCCAAGGATAAGCCGGTGGTCCAAGCGGCGGCGGCGCCCAAAAAGGTATTCAAGCCCGCTATTCCGCTGTTCGATTTCAAGCCTGAGGAGGTGACGCTGAACGACTTTAAGCGCCAGGTGCTCATGTTGTTTATGTATTCTAAAACGGCGCCGGTACTGGTGAAAGCTGATGTGAACAAGGACGGCCGCGAAGACCTGTTTGTGAGCGGTGGTAAAGACGAAATTGGCAAGCTCTACGTGCAGCAGGCGGGTGGCAAATTTGCGGAGGCGCCGCTGGGGCGTAGCGCCAGCCGGCCCGTGGGCACGGTGGCAGCGGCCACGTTCTTCGACGCTACCGGCGACGGCTACCCCGACCTGTACGTGGCCAAGGGCGGCTACGCGCTCTACGAGGCCGGGCAGGATGCGCTACAGGATGAGCTGTATATCAACGACGGCAAGGGGCACCTGACCCTAGCCACCGCCGGGCTGCCCGCGCTCACGGCCGGCAGCAAAAGCTGCGTGCGGGCTGCCGACGTCGACAACGACGGCGATTTGGATATTTTCGTGGGTGGCCGCGTGATACCGGGCCGCTACCCGCTAGCTCCGCCCAGCTACCTGCTGCTCAATAATGGCCGGGGCACGTTCTCGGCCGCCGAGGTGCCGTTTGCCCAGGCCGGCATGGTGACCGATGCGCAGTGGGTGGACCTGAACAAGGACGGCCGTAAGGACCTTGTGCTGTGCGGCGAGATGATGCCAATAAGTGTGTGGGTCAATACTCCGCAAGGGTTTAGAAACCAGACTGCTGACTACTTCGATGCACCCCAGCCAGGCCTGTGGTTCAGCCTGCACGTGGCCGACGTGAACGCCGACGGGCAGCCCGATATAGTAGCCGGCAACCTCGGCCTCAACAGTCCGCTGCGGGCCACTGCCCAGGAGCCGGCCGCGCTCTACTACGCTGATTTTGACGGCAATGGCTCCATCGATCCGTTCTTCAACTTCTACGTGGATGGTAAGAGCTACCCCTTCGTGAGCCGCGACGAGCTCAACGACCTCATCTACCCCATGCGCCGGCGCTTCACTTCCTATAAAGCCTACGCCGACGCTACGATGACGGAGATTTTTCCCGGCGACGAGCTGGGCAAGGCCAGCAAGCTAGAAGCTACCGAGCTGCGCACGATGCTCTATCTCAACAACAAAGGCAAGTTCACGCCGGCCGAGCTGCCGGTGGAGGCGCAATTCTCGGTGGTGACCCAGATTACGAGCGGCGACTACAACCACGACGGTCACCCCGACCTGCTGCTGCTCGGCAACCACACCGACAACCGCTTGAAAATGGGGAGCATAGATGCTGGCTACGGCTGCCTGCTGCAAGGCGATGGCCACGGCCACTTCCGCTACGTGCAGCAGCCAGCGGCGGGCATTTGCGTGGTGGGCGACGTGAAATCGGTGAGCGAAATTATGGTCAACCGCCAGCCTTACCTGGTGGTGGGGGTCAGCAATGGCCCCGTGCAGTTTTATCAAGAGTAACGAGTCTAGCAGGAGTACCGATGAAGCACCAAATTATTGTGGCTGCGCTGGCGCTGAGCGCGCTGGCCGGCCCCAGCGCCACCGCCCAAAATGCGCACCTGGCCGCCACACTCAACCCTAGCAAGGCGCTCGACATCATCAACATGACGATGGTGCACGACGTTATCAGTCCGCCGGCGGCCGCCCGCTACTACGCCTACAGCATGCTGGGGGCCTACAGCATTGTGGCGGCGCACAACAAGAGCCTGCCGACTCCGCAGCACCTGGTAAGGAATTATACCGCCGACCTGCGGCTCGACACCGTGAAGGCCACCTACGACTACCAGGTGGCCGCCTACTACAGTATGCTGGAAACCGCCCGGCTGCTCTTGCCCTCCGGCGAAACCCTGGGGGAGGAGCAGGCCAGCTTTTTGGCGGCGCTCGGCAAGCAAGGCGTGCAGGCGGGGGTACTGAGCCAGTCGGCTAAGGTCGGGAGGCTAGCGGCGGCGGCCATCGTCAAGTTTTCCAAGGCCGACCACTACGCGCAGCTGAGCACGCTGAAGCGCTACACGCCGGTGCGCGCCGAAGGCAACTGGTACCCCACACCGCCGGCCTACCTGGAGGCCGTAGAGCCCAACTGGAAAACCATTCGCCCGCTGGTTATCGACTCGGCCAGTGAGTTTCGGCCCGTGCTGCCGTGCGCCTTTAGCAAGGACACGGCGTCGGCCTTTTACCACCAGGCGCGGACGGTATACCGGGCCGGCAAGAAGCTGACCGATGAGCAAATACAGGTAGCCCAGTTCTGGGACTGCAACCCATTTGCCGTGAGCACGGCGGGGCATATGGCCATTGGTTTCAAGAAAATCAGCCCCGGCGGGCACTGGATGAACATTGCCGCCCTAGTGGCCCGGCAGCAGAAAGCAGGCTTCGACAAAACTACTTATGTGCTTTGCGTAGAGGGTATTACGCTCATGGATGCCTTCATCAGTACTTGGGATATGAAGTACGCTACCAACCGCATTCGCCCCGAAACCTACATCAATAAGTACCTGGACGTGCAGTGGCAGCCCTTTCTGCAAACGCCGCCCTTTCCGGAGTACACCAGCGGCCACGCCGTAGTTTCCAACGCCTCGGCCGAGGTGCTTACTTACCTGCTGGGCGATAATATTGCCTACATCGACGACACGGAAATCCCGTTTGGCAGCGGCCAGCGCGCGTTTAAGTCGTTCCGCCAGGCAGCCGCCGAGGCGTCGGTATCGCGCTTCTACGGCGGCATCCACTACCTGGATAGTATCGAGAGCGGCAACGAGCAGGGCAAGAAAATAGGCCGCTATATTGTGACTAAGGTATTGATGCCTAGCGGTAAATTAAAAGCTGGCAAGAGCCAGGCCGTGTTGCTGAAGTAGGGGCCTAGCGCAGCTTTAGAAGCATAACAGCGGTCTGCCTGACGCTTCAGCAACTAGACTTGTTCCTGCAATTAGAAAGAGAGCAAAAACGGGTCATGCTGAACGCAGTGAAGCATTTCTACTGCAACGTCGAAGGGTTCGAAAGGAGCGGCCAAGATGCTTCACTGCGTTCAGCATGACCCGTTTTTACAATGCTTATGATTTATTAACAAGTGTCCCAATAACATCAGGCCGCGCCCGGGGCTTGCAACTGGGCTACCAACTCGGCTACCGTAGCGGCGTCCGTTTCCCAGCGCGGCGCGTCAAACTCGGTGGCTGGCGCCGCCAGGGGGGGCGCTACCAGCCGCTTGGCGCTGGCGTGAAACTCGGGCGCGCCCGTGGCCTGCACCAGCGCCGGCAGGCTAGCGGGCGTGACGCCAGCCCCCGGCATAATGCGGATGCGCCCCGCCGCCTGCCGCACCAGCGCCGCCAGCTGGGCCTGGCCGGCCGGCGCGCTCGCCTGGCCGCCCGAGGTGAGCACGCGGTGGCAGCCTAGCGCAATAATTTCTTCTAATGCCTGCGCTTGGTTTTGGCACACATCGAAGGCCCGGTGGAAGGTGATTTGCAGCGGCCCGGCGGCGGCGATGAGCGGGCGGCAGCTAGCCCCATCCACGCGCCCGGCCGCGTCGAGGGCGCCGAGCACCACGCCCGCGCAGCCCAGCGCCCGGCATTCGGCCACATCGGCCGCCATGATGGCCAGCTCGTCGGCATCGTACTGGAAGTTGCCCGGCCGGGGCCGAATCAAGACAAAAACCGGGATGGCTAGCCGGCTAAGCGCTTGCTTAATGAGCCCGTAGGAGGGCGTGGTGCCGCCCTGCTCCAGGTTTTGGCACAGCTCAATGCGGTCGGCGCCCCCGGCCTGGGCCGCCAGGGCCGATTGGATGGAGCCAGCGCAGATTTCAAGTAGGCGGGGAGGGGGAGCAGTTATAATCACGAACGTGAAAAAAGAACGTCATGCTGAGCCTGTCGAAGCATCTCTCCCGAACGACACCCGAACGGTGCGGTAGAGATGCTTCGGCGGGCTCAGCATGACAGTTGCTGATAGTTACTGAACTTGTAAAAGGCCGCACGCTACGCCAGCAGCGCCGGTTTTTCCTGGTACACTTTCCATAAAAACTCCCCGAAAATGGTATTGGCCCAGGCAAACCACGGGCGGGAGAATTTCTTGGGGTCGTCTTTGTGGAACGACTCGTGCATGTAGCCGGTGCCGGCGTGGGTGGCTTTGAGGCTCTGAATGCAGGCCCGGATTTCGGCGTCGTCCTGGCTGGTGAGGCCGCGGGTGGTAATGGCGATGGGCCAAATCATGTCCATGCCCACGTGCGGGCCGCCGATGCCCTCGGCCGCCGTGCCCTTGAAGAAAAACGGGTTGGCCTCGGACAGCAAAAACTTGCGCGTGTTCTGGTAGATAGGGTCGGCTAGGGGCACCGCGCTCAGGTAGGGCAGCGTGATGAGGCTGGGTACGTTGGCATCGTCCATCAGAATTTGGCTGCCGAAACCGTCGATTTCGTAGGCGTAGATTTTGCCGTGCTGCGGATGGTTTACTACGGCGTGCTGGCGCAGGGCGGCCTCTACTTCGTCGGCTAGCGCGCGGCAATCGGTGGCGGTGGCGGCCTCGGCGGGGGCTAGTGCCGCGAGCATTTCGGCGGCCTGGCGCAGGCTCACCACGGCGAAGAAATTGCTAGGCACCAGGAAGGGGTAGAGCGTGGCGTCGTCGCTGGGCCGGAAGGCCGAGGCAATGAGCCCCACCGGCCGCACCGGGTAGCCGGCGCCGCCCAGGGGCTGGGTATCGGTGGCTTTCTCCGTCACACGCTGAAAAGTGTAAGGACCAGGCCCATCCTTGCGCTGCTGGGCCCGGAAGGTGCCCAGCGTGGTGCGGATGGCCTGCTGCCACTGCGCATCGAAGGGCTGGGTGTCGCCGGTCTTTTTCCAGTAGTGGTAGGCTAGCCGAATGGGGTAGCAAAGCGAGTCGATTTCCCACTTGCGCTCGTGCACGCCGGGCTGCATGGCGGTGTGGTCGGTGGCCCACTCGCCCACTTTGGTATCGTCGCCATAAAAGGCGTTGGCATAAGGGTCCTTGTTGACGTAGCGCGTCTGGCGGTTTATCACGCCCGCCACCAGCTGCTTGAGGGCCGCGTCGCGGTCAATGAGCTGTAAATAAGGCCACACCTGAGCCGAAGAATCGCGCAACCACATGGCGTCGATGTCGCCGGTGATGACGTAGGTGTCGGGCCGGCCCTGGCGCTCGGCGTAGGTTACGGTGGTGTCGAGGGTGCTCGGAAAGCAGTTCTCAAACAGCCAGCCCAGCTCGGGGTCTTTCACCTTTTTCTTAAACTCGGTGATGGCGGCCTCCACGGCCTTGCTGCGAAACCGCCGCTTGGCCGACGCCGGCCGCACCACCGGAAAAGCGGGCGCTGCCGCGGCCAACATGGTGGATGGCAGGGCGAGGCTAGCGGTGAGCAGGGAAGCGTTGGCGACGAAAGTTCTGCGATTCATGGGTGGGATAGGGGAGGCGAATAAAAATAATATTCGTCATGCTCATCTGGCGTCCGCTGATGGCGTCACTTTTTAGCTTTGGAGAAAGAGTAGGGTGCCGCGGCCGGCGCGGTGCCGCGCGTTTTGTTAGGCGAGGCGCTCATCTCAAAATCGAGGGTGGCGCCTTGTTTCAGCGTTTCGTAGTCGAGGTAGTTTTTGCCGTAGGGCTTGCCGTTGAGCGTCAATTGATTGACGTACCGATTGGTGGGCGAGTTCTGGGGCGCGTTCAGCACCACGTCTTTGCCGCCGGGCAGGTGCAGGGTGGCCTTGGGGAAGAGTGGCGCGCCAAGCACGTACTGATTTACGGCGGGGCACACGGGGTAGAAGCCCAGCGCCGAAAACACGTACCAGGCCGAGGTCTGGCCGTTGTCTTCGTCGCCGCAGTAGCCGTCGGCGGTGGGCAGGTAGAGGCGGTTCATCACCTCGCGCACCCAGTACTGCGCTTTCCAGGGCTGGCCGGCGTAGTTGTAGAGGTAAATCATGTGCTGGATGGGCTGGTTGCCGTGCGCATAATTGCCCATACCCGCAATCTGCATCTCCCTGATTTCGTGGATGGTGCTGCCGTAGTACGAGTCGTCGAACACGGGCGGCAGCGTAAACACGGTATCGAGCGTGGCTACAAATTTCTGGCGGCCGCCCATCAAATCCACCAGCCCCTGTACGTCGTGAAATACCGACCAGGTGTAGTGCAGGCTGTTGCCCTCCGTGAAGGCATCGCCCCACTTAAAGGGGCTGAACGGCTTCTGAAACGTGCCGTCCTGGTTGCGGCCCCGCATCAGGCCCGACTCTTTGTCGAACAGCTTGCGGTAATTTTGGCTGCGCTGGGCGTAGAGGTTGATTTCCTTTTTAGGCTTGCCTAGCGCTTTGGCTAGCTGATAGATAGCGAAGTCGTCGTAGGCGTATTCCAGGGTGCGGGCGGCGTTCTCGTTGATTTTGACATCGTAGGGCACGTAGCCGAGCTTGTTGTAGTACTGCACGCCGGTGCGGCCCACAGCATCGAGCGGGCCGGCGTTGTTGGCGCCGTGCGTCAGGGCTTCGTAGAGCACGTTCATGTCCTGCCCGCGCACGCCTTTGAGGTAAGCATCGGCCACCACCGAGGCCGAGTTGTTGCCCACCATCACGTTGCGCAGGCCGGGGCTAGCCCACTCGGGCAGCCAGCCGCTCTCGCGGTAGTCGTTGGCCAGGCCCTGCTGAATCTCGGTATTTATCTCGGGGTACACCAGGTTCAGGAAGGGAAACAGCGCCCGAAACGTGTCCCAAAAACCGGTGTCGGTATACATATAGCCCGGTAGCACCTGCCCATTGAATGGGCTGTAGTGCAGTACTTTACCGCTGGCATCCAGCTCATATAGTTTGCGCGGAAACAGCAGCGCCCGGTACAGGCACGAGTAAAACGTACGCTGCTGGTCGGGGGTGCCGCCCGCTACGTCGATGCGGCCCAGCACCTGGTTCCAGGCGGTGCGGCCCTGCTGGCGCACGGTTTCCAGGTCCTTAGTGCCGATTTCCTGCAAGTTGAGCAGGGCCTGCTCGGGGCTGATGAACGAGGAGGCCACGCGGGCGTTCACGCGCTCGCCCTTACGGGTGCGGAAGCCCACAATGGCCCCGGCGTGGTTGGCCGTCACGTCGAGCACGCCGCTGGCGGCGGCCACTTTATCCTGGTAGAGCGTGGTGCTGGTAAAGTCGTGGTCAAACTCCAGCACGAAGTAGTTCTTGAAATTCTGGGGCACGCCGCCGCTGTTGCGGGTGGTGTAGCCCACCACGCGGCGCTGCTGCGGCAGCACCTGCACGTGCGAGCCCTTGTCGAGGGCGTCAATCACCACGTAGGCGCTGTCGGTTTGCGGAAAGGTGAAGCGGAAGCTGGCGGCCCGCTCGGTGGGCGCTAGCTCGGTAGTTACGTCGTGGTCGGCCAGGTACACGCGGTAGTAGTTGGGCTCGGCCACCTCGGCCTTGTGCGAGTACCAGCTAGCCCGCGCATCCTGGTCAAACACCGGCTTGCCGGTGATGGGCATGATGGCAAACTGGCCGTAGTCGTTCATCCAGGGCGAGGGCTGGTGCGTCTGCTTGAAGCCCCGGATTTTGTCGGCCCCGTACTGGTAAGCCCAGCCATCGCCCATTTTGCCGGTCTGCGGCATCCAGAAGTTCATGCCCCACGGCAGCGCAATGGCCGGGTAGGTGTTGCCATTGGAGAGGCTGGGCTTCGAATCGGTGCCGATGAGCGGGTTCACCCACTGGGCAGGGTCGGGGGTCGGGCCTTGGGCCAGCGCCGGGTGGCTAGCCAGCAGCGCCAGCGCCGCTAGGCCAAAGAAAAGCTTGCGCATTCGGGAGGGGAAGAAAGGGACTACGCCGAGCGAGCGGCGCCGAAAAGATAAGGGTTTTCGCGTGGCCAAAGCCGAAAGCAGCGCGCAAAGCAGCTGGCTTGCTCAAACGTTTTAGCTAAAGCTGCGAGCAGTATCACCGTCCTCTTCGTTTTCGGACTAGCAATTAGCAGAAGGGGGAGGTATTTATTCGCAGCAAGTTTGCTGGCGAGCCGTCCGCAATCACCTTGCCTCTTACTTCAAATTGCTTTCCCAGGCAGCCAGCTCGGCGCGGTGCTCGGCGGCGGCGCGGGCCAGCAGGGCTGGGCTAGGGCCGGTGCCGAGGTAAATGGTCAGGCCCCGCTCGCGGGCGTAGGGCGTGGTGATTTCGCCTGCCTTCTCAAAGTGCTGAAAGTAAGGTCGCAACTCACTGGGAAAGCCTTCGCCAATGAGTAGCACGTGCCGGTAGGGCCGCGCCGGCCACTGCGGAAACCAATACAAATAGCTGCCATTGAAGCTGGTAGCGGCCGGTATGGCCCGGGCGCGGTTATAATAATTAATGGCGCCGGCCTCGCCGTAGTTATCGCACTTGATGAGGGTGCGGGCGCGCGTCGAGTCGGGCAGGGCCTGGTAGGCCAGCCAGGTCTTGTCGGCCAGCTCGCGCCAGCCCAGCATATCGGCAAAGTCCTGGGGCAGCGGGTGCAGCTCGCCATCTTCCCAGCGGGTGAGGCCCAGCTCTTGGTGTAGGGGCTGCCGGCCGAGGCGCGCCATGGCGGCCGGCGACAGAATCGGGAAAATATCGCGCACTATGGGCGCCCACAGCAGCAGCGGCAGCCCCAGCAGCCCCGTGCGCAGGCCTGGGCGGGCCACCTGCGCTTGCCACCATACCGCGCCCACCGCAAATAGCGCCGGGTAGTAGCCCAAGCCGTAGTAGCTTTTGCCGTGCAAGAGGGTGATAATCAATAAGCCCACGGCGTACACCACGGCTACCACCCTAGCCGCTGGCTGCGGCTGCCCGCGCAGCGCCGCCCATAGCCCGGGCACCCACACCACCACCGCCGCAAAGCAGAGCAGCAGTTGTTGTTTCCAGAAGCCGCCCGCCGTGACGTGCACCAACTGTTCGTCGTGCAGCAGGGCCATGTGGTGGCGAAATGGCAGCCCATGTGCCACCTGCCAAATGAGGGTAGGCGCAGCCACTAGCAAGGCGATACCGGCCGCCAGCCAGATGGGCCGGCGCCCAAACGTGCGCGGCGCCGTAATTAGCAGCGCCGCCAGCGCCGCCGCTCCAAAAAAGAACGTGGTGTACTTATTCAAAATGCCCAGGCCCAGCACCAGCCCTAGCCAGTACAGGTGGCGGGGCCGGCCATCGGGCTGCGCGTGCCGCACCAGCAGATAGGTGCCTAGCGTGAAGCTAAATACTTCAAACGCATTGGGTTGAAAGAGCAGGTTGAGCCGGCCGTAGGCCGTGGTGAGGTAGCACACGCCGGCCAGCGCCTGCGCCCACGGCCCGCCGCCCAGCCGCTGGGCTAGCCGCACCACCACATAGATGGTGAGCGCCCCCCAGAGTAGCGGCCAGAATTTCACCCAGAAAAACCCGCCGCCCAGCGCTAGCGTCACCCAGCTTTGGAGGGCTGTGAGGGGCGGCACCTCGATGTAGCCCCAGGCTAGGTGGTGGCCATAATCGAGGTAGAGGTATTCGTCGCGGTGCAGCTCATAAGTGCCGTAGCCAGCTAGTAATAGGCCCGAAACGAACTTGAGCAGCGCGAAGAAGAGGGGTAGGCGGTGTTTCATTCGCAGAGATAAGCAGAAGGAGCCTGTAAAGAAAGGTCATGCAGCGCGCAGCGAAGCATCGCCGCCAAATCGTTGGGCGAGCACCATAGCGGCACGAGCGAGCAGCTTTGCTGCGCTTAGCATGACGTTATTTGTTTTTCGTGCTGATTGCTGACTTGTTAAGTAAAAAAATGTCCTGGTCCCGCCTGCTTTCCACCCGCCGCTACCCCGACCGCCCCGCCGAAGTGCCCATGCCCGGCCGCTCGCCCTACCTGGCCGACTACGACCGCGTGGTGTTTTCGTCGGCCTTCCGGCGCTTGCAGCGCAAAACCCAGGTGATGCCACTGCCCGAAACTGACTTTGTGCACACCCGCCTCACGCACTCGCTCGAAACGGCCTGCGTGGGCCGCTCGCTAGGGCGCCTCTCGGCCCGCCGCGTGCTCGAAAACGACCCTGGCATTGGCGAGGAGCTGCCCGATTTTGCCCAGGACTGCGGCGACATTGTGGCCGCCGCCTGCCTGGCCCACGACATCGGCAACCCGCCCTTCGGCCACTCGGGCGAGGATGCCATCTCGGCCTATTTCGCCTCCGATGCGGCGGCCCGCTTCACCAAGGAGCTAAGCGCTGCCGAGCTAGCCGATTTGCAGCACTTCGAGGGCAACGCTGCCGGCTTTCGCATTCTCACCCACACGTATCCGGCGCTCAGCAGCGGCTCGGCCGGGCTAGGCCTCACCTACGCCACGCTGGGCGCGTTTACCAAGTACCCGCGCCCGTCAATTATCGACCCGGCTAAAAAGCAGAACGGGGCTAGCGAGAAGAAATACGGCCACTTTCAGGCCGAAAACCCGCGCTTCCGGCTCGTGGCCGCCGAGCTCGGCCTGCGGCCCAAAGATGGCCCGGCCGGCTTTTATCACCGCCACCCGCTCGCCTTTCTGGTCGAGGCGGCCGATGACATCTGCTACCGCATCATCGACTTTGAGGATGGCCTCAAGCTCGGCCTCATCGACCACGAGCGCGGGCTAGCCCTGCTGCGCCAACTGCGCGCCGCCGCCCCCAACGCCCGCCCCAAAGGCGCCGGCAGCAGCGGCCTGCAGTGGCGCGACTGGCAGGAGGAGCTGGGCTACCTGCGTGCCACGCTCATCGGTCAGCTCGTCGACGAAACTGCCACCCGCTTTGCCCAGCACGCGCCCGCCATCCTGGCTGGTACCTACGACGCCTCGCTGGTGAAGGAGCTAACCGGCTACGAGTTTTTGCAGGACATTCAGCAGCTCAGTGTGGACAAGCTCTACCGCTCGCGCCCGGTACTCGAAATTGAGGCCGCGGGCTTCGAGGTGCTCGGCGGCCTGCTCGACATGTTTCTCTGCGCCATCTTCGACGCAAAGAATAACCACCGCTCCAAAAAGCTGCTCGACCTGCTGCCCAATCAATTCCGGGCTATCGGCCCGCAGGCCAGCGCCTCGGCCTACGAGCAGATTTTATTGCTCACCGACTACGTAGCCGGCATGACCGACCAGCACGCGCTGAGCTTGTACAAAACGATAAAAGGCATCGAGCTGCCAAAGGGTTTCTAGACCGCAGATTTAACGGATTAAACGGACTTCGGGGATACGCCTGCTCCGCAGGCTGGCTAGGCTGATTAGGTTGGCTAGTTAACTAGGCTGGCCAGCCTGGCCCGTTTGCGAGGCAGGTTCCCATTGCTCTTACCTAAGTATGCAATACCCAATAAGCCTAGCCAGCCTGCGAAGCAGGCGTATCCCCGAAATCCGTTTAACCCGTTAAATCTGCGGTCTCGGCGGTGTGCAGGGCTACCATGTTTGCCAGCAGTTGCTCGATTAATTTCCGGCCCTTCCACACTGATTTTAATTTGCTGCGAATCTGCTCGGCCGTTTGCACAAATTCCTGTTCTGCGGCGGTTTCGTGGTGCTCAAAATCGATTAATTGCGCCACCATTTGCTCCGTCATTTCGGGGTGAAACTGGAGGCCGATAATGCCATCGCCCCACACGTAGCCCTGCGCGGCGCAGCCCGCCGACATACCCACGCGCACCGCCCCCGGCGGCACCGTAAACGTATCGACGTGCCAGTGCAGCACGGTAGCCTTGTCGGGCCAGCCGCGCAGCAGCGGGTGCGCCAGGGCTTTGGCCGAGAAGCGGACCGTCCAGAAGCCAATTTCCGGGTCCGGATTTGGCCGCACCTCGCCGCCCAGGGCCTGCGCCACCAGCTGTGCCCCCAGGCAAATGGCCAGCGTGATTTTGCCCGCCCGCAGCGCCTCGCGCAAGAAGGCTTTTTCCGGGGCTAGCCAGGGAAATTTGGCCTCGTCGTGCACGCTCATGGCGCCCCCCAAAATCAAGAGGCCATCAAATTCGGCTAAGGTCGGAAAAACGGGGTTGGGCTCGAATAGCCGCGTGAAACCGAGCGCGTGGCCGTGCGCGGCCAACCAGGCGGCGGCGTGGCCCGGGCCCTCATCGGGCAGGTGTTGGAGGCAATGCCAACGCATAGAAGAGGAGAAGTAAAACCAGCGAAAGCCTGCGCGGCGCCGCAAGCGCGGCAGCCCAGGCGCCGGAAAGTTACGCCGGCCGCTTTGGGGCCTTGTGGTGCCCAGTAGGGGCTAGCCGCAAAAGCAAGGGGCTAGCGGCCGGCTGCGCGTATTTTTGCCGCTCACTCCTTGGTTTAGCAACACGCATTGGCTACTTTCTCCCATCTGCTTCTGGAAGGCCTGGCGGTCGAAGTGGTGCGCAAGCCCGTGCGCCAGCTGCGCTTGTCTATCCGGCCGCCGCACGGGCAACTGCGGGTGACCGTGCCGCTGGGCACCAGTGAGGCGACCATCCGGGAAGTGATTTTGCGCAAGCAAACCTGGATTCGGCAGCACCAGGCCACCATGCAGCAGCGCCCCGCGGTGCCCCCACTGCGCTACGAAACGGGCGAAACCCACTACTACCAAGGCCGGGCGCTAGCCCTGCAGGTGCACGAGCAAGCCGGCCGCGCGCAGGTGTGGCTAGCCCCCGACGAGGCCGTGCTGCACCTGTGCGTGCCCGCCGGCACTACGCCCGCGCAGCGGGCGCAGGTGCTGGCGCGCTGGCGCCGCACGCAGCTGCAAACCCTGGTGCCGGCCCTGCTGGCCAAGTGGGAGCCGGTGGTGGGCGCACAGGCCGCAGCCTGGGGCATCAAGCAAATGAAAACGCGCTGGGGCACGTGCAGCCTGCGTGCCCGGCGCATCTGGCTGAGCCTGGAGCTGAGCCAGTGGCCGCTGCACTGCCTCGAGTACGTGGTGGTGCACGAGCTAACCCACCTGCACGAGCGCCTGCACAACGCCCGGTTTTGGCACCTGGTAGGCCAGGCGATGCCCGACTGGCAAGCCCCGCACCACGCCCTGAAATACGGCCACGCGGGAATGCTGCGCGCAGATGTCCATTAACCAGGCATAAGAAAGGGGCCGAGAGCTCCTTTTTTTGGTGTCCGGCCGGCCTTGGGTCTCCCTTAGCAAAAGCTTAAAATGAAGCACCCTAGCGCAGTGCCGACGTTCGGGCGCAGTGGATTCCCGTTACTTGCTCATCATGCGTTTACTAGTAATTGAAGACGAGCCAGGCATTGCCCGGTTCCTAAAGCAGGGCTTGGAAGAGGAGGCCTACGCGGTCGATGTAGTGGGCACCGGCCCCGAGGGCCTGGCCCAGGCGCAGGCCCAGCCCTACGACCTGCTGCTGGTAGACTGGATGCTGCCCGGCCTCACCGGCCTGGAGGTATGCCGCCAGCTGCGGGGCAGCCACAACCAAACGCCCCTCATTTTTTTGACGGCCAAGGACACCGTGCCCGATACCATTGCGGGCTTGCAGGCCGGGGCCAACGACTACATCAAAAAGCCGTTTCATTTCGAAGAATTACTCGAGCGCATTCGGGTGCAGCTGCGCCCGGTGGGGCAGTCGCCCGGGCGCTTCACGCTAGGCCCCATTGTGCTTGACGTAGGCACCCACCGGGTGAGCAAGCACGGCGAAGACATCGGCCTGACCCAGAAAGAGTTTGCACTGCTCGAATACCTGCTGCGCCACAAAGGCAAGGTGTGCCGCCGCCGCCAGCTCATCGAAAACGTGTGGGACATTCACTTCGAATACAACACCGGCGTGATTGACGTGTACATGAATGCGCTGCGCAAGAAGCTGGGCCTGAGCAAGGATGATGAGTACCTGCAAACCATTCGCGGCATTGGCTATGTCGCCCGCGACTGATTATGACGCTGCGCTTCCAAGACCGTATTGCCCTGTATTATGTGCTGGCCACGGCCGCGCTGGTGGCCGCCGCCTACCTGGTGGTGTTTGGGGTGGTGCGCCACCGCGTGTACCTCGACCTCGATACCAACCTGCGCTACGAGGTGGCCAAGCACTTGCAGGAAGTGAGCCTGGAGGGCCGCACCATTCGCTTTGCGCACAAGGAAGAGTGGGAGGAGCGCGAGCACCGCGAGGTGCAGGTAGACCCGGTATTTATTCAGATAACCGACCTGCGCGGCCAGCTGCTCGACCGCTCGCCCAACCTCAAGGGCGAGCAACTGACGTTTGATGCCACGCCGGCCGGCCGGGTACCCTTCAATTCGCGGCTGCGGGGCACGGCCATTCGGCAGGTGCAGGTGCGCCTGGCGGCCACGGGGGGCGGGGCGGCCGGCTACCTGCTGGCGGCCATCTCGTCGGAAGCCGCGCAGCACGTGCTGGCTAGCCTGCGCCTGGTGCTGCTGGGCTCGTATCCGGTGGTGCTGCTGGCGCTGTTTGGCAGCGCGCGGCGGCTGGCGGGGCGCAGCATTGCGCCCATCGCGCAGATTACGGCCACCACTAACCGCATCACGCGCAGCAACCTGGCCGAGCGCATTGCCCTGCCGCCGCGCCCCGACGAGCTGCACACCCTAGCCAGCGCCATCAATGGATTATTGCAGCGCATAGAGCAGGCCGTAGCCCGCGAAAAGCAGTTCACGGCCGATGCCTCGCACGAGCTGCGCACGCCGCTGGCCGTGCTGCGGGGCACGCTGGAGGTGCTCATGCGCAAGCCGCGCAGCGTGGCCGAGTACGTGGAGAATATCACGCTCGGCATGTACGAAATCGACCGCCTCACGCTCCTGGTCGAGCAGCTGTTGCTGCTGGCCCGCTTCGACAGCCCCGGCCCGCGCCCCAACCGCCAAGAGCTGAGTGTGCTCAGCTGCGTGGATGAGGTGCTGCATCGCCGCCGGGCCGACCTCAGCGCCAAGCACATCCGGGTCGATGTGCAGGATGGGCTGACGGCCACCACCGTGTCGGACCCCTACCTGGTCGATTTGATTCTGGATAATGTGCTGGCCAATGCCATCAAGTACTCGCCGGTGGGCTCGACTGTGGGCGTGGCGCTGACCCTAGCGGCGCGGCACCTCGTGTGCACCGTTGCCGACCAAGGCATCGGCATTCGCTCCGAAGACTTGGAGTACATTTTTGACCCGTTCTATCGCTCCGATGCCCTGGCGCACAAGCACATCGATGGCACCGGGCTGGGCCTGTCCATCGTGGCCAAGGCCTGCGACCTGCTGGCCATCGAGCGGGAGGTGGTTAGTACGCTGGGGCAGGGTACTACGTTTACGCTGCGCTTTCCGGTGGGGCCGCTAGGGTCGGCAGTCGGCTAGGTGCTCAGCAGGCGGCCATTTCGTTGAAGCGGCTGGTCTGGCAGGCGCGGTCCTTGCCATTCTTGTCTTTGCCGTCGCAGATTTTGGCTTCGTACGTCACTTCGCCGCGGGCATTCACAACCCGTACTATTCTAATCGAGCTGGCGGTGCAAAAAGCGCTGGTTGACCGTGATGTGGCCCCGCGGCGGCAGCGTGTGCGTCGGCACATCGAGGCGGGTTTCGACGACCTCGCCGGTAGGAGTGAGCTGGGTAACTTCCCGGTATTTGTGCTCGCCCGGCAATCGATTTGAAAGCAGAGGCTGCTCAAACGTAGCCTCGTAGCCGACCGGACATTGGTGCCAGGCTACGCGAGCAGCCTAGAGCTAAAAAAGGCCGCCCGAAGGCAGCCTTTTTTAGCTCTGAACCCGCCTAGTCAGCCGCGGCAGCGGCGTATCTACTCAATCCGTTAAATCTGCGGTCTATTCCCACTCAATCGTTGCGGGCGGCTTTGATGAGATATCATACACCACGCGGTTAATGCCGCGCACCTGGTTGATAATCCGGTTGCTGACATCGGCCAGGAAATCGTAGGGCAGGTGCGCCCAGTCGGCGGTCATGCCGTCCACGCTGGTCACGGCGCGCAGGGCTACTACGCGCTCGTAGGTGCGCTCGTCGCCCATCACGCCCACGCTCTGCACGGGCAGCAGCATGGCGCCGGCCTGCCACACCTGCTCGTAGAGGCCGCGCTCCTTCAGGAGGTTGATAAATACCGCGTCGGCACGCTGCAGCAGGTCCACTTTTTCGGGCGTGATGTCGCCCAGGATGCGGATGCCCAGGCCGGGGCCGGGGAAGGGGTGGCGGTTGAGAATCTCGCCGGGCAGGCCCAGCGCGGCGCCCACCTCACGCACCTCATCTTTGAAGAGCATCCGCAGCGGCTCCACAATTTTGAGGTTCATCTTCTCGGGCAGGCCGCCCACGTTGTGATGGCTCTTGATGGTCACGGCCGGGCCGCCATGCACCGATACCGACTCAATGACGTCGGGGTAAATGGTACCCTGGGCTAGCCAGCGGGCGCCATCCACCTTCTGCGCCTCGCGGTCGAATACTTCGATAAATGTGCGGCCGATGGCCTTGCGCTTCTGCTCGGGGTCGGAGAGGCCTTCGAGCGCGGCGTAGAATTCGGGGGCGGCGCGCACGCCGGTCACGTTCAGGCCCAGGCCCTCGTAGGCCTTCAGCACCGAAGCAAACTCATCCTGCCGCAGCAGGCCGTTATCGACAAAAATGCCGTGCAGGCGCGGGCCGATGGCCCGGTGCAGCAGCAGCGCGGCCACGCTGCTATCGACGCCGCCCGAGAGGCCCAGAATCACCTGGTCGTCGGGGCCGACGGTCGTTTGCAGCGCCGCCACCATCGAATCCACGAAGTGCTCGGGCGTCCAGCTCTGGTCGCAGCCGCAGATGCCCACCACGAAGTTTTCGAGCAGCTGCTTGCCTTCGGTTGAGTGCGTTACCTCGGGGTGAAACTGGATGCCGTAGGTGTCCTGGCCGGGCAGCTTGTAGGCCGCCACCGCCACCTCGGGCGTGCTGGCGATGATGTCGTAGCCCGCCGGCAGCGTCTTAATGGTGTCGCCGTGCGACATCCAGACCTGCGTATCGAGGTGCAGGCCCGTGAGCAGCGGCGAGGCCTCGTTGAGGCTAGCCAGCCGCGCCCGGCCGTATTCGCGAATGGTCGCGGGCAGCACCTCGCCGCCGCCCTGCTGGGCCAGCAGCTGCGCGCCGTAGCAGATGCCCAGCACCGGCACCTGGCCCAGAATACCGCTCAAATCGGGGTTGGGCGAGTCGGCATCGCGCACCGAGCAGGGCGAGCCCGAAAGAATAACGCCCCGCAGGTCGCCGGCACTAATGCGCTCGGCCAGCTGAGAGGCGTGGGTGTAGGGATGAATTTCGCAGAAGACGTGCAGCTCGCGAATGCGTCGGGCAATGAGCTGGGTGTATTGCGAACCGAAGTCCAGGATGAGGATTTGCTGCATAAGACCGCAGATTTAACGGATTTAACGGATTGCGTGGATACGCCCGCTGCGCAGGCTGGCTAGGCTGGCGTGGGGCAAGCGCCTGTGAGCGCTAGGGTAACCTGGGTGATTTGGGGATATGCCCCGGCCGTGCCGGGCGAAATGAAGATGCAAAATTACCCCCGTTTTGCCCCTAATGGCACGGCCAACCCAGCTTTTTCTTGCTGCGCAACAACAAGCAAAAATTATTTTCGCCTACTAAATCCCTATCTGTCAGGCCAGTCAGCCTGCCGCAGGCAGGCGTATCCACGCAATCCGTTAAATCCGTTAAATCTGCGGTCTATCTTTGTGCCGGCGAGTCAGAACGACCAGCTCCTACTGAACTCCCCCAGGGCCGGAAGGCAGCAAGGGTAGGTGGTTGAGCGGTGCGATTTTGGCTCGCTTTTTTTTGTCTTTTTCTG
>JBPBQJ010000062.1:0-45468 GCA_050954765.1 Janthinobacterium lividum | reverse complement strand
CGTACTCGTTCGAGTCGTAGTCGCCCGGAATCCAGAACGCCTTGTGGTCGGCGGGCAGGTTGAACTCGGTGCGCTCGCCGCTCACCACGAAGTAGGTGAAGCCCGGCTGCTGCGGCCACTCGTAGCGAAAGCCCAACCCATCGTCGAACACCCGGAAGCGCAGCACCACCCGGTGCCCAGCCGGCGCGGCCTGCTGCAAGGTCACGGCCAGCTCCTGGTAGTGGTTGCGGATAGTCTTGGTTTCGCCCCACACGGGCGTCCAGGTATCATCGTGCTGGCTAGAGTCGCGGCGCACCACCGTCAGACCCTGCGCAAAGCCGGGCTGACCCTTCACCAGCACCCCTAGCCGGCTGGGCTTGAGCACTGGCTTGTTGCCATAGCTGAGTTGGTAAGTTGGCTCACCGGCCGCGCTCAGTGCAAAGGTGAGCGCTAGCTTGTGGTTGGGCGAGTGGATGGTTTGAGCGTGGGCATTTACTGTCGCGATGACGCCTAAAGCGAATACAAAGAATTTGGTCATTGTTAATTTCAACTGCGACAAGCTGAGCTAGCTAGTCGCCTGCACTTTTTTAAATGAAATACCACCTCTTCCGATGAGCGAAAGTTGTTGGCCTTCGCAGTAGCTGGGTAGGCGACGTACATACTGCTCAAACCCATCTGCTTCAAAGAAGAAGTCGCCGTTTTGCAATTCTATCTGCCACTTAGCAGCCTTGGGAAATTGGGTTCCTCTGTCAATTTCTTCTAGCTGGTGTATATCCGCTATTTCCATCTCAGGGCTTAGCAACGACCCGCTATCAAGGCCTAGCTGTACGTTGAGTACATTCTTGAAAACCAAGGTGCAAGGAGCCACCCAAAATGTAAAGTGCGTGCTGGGCGGCTCCGGGTTATTCCACTGAAAGATGTAGTCGATATCCAGCATCAACTCGCTTTCCTTCGTTTCAAAATCGTTGATAAGGCTCAGCCCGTAAATGATGCTGTCGTGCCAGCCCATTAGCTCAAAGTCAGCAGTCGCCCACAAGGTTTTATCTACTGTGTAACTCTCCATAACTGTTACTAAAGCTTTGGGTAACCGTCATGCTGACGCCAGGAAGCATCTTGTCAGGTTCGTTGAATGACTCCGAACGACGCGACCAAGATGCTTCGGCAAGCTCAGCATGACGTTTTTTATTCAGCAAAGAAGCTTCTCTACCCCACCGGCAGCGTCAACGTCACTTCCGTAAACTCGCCTTCCGCGCTGGCTAGGGTAAAAGTACCGCCGTGGCCCTTAGTGATGATGTCGTAGCTGAGTGAGAGGCCCAGGCCGGTGCCCTCGCCGGTAGGCTTGGTGGTGAAGAAGGGGTTGAATATCTTTTGCTTAAGTGCCTCGGGCACGCCGCTGCCATTGTCGCGAATACTGATGCTGACCTGGCTAGCCCCGCGCTGCGTGCGCACCTGCACCTCGGGCTGGTAGCCGGGGCCGGCCGTGCGCTGGCGCTGGTGCACGGCGTAAAAAGCATTGCTGAGCACATTAAGCAGCACCCGGCTCACATCCTGCGGCACAACGGGCACGGCGGGCAGCCCTGGCGCAAAATGGGTCGTAAGGCGCGCGTCGAAGGTTTTGTCTTTGGCGCGGGCGCCGTGGTAGGCTAGCTGGAGGTACTCTTGGGTGAGGGCGTTGAGGTCGGTGGGCTGGCGCTCGCCGGTGCTGCTGCGGCTGTGGGCCAGCATCCCCTTCACGATGGACGACGCACGCTGGCCGTGCTGGTTGATTTTGAGCAGGTTGGCTTGCACGTCGGCCAGCAGCTCACGCTCCAGCTCGGCGTCGCGGGTGGGGCTAGCGGCTTCTTCAGCCAGCTCGGCCAGCAGCTCGGCGCTCACCTCCGAGAAATTGGTGACGAAGTTGAGCGGATTCTGTATCTCGTGGGCGATGCCCGCCGTGAGCTCGCCCAGCGAGGCCATTTTCTCGGCCTGGATGAGTTGGGTTTGGGCCGTTTTGAGGTCGGCCAGGGCCTGCTGCACGGCTTCCTTCTGGGCGTTGAGCTGCTGGTTGGCCCGGTGCTTGGCGCGATTGCTGCGGATGAGCACCACGGCTAGCCCCGCCAGCAGCGTTAGGCCGCCCGCCAGCGCCAGCACAAACTGCTGCTGGCGGCGCGCGTTTTGCACGCTCAGCGTACGCGCCTGGGTAAGGCGCTGAATCTGGGTTTCCTTCTGCAACAGGTTTTGGCGGTAGGCCAGCGTGGCGAGCCGATTAGCGGTGGCGGCGGCCGTGAGGCTGTCCTTATAGGCCGTGTACTGGCGGAAGTATTGTAGCGCCTTGGCGTAGTCGCCCTGCTGGGCGGCGGCCTTGCTGAGTACCTGGCTGCGGTCGCGGGCCTGGCGGCTGGCCGCCAGGCGGCGCGCCAGCTGCGGCGAGCTGCGGGGGCTGGCCAGCAGCGTATCGAGCCATTTATCGGTGGGCATAACCTGGGCCAGCTGGGCGCGGATGTACTGCTGAAAAGCCACCGTGCCCGGCGGCGGCACCGCCGCACCGGGTAAGGCGGGGGCAACCGTTGGCACGGCGGGCACCACGCGCCCGCGGCGGCTAGCTACGCCGGTCGGCACGTTGGCCACGTCCGGGCTAAGGTCGAAGTCTTCCGGGTCCCGCCCGCGTTGCGAAGGGATTTCGGGTGGCGTGGGGCGGCTACGGCGCATGGCCCGGCTCAGCTCCTTAAACAGTGGATTATAGGCCCGGATAGTAGCGGGCGCCACGTGCGCCAGCCGCCGCTGCACGGCCCCAACTTCCTGCATGGCCCAGCCGCCCTCGTCCATATTCTCGAGCTGGCTGGCTAGCTCCACGGCCTCTTCCAGCAGCGGCTCGGCCAGCTCGGGCTGCTGGGCTTGCAGCCGCAGGCTGGCGAGCTGGCTCAGGGCTACTATCTGGCCGGGCACGTAGCCCAGCTGCCGCGCCTGGGTCAGTAGCGAGTCAGTGGCCGGCGCATTACGAATAGACTGGCGCAAAGCCGTTTTAAGGCGGGCCACGGCAGCAGTTTGTGCCCACAGCGGGTGAGCCACCAGGCAAAGTACGAACAGCAAAAACAGGCTGGCAAAACGGCAACGCACGGGCATAACCAAGCAAAAAGAACGAAACGTAAAGGTGCAGCTTTTCGGCTGCTTCCTTGGGTACCGCGCCGCGGCTGGTTCGTTACGCGGGCGCCTTCATTGCCCGGCCGAGTAGCCGCCGCTTGGGGCCACTGAACGTTGCCAGGCCGCTAGGGAAGCAGGTATTTCCAAACAGCTTATTAAAAAGCTCCTCAAAACGTCAGCGCTTGCCCCTGCTCCGGAATAATCAGCCGCAAACCCAGCGCATTACCCGCCGTCAGCTCCTCTTTAATAACCGCCTCATTGCCGGGCGAAGGCTTGAGATGGGTAATAACGACCGGTAGCCCACGCAGCGCCGCCGGCCCCGCTAGCTGCCCCAGCGCCCCCAACTCGCGCAGCAGCAGCGCCGGCGTGAGGTGGCCGAATAGCTGCGCCGTGGGCTGCGCATTGGGGTACGAAGCTTCGATGAAAATTGCCCTGAGTTGATGCGCCCGCACCAGCGGCGCGAGGGTTAGCCAGAGGTCGTGCAGGCAGTGCGACTGCTCCATTTCGTCGGCGCCGGTGTCGCCCAGGTACAGCAAGTAGCTGCCCCCGCTGCGCACCAAAAAGGCCGCACTCTGCATACCCGGGCCGTGGCTGAGCGGGAAGGCTTGCACGCTGAGCGAGGTATTTTCGAGCGGCGTTTCCTGGCCGGGCGCCAGGGGGCGCAGCTGGTATTTGCCCAGCGCGGGCGGCGGGCCGCCGTTGCCAAAGTTGGGCCAGGCGCGCCAGTTGAAGTAGTCTTGCTGCACGGTGGCCAGGCAGCTGGCTAGCCCATATATGGGCTTCGCAGCATCGTCGGGGGCATTGAGCAGTAGGCCGGCCACGTGGTCGAGGTGCGGGTGCGAGAGGCAGTAGCCTTTGATGCGCTGCCGCAGCACCTCCTCTACCGGCAGCGTGAACGCGTGGCTAGCCACGGCCTTTTCCACACCGGGGCGCAGGCTGCCGGCGTCGAGGCAGATGTAGTCGGCGCTGCTCACCGCCGCCACCAGGTAGGCCGAGAGGTTGCCTTCGGCCAGGCCGCCCTTCACCCCCAGCGGCACCACGCTGAAGGCCGGGCTAGCCGGCTGCGCGCCCGCAGTCCCGGCCAGCAGCCAGGCCGCCAGCAGCCACCACCTCCGCATTGGCCTGGCCACGGCGGGGCTAGCTAAAATTGTACGGATAACCGACTTCCTGCAAGTCGGCGGCGAGCATAGTCCAGTCCGTAGTTTCTTCGTTGATGGCCAGCACGCTGGCCTTGGTTAGCAGCTCGTGGCGGTACACGGCACCCACGGCCTCGGGCGTGAGCGGCCGGCGGTCGGTATCGTCGAGGTAATATTCGTTGGCCCAGTCGGCGTAGGTGGCGGGCTGATTGTCAAATATTTCCAGCAGCTCCTCCGAGCCGTCGTCCTCGTTTGCCACTACGCCGTGCTGCCAGCCGTGGGCGGGCGTGTGCCACAGGCAAAACGTGGTGCCGATGGACGCCACCGGCTCGCCAAACATGAAATCGTCGAACACGTCGGGCAAGCCGCGCGTCACCTGCTTGAGGTCGGGCTGGTCGTATTCGTGCAAAAAGCCGTTGATGACGCAGCCCTCGGGCCGAAACAGCACCAGCAGCTGGTCGCCCTCGCCGTCGCGCATTTCGAGTAGCTGCTCATTTTCGCTCCACTCGGGGTTATAGGAATAGTAGCGGTATTCCCAATCGGGCGAGTTGATGGCGTCGAGCACGGCCAGGGCCTTGCACAAGCGCTGCAGCTCGGCGGGCGCGGGCAGGTTGGGTTGAGTCGTAGAAATCATGGCAGGAAGGATAAGGTGCCGGGCGGCGGGCCCGGTACATACGAAAGCCGCTGGCCAGGGGCCAGCGGCTTTGGGTAGGTAGGGCCACAAAAGTAAGCTAGGCCTAGCGGCGCAGCACGGGCAGGTCTTCGAGCTGGGCGTAGCTCAGCTTCCAGGTGCCATCGGCGGCGGGCTTCCACAGCAGCAGGAAGTTGCCCTGCCCCACGCCGGCCGGCTGGCCGCCGGCGGGCAGCACATCCACCGAAAACGTACCGGCCTCGTAGGCCAGCTTATCGGTGCTGGTGGCGCTCACCACGCTGGTGCGCAGGTTGCTGATGCTGCCCTGCGTGGCGCGCACCCACTTATCGCTCACCTCGGCCTTGCCGCTGAAGTGGGCATTGCCCTGCAAAAACTGCACATCATCGGCGAGGTAACCGAGGGTTTTTTCGAGGTCCTTGTTGTTCCAGGCCGTGAGAAACTGCCGGTCGAGGTCGGCGGCGCTGGTAGCGGCGGTAGCGGCCGAATCGGCCGATTTGCTGCACGCGGCCAGCAGCGGCAGTGCGCTTAGCAAAACGAGGCGGGCCAGAGAAGTACGCATGGCAATAAGGTGTTGGGAAGAGTGAATAAGCAGAGTACGAAACGAAGGGAAACCAAAAACCCAGGCCGGGCGGCCTGGGTTTTTGCGCAGCCCCTAAACGTAGGGGCTACCAGCTGCGCTGGCGATACGTAGTGCCCGCGTAGGGGTTGGTGGGGTCGGCCGGCGCCTGGTTGGGCAGGTAGGCCGAGGCGGTGGCCATGGCCGGGTAGCCCGGCATTATCGACGAGGCAGCCAGGGCCGTGGTGCCAGCCAGGGCAGCTGTGGTTGCTACGGGGGCGTAGCTATTAACGGCCGTGGTGCGAGTAGCCGAGGCCGTAGAAGTGCGGCTAGCCAGGTAGGCGCGACGGTTGGCGGCTTCGCGATAAGCCTCTTGGCGCTCGACAGCGGCAATGGCGGCGGCGCGCTTCTTCTGGCGGTTATCGATGTGCTTGCCCACGGCATAGCCAGCGCCAGCACCGGCTAGGCCCCCAATGAGGCCACCCACCTTGCGGTTGCGCTTATTGATGACGGCGCCCAGAATAGCCCCGCCACCGGCGCCGATAACGGTGCCCTTAGCCTGCGGGCTAAAGCGGCGCTGAGCCTGGGCGGTGAAAGTGCTGCCAAGCACGGCAGCGAGCAAGAATAAGCTGAGGAAAATGCGAAGGTTTTTCATGGCAGTAAAGAATGCGGTAAGCAACCAGATGAACAGCTCCTAAACAAGCACCGTGCCGTAACGGTAGGCAGCCGGGCTTAGTTACGCTGCCGCACCGGGCCAGCGCGTGGTTTCGCCACCCTAGCCAGCAGGCCCATATTGAGCCCACAAGCCCTCCGCTACCTACTGCCAAGCAGCCCACCAAGTGCGCGTTTCCGCTCTATGCCGAGGCTTCGCTCAACTTGTTGGGGCTAGCCCTGCTGGCGCTCGTGCTGCACTTGGCGGCCGACCTCATTTTTCCGCAGTGGCTAGCGGCTAGCTTCGCCCCTACGCTACCCGTCATCGCCATTCTCAAAAGCATCTCCGACCGCATCGAGAGCCTGCGGACCTGGGACCAGCTTCTGGGCGACGAAAAAGCCACCGATAAGCGCCGCGGTCGCCGCCCTAACACGTCCACTAACGTGTAAAATTTTGGCTTTTTAACTAAAGTTTCATTCTTGTCATTATACCATTTCTTCATTTCCTGGCGGGCTGTGGCTAGCTCCCTGGCTTTGACTGGCGAAATCATCAGGGCTTGTTGGACACTAAAAATTCGGCCTATCCCATTTAAAGCGGTTTTTCAGGAAAGTCTTACGTAAATTCTGTGGGAATCAAGGAGATTTGAGCTTTAAATTCTTCATTTTAACTTCATAAAGTGGCAATTTGGTACCGTTGGAGATTTCTCTATCTTGCGACGCCTTCGGGCATTTGCCTACACTCTCCTTTTACCAAACCAATTTCCTATGTTCCACAAGTACCACGCAGTGGCTTGGCTTGCCATGTCCGCCGCAACCCTCCCCCACCTGGCTAGCGCGCAAGACGGCCGCATTGCCAAAAAAGAATTGGGCCGCGATGGCCAGCCCACCCTCATCCAGTTTTCGCCGCAGGGCCGCGCCAACGCCCGCGCCGCCAACGGCGAGCTCATTATCCGCCAGCAGCTCGCGCTGGGCACCAACGACCAGCTGAAGCCGGCCCGCACCGAAACCGACCAGCTCGGCTTCAGCCACCAGAAGTTTGAGCAGTACTACAAGGGCGTGAAGGTGGAGCACGCCACGTACACGGCCCACTCGCGCGGCGGCCAGATTGAGACACTGAGCGGCGATTTTGAGAAGGTAACCGCCGTGAGCGTGACGCCCGCCCTGAGCGCCGACGCGGCCCTGGCCAGGGCCACAGCCTACGTGGGGGCCAAAAAATACATATGGCAGGATGCCGCCGAAGAAGCCGGCCTGAAGGCCCGCGACAACAACCCGGCCGCTACCTACAAGCCGGCTGGCGAGCTGGTGCTGGTGCGCGACAGCCGCAAAGACCCCGAGAACGGCCCGCTGGTGCTGGCCTGGAAATTCAACGTGTACGCCCAGCAGCCCGTGAGCCGCGCCTACATCTACGTAGATGCGCACTCGGGCGAAGTGGTGCTGCAGGATAACATCATCAAGCACAGCACGCGCAGCACCAAGGGCACGCACAACACCACGGCCACGGCGGCCACGGCTAGCTTCGCCACGGCCTACAGCGGCACCCGCTCGCTGGCCAATGAAACGGCCACCGGCGGTTACCACCTGCGCGAGTATACCCGCGGCAGCGGCATCGAAACCTACAACTGCAAGAAGGGCAGCAGCTACACCGCCGCCACCGACTTCACCGATGCCGACAACAGCTGGACGGAGTACAACAACGCCAATTTCGACAACGTGGCCGGCGATGCGCACTTCGGCGCCCAAAGCACCTACGACTATTGGAAAGGCGTGTTTGGCCGCAACAGCTACGACAACGCGGGCGCCAAAATCAAAAGCTACGTGCACTTCGACGACACGCCCGGCGACGGCGTGGGCTACGAAAATGCCTACTGGGACGGCGTAGAAATGACCTACGGCGACGGCGCCAGCACCTTCAAACCCCTGACGGCGCTAGACGTGTGCGGCCACGAAATCGGCCACGCGGTGTGCGAAAAAACCGCCAACCTGACCTACGCCAACGAGTCGGGCGCCATGAACGAGGGCTTGTCCGACATTTGGGGGGCTAGCGTGGAGAAATACACGGTCGATAAATACGCCCTCACCGGCAAGTCGACCTACCTCATCGGCGAGGAAATCATGAAATCGGGCGGCGCGCTACGCTCCATGAGCAGCCCCAATACCTACGGCCAGCCGGCCTATTATAAGGGCCAGTACTGGGCGGCCACGACCTCCTCGCCCAGCAATGCCAACGACCAGGGCGGCGTGCACACCAACTCGGGCGTGCTCAACTACTGGTACTACCTCATCAGCGCCGGCAAAACGGGCACCAACGAGAAGGGCGCCGCTTTCGCCGTGACGGCCATCGGCCTCACCGACGCTGCCAAAATCACCTTCCGCATGGAAAGCGTGTACATGACGGCCTCTTCAACCTACGCCAACGCCCGCACCTACTCCATTCAGGCCGCTACCGACTTGTTTGGCGCCACGGCCACCCAAACGCAGTCGGTTACCAACGCCTGGGCGGCAGTGGGCATCGGCGCAGCCTACGGCAGCGGCACCACTACGCCACCGGCTAGCACCGCCTACTGCACCAGCCAGGGCGGCAGCCAGGCCTACGAGTACATCGATTACGTGAAGCTGGGCAGCATTGCCCGCACCAGCGGCGCCGACGGTGGCTACTACAACGGCACGGCCAGCAGCACGAGCGTAGCCGCCGGCAGCAGCCAAACGGTAAGCTTTTCGGCCGGCTTCACCGGCTCGGCCTATACCGAGTACTGGAAAGTGTACATCGACTACAACCAGAACGGCGTATTTACCGATACCGGCGAGCTGGTAGTGAGCGGCAGCAGCAGCAGCGCGGCTACCCTCAGCGGCACCTTTACGGTGCCCACCACGGCCAAAACCGGCAATACCCGCATGCGCGTTATCGTGAGCGATGCCAGCGCCACCACCAGCTGCGGCAGCTACAGCTACGGCGAAACCGAAGACTACACCGTGAGCATCACGGGCGGCGCGGCCATCGCGGCGGCTTCGGCCCCGGCTAGCCTCGCGGCTGCCACCGCCCTCAGCGGCGACGCCGTGCTGAGCCTCTATCCCAACCCGGCCGTTACCACGCTCACCTTGTCGCTGAGCTCGAATGCCGAGCTGACCAAGGTAGAAGTGCTCGACGCCTTGGGCAAAACGGTGAACGCCGCCCGCTACCAGGGCCAGGGCCAGCTCGACGTGTCGGGCCTGGCCGCCGGCCTCTACCTGCTGCGCGCCAGCGATGGCCAGCACACCTTCGTGCAACGCTTCGTGAAGCAATAAGCGTGGCTAGTAACTGTATTTCAACTGAAAAGCCCGGCCGATTGGCCGGGCTTTTTTGTGTGCATGCCCCTAGCGGGCCAATGAGACAATTCCGCTATTAACTTACACTATCCAGCCAGCCCTCGGCTTCGCGAATGGTGTCGAAGCGCTTGAACATAAAACCGGCCGGCGCCGCGCTCACCACCGATTGGGTCGAGAGGCGGTGCATGGGGTTGGCACCCTCCACAATGGCGCAGTGCCGGGTGCTGGCCATAGTTTGGGCACGGGGTATCCAGTTGGTAGTGAGCCACTCCTGCGCCTCGGCGGGCAGCGGGCTCCGCTGCCCGTGCTCGGACAAGATGCGGCGGCTCCCCGTGCTGATGAGCAGCGCCAGCACCTGCTCGTAGTAGGCCTGAATATCGGCGAGCGGCAGGCGCCCCGCCGCCCAGGCCAGGCGCACGTAGCCAGCCGGATTATAATAGAGCCGGCCGGCAGAGCTTTCGAAGTAGAGTTTTTCCAATGTATTAAATGTTCTATATAATTAGTAAAAATAAGCGGACTCGCAAAACTACAGTACGCACGTCGTCTGGCTAGCCCCGGTTGGGAAATTACCTTCGAAACTCCTTCTCGGCAACTCCAACGCGAGCCCTCGGCGCCCTCTTTTCTCGGCCCGGTCGGTGGGGCATTCAGGGCCCGCGCCGTAGTATTGCGGCCGTGACGACCGCCTCCCTGCCGCTAGCCCCGCCGCTTCCTATACCAACTCCGTACGCGCCCGGCCTGCACGTGCTGGCCACATTTGGGGCGCCCGCCGCCCGGCTGCAAGATGCGGCGGGCAGCCAGCAGTTTTTTGCGGCGCTGGTGGCCCGGCTCGGCCTCACGAGCGTGGGCGAGGTCTACCACACGTTTGCCGGCAGCGGCGGCTTCACGGCGGTGCTGGCCCTCACCGAGTCGCACCTCAGCATTCATACCTGGCCCGAGCACGGGCTAGCCACGTTCGACGTGTTCCTGTCCAACTTTCGGCGCGACAACCACGCCACCGTGCGCCGGCTGTACCAGGAAACGCTGGCTTTTTTTGAGGGCGAAGCGCAGGCCTACGCCGAAGTACTGCGATGAGCGAGCCAGCCCCCTCCCCGGTAGTATGGGTCACCTGCCCGCAGTGCGCCACGCAGCTGCCCTGCCACGACCCGGCCCACAGCCGCTACTTCGGCTGCCCGAAGTGCCGCACGTTTTTTCGGGCCAACCCCGCCGCGCCGGCCAGCGGGGCGCAGCGCCTCGATGGCTTCAAGCAAGCCCTGAAGCCGGGCCCCAGCCTGCCGCTGGGCATGGTGGCCGAGCTGGGCGGCTACCGCTGCCGCCTCACCGGCTACCAGGTGCGCGGCGAAAAAGACGACCGCCTGGCCGAGTGGCGCGAGTACCAGCTGCGCCCCGCTGAGCCCCTGGCCGGCGACGACCCGGCCGATTTCCCTTTGCAGTTGGCCGAGTACCAGGGCCACTGGCTGCTGATACGGAGAGCCTGGCAAACCCCCGACCGCCAGGGCCCACGTGCGGTGCAGGACGGCAGCTGGGAGGATGAAACGGGCCGCAACTACCGCATCTGGCACCGGTACAAGCCGTTAATCCGCGACGCGGTGGGTGAGTTTGACTGGAATATTCTCGACGACGAAAGCCTGCGTATCACCGAGTATACCAGCCCGCCCTACCTACTGGCCAGCGAGCAGGCCGGCAACGATAAGCCCACCTGGTACCTGGCTCAGCACCTCGCGCCCGAACAAGTGGCCCGGGCCTTTGCCATGCCAGTTGCCGACCTACCCGAGCGCCAGGACGTAGGCGCGGCCCAGCCCAACCCTACCCAGCACTGGCCCGAGCTGGCGCGCCTAACCGGGCTAGTGGCAGTGTTACTCACGGTAGCCCAGCTCCTACTCCTGGTGCTGAGACCTACGGTAAATGGGTCGGAGGAATTTGTGATAACGGAGCCCGCGGCCGGGGCTACCAGCCAGATGCTCGTGTCCAAGTCGTTTGAAATACGTGATGCGGGAGCCCTGGCCGTGACGCTGGAAACGGCTAACCTTACCAACCATTGGGTGGAAGTAACCGCTAGCCTCGTGAACGAGCAAACCGGTCGTGGCTACGAGTTTACGCGCTCGCTCGAGTTTTACGAGGGTGTCGAAGATGGCGAGCACTGGACCGAAGGCGACCGCTCGGCCGAGGCCGTGCTGAGCGCGGTGCCCGCCGGCCGCTATCATTTCAACTTTTACCCCACCGTGGATAAAGGGACTGGCGCTGTAGCGCTCATTTTGCGCTTACAGGAAAATACCTCTCTGCTTTCCAACTACTTGCTGGTACTGGCTGCGCTAGGGCTACTGCCGCTCTGGACGTGGTGGCGCCGCCGCAATTTTGAGGTATCGCGCTGGGAAAACAGTGACTTTAACCCTTATGCTACTGCAGAGTAGCCTTTTGCCCTATGCCTGATTTTATCCGTCCTTTCTGGCTGGCCATCCGGCGCTGGCCGGTGTATGCGGGGCTAGCCGTGCTGGGCCTGGGGGCCTTTGAGCGGGCCGGGCTGCGCGGCTACCGCCTGCTGGGCGACGACAACGAGAGCACCGAGGCCGAACGTGGCGGGCCGGGCAACAGCCTCACCGGCCGGGCTCGCGGCGGCCACGGCGTATTCTACCACAAATAGCCTTTTTTCCTCATGGAATACTTCAACCTCAAGGCCCTGGCCGCCTCCGTCGTGTACTCGCTGCTGGGAATCATCATCTTGGTGGTCAGCTTTTTTCTATTTAATAAGCTGACGCCGGGCACCTTGCGGCGCGAAATTCTGGAAGAGCACAACACCGCCCTGGCTATTATGAGCGCGGCGTTTATGCTGGCCGTGGCTATTATTATCAGCGCCGCCATTCATGGGTGAGGAGTCAATACTGACGCGCCGGCGGCGGGCGCGGGCGGCGGCTTCGGCCAGCGCCGAAGGGGCACCCCGGCCGGCGCTGCTGCTGGGCTCGGTGGCCGTGATAGCCACCTGCGGCCTGCTTTATGAGCTGATTGCCGGCACGCTAGCCTCGTATCTGCTCGGCGATTCGGTGACGCAGTTTTCGACCGTCATCGGCGTGTACCTTTTCAGCATGGGCGTGGGCTCGTGGCTGTCGCGCTACCTGGGCGGGCCGCTGCTGCGCTGGTTTATCCGGCTCGAACTACTGGTGGGGCTGGTGGGCGGCGCCTCGGCGCCGCTGCTGTTTGGGCTGTTTGCGCACGTGGGCTCGTTTCGGGTGCTGCTGTATGGGCTGGTGGGGCTGCTGGGCACGCTGGTGGGGTTGGAAATCCCGCTGCTACTACGCATTTTGCAGGGCCGGCTAGCCTTTAAGGAACTGGTGGCGAGGGTCTTCACCTTCGACTACGTAGGCTCGCTGCTGGCGGCGGTGATATTTCCGCTGGTGCTGGTGCCTCGGCTGGGGCTGGTGCGCACGGCCCTGCTGTTTGGGGCGCTGAACGTGGTGGTGGCGGGCGTGAGCCTGCTGTCGTTTGACGAGACGCGGCCCTACCGGCGGCGCTACCTGGCGGCCATCGCGCTGGCCCTACTGGTGCTGGGCGCGGGCGTGGTGGGCGCCGAGCGCATCCAGCGCTACGCCGAGGGCGAGGTCTTTCAGGATACCGTTATCTACGCCCAAAGCACGCCCTACCAACGCCTCGTGCTCACCGGCAACCACCGGGGCGAGCTGCGGCTGTTTCTCAATGGTAATCTGCAATTTAGCTCGGCCGACGAGTACCGCTACCACGAGGCCCTGGTGCACCCGGCGCTGCAAGACCGGCCCCGCGCCCGCCGCGTGCTGGTGCTGGGCGGCGGCGACGGGCTAGCCGTGCGCGAAATCCTGAAGTACCCGCAGGTGCAGCACATCCGGCTCATCGACCTCGACCCGGCCATGACCCGGCTTTTCCGCAGCAACCAGCTGCTGCGCGAGCTGAACCACAACTCCTTGCACTCGCCCAAGCTCGAAATTCACAACGCCGACGCCTACGCCTGGCTGCGCCAAGACACAGCCCGCTACGACGTGGTATTCGTCGATTTTCCTGACCCCGGCAACTACTCCATCGGCAAGCTTTACTCCACGGCTTTCTACCAAACCTTGCGCCAGCGGCTGCGGCCGGGCGGGCTGGTGGTAGTGCAGGCCACCTCGCCCTACGTGGCGCGCCAGGCCTATTGGTGCGTGGTGCACACGCTGGCGGCCAGCGGCTTTAGCACCGTGCCCTACCACGCCTACGTGCCCTCGTTTGGCGAGTGGGGCTACGTGCTGGCCCAGGCGCAGCCCGGCACCTGGCGGCCCGATGGCGGCGGGCTGCCAGCCGGGCTACGCTTCGCCACGCCCCAAACTATCGGGCAGATGCGGGCCTTCCCGCCCGACATGCGCGAGGTACCCACCGAAGTCAATCAGCTTAATAATCAAGCCCTGGTGCGCTATTTTGAGGAAGAATGGGGGCCTTATGGGCAGTAAGTACCCTGACAGGGTATCAACTTCGGCGTTAAACAGACTCGCATCTGCAAACGGTCGTCATGCTGCACGCAGTGAAGCAGCTTGCTCACACCGTTGCCACGCCAGAAATTACTCACCCAGGTAAGATGCTTCACGGCGCGCAGCATGACGACCATTTTCGGGCGCCCGCGACGTCGATTCTTTGTTGCTGATTCTACATTTCTAATTCCTCAACCCATGCCCCTCCCCCGCCGTCAGTTCATCACCCAGGCCAGCGCGGGGCTAGCCGGCACTTTGCTGGCTGGGCTGGTAGGCAGCGTGCCGGGCTGCACGCCCGCCCGCGCCGCAGTGCAGGGCCAGCTGCGCGGGGCGGGCCACGCGCTGGGCCACCTACTGCGCACGCCGGGCAATATTCCGCCACCCACGCGCACCGAAGAGGTTGATACCGTTATCATTGGGGGCGGCGTGAGTGGGCTGGCGGCCCGGCGCACGCTGCACCGGCTAGCCCCCGGCCACACCACGCTGCTGCTGGAGCTGGAGCCCACCACTGGCGGCAACGCAGCCAGCGGCCACAACGCCCGCACGGCCTACCCCTGGGGCGCGCACTACCTGCCCCTGCCCGACCAGCGCGACACCGAACTGCTCGCTTTTTTGCAGCAAGCCGGGGTGCTGACCGGCTACGACGCGGCCACCGGCCTGCCTACCTACGACGAAACCATGCTCTGCCACGACCCCGCCGAGCGCCTGCTGCTGCACGGCCACTGGCAGGCGGGCCTGGTGCCCGAGGTGGGCGTGCCCGCGGCCGACCGCGCCGAAATAACCCGCTTCCTGGCCGAAATGGAGCGCCTGCGCCGCGCCACCGGCGCCGATGGGCAGGAGCTGTTTCGGCTGCCGCTAGCCCTATCCTCGGCCGACACCGCCACCCGGGCGCTCGACACCGAAACGATGGCCGCCTGGCTGGCCCGCCACGGCTACCGCTCGGAGTACCTGCGCTGGTACCTGGATTACTCGTACCGCGACGACTTTGGGGTGCCGGCTGCCCAGCTGTCGGCCTGGGCGGGGCTACACTATTTTGCCGCTCGCAAGGGCCGCGCCCACAACGCCCCGCCCGATGCCGTGCTCACTTGGCCCCAGGGCAACCACTTTCTGGCCGATGCCCTGCGCGCCCAGGGCGGCCCGGGCCGCGTCCAAACCGAGGCGCTGGTTTTCGGGCTAGCCGAGGCGGGTAATAGCCGCGTGGCCGTGCAGGTCTACGATGCCCGTACGGGCCAGAGCACTACTGTATTGGCCCGGCACGCCATCGTGGCCACGCCCTGGCACGTGACCAAGCACTTGCTGCCCGGCCCGGCGGCTAGCCCCGACCTGGCCCCGCTGCACGCGCCCTGGCTGGTGGCCAACCTCACGGTGGCCGGCTACCCCGGCGGCCCCGGCCAGCCCCTGAGCTGGGACAATGTACGCTACAGCAGCCCCGCGCTGGGCTACATCGACGCCGAGCACCAGGCCCTGCGCGGCTTCGAGGGCGACGGCCCACGCAGCCTCACCTTCTACTGGGCCTTGCCCACCGACCCAGCCGACCCGGTGGCCGCCCGCCGCCACGCCCTGGCCAGCACCTATGCCGACTGGCTAGCCCTCGTCCTCACCGAACTGGAGCTGATGCACCCCGGCCTGGCCGCTCAGGTCACGGCCGCCGACCTCTGGGTATGGGGCCACGGCATGGTAGCCCCCACGCCCGGCTACGTGTGGGGCGCGGCCCGGGCACAGGCCGCGCAGCCCCGGCTGGCCGGCCGCGTGCACCTCGCCCACACCGACCTCAGCGGCATTTCCTTATTTGAGGAGGCTTTTCACCAAGGCGAACGGGCGGCGCGGGCCGTGCTGGGCCTAGCCGTAGGCCAAGTTATACAGCTAGCTACCTGAATTTTGCCTTGACTTTATAAGCTATTTAAAGAATCGGTAGACGGGTCATGCAGCGCTACGCGCTGCATGAAATAGCCTCTTGGCAAGAGAATTTAGCTTCTGCGCCAGCCGGCAGTCGTTGAATCGTTGCCCAACCTGCCCTACGCCCGTAGGCCGGCGGCCGGCTACTAACCAGCACGGTCTATCCACCGAAGTCAGGCTACCCTACGGTGATGCAGCAATGAGCCCGGCCGCCGCCGATAGCCATCGGCAGCGGCCGGCCGTATAGCACAGGCAACACGCGCAGTACCTAACTCCTTCTTCTTATGTCCTTTTCCTTTTCCGGCCGCGCCTTGGCGGCCCTGGTGCTTGGCGGCCTGTTTTTGGGCAGCTGCGGCGGCAACGGCACCTCTACCAACACCCCTAGCAGCACGCTGGGCACCGACTCGGCAGCCACCAAAGTAGGCGGCATGCCCGACTCGGCGGGCACCGGCGCCATGAATAGCACTGCCCCCGGCACTTCGGCCACGGGCACCTCGCCCACTGGCAGCAGCCCCGCGGGCACGGCCGGCACGCCCACCGTGGGCGGCACCGGCGCCAGCGGCACTACCAACAGCACGGGGGCCAACTAGCCCTCCCCAGTGGAGCGAGGGGCCGGAAGCCGTGCTATTTTGCGCGTCTTTCGGCCCCTTTGCTATGTCTCCTTCCCAGCCCTGGCTGCGCTCGGCCCGCTACGATGGCTGGCTGATTCTGGCCCCGCCCTTCGGGGCGCTGGCCGTGGTAGCGCTGCTGCCAGCGGCCTACCGGCAGTCGGCGGCGTTCCCGCTGCTGGCCTGGGTGGGGCTGGTGCTGCTCATCGACGTGGCGCACGTCTACGGCACGCTGTTTCAAACCTACTTCGACCCCCAGCAACGGCGGCAGCGGGGGCGCTTGCTGCTGCTGGTGCCGCTGGCCTGCTACGCGGCCGGGGTGGCGCTGCACGCGGCGGGCGGGCTGGTGTTCTGGCGGGCACTCACGTACCTGGCGGTGTTTCACTTTGTGCGGCAGCAATATGGTTTTTTGCGGCTCTACTCGCGGCGCGAGGCGGGTGCGCCGGGCGCTTGGCTAGCCACAGCGCTCATCTACGCAGCTACGCTTTACCCGCTGCTGTACTGGCACTTATCGCCGCCGCGCAATTTCAATTGGTTTGTGGCCGGCGATTTTGTGCAGGTCGATTGGCCGCTGGGCCGGCAACTCGCCACGGGCGTTTACCTCGCGCTGCTACTCGCCTACGCCGCTCGCGAGGCGTGGCTATTCGCCCGCACCAAAACGATTAACCTGCCGCGCAACCTGCTGCTGGCCGGCACCGCCGCTAGCTGGTACGCGGGCATCGTGCTCTTCAACGGCGACCTGGCCTTCACGCTGCTCAACGTGGTGGCCCACGGCGTGCCCTACCTGGCGCTGGTGTGGAGCCGCCGCCCCGCCGGGGCCGCCGGGCGCGGCTGGTGGACCGGCCGCTACGGGCTAGCCCTGTTTCTGGGCGCCATCGGGCTCTTTGCGTTCCTCGAAGAAGGCCTCTGGGATGGGCTGGTGTGGCACGAGCACGGCACCGTATTCGGCTGGTTTCAGCAGCTACCGGCCGTGGCCGCGCCGGGCGTGCTGATGTGGCTGGTGCCGCTGCTGGCCCTACCCCAGAGCACGCACTACGTGCTCGACGGCTTCATCTGGCGGCGCGGCGGCGCGGGCTGAGGTAGGCGCCTGGCTAGCCCTGCCCAACGAACGGTGCACCCAGCGGCGCGGGCTGCTGCTGCTTGGTTAGCGCTGGCCGTTGTTGGCACAGATTACGGCCCGGTCTGCCGTAAATGCGCCGCAGCCAGCTGGGCCGGTCCCGTACTTTGATGCTATGGACCTCGCCTACCCCCCTACCGTCCCCGCCTACCCCACTACCGGCGATTTGTCGGCGGCCGCCTGGCTCAAGCAATTTGCCAACCTATTGCCGGCCTACGCCGCCAAATACCAGATTGCCGAGGCCGAGGCGATGGCTCTGCAAGGGGCTAGCCACAACTTGCTGACTGGCCTGGGCGAGCAGGTAGCGCGCGTCACGCTGGCCATTCGGCTGCTGGCGGCGTCGCCGCACAATTGGCCGCCCTCGGCCGTACCACGGCAGCCCGATATGCGCACCATTTTGCCGCAGGCCACGGCGCTCAGCTACCGCATTCTGAGCCACGACGCCTACGACCCCGCCGACGGCTCGGTGCTGGGCCTGGAGTGCCACCTCAATTAATTGACCGGCTAGCGGCCGGCACCCGGGGCTAGCCGCGGGCGCCGGCCGCTAGCTGGTCTACTTCGTAATTACGAGTTCTACCCGGCGGTTGAGCTTGCGGGTTTCCTCGCGGTCGTTGCCAAATTTGGGCTTTGCGCCACCGTAGCCCACCGTGGTAATGCGGCTTTCGGCCACGCCCCGGCCCACGAGGTAGCGCTTGACCTCGGCCACGCGCTGCTCGCTGAGCACCACGTTCTTATCGGCCGGCCCTTGGTTGTCGGTGTGGCCTTCGAGGCGAATTTCCAGGCTCGGGTTTTCCTTCATCGAACTGGCCAGCGTGTTGAGCGTGGCGTACGACGAGCCAACGAGTTTGGCCTGGCTCTGGGTGAAAATAATGGCCGGCAAATCGAGGCGCGAGCCCACCGTGGCGGGCGTGAGGCGCGGCTCGTAGCGGCGCGACTCGCCGGCCCGCACCGTGAGCGTATCGACGCGGGTGAGCAGGCCAGCCGTGGTGGTGAGGCGGTAGCGGCCGGGAGCCAGCGACATCTGGAAGCCTACCTGGTCGGCCCGCGCCGTACTGCGAAAGTCAATCGGGCCACCTAGCATCAGGGCTTGCACCTCGGCGCCGCCTTCGAGCGGCTTGTTGGTGCGGGCATCGAGCACGCGGCCCGTGAGCAACGCCCGCGCCTGGGCTAGCGGGTTGGCGGCCGCCGCCGCTTCCTTGGCAATAAGCGCTGAATCGGGCGCGGGCGGCGGGCCGGCGGGCGTGCGAAACAGCTTTTTGGGGGCCGTGTCCTTGGGGCCGGTGCTGGCATAGTAGGCCGTGCCATCGGGCCCGACCGCGAAAAACGCGTCGTAGCCGGGGCCATTGAAGCGCGGGCCCAGGTTTTCGGGCTGGCTCCACTTAGTGTAGCTGTCGTCGAGGCGCTGACTCACAAAAATATCGGCCGAGCCGTAGCCCTGGTGGCCGTAGGAGGCGAAGTAGAGCGTTTTGCCATCGGCCGCCAGCCAGGGCGCAAACTCGTAGCCCGGCGAGTTGACCACCGCGCCCAGGCTCACGGGCGCCGAGTAGCCGCCCGCCCCATCGGGCCGACTGAGGTACAAGTCGTTCGCTCCCTGCGAGTCTTCGCGCTCCAGGCTCAGCAGCAGCACTTTCTCATCGGCCGATAGAAAAAAATTGGTTGCCGGGCTGCTCGAAGCGTAGTTGGCAATGCGCAGACTAGCCGGCCGGCCGCCGCCCGCCAGCGCCACCCGCGACACGCCTTCGTCGCGAAAGCCACCCGCGTCGTAGGTGCCGCGCAGCAGCAGCGCGGGGCTAGCCGCCGGGCCTACCACGGCCTGCACGGCGTTGTTTTGGGGCGTGTTGAGGCCGGCCGGGGTTTCGAGGTGGGTGGGCGCGCCCCAGGTGCGGCCCTTGTCAGGGCTCTGGCTCAGCCAGATATCACCGCTTTCGGCGGCGCCCTCCACGTTGCCGGCAAAGCGCGTGCGGGTGAAATACAGGCGCTCGCCATCGGGGGTGGGCACCGGCTGCAGCTCGCTGCCGGCCGGCGAGGCTAGCGCGGCCAGCGGCTCGGGCGTAGCAAAGTAGGGCGGCCCGCTGGCTAGCTTCAGCTGCAGCTGAAACAGGCGCCACTGCTGGCTGAGGCGCCCCACGCTGCGCGCCGCCACGATGGCCGTATTATTAAACTTATCATTGACCGCCAGGGTCGCCACCCGGCCATCGAGCCGGTTTTCGAGCTGAAACGAGCCCACCTGGCCGGTGGGCACCAGCCGCCACTGCTGGCCCACCCCCCCCGTGAAGGGCCGCTGCACTAGCGGCGTGTTGGCCCCGCTGGGGGCTAAGCTGTTCACTTCCAGGGTCAGGCACTGGGTGCTGTGCTTGGCTTCGAGGCGGTAATACTCGCCGCCCTCGCGGATAAGCACGAGGTGCCACTGCTGACTGGGGGCGTGGGTAAACTCCCACTGCACGGTGGCCGCACCGCTGGTGGTGGCGGCCCGGGCTACGTCGAGGCAGCGCCCGCTGGCGCGGTTGATGATGCCGTAGAGCGCGCGGTTGTCGGGCGCCAGGGGGGCTTGGGCAGCGGCAGAAAGTGCCAGCAAACACAGGAAAAGTACTCGAAGCATAGGCGCAAAGGTCGGGCAGCCAGTCCAAACCCCGGCTAGCCCACCTAGGGCGGCGCACAGCGGCGCGCCGGGCAAGCTGGGCAGGATATCCCGGGGCGGGCTTTTGCAGTATAGCTTACCCAACGATTAACCTCCCCTATACCATGCGCAAAGGCACCCAAGTCACCTGGAAATATGGCACCGGCACGGCCACCGGCAAAATCGAATCGGTTCACAAAGAAGCTACCACCGTCAAAATCAAGGGTCACGACATTCACCGCAATGGCTCGGCCGACGACCCGGCCCTGGTAATCGTGCAGGACAACGGCGACAAAGTATTGAAGCTGCAAAGCGAAGTGAAAGCTTCTAAATAAGTACCTTAGCCTGAGCATTCGCTTTGGCTTCCCGCTATGCTTCCTCCTCTCCCAAGCTTCTACGCCGTGCAGTATCAGCCGGGGCCGCCCCTGGTGCGGGGCAAGGTGTTGCGGCCCATGTCGGCTACTGAGTTTACCGAGTCGTGCGAGCTGGTGCTGGGCTGGGCGCAGCACTACGGCTGCCCCTTTTGGCTGCTCGATGGCCGCCTTGACACGGTAAAGCCATTTGACGTGTACGATTGGCTGCGGGAAGATTTTTTGCCGCGCGCCCACCGCACGCTGGGGCGCGTGCCCTGCCTGGCCTTCGTGGCCCAACCCGAGTTTTGGCTGGCCCTGCGCGCCCGCAGCTACGCCCCGCCGGCCCCCGTAATGCTGTCGGCCGCGTTTCGGGCCAACTGGTTCACCAACGAGGCAGACGGCGTGGCCTGGCTCACGCAGTTTCGGCCCACCATCGGGATGCCCTAGCCCGGCGGGCTAGCCAGTAGTGAGCCCCAAAAAAGGCCCCGCCAGCAGTTGCTGACGGGGCCTTTTTGTTGCGAAGCGCGGCGGCTACTTAGTAGTCGGCACCCGGCGAGCCGGGCTTGATAAAGGCCTCCTCATCCATTTCGGTGGGCACCACCACGATGCCTTTTTGCAGCATCGAATTACGCTTGCCGTAGAGGAAATACACGATGAAGCCCAGCAGCATCCAGCCGAAGGCCACTTGTAGCGTGAAGGAATCGAGGCCCACAATGAGCAGCGTGCACACCAGCGCGCCCATGATGGGCACGATGGGCAGGCTCGGTGTGGAGAGCGGCGCGCGGAACGGGCGCGGCTGCTCGGGGTCCGACTTGCGCATAATCCACACGCCCAGGCTCACCAGCACGAAGGCTAGCAGGGTGCCAAAGGAGGTGAGGTCGCCGGCCAGCGAGCCGGGCACGAAAGCCGCGAACAAGCCCACGAACACCATCAGCATAAGGTTGGATTTGTAGGGCGTGTTGAACTTGGGGTGCAGCTCGGCGAAGGCTTTGGGCATTAGCCCGTCCTTGGCCATCGAGAAGAATACGCGGCTCTGGCCCATCAGCATCACGAGGATAACCGAGGTGAAACCCAGCAGGATACCGACCGTAACGGCCGTGGCCAGCCAGCCGTAGCCGGGCATGTGCGCCCGAATGGCGTAGGCCACGCTAGCCTCGCCGCCCAGGGCCGGGTCGGCAAATTCGCGCCAGTTGGCCACGCCCGTCAGCACGTGCCCAAACAGGATGTAGAGCACCGTGCAAATAGCCAGCGAGCCCAGGATGCCGATGGGCATGTCGCGCTTGGGGTTTTTGGCTTCCTGCGCGGCCGTGCTCACGGCATCAAAGCCGATGAAGGCGAAGAACACGATGCCCGCGCCGCCGATGATACCGCCCAGGCCGTGCTTGAAGAAGCCTTCGTAAGTGCGTACCACTTCGCCGGCCGCGTTTTTCACCACGGCATCGGCCGGAATGAGGTAGGGCGTGTGATTGGCGCCGTTGATGAACTGCCAGCCCACCGCGATGAACACCACCACGATGAGGGTTTTGAGCACCACGATAACAGCGTTGAACAAGGCCGATTCCTGGGTGCCTTTTACCAGCAACAAGCTGAGCATCACGATAATGAGCAGCGCCGGCAGGTTGACGAGCCCGTGCTGGGTTACGCCATTTACCACGGCGTGCTCGAAAGGCGAGTGGCTGAGATTATACGGTATACTCGTCCCGAAGACCTCTAAGAGCTTGTTGAGGTACTCGCTCCAGGCGATGGACACGGTGGCCGCCCCCAAGGCGTACTCCATGATGAGCGCCCAGCCGATAACCCAGGCCACAAACTCGCCCATGGTGGTGTAGGCGTAGGTGTAGGCCGAGCCGGCAATCGGAATCATGGCCGCAAACTCGGCGTAGCACAGGCCCGCAAACACGCAGCCGAAGGCCGCCAGAATGAAGGCTAGGGTCACGCCCGGTCCCGAGGCCTGCGCCGCCGCGCTGGCCGTGCGCACAAACAGGCCCGCCCCGATGATGGCGCCCACGCCCAGCGCCACGAGGTTGCCGGCGCCCAGCGTGCGCTTGAGCGCGCCGTGGCCGGTAGAGTTAGCTTCGCCCAAGAGTTGGGCAAGCGGTTTTTTGGCAAAAATACTAGCCATGCAAAAGTGAGGAAAAGAACGAGTGGGGGGAGGTACTGGTAACGATTTTTTCGCGTTGAATTAATAGCTGGAGAATAGTCAGCCGGGCCGAAAATACGCTAAACTTTGTGACTAGCCTCCCCAAGCCGTTTGGCCGCAACTTTGCAGCACCAGCCGGGCCCGGCTGGCTAGCCTACCGCCGGTCGCCGGCTGCTCCTCCTCATCGTCTTATTTCAGGTTGTAATTTCCCTTCCAGATGTCCTTCAACTATCTCCCGACCCTAGCTATTTTGGTTGCCCTAGCCGGTCCGGCCGCCGCCCAGCTGGCTCCCCTCTCGCCCGCTGCCCAGGCGGGGGTAGCCAGCCAGGCCCAGCGCATGACCCAGGAGCTGGGCCTCTCGCCCGACCAGCACGCCCGCCTGCGCCAGGCCCTGCTACTGACCCGCCAGCACATGGATGCCGACCTCACGGCCCACCACGACGACCCCGGCGCCCTGCGCACTGCCATGGCCTTCGACCGCGCCAAGTCCGACGAGCTCATCCGGGGCGTGCTCACGCCGGCGCAGTACGTGCGCTACCAGCAGCTGAAAGCCGCCCGCATCGGGCAGTTGCACAGCACCAGCCAAGTGGGTCGCTAGGGTCGCGTTCGCTTTAGTTAAAAGTGAATAGTTAAAAGCACGAAACTAATTTTAACTATTCTACACCGTGTGCAGAATAACGTAGAGCGAGGCGCTGGCCACCACCAGCCACAGCACCACGCCCAACGCATAGGGCTTCAGCCCCACTGCGCGCAACACGCTGTTCGACAAGCCCGCCCCGATGAAAAAGAGCGTCGCCGTGAGGCCGGTTTTGGCCAAGCTCACCAGCAGCGCGCCCAGCGGCCGGGCGGCGGGCACGTAGGTGTTGACCAGCATAGCCAACACAAAGCCCAGGATGAAATAAGGCAGCTTGATTTTCACGCCTTTTTGCTTGAAAACCAAGGCAGTGCCTAGCGACACCGGGATAATCCAGAGGGCGCGGGCCAGCTTCACGGTAGTGGCGATTTCGAGGGCCTGGCTGCCGTAGGCAGCCGCCGCGCCCACTACCGAGCTCGTGTCGTGGATGGCGATGGCGCACCATAGCCCAAACTGGTGCTGGCTCAGGTGCAGGGCGTGGCCGATGGGCGGAAACGCAAACAGGGCCAACGCATTGAGCACGAACACCGTGCCCAGCGCCACCGACATCTCTTCGTCTTTGGCCCGTAGCACCGGCCCCACGGCCGCAATGGCCGAGCCCCCGCAAATGGCCGTGCCGCACGAAATGAGGTGCACCACGTGCCGGCCCAGCCCCAACGCCCGCCCCACCAGCAAGCCCAGCAGCAGCGTGCCCCCGATAGACGCCACCGTAAAGAGCAAGCCTTCCTGGCCGGCCCGCACGGCGGCGTGGGCATTCATGCCAAAGCCCAGGCCGATAACCGAGAATTGCAGCAGCTTGGCCGTGAGCACTTTGGTGCGGGCCACGAAGGGATTGCCCACCGTTTGGGCCAGGGCTAGCCCCAGCGCCAGGGCCAGCGGCGGCGAGGCCCAGGGCGTGAGACAAAACACCAGCAGCAACCCAAATAGCCCCTGCCGCAGGGTCACTGGCCGCCCCAGCACGAGATGCGGCGTGTGAAAGTGCCGAAAAAAGCCCGCGGGAATGGGAGTATTGGGCGGTAAGCTTTCGAGAACGGCAGGCATAAGGGGCACTTTTTGAACACCCCAAAAGTACGCAAGCTCCTCAGTTAATGGTTATTACAAAATGTTATAGCGAATAACCACAGGTTATAGCGAGGCTTGGGCACGCTGCTGCCCAAAACTTAGAAAGCGCTGGGCGGCGCGCAGCAGCGGCTGGCCCTGCACCCACACCGCTTCAAACTGCCGGGGCAACGCCAGGCCCTGCACGGGCACTATTTCGAGTAGGCCTGCCGCCAACTCGCGCGCCAGGGCTTGCCGCGACACGAAGCCCAATGCCTCGGGGGCCGCTTCGAGGTAGCTTTTGATGGCCTCCGTGCTATCAAAATAAAACGCCACGCGCAGCTCGCCGAGCTTGATTTTGCGCTCGCGCAGGGCCATTTCCAGCACTTCGAGCGTGCCCGAGCCGCGCTCGCGCAGCACCAGGGGGCTAGCCAGAACTTGGGCCAGCGGCACGGGCTGGGTGGGCGGGCCGGTGGGCGTGGCCCGGCGCACGGCCACCAGCTCATCGGGCAAGAGCAATTCGTGGTGCAGGTCGCGGTTTTTGGTGCGGCCCTCCACAAAGCCCAGGTCGAGCTCGCCGCGCAACAGCGCCTCGGCAATGCCTTCGCTATTAGCACTCAGCAAGCTGAGCTGCACCTGCGGGTAGCGCTGCTGAAAGGCGGGCAGCCAGGCCGGTAGCACGTATTGGCTGAGCGTGGTGCTGGCGCCCAGCCGCAGCCGGCCGGCGGCCTCTTCGGGGTCGCGCAGGCCCAGCAGTTGCTCTTCGAGCTGTTGGGCCGAGGTAGCCACCGCCTCGGCGTGGGTGTGCAGTAGCCGGCCGGCTTCGGTGAGGCTCACGCGGTTGCCGCGCCGCTCGAGCAGGCGCTGGCCATACTGCGCCTCCAGCTCGCGGATATGCTTGGTGACGGCCGGCTGGCTCACAAACAGCTCTTGCCCGGCCTTGGTGAAGCTCAGGTGCCGGGCCACGGCGGCAAATACGCGCAGGCGAAAATCAGACATCGGGCAAAGGTCGGCCGCGCGGCGCCGCGCTAGCCCTGCCGCTAGCCCCTTGCCCGCACAGCCCGCCCGCTTCGTCGGCAAAAAAGCCCCCTTTATCGGCACAGCCGGCGCCGGGCGGGGCGGGGCCAGGCTTTGGCGCGCTCCTTGTATTTACCCTGGTAACCGGAACCAGCGCGGCCGCGCTTCCTCGCTTTTCTCTCCTTTTTTCTGCCCGTAAGTTTCTTCTTAATCTTATGAAAAAGTCCCTGCTTTTGCTGGCCGCCATGGCCTTTGCCACCGCCAGCTTTGCCCAGACCACGCCTACCACTACTACCCAGCTGCCCACCCACCGCGTGCACCGCATGGGCAAGGGCGAGCACAAAACGCCCGAGCAGCGGGCCGAGCACCGCACGGCGATGCTCACCAAAAAGCTGAGCCTGAGCGCCGACCAGCAAGCCAAGGTGCAGCAAATCATGCTAGCCCAGGCCCAGGAAGGCCAGGCCCTCAAGGTCAAATACCCGGCCCAGGAGCAGCGCCAAGCCCTGCACCAGGAAATGAAGGCTGGCCACGCTAAGTACCAGGCTCAACTGCAAGGCGTGCTCACGGCCGACCAGTACGGCAAGCTAGCCGCGATGAAAAAAGAGCATCACCGTCGTGGCGAGCACGGCGATAAGCAGAAAGTCAAGAGCTAGATTCCTGACCGACTATTTTGCCCCAAGCCCCGGCCCTGCGGCCGGGGCTTTTTGCGGCTTGGGGTGGGCCGCTGAACCAGGGCGGCGGATGCGATGTTGAAGCGACTCATTATATTTGACCTTGTCACCTACTCCGGCAGCCCGATTATCAGGCGTTTAGCTCATCCGCTGCCCCCACCCCCAATGCCCCTACCCAGTAGTAGCACCCCCGCGGTGCAAATTCAACAGTTTTACGATAAAGGCCTGGCCCACGCCTCCTACGCCATCCGGTCGGGCCGGCAGGTGGCCGTTATCGACCCCGGCCGCGACCCGCAGCCCTACTACGATTTTGCCGACGAGCACGACGCCCAGATTGTGGCCGTGATTGAGACGCACCCCCACGCCGACTTTGTGAGCAGCCACCTGGAAATAGCTCAGGAAACGGATGCCACCATCTATTGCAGCAAGCTCACCGGCGCCCGCTACCCCCACAAAAACTTCGACGACGGCGACCGCATCAAGCTTGGCACCGTCGAGCTGCACGCCCTCAGCACCCCCGGCCACTCGCCCGATAGCATCAGCGTGCTGCTGCTGGATGAGCTAGCCCAAACCCGCGCCGTATTCACCGGCGACACGCTATTTGTGGGCGACGTGGGCCGGCCCGACCTGCGCGAGGCCGAGGCCGCCGGCGGCCACGCCCGCGAGGAACTCGCCGCCCAGCTCTACAGCAGCCTGCGCCAGAAGCTGATGGCGCTGCCCCCCACTACCAAGGTGTACCCCGCCCACGGCCCCGGCTCGCTCTGCGGCAAAACCACCAGCCTCGACCTCGACAGTACCATTGCCAAGGAGCTAGCCACCAACTACGCCCTGCAACCCATGTCGGAGCTCGAGTTTGTGAAGGTATTGCTCGAAGACCAGCCGTTTATGCCCAAGTACTTCGGGCACGATGTGCAGCTCAACAAGCAGGGCGCCCCCAATTTTGAGGATAGCATTCGGGCCGTGCCGCGGCTGCACCAGGGCACGCCGCTAGCCCCCGGCGTGCTCGTCATCGACACCCGCCCGGCGGCCAAGTTTCGCGCTGGCCACTTGCCGGGCGCCATCAATTTGCAGGATGGCGGCAAATTTGAAACCTGGCTAGGGTCGGTGGTAGGCCCGCAGGAGAAGTTTTATCTGCTGGCCGACACCCAGATTCAGCTCGACGCGGTAATTCGCAAGACCGCCAAAATTGGCTACGAGGCCAACATTCAGGGGGCGCTGCTGGCCCCGGCTAGCCTGCCCGCCACCAGCCCCACCGTCGACGTGGCGGCCGTGCGCCAGCATCCCGAGCAGTTTACCATCGTGGATATCCGCAACCGCACCGAGGCCCACGACGCGCTGTTTGCCAACGCCCTGCTCATTCCGCTCCCCGAGCTGCGCGAGCGCGTGCGGGAAATCCCGACCGACAAGCCCGTGCTGGTGCATTGCGCCGGCGGCTACCGCTCGGCTGCCGGGGCTAGCATCATCGAGGCCGCCCAGCCCGGTGCGCAAGTGCTGGATTTGGGCGAAGCCGTGACGGAGTTCACGCCGGATTTGGTGTGAGGAAGCTGCTTTCCTTTTTAAAAGCTCACTAGCCTTCTTAACTACTTACCGTGGCGAGCAACCGGTATTCCGTCATGCTGAGCGGAGCGCAGCATGACGCCTAGGCTAACAAACAATTTCAGCGTAGCGGTACGGCTAGCTTACCGCCCACAAAAAAGCCCCACTTGCACTAGGCAAGTGGGGCTTTTTTGTGGGCGGTAAGCTAGCCGAGGGGACTAGCGACGTACTGGCTTGCGGGCCGGAGCTTTCTTGGCGGGAGCCTTTTTCGTAGCTGCTTTCTTAGCAGGTGCGGGCGAGGTTTTGCCTTGGGCTTTCAGTTCGGCAACAGTAGGAGCCGGGCCATACTTGGTCTCGGCGGTGTTAGCCTCACCGGTCAGGTAGGGGTCGAAGTCTACGCGGCGGTTCTGAGCCTGACCAACAGCGGTAGCGTTGCTAGCAATGGGCTTGGTTTCGCCATAGCCGCGGGCTTCGATGCGCTCGGCGGGGATGCCTTTGCTGAGCATGTAGGTGCGGGCAGCAGCGGCACGGTCGTAGCTCAGTTTCAGGTTGTAAGCGTCGTCGCCTTTGCTGTCGGTGTGGCCAGCGATGCTGAGCGAGTAGTCGGGGTACTCATTCAGAATCTGTACCATCTGGTCGAGGCGGTTGTTCGACGAAGGCTTCAGGGTAGCCTTGTTGAAGTCGAACAAGATGTAGCGAGTGGCTTCGTTCAGAATCTTCTTCTGCTCGGCCTTAATCTCGGGGCAGCCTTTGTTGCTGGCGGGGCCGGCACGGTCGGGGCAGCGGTCCTGGAAGTCGGGTACGCCGTCGCCGTCACGGTCAAGCGGGCAGCCAGTGGCGTCTACCTGGGCACCGCTAGGGGTGTTGGGGCACTTGTCGAGGTAGTCGGGCACTTTGTCGCCGTCGCTGTCTACGGGGCAACCCGAAGCATCGACCCGCACACCGGCCGGCGTGCTGGGGCAACGGTCATCCGCGTCAGCTACGCCGTCGCCATCGGCGTCGGGGCAACCTTGCAGCGCGGCCAGGCCTTTCTCGGTGGGGCACTTGTCTTGGTAGTCGGCTACGCCGTCGCCGTCGGTGTCAACTGGGCAACCGTTCGCGTCTACTTTTACACCAGTAGGAGTATCGGGGCACTTATCCTTCTTATCCGAAACACCGTCGCCGTCCGTATCCTTGGCTTTGCCCACGTTGGCGCGGATACCAGCCGTGAACTGCAGGTAGCGGTCCTTCTTGTCCCAAAAAGTAGTAGCTTCAGGGTTGTTGGCTACGCCGTCCAAACGGGCATCGTCGGTTTGCAGATAAGCCTGCGTGGCTTGCACGTAGAACGTAGCTGCCTGGCCCAAGTGAAAGTCGAGACCACCACCTACGTGGCCCCCGAAGGCACCAAAGCGGGTGAAGTTGTTACCGCCCGTGGGGGTAGCATAGCGGTCAGCCAATACCCACGAAAACTGCGGCTCTACCAACAGGTAAGGGTGCAGGAAAAACTCATCCTTAACCGGCAGCTTCAGCTTGAAGCCCAGGCCAGCCTGGTACATATTGGCTTTGAAGCGGGCGCCCGTGCCAACGCTGCCATCCTGGGGGGTGCGTAGGCGGGTATAGTCCAGGTCAAGGCGCAGGTCGAGCCAACGGCCCACATACTGCGTAATGTCAAGGCCCCCACTATAGGGCATGTTGTCCCACTTCCAGAAGTTGTTGCCCAGGTCGCCGCGGTACTGGGTAGCATTGGCGTGCAGGCCGATAGCCGTTTTGCGGTCGGCCGTTTGGGCTTGCGCCTGCGTGGCGGTAGCCAGCAGGCCCAGGCCAAATAGAGTAGCTTTAAAAGCTGGGTGATTCATAAAAAACGGTTAGTACTGGCGGCAAGGCGCTGGCGGGCCCCTATCCAGCTGTGCGCACTTGCCAAAAAATTAAGGTAGTTGGGCTCTTAACGGCCCCGCTAGGGTCCTAGCCCGGGGAAGAAGCGGCGCCGGCCTGCAGGCCCGGCGGTGCTTCTCAGAGTAGCGATGCGGAAGTAAGCCCTGAAACGAAATACCCGCCGCTTGGTTGTTAGCAGGGCAATAAAAAATGCTTAACTTACTGATTATCAACAAATGCTTCAGCAAGGAATTAGGCAGCTTCACCCACGGTATAAGTTTGGTTCAGCGTGAAATTTGGTTCGTTCGGGTCGATTTAAGGACAAACTGACCCTCGGGCCAACGCTATGAGAGAAGCCAGGGTACTAGCCGCAACGAGCCCAACGGCCGTACGCACTTCTAAGCAGGCTCCATTTTTTCCTTGTTTTCAGTCTACTTTCCGTCAGCCAGCCGCTAGCCTGCACCTACGAAACTGCACAATCGGGCCAGCGGCGGCCGGCATCGTTTGCCCGCGTTTTTCCTTCTTGCCATGCCCTACCCACTCTCCGCTACCGCTAGCAGCCCGCCACCCCCGCGCTTCTCCCTTCCCCAAACGGTGGTGCCGGTGATGTTTTCGGGGCGGAGCTACCTGCGGATTGCCCTAGCTATCTCGGTGGTATTTGGCCTGATGGCCTTGCCCACGGGGGTGCTGCCCCGCAGCTACACCACCGGGGGCGAGGCCGCGCTGCTGTGCCTGAACGCAATCTTGGTTTTTCAGGTGCAGTTTTGGCTGCACTACGTGTTGCGCTACCGGCGGGGCGCGGGGCAGCGCTGGCTGGCCCGGCAGCCGTTTCGCACCAATTGGGTGCTGCGGGCGGTCTTCACGGCGCTGCTGGTTACGGCCTACAGCCTGTGCCGCTACTTTCTCGATGGCTACCTGCACATCCGCCTGGAGCATACTTCGTTAGGGCTGGTTTTGGTGCTGGCCCAGGTCGTAACCGTGGTGGGGCTAGCCTGCCAGCTGGGCATCGAGCTGGTAGAGCGCAGCCGCTACCTAACCCTGGAAATAGAAGCCCTGAAGCGCGAGCAACTGCAGGCCCGCTACGAAAGTCTCAAGCAACAGCTCAGCCCGCACTTTCTGTTCAACTCCCTTTCGACCCTGAGCGGGCTCATTCAGGAAGAGCCCGAAGCCGCCGGGCAGTTTGTAGAAGAAATGGCCCAGGTGTACCGTTACCTGCTCAAGCACGGCGAGCAAACGGCCGTGCCCCTGCGCGACGAGCTCCGCTTTGTGCGCTCCTACACCTACCTGCTGCAAATGCGCTTTGGCGAGGGCATTGCCCTGCACATCGACCTGCCCGAAGCCGTGCTCGGCCGGCTGCTGCCCCCGCTAGCCCTGCAGCTACTGGTCGAGAACGCCGTGAAACACAACGCCGTAAGCTACCGCCAGCCGCTGGTGCTATACATCGATTTTGTGGCCCCGGCGCTGCTGCGCGTGCGCAACCCGCGCCGCCCGCGCCTGGCCCCCACTGCCAGCAGCGGTACCGGCCTGAGCAACCTCACCACCCGCATTCGCCTGCTCAATCAGCAAAAGCTGTTGATTGAGCAAACCCCCACCGAATTTTGCGTGCTGGTACCTTTGCCACCTGCTTCGTAGCGAAAGGGGCTGGGTGCCGGGCGCCTCTGCAAAGGGTTAAAAGTTGAATCAGCGAAGCTGTTCAGGAAGTTGAATCAGCTAGCATCTCGTCATGCTGAGCGAAGCCGAAGCATCTCGGCAGGGCACGTTTGAGCCGCTCAGCGAAGCGGCCAAGATGCTTCGGCTTCGCTCAGCATGACGGAATACTAGTTTATTCACTTTTTTGAACAGCTTCGCTGATTCAACTTTTGACTCTCCACTTTTAACTACCACCAATGAGTCCGACCCTAACCGTATTGCTGGTAGAAGATGAGCCGCGCACGGCGCGCACCATTGCGCGCCTGCTGCTGGAGCTGCGCCCCGAGGCGCAAGTGGTGGGCCAGCCCGACTCGGTGGCCGCCACGGTGGCCTGGCTGGCGGCCCACCCCACGCCGGCCCTCATTCTGATGGATATTCACCTCTCCGACGGCAGCAGCTTCGAGGTGTTTCGGCAGATTTTGGTGAGCAGCCCGGTCATCTTCATCACCGCCTACGACGAGCACGCGCTGGAGGCGTTTCAAACCAACGGCATTGATTACCTGCTCAAGCCCATCACCCGCGCGAGCCTGCTGCACGGGCTGCGCAAGTTTGAGGCCCTGCGCCAGCACTACGCCGAGGTGACGGAGGGCGTGCCTCACTTGGCCGAGCTGCTGCGCACCGTGCAGCAGCTCGGGGCCGCGCCGGCCTACAAAAGCAGCTGGCTGATACCCTGCAAAACCAAGCTCATTCCGGTGGCCGCGGCCGATGTCGCGCACTTCATCATTCGCAGCGGCGTGGTGAGCCTGACCACCCTCGATACCCAGCACTACACCCTCGACCTGCCCCTCGATGAGCTAGAGGCGCAGGTCGACCCAAGGCAGTTTTTCCGGGCCAACCGCCAAGTGCTGCTGGCCAGGCCCAGCATCACGGCCCTCGAGCCCTACCACAATGGCCGCATGCTGGTGCACCTGCAGCCGCCGGCCCTCGAGCCGGTTATTGTGCCCAAGCTGCGCGTGAGCGAATTGCGCCACTGGGTGAGCGGCGGCTAAGGCGCGCTTCTCCATAGACTATTAAGTAGTCAGAAGCCGGCGGCTTTTCGGCGCGTTTTGTATCCGAGTTTTGTATCCGACAAACGGCAGTTTGTATACCGCTACCCGCTAGCCCGGGCCAGACCTTTGTGAGGCTAGCACGGCCAGCGCAGCGCGGAGTGCAGCGCGGACTTTCAGTCCGCGACCAGCAATCGTTATCACTCGCAGACTGAACGTCTGCGCTACACTAGCCTTTCCCCCTAGCTCCTTCCCATGTCCCTTACCGATTTTCGCACGCTGGGCCGCTCGGGCCTGTTAGTGAGCCCGCTCGCGCTGGGCACCATGACCTTTGGCACTGCCCGCTGGGGCTCGGCTGACGAAGTGTCGCAGGCCATTTTCAATGCCTACGTCGAGGCCGGCGGCAACTTCGTGGACACGGCCGACGTGTACGCCGGTGGCCGTAGCGAGGAGCTGCTGGGCGGCTACCTCGCCGAGCGCCAACTGCGCGATAAACTGGTGCTAGCCACCAAGTTTGGCTTCAGCGCCGAGGCCGGCAACCCCAATGCCAGCGGCAACGGCCGCAAGCAGATTTACCGCGCCCTCGAGGGCTCGCTGCGCCGCCTGGGCACCGAGTATATTGACCTGTACTGGCTGCACGTGTGGGACACCGTGACGCCCGTGGAAGAAGTGCTACAAACCCTCGGCGACCTCGTGCGGGCCGGTAAAATCCGCTACTTCGGCTTTTCCGACATGCCCGCCTGGTACACCACCAAGGCCGCCACGCTGGCCGCCGCCCACGGCGTGCCCGGCCCCGTGGCCATGCAGCTCGCCTACTCGCTGGTCGAGCGCAACATCGAGCACGAGTACGTGCCCGCCGCCCGCGAGTGCGGCCTGGGCCTGGCGCCGTGGAGCCCCCTGGCCGCCGGCTTTTTGGCCGGCAAGTACGAGCGCGCCGAAAACGGCGCCACCGGCGAGGGTCGCCTCAGCGGCCCCAACCCCTTCGGCAACACGCTCTTTACCGACCGTAACTGGCGCATTCTGGAGGCGCTGCGGCCGGTGGCCGCGCAACTCGAGCGCCCGCTGGCGCAGGTGGCGCTGGCCTGGGTGCTGGCCCAGCCCGGCGTGAGTGCGCCCATCGTGGGGGCTAGCCGGGTGGCGCAGCTACACGACAGCATCGCAGCGCTCGACATTCAATTTTCGCCCGAGCAGCTGCAGGCGCTGGATGCGGCGAGCGCGCCCGAGGCGGTGTTTCCCTACGGCATTTTTTCGCCGGCTGGCAATAAGAGTGTGTTTGGCGGCGCCACGGTGCGGGGCTGGCGCTAGGCTAGCCAGGCTGCGGTTTGTATTGTAGAAGCGCGGGTTTGTATAGGCCGGGACCCAGCCGGCGGCGAGACCTTTGTGAGGTTGAAAGTCATTTCTAACTCCTCTCTAAAAAACATAGTATGAGCATTATCAAGAAAGTACCGCTGGGTAGCCAGGGCCTGCAAGTCTCGGTAGAAGGGCTGGGCTGCATGGGCATGACCGGCGGCGTGAACGGCATGAGCGTGTATGGCGAAGCCGACGAAACCGAGAGCCTCGCTACCCTGCACCGCGCCCTGGAGCTGGGCGTGGATATGCTGGACACCGCCGACCTCTACGGCCCCCTGAAAAACGAGCGCCTGGTGGCTAAAGTGCTGGCCGGCCAGCGCGACAAATTCACCGTGGCTACCAAGTTCGGCTTCGAGGTGGACGACAACGAACAGTGGACCGGCGGCTACAACGGCCGCCCCGAGTACGTGCGCAAAAGCATCGAGCGCTCGCTGCGCAACCTGGGCACCGACTACGTGGACCTTTACTACCTGCACCGGGTAGACCCCGCCACGCCCATCGAGGAAACCGTGGGCGCCATGAGCCGGCTGGTAGAAGAAGGCAAAGTGCGTTACCTAGGCCTGAGCGAGGTGCCCGCCGACACCCTGCGGCTAGCCCACGCCGTACACCCCATTTCGGCGCTGGAGAGCGAATACTCGCTCTTCGACCGCCGCGTAGAGGACGAGGGCATCATCGCGGCGGCGCGCGAGCTAGGCATCGGCTTCGTGGCGTATTCGCCGCTGGGCCGGGGCTTTTTGTCGGGCGATATCCGGACGCCCGACGACTTCGAGGCCAGCGACTCACGCCGCTTTTTCCCGCGCTACCAGGGCGAAAATTTCTACAAAAACCTGGAGCTGGTAGAGAAGCTCAAAGCTCAGGCCACCGCCAAAGGCGTGACGCCCGCCCAGCTAGCCCTGGCCTGGGTACTGGCCCAAGATGTGGTCGTGATACCAGGCACCAAGCGCCGCAAGTATCTCGAAGCCAACGTGGCCGCCGCCAGTATTGTCCTCGGCGCTGCTGAGCTAGCCGAGCTCGATGCCATTATGCCGGTGGGCAGCGCAGCCGGCGCGGCGTACCCGGCGGGGTTCTAGAAGCTGTTTAGAAAACCACCCCGTCATGCTGAGCGCAGCGTAGTCGAAGCATCTTGGCCGCCTCGTTGAACGGCTTATCACGTACTCTGCCGAGATGCTTCGACTACGCTACGTCTCTGCTTAATGCGCAGAATGCTCAGCATGACGGAATACCGACCTTTTTGACTTTCTAAACCGGAGATAGTTTTTCTTATGAAACAGTCGCTCAAAGAATTTCGCACTCTAGCCACGGTGTCCGATTTCACGCAGCACTTCGGCTTTGCGCCGCCGGTGCACCCGCTGCTCACAGTTATCGATTTGGCGCGCACGCGCAACCTGCCGCCCCCTAGCGGGCCGGGGCTGCGGCAACTCTACATTATTACGCTGAAAAAGAACCTGAAGGGCCGCATTCAGTACGGCCACCGGGCCTACGATTTCAGCGAGGGTGTGCTGGCGTTTTACGCGCCGGGGCAGATGTGCGAGGCCGACGCCTCCATCGACACCTCGGAGCTGAGCGGCTGGATGCTCGTCTTTCACCCCGACTTGCTGCACAAGTACCCGCTGGCCAAGAAGATGGCGGGCTACAGCTTCTTCTCGTACCTGGTGCATGAGGCGCTGCACCTCTCGGGCCGCGAAGAAAGCCTGCTCGACGGCGTGCTGGAAGTGCTGCGCCGCGAGTGCGAGCAGCCCATCGACGGCTTCAGCCAGGACGTGCTGGTGTCGCAACTCGAAGTACTCCTAAATTACGCTAACCGCTTCTACCACCGGCAGTTCCTCACGCGGCGGCCGGCCGAGCACGACCTGCTCAGCCGCTTTGAGGAGCTCCTGACTGGCTACTTTGCCCGGGCCGCCGAGCAGCCGCTGCCCACCGTGCAGTACTTCGCCGATGCGCTGCACGTATCGCCCGCCTACCTGGGCGATATGCTGCGCTCGCTCACTGGCCAGAACACTCAGCAGCACATTCACAGCGCACTTATTGAGCAGGCTAAGCAGCTGCTGCTCAGCACTTCTCTCACCATCAACGAAACGGCTTTCCGGCTGGGGTTCGAGTATCCGCAGTATTTCAGCCGGCTGTTTAAGAGCAAAACCGGGCAGACGCCGGCCGCCTACCGCTTTTCGGCTCAGTAGTACCCTAGCCTACCCTAGCCGCGCACCAGCCTATCGGTGCGCCAAAGCGGCAGAATGTCGGGGTGCGTATCGACCTGCATGCAGAACGTGAAGTCGTCGTGCGCCTCCAAGGCGTTGAGGCGGCGCACGGCGGCCGATTGTAGCAGGTATTCGGGCCAGGTGGGCTTGGCGTGCTGCCACAGGTGCAGGGCGGCCAGGGCGGCATCGGAGGAAGCAATATCAAAGCCCAGCGGGGCTAGCCGCTCGGCCAGCGCCCCGCCGAAGATGCTGTCTTCCAGGCAGAAGCTGCCTTTCCAACCGGCGCACACCACCAGCACGTCGCGCTGCTGCGCCACAGCAAAATCGACCACTGCGCTCAGGTTCAGAAACGAGCCGCACACGATGGCCTCGGCCGTGAGCGAGCGGTGCAGCGCCATGGTGCCGTTGGTGGTGCTGATGGCCAGCGCCCGGCCCTGCACCGGCAGCTTGCCATCGAGAAAGCCGAAGGGCGAATTGCCCAAATCGAAGCCGGCGGCTGCGATTCCGTCGCGCTCGGCGGCCGTGATGCAGCCCTGCTCGCGGCCCAGCGCGGCGCACTCTTCGAGCGTGGCCGTGGGAAAAACCTCCGTGATGCCCGCCGCCAGCGCCGTGACAATGGTGCTGGTGGCGCGCAGCACATCCACAATAACGGCCACCCGGCCCCGCAGGTCATAGAGCGGCAGCAGCTCGGGCGAGAAGCAAACGTCGAGTTTCAAGGTAGTGCTAATTTGGTAAGCGTATAAACAAGGTCGTCATGCTGAGCCTGCCGAAGCATCTTGCTCGCACCGCTAGGTTACTAATCCCAACGACTCAAGCAAGATGCTTCGGCAGGCTCAGCATGACGACCGTCTCTTTGAGGCGTTGTAGTTACACCTCCTCCGTACCCGGCACCAGCGGCAGCTTGGTTACCGTAGCGGGCAGGTTTTTGCCACGCACCTGTACAAAGATTGAGGTGCCGGGGCTAGCCAGCTCGGTTTTCACGTAGCCCAGGCCAATGCCCTTGCTGAGGCTCGGCGACTGCCCGCCGCTCGTGACCTCGCCAATGGCCGCACCCTCGGCATCGACCAGCGGGTAGTGGCTACGGGGTAGGCCGCCGGGGCCGTCCATCACGAAGCCTACCAGCTTGCGCTGCACACCGGCGGCTTTCTGGGCTTTCAGGGCCTCGCTGTTGGTAAAGTCTTTGGTGAACTTGGTAATCCAGCCCAGGCCGGCTTCGAGGGGCGAGGTTTTGTCGTCGATGTCGTTGCCGTAGAGGCAGTAGCCCATTTCGAGGCGCAGCGTGTCGCGCGCCCCGAGCCCGATGGGCTTGATACCGAAAGGCTGGCCGGCTGCCATTATCTTGTCCCACACGTCGGCGGCGTGCTCATTGGGAATGTACAATTCGAAGCCGCCCGCCCCAGTGTAGCCCGTGGCCGAGATAATGACATTGGGCGCGCCCGCAAACGTGCCCTGCACAAAGCTGTAGTATGGGATGCTAGCCAGGTCCACATAGGTGAGCGAGGCGAGCGCCGCGGCGGCCTTGGGGCCCTGCACGGCGAAGAGGCTGAGCTGGTCGGATACGTTCTCCATCTCCGCGCCCTCGGTGTTATGCTGCTGCAGCCAGCTCCAGTCTTTATCGATATTGGACGCATTGACTACCAAAAAGTAATCCTCTTCGGCTAGCTTGTACACGAGCAGGTCGTCGACGATGCCGCCCTCGGCGTTGGGCAGGCACGAGTACTGGGCCTTGCCGGGCTGCAGCTTGCTGGCGTCGTTGCTGGTAGTGCGCTGAATGAGGTCGAGGGCCTGGGGCCCGCGCACCCGAAACTCGCCCATGTGCGACACGTCGAAGATGCCCACCGCGCGCCGCACGGTGTGGTGCTCCTCGAGGTCGGAGGAGTAGCGCACGGGCATGGCGTAGCCAGCGAAGGGTACAATCTTGGCGCCTAGCTGCTGGTGGGTATCGTGCAGGGCAACGGTTTTGAGCGGGGTAGCTTCCATGAAAAACGAGGGGATGGGCAGGCAAGGCCAGCCGACCAGGCTGGGCAGCCACAAAGCTACTTCGCACCCACGCAACGCGCCCGGTGCAGCCTGCGCTGTGGCTTACCTTTACGGCATGAGCCCCGAAGCCATCAAGCAGGATTTTGAGTCTGCCCTCGTCAAGCACTTTTCCTTCAAGGCCCGGCTACGCTCTTTTTTGCACGGCAACGGCAACGAGCAGGCCCCCCTGCGCGATGCCGACGCCTGCGGCCTGGGCCAGTGGATAACCGAGCGCCGCAAAGGTGCCTACCAGCACCTGCCCGAGATGCGGGAGCTGGACCTGAAGCACCGTCTCATTCATCAGCAAGCCAACCGGCTCATGGATTTGCACCTCTCGGGCCGCCGCGAGGAGGCGCTGGCGGGCTTTGGCGAAGTGCAGGTGCTGGCCGACTATATCCTGGAACTGCTGCAAACTATGGAAGCCAAACTGCGTACTGCGCAAGCGTGACGACGCCTGGCTGCCATGAAAATCAACCTTACTACCAAGCTCTTTGCCGGTTTTTTACTGCTACTGGGCTTGTTTGCCGCCGTGGTGGTGGTCAACTACCGCCTGGCGGGCCAAGTGCTGCGCAACTCGCAGCGCGTAGAAGTTTCGCAGCACACCTCGGCCGACGGGGCTACGCTGCTGCGCAGCATCATCGACATGGAAACTGGGTTTCGGGGCTACCTACTGCTGGGCAATGAGCAGCTGCTGGAGCCTTACTACACGGGAGAGCGCGACTTGCTAACGCGCTTCAACACCTTGCGTGAGGAGCTAGCCGACGAGCCTACCCAGCGCTTGCGCCTCGATACCACCCAGCATCGCTACCGCCAGTGGGCCACTTATACCCACTTGATGATAAGCGAGAAGCGCGCCGCTCACCAGCGCAATTCGCAGCAGCAAGGCCTCGTCGGCATGCCCCACGCCAGCCTAGCCGAAGGCCTCTCGGGCAAGCAGATAATGGACGCCATCCGCTTCCAGATGGGCGAATTTGACAAGGTAGAGAACGCCAACCGCCAGGTGCAGCGCCAGCGCCTGACCGACAGCATTTCGCGAGCCCAGAAGCTTTCGGGCCTGATTACGGGGCTAGCCCTGGTTTTTGGCCTGCTGTGGGCCGTGTATATGGTGCGGCTGCTCGCCCGCCGCCTGCGTGGCATGATAGGCATGGCCCGCCGCCTGGCCGATGGTGACTACAAAACCCAGCTCGTGGATACCGAGCACGACGAAGTAACCGAGCTGACAACCGCCCTCAACACGATGGCGCGCACTATTGACCAGAATATCAGCCAGCTGGAGGGCCGCAACCAAGAACTCGACCAGTTTGCCTACGTGGTATCGCACGACCTGAAGGCGCCGCTGCGGGGTATCGAAAGCGCCTCGCGCTGGATTGAGGAAGACATGGGCAAAGACGCGCTGCCACCCCACATCCGCGAGTTTTTGGCCCTGATGCGGCAGCGCGTACACCGCATGGAAAACCTCATCACCGGCATCCTGGCCCTGGCTAGGGTGGGCAAAGTGGCCGAAGCCAACGAGGCGGTATTCGTGCGCCAACTGCTGCGCGAAATCGTCGATACCGTGGGCCTACCCGAGGGCATGCACCTGGAGCTACCGTTCTTTTTGCCCACGCTGCCCACCAACCGCACCCAGTTGCAGCAGGTATTTACCAACCTGATTTCCAACGCTATAAAGTACCACGACCACCCTAGCACTGGCACTATCCGCATTGGCTGCGAGGACATGAGCGATGCCTTTTATCGCTTTTCGGTGCAAGATGATGGCCCCGGCATTGCGCCCGAATACCACGAGCGCATTTTCATCATTTTCCAAACCTTGGTTGAGCGCGATGCTCTCGAAAGCACCGGTGTGGGGCTAGCCATCGTCAAGAAAATTATCGAGCGCCAGGGTGGCCGCATCTGGGTCGAGTCGGCCGAGGGCGAGGGCGCCACGTTCTTTTTTAGCTGGCCCAAAAAACCGGCCGCCAAGCCCACCTCTTCCACCATGCAGGCCGTGCCAGCCGCGCAACTGGTAGCCGCGGCCAAGTAATACCGCTCGCATCTTTTCCTGTTTTGCCTCGTTAGCTAACCTTGCCTATACTGGCCTACTTCGCTTTTTTTCCGCCATGTCTCCCTTTTCCTCCCCCGCCTCGCCCAGCATCCTCCTCGTCGAAGACGACCAGATGGACGTGATGAACGTGCAACGGGAGCTTCGCAAACAAAACATCGGTGTGCCGCTCATCCACGCCAAGAATGGCCGCGAGGCGCTGAACCTATTGCGCGGCGAAAACGGCGAAACCAAAATAGCCCGCCCCAACTTGGTCATGCTCGACCTGAATATGCCGCGGCTCAACGGCCTGGAGCTCCTCAAGATACTGCGCAATGACCCCGAGTTCAGCGACCTCAACGTGTTCATTATGACCACGTCGGACCTCGACGTGGACCGTTCGGGCGCCGCTGGCCTCGGCGTGAGTGGCTACATCATAAAGCCCCTCACCTTCGATTCGTTTGGCGGCGAAGGCGGCGGCACCGTCGATGGGTTCAGCCTTTTTCTGGACCTGCTGAAGTTAAAGGATAACGGATAATGACTAATAGCGCTCAAAATCAGAGCGCTAATATTCCTTACTTATCAGTCATTAATATTCCAGCCGGAAGGTGGGCCGGTGGTTCGGCGAAGGGCCGTGCTCGCGCAACGCCGCGCGGTGAGCTGCGGTGGGGTAGCCCGCATTTTGAGCCCAGCCGTAGTGTGGGTATTCCTGGGCCAGCGTTAGCAGATGCTCATCCCGAAAAGTCTTGGCCAGGATGGAGGCCGCCGCAATGTGGCGGTAGCGGCCATCGCCCCCCACTACGCAGGTGTGCGGCACCCCGGGGTACGGCCGAAACCGGTTGCCATCGACCAGCAACTGCGTGGCTGGCACGGCTAGGGCCGCCACGGCCCGGTGCATGGCCAGGTAGCTCGCCTGGGCAATGTTGATAGCCGCGATTTCGGCAATGGAAGCCTCCCCCACGGCCCAAGCCACCGCCTCGGCACAGATAAGCGTGCGCAGCGCATCGCGCCGGCGGGCCGTCAGTTGCTTGGAATCGTTGAGGAACGGCGGATTAAAATCGGGGGGCAGGATAACGGCCGCGGCAAACACTGGCCCGGCCAGGCAGCCGCGCCCGGCTTCGTCGAGGCCCGCCTCGTGCGGGTGACCGGTGTGGGTAGCCAGCAGGCTGAGCGGCGGCGTTTTCAGTTTGGAAGGGCTAGCAATCGGCATAAGAATCGGCCCACGGCGCGCCTTGCGCCCGGGCTAGCCTCAAAGGTCGGGGCAGCCGGGCCCATGCCCCTAGCGCTAGAAGTGCAGCGCCTGCAGAAAAAACACCTGCCGCTCGGCGCCCCGGTCTACTTTGATACGCTGAAACCCGCTGGCAATAAATGTGTTGGCGCCCCAAGGCAGCAGGTCGGGCTGGGCCACGTCGAGCACTTTTTCGGCCTGGCTGGTGGCGCTGGTGAGCAGGTCTACTTTGGTATCGTTGGGGCTAGCCTCGCTCTGGTTGATGCGCTTGTAGTGCAGCTCATTATCGAGCAGGTAGGCTAGCACCAAGTGGCCGTCGGCCATCGTAAGGGGCTGCACGGCTTCTTCCAGGTCTGAGCGCACCAGGCCTGGGCCCACCACGAAGTTATTATCCCACAACAAGTTGCCTTTCTTATCGAAGCCACAGACTAGCACGTGGGTAGTACGAAAACCCACGAAAGCCCGGCTGGAGCCGTAGTTGGTTGGGCCGTACCCATTCAGGGCGTTGTACGAGTTGTGCCCCGTCATCGAGTACGGGTTCAGCGACACGCCGCCGTAGGGCGAGTAGCTGTACTGGGGCGTGTAGACCTCAGCCACCAGCGTGTAGCCGCCGTCGGGCTGGCGCAGCATCTCGTGCAGCAGCAGGTGGTAGTGCCAGTGCAGGGGGCTAGCCTCGCGGGCCTCGCGCCGGGCCGAACGGCCACGCAGCTTGGCCTCGCGGGTGGGCGCCAAATAGTCGAAAAAGTGCCGAAAGCGCTTGAAATCGTAGAAGCGCAGCGCCGGGCGCCCCGTAGCCGTGGCGGCGGCCCGCGGCGTGAGGTCGGTGGCAAACAGCCCCTGGGCATAGCGCAAATCGCGCAGGCCGTAGGTGCCGGCGAGCAGGCGGGCGGTAGTGTCTTCGGGCGGGCTGAGCTGGGCTGTGAGCAGGCTGCGCTCACTTTCCGTTTGTACAAATTCAGAGTTCAGCAGCTCACCTTGCTCGGCCGAAAGGCGCTTGAGCTGCAGGCGCTGCTTGCGGCCATTGCTTTGGCTGAGCACAAACTCGGCCCGGCCGGCGGGGCGGTCGGCCACGCTGGTGAGCTCGGTGGTGAGCGGCTCGTAGAGCGAGGGCAGAAACTGAAACTGCCCGCTGGCCACGTTGAGCAGCAGCACCGTTTGGTGCAGCTGGTCGGCTAGGGTCACGTTCACCAAAAGCCGGCCGGCCATTGCTTTGAGACCCACTACCTGGCGGCAGAGCTTGGTATCGAAGGGTTGCACGCGCAGCTGGCCGCCGCGCGCATCGTAGGCCACGGCCAGCAGCTTGCCCACGGTTTCGGGGGCCCGAAACAGCGCGTACACGATGCCCGGCTCGGCGCACAGGCGCTGCAGCTCAAACTCGGGCGGTATTTCCACGGGCACCTCGCGGCGCAGGTGCAGGTCGGCCCCGTACTGCTGAAACACGTAGCGCGCCTTGCTGCGCAGGCCCGGCTCGTCGTGCCGGATGAGCAGCACCACGGCCGTGTCGGCGGGCAGGGGCTGCACCTGCACCTCATCGGTTTCGGGGTTGAGTTGCAGCTCGGTGCGGGCCGCCTGCACGGGGGCATCGGCCGGAGGCGGCAGGGGCGTGCGCTGGGCCCACAACCCTAGCGGCAGCAGGCAGCACCAAAAAGCGAAGAAGTGTTTCATAGCTAGGCTCGCAACGCAGCCCAGGCGTGAATAGTTAGGGGCCTTGCAAACGAAGATACCTTTTTTTCGCAGCTTTCGCAAGCACCTCTCCCGACCGTTCAGGTTGCCGGGCGCTAGTCCTCAGCCAGGGCCAGTATGAGGTCAAATTCCTCGGGCCGCACCGGCGTTACGGACAGCCGCGACTGCCGCAGCAGGCCCAGCTGGGCCAGCCGCTCGTCGGCCTTGAGGGCGGCCAGCGGCACGGGGCGGGCCAGCGCGGCGTGGGGCCGCAGGTGCACGGCCACCCAGGGGCTGCCGGCCTCGGCAGTGGCGTCGGGGGCGGGGGCGGCGTGCACGAGGGCCACGCCCACCACGGCTTTTTCGCTCACGCTGTGGTAAAAAAGGGCCAGGTCGCCGGGCTGCATGGCTTGCAGGTTGTTGCGGGCCTGGTAGTTGCGCACGCCTGTCCAGTCGGTGCCGCCTTCTTGCACAAAGTCGGCCCAGGAATACGCTTCGGGTTCAGATTTAACGAGCCAGTGGTTCATGCCCGCAAAGGTCGGGCGCGGCGGGCAGCGGCGCCACCCCGCTAGGGGTTGCGCATGATTTCGACGGCAGGCCGCTCGTCGAGGCGGCGCAGTTGCAGCACGCCATCCTTCAGGCTTAGCACTTGCAGCTCGTAATCAGGCATAGCGGGCTCTAGCTCGGGCAAATGGATGAGCAGGCGGCCCGTAGTGGTTTCGGTCCAGGTGCCTTCCTGAGCCACGAGGCCCCCACTGGGCGCCACATCGTAGCGCACAAAGCGCTGGGCCGGCCCCAGCCGAAAGCCCGGCCGCCCGCCCGGCAGGTACTTGAACCGGTAGGTATTGCGGCGGTAGCTGAGCGTGTCGGCGTGGCTAGCCTCGGGCACCAGCAGCCAGGTGCCGCGCAAGGAGGCTAGCTGGCCGGTCGGCAGCTCGGCGGGGTGGTCGGGGTGGCAGGCGGCGGCCAGCAGTACCAGGCCCGCTAGCCCGCCCAATCGTGAGGCAGAAACCATAATGCGCAATTGTACGGCAATTCAGGCATCCCGCCCATCGCCGGGGCCGTACTTTTGGATAGTGGCTGGCGCGGGCCCGCGGGGCAGGTAGCCCCGCGGCCGGCGCCCTAGCCGGGCCTAGCCAGGCCAACTGCCCTCTGCCCCACTTCCCACATGGACAACCGCGCGCTTATTAAAGCCTTCCGGCTCACGGCGCAGCTCCTGGAGCTGCACGACGAAAATGCCTTCAAAATCAGGGCCTACGAAGGCACCGCCACGGCCCTCGAGCAGCTCGAGTTTACGGTGTCTGAAGTGGAGCGCCCCGGCTTGCCCGACCGCACCGGCCTGAGCAAGACCCAAGCCGCCAAAGTGGCCGAGCTGCTCGATACCGGCACCTTCAAGGAGCTGCAGGACCTGCTCGACACCACGCCCCCCGGCGTAGTAGAGTTACTGAATATCAAAGGCATCGGCCCCAAGAAAGTGCGTGCCCTGTGGCGTGACGCTGGCATCGAAAGCCCCGAGCAGCTGCGCGAGGCCGCCGAGGCTGGGCTGGTAGCCAAGCTAAAAGGCTTCGGGGCCAAAACCCAGGAAAGCATTCTGGCCGCGCTCGCCTTCACCGACCAGAGCGCGGGTAAGCTGCTGTTTTCGCAGGCCGAGCAGCTGGCCCTCGACCTCACCGCCCGCCTGCGCCAGCTACCCGGCGTGGCCGACGTAGCCGCTGCCGGTGAGGTGCGCCGCGCCCTCGAAATCGTGGAAACCATCGAACTGCTCGTGGCTAGCCCCGACCCGACTCCCGTGCACGCGCTGCTGAACGCCGCGCCCGGCCTGCGGCCCGACGTGCGGCGCTCGGGCCCCTTCGCCTGGCGCGGCACCGTGGCCGACTCGGGCGTGGCCGTGGCCGTGCGCGTAGTAGCGCCCGAGGAATTTGTTAATCAGCTCTTTGTGAGCACCGGCAATGAGGCGCACCTCACCGCCAAGCTGCCCTCGGCCGGCCCCGGCCAGCCCGCTAGCCTGCGCCAGCTCGCCAAGCGCGAGCGCTTTGCCAGCGAGGAGGCACTGTATGAGAAAGCCGGCCTGCAATACGTGGTGCCCGAGCTGCGCGAAGGCCTGGGCGAAATAGAGCTGGCCGCCGAACACAAAATCCCGCAGCTGCTGCAAGACAGCGACTTGCGCGGCTCGTTGCACAACCACAGCACCTACTCGGATGGCAGTCACTCGCTACGCCAGATGGCGACTTTTCTGCGCGATGCGGGCTACGAATACCTCGGCATCTGCGACCACTCGCAGGCCGCGCACTACGCCCAGGGTCTGGGCCCCGAGCGCGTGCGCCAGCAGCAGCGCGAAATCGACGAGCTGAACCAGGAGCTAGCCCCCTTCCGCATTTTCAAGGGCATCGAGGCCGATATTCTGGGCGATGGCTCGCTGGACTACGACGCCGAGCTGCGCGAGTCATTCGACTTCATTGTGGCCAGCATTCACTCTAACCTGAAGATGGACGAGGCCCGCGCCACCGAGCGCCTGCTGGCCGCCATTGCCAACCCGCACACCACCATGCTGGGCCACCCCACCGGCCGGCTGCTGCTGCGCCGAGCTGGCTACTCCATTGATTTCAAGGCTGTTATTGACGCTTGCGCCGAACACCAGGTCATTATCGAAATCAACGCCAACCCCTGGCGCCTCGACCTCGACTGGCGCTGGGTGCGCTACGCCATCGGCCAGGGCGTGCAGCTCAGCATCAACCCCGATGCCCACCACACCGACGGCTACGCCGACATGCGCTACGGGGTGCTGGCCGGCCGCAAGGGCATGCTAACCAAGGAGATGACATTCAACACGAAGTCGGTAGACGAGGCCGCGGCGTACTTCGCGGCGCGCAAGGCAAGAAGTAAGAAATAGTATTAGTTGAAAGGCCGTCATGCTCATCTGGCGTCCGCTTGCCGCAGCATCTTATTTGTATCATCCAACAAAGCGAGCAAGATGCTGCGGCAAG
>JBPBQJ010000061.1:0-48881 GCA_050954765.1 Janthinobacterium lividum | reverse complement strand
CTTTCACTGGCACCACGACGACGACACCGGCAACGACGTGGTGAAGATGAGCCACGCCGTGCCCAGCGGCGTGTGCTACTACGGCCTCGGCGACAAGCCCGCCAACATGAACCTGCGCGGCCAGCGTTTCCTCAACTGGGGCTCCGACACCTACGGCTACGTGAAGGGTTCGGACCCGCTGTATAAGAACATTCCGTTCTTTCACGTGCTGCAGCAGCGCATTGCGCACGGCATTTTCTTCGACAATACCTTCAAGGCATTCTTCGATTTTGCGGCCGAGCGCGCCGATGTGACCAGCTTTTGGGCCGAGGGCGGCGAGATGAATTATTATTTCATCTACGGCCCCACCTTGCTCGAAACCACCGAGGAGTACACCCGCCTGACCGGTCCGCCCGAGCTGCCGCCGCTCTGGACGCTGGGCTACCACCAGTGCAAGTGGAGCTACTTTCCGGAGAGTAACGTGCAGGAAATCACGAAGGGCCTGCGCGAGCGCCGCATTCCGTGCGATGCCATTTACCTCGACATCGACTACATGGACGGCTACCGGTGCTTTACCTGGAGCCCGCAGCACTTTCCGGAGCCCAAGCGCATGGTGGCCGAGCTGGCCGCCGACGGCTTCAAAACCGTCGTCATCATCGACCCCGGCATCAAAATCGACCCGAGCTACCCGGTGTACCAGCAGGGGCTAGCCAACGATTTCTTCTGCCGCCGTGCCGATGGCCCGCTCATGCGCGGCTCGGTGTGGCCCGGCCAATGCAATTTTCCCGACTATACCAAGCCGCAGGTGCGCGAGTGGTGGGCTAGCCTCTTCAAGGGGCTGATTCAGGACATCGGCGTGAAGGGCGTGTGGAACGACATGAACGAGCCGGCCGTGTTCGAGAAGGGCACCTTCCCCGACGACGTGCGCTTCGACTACGACGGCCAGCCGTGCTCGCACAAAAAGGCGCACAACATCTACGGCATGCAGATGGCCCGCGCCACCAACAACGGGGTGAAGCACTTCAGCTACCCCAACCGGCCGTTTACCATCACGCGCAGCACCTACGCGGGCGGCCAGCGCTACTCTTCGGGCTGGACCGGCGACAATATCGCCAGCTGGGACCACCTGTGGCTAGCCAACATTCAGTGCCAGCGCCTCAGCATCAGCGGGTTCAGCTTCATCGGCTCCGACATCGGCGGCTTTATCGACACGCCCGACGGCGAGCTGTATAGCCGCTGGATTGCGCTGGGGGCGTTTCACCCGTTCTTCCGCACCCACAGCTCGGGCGACCACGGCGACCAGGAGCCCTGGAGCTTCGGCGAGCCGTACACGAGCCTGGCGCGGCACTTCATCGAGCTGCGCTACATGCTGCTGCCCTACTTGTACACCGCCTTCTGGCAGTACACCACCCAGGGCACGCCCATGCTGCGCCCGCTCACGTTCCTCGACCAGAACGACCCCGAAACCTACTTACGCATGGCCGAGTTCGGCCTCGGCGACAACCTGCTGGTCTGCCCCATCACGCAGGCCGGCGCCGATGGCCGCTGGATGTATTTGCCTAAGGGCGAATGGTACTACTATTGGAACGATGAGCTAAAAGCTGGCGGCGCCGAAGTGTGGGCCTCGGCCGACCTCACGCGCATTCCGCTCTTTATCCGGGCTGGGGCGGTAGTGCCCATGCAACCCATCATGCAGTACGTGGGCGAGCAAGTGGTGGAACAGCTCACGCTGCACGTCTACTACAAAAACGGCACCGCCGAGAGCGTGCTCTACGACGACGGCGGTGAGGGCTACGCCTACCAGGAAGCCGGCCAGCAAACCACTCGCCGCTTCACCGTGACCGGCGATGCCACCTCGCTCACCCTGGCCCAGGCTAGCCAGGGCGACTACCAGCCGCCCTATACCACCTACCGCGTGGTGCTGCACGGCCTGCCCGCCGCCATTGCTACCGCCACGGCCGATGCCCAGGCGCTGCCGCTAGGGGAGTACCCGGCTACCGAAACCACCGTAGCCGCCCCGGCCGTGGTGGTGGGCGTGGGCTTTGACGAGGTAAGAATTGCGCTGGAAGTGCTAGCAGCCGAAGTGCCAGCTAAGGTGTAGGTAATCTTAGAATAAGCGCACAAAAAAGTGCCCTGGCGTGAGCCAGGGCACTTTTTTGTGGTTATGCTTAGCTACTTCACCTCAAACGTAAACGTGCTTTTTTGCACGTAGATAAGCTGCTCGGGCGACTGACCTGAAGCCTCTGGATTTGTAGTGTATTGCTGGCACAACAGGTCATAGTTATTGGTTTTACCTTCATTGATGATAAAATACAAACCTTGTAACACAGGCTTTTGCTCTTTGCCCTGCGCATCGGGTGGGAGACGTATGAAGGGAATAATATTTCCTAAATCCTGCGCGCCACCTGGTGGGCTCATTAGCAGTGCAATAGTGGTTACTCCACGCTGCGTCGGAACCAAGCCAAATTTAGACCGGTAGTAACGCCCATCATATGATGGAAAAAACTGTCCGGTAAATGCTCCGCCTATGGCTGCCTTGCCAATTCTGAGGTGGTCTAGGGAAGACGGACAGAAGAAGGACGTATAGTTCTTCTGTCATGGCAACCAAAACCAACGGGGCGTCACCCGACAAACGGCGTAAATACGACGAGGCGTTCAAGGCCGAAGCGCTGCGCTTGGCCGGCGAGAGCCGCAGCACGCAGGCCGCGACGCGGCAGGTGGGCATCAGTCCCAAGTTGCTTTACCGCTGGCAGCAGGCGCAGCTGGTGGCCGAGGTCGGCAGTGAGGAAGTAGCCCGCGACCCGGAGGTGCGCGCCCTGCGGGCCCGCCTCAAACGGGCCGAGCAAGAACTCGACATTTTAAAAAAAGCTTTGGTCATCTTCGGCCAGCCGACGCGGTGAGCACCTATCAGCACATCGCCCAGCGAACCGGCCAAGCTCGAAATCAGCCACCATATCGCCTACTATAACGCCGAAAGACGTCATTCTTCGCTCGGCTACCTTGCCCCCAACCACTTCGAAATCCGCCTTCAAACAACGTCCCAACTCTTTCCGGCTTAGCTAGACCACCTCAACATCGGCTGGCTTAAAACGCATATACAGGTGGGTGGGCCGAACAGGGGCAGGCGTTGGCGCTGGGGAGGGTGTGGGAGTAGGATAAGGAGGAGCCGGATTGGAGTCCGGACATTCCAGGCAATCACTCGGAATTTCATTCGCCGTGAAGGAGCCAGTAGCAGAAGTACTTTTCGCTGCCTACCCGGCTACCTGCCTAGCAGCCAAGCTGACGTAGGCCCGTTGCATCATCGCCACTGTAAAAGGGTTCTCACCTTTCACCTTGGCTAGCTGCGTAATCGATGCGCTAACCGACGGGCCAGCGGCCTCAGGGCGCAGCGATATTTTTCACAGCTACTCCACACTACCAGACCGACTACGGTCAGCAGGAAGCTTAGCGAGTGAAAATGTGAGGAGAAAAATGTTTTTTTCATAAAAGTGGAAAAGGAAAAGGCGAGTAGTTTGCCAGGACTTTCCCTACCTAGCTTGGGTATGCAATTATTAAAGAGGGTACTGCTTGTTAGGAGCATAAGAGATACGGAAAAATAAATTAATATAAAATAAGTTTTTGAAATATTTCAGGACGATGCTGTATAGCATGAAAAAACGATGCTTTATATCCTCAAATGATTGTCACGGCGGCTGTCAACTTATTTCCCTACTACCGTGCGACCCCGACGCTTGGCACTCACTGCTGCGTCTTACCACGGCCAGGTAGCTTTTGAGTGCGCCAGCCCGTACTACCTGCACCAGCCGCTTTCCTACTTCCTCCGTGCCCGACGCCCCCGACCAGCCGCAATCTAAAACCGCCATCATCGCCGCGCTGGCGGCCAACCTGGGCATTGCCGTTATCAAGTTTGTGGCCGCCTGGTTCACGGGCTCGTCGGCCATGCTTTCTGAGGGCATCCACTCGCTCGTGGACACGGCCAATGAGTGGCTGCTGCTGCTGGGGCTGCGAGCTAGCCAGGAGCCGGCTAGCCCGCACCGGCCCTTTGGCCACGGGCGCGAACTGTATTTCTGGGCGTTTATGGTGGCGGTGTTCATCTTCGCCATCGGTGGCGGGCTCTCGCTGTATGAGGGTTACGAGCACCTGCGCCATCCCGAGCCGCTCGGCGACCCTACCTGGAATTACGTGGTGCTGGCCATCGCCTTCGCCCTCGATGGCAGCTCTTTTCTAGTAGCGCGCCGCACCTTCAATGCTCAGCGGGGCCAGCAGCCCTTTTGGGCGGCCTTCCGGGCTAGCAAAGACCCCTCGATTTTCGTGGTGCTTTTCGAGGATGCCTCCGATTTGCTGGGCTTGCTCATCGCCTTTTTGGGCGTTTTCCTTAGCCATTGGCTAAATATGCCCGCGCTCGATGGCGTGGCCTCCATCCTCATTGGCCTGCTGCTGCTGGTAGTAGCCGCCCTGCTGCTGCGCGAAACCAAGAGCCTGCTGCTCGGCGAGCCGGCCGAGGACAAGCTGCTGGCTAGCATCACAGAAATGGTGAACGCCGAAAAATCGATTGTGCGCGCCAGTGCGCCGCTCTCGTCCTACCTCAGCCCCCACGAGATACTGGTGGTGGTGCCCGTCGAGTTTGTGCCCGAGCTGCCGGCTGGCCAGCTCACGCAAGTAATCGGGCAGCTCTGCGATAAGATAAAGGCCGCGCACCCCGATGTGAAGCATATTTTTCTGCAGCCGGCCGTGCTGCCTGCGGCTACGGCGCCGGCCCTCGCCATCGTTTAGCGAAAGGCTAGCGGAAAAATTGTGAGGTCCTGAAACCAGCGCAAACGTTTGCAAGCCGGCTAGCCCGCCGCCAAGCACCAAACCGTGCTTAATATTGACGACGCTAATAACAACGCGGCAACGCGGCGTGTTAGCCGACCCTAACTTGGATACCTCGCCCGGCTAGCCCTAGCCAGGTACCAAACCTTACCTTATCCCACCGCAACAATGACTAAAATCAAAGTAGCCAATCCCGTAGTGGAACTCGATGGCGACGAGATGACGCGCATCATCTGGAAATTCATCAAGGACAAGCTCATTACGCCCTACCTCGACCTCGATATCAAGTACTACGACCTCGGCATCGAGTACCGCGACGAGACCAACGACCAGGTAACCATCGACTCGGCCAACGCCATTAAGCAGTACGGTGTGGGCATCAAGTGCGCCACCATCACCCCCGATGAGGAGCGCGTGGCCGAGTTTGGCCTGAAGCAGATGTGGAAGTCGCCCAACGGCACAATTCGTAATATCCTGGATGGCACCGTGTTCCGCGAGCCGATTGTGATGAACAACGTGCCGCGCCTGGTGCCCAACTGGACGGCCCCGATTTGCATCGGCCGCCACGCCTTCGGCGACCAGTACCGCGCTACCGACTTCGTAACCAAGGGCAAGGGCAAGCTCACCGTCACCTTCCAGCCCGAAGATGGCGGCGAAACCCAGTCGTTTGAGGTCTACAACTTCAAGGGCGATGGCGTGGCCCTGGCCATGTACAACACCGATGAAAGCATCCGCGGCTTCGCCCACGCCTGCTTCAACCAGGCCCTGAGCAAGGGCTGGCCGCTGTACCTGAGCACCAAAAATACCATCCTGAAAAAATACGATGGCCGCTTTAAGGACATCTTCCAGGAGATTTACGAGCAGGATTACACCGCCAAGTTCAAGGAAGCCGGCATCACCTACGAGCACCGCCTCATTGACGACATGGTGGCCTCGGCCCTCAAGTGGAACGGCAACTTTGTATGGGCCTGCAAAAACTACGACGGCGACGTGCAGAGCGACACCGTGGCCCAGGGCTTCGGCTCGCTCGGCCTGATGACCTCGGTACTCGTGACGCCCGACGGCGGCACCATGGAGGCCGAAGCCGCCCACGGCACCGTGACGCGCCACTACCGCGACCACCAGAAGGGCAAGCCCACCAGCACCAATCCCATCGCCAGCATCTTCGCCTGGACGCGTGGCCTGGAGTTCCGCGGCAAGCTAGATGGCAACCAGGAGCTTATCGACTTTTGCCACAAGCTGGAGCAGGTGTGCATCGAAACCGTGGAAAGCGGCAAAATGACTAAGGACCTCGCAGTCTGCATCCACGGCAACAAAGTGGAGCACGGCCGCGACTACCTCTACACTGAGGAGTTCCTAGAGGCGCTCGACGAGAACCTGAAAAAGAAGCTCGGCCAATAAGCGGCTAGCCTCTCCCTGAGAAAAAAGCCCAGGCTGCACGATGCAGCCTGGGCTTTTTTGTAGTCAGAAACCTGTAACAGTGTGAGAAGCGAAGCTCTGGTGCCCAGCTGCTATTTTGGGCCCATGAAACATAGCTTGTTGGGCGTAGTTACCCTGGCGGGGTTGCTGCTGGCCGCTTCGCCGGGCTGGGCCCAGCGCCGGCTGCCCCGGCGCCTGCTAGCTTCGGCCGATACCGCCGGGCTGGGGCGGGTGCTGGCGCGGCCCGACTTTTATCACTTGCAAATCAGCCTGGTGCGCGTGCGGCGTGATGCCCAGGGGCTAGCTCACCTGGCCCGGCCGGTGCGCTACCGGGTGCGTCCGGATGAATACTTTTATCCGGCCAGCGCCGTGAAGCTGGCGGCCGGCGTGCTGGCCCTTGAAAAGCTGGAACGCCTGCAAGCTACCACGCCCGGCCTCAGCCCCAACTCGCCGATGTGCACCGACTCGGCTTTCGCGGGCCAAACCCGCGCCGGGCGCGATACCACGGCCGCCAGCGACCGGCCCAGCCTGGGGCACTACTTAGTCAAGATGCTGTTGGTGAGCGATAACGAGGCCTATAATCGGCTGTACGAGTTCGTCGGCCCTCAGGAATTGAACGCTGGCCTGCACCGGCTAGGCTTGCGGCGGGCCCGCTTGGTGCACCGCCTCAGCGTGGGCGACGGCGAACCCGGCTGGCGCCACACCAACCCGGTACGCTTTTTCGCCGACACGGCCGAAACGCAGCTGCTGCTGGCCCAGCCCGCCGCGTATTGGGCGGCGCCTATGCCCCCGGCTCGGGTGCGGCCGGCCAGTAGGCAGTTAGGGCAGGCTTACCTGAATGCGCAGGGCCAACGCGTGGCCCAGCCCCTCGACCTTAGCCAGAAGAACGTCTTCAGCCTGCCCGATTTGCAGCGCCTGCTGCAAGCCGTAGTGCTGCCCGAAACCATACCTGCCCGGCAGCGCCCGCGCTTATCGCCGGCTAGCCTGGTCCGCCTGTGCGAAGCCCTAAGCCAACTGCCGCCCCAGAGCCGCTCGCCGCGCTACGACGCGCTGCACTACCCTGGTACCTACGCCAAGTTTTTGCTCGGTGGGGGAGGGCTGGCCAGCTTGCCGCCCGGCGTGCGGATATACAATAAAATCGGCCAGGCCTACGGCTTTCTCATCGACAATGCCTATGTGGTTGATGCCGCCCAAGGCGTTGAGTTCCTGCTGGCAGCCGTGCTCTACGTGAATGCCGACGGCGTACTCAACGACGATAAATACGACTATGACACCGTGGGTCTGCCCTTCCTGCGCGACCTAGGCCGGCGCGTGTACGAGGCTGAGTTGCGGCGTCAGATTAAGTAATGGTACCGCAAAATCTGTTTATAGTGGTAACGGTGAGATAGCAGGGGTTCACCTTAAAATTATAACGCCCATGGCTAGGATAACTGACTGCCGCTAAGGCAATAGCTGACCCAGAAACAAGCTAGCATTGGTCAGATTGTGCGTAGCTACCGCCGCCCAGGTTGAACCGCTACGTTCGCGCACCCACAAGAAAAGGGTGCCGAATAACAGCTTGTCGGCAATGCGCCCCAGCGATAAATCCACAGTAGGCAATAGTGTAAGCGGGTGCGCAAAGCGGAAGCCATGACCCAGAATAAAAAGGATAATACCCGCTAGCCCGCCCCAACTGGTGCGCGTACCAAAGAAGGGAATATTCCGCGGGAAGACCCTGTTCAACAACCCAAGCAGCACGCCCCGCTCAAAAAGCTCTTCGGCTAGGCCCGGCATGGTAAGCTGATACAAGAACGTTTCGCCGCTCGGCGGGCGCCCGTGGTGCCGCACCAAGTAGCCGCTGAGTAGTTGCAATAACGCCGCCGCCAGCGCCACCAGCCCTACTACGCGCCACGAGTCTGGCCGCGGCCGTTGCAGACCGCTTTCCTGCGGGCTCACCCAGCGCAGCCAGTAAATGAGCCCTAGTGAGAGTAGGATGGCTAGTAACTTACCCAGCCAGTTATAATGCAGACCAAATTGCCTCGTCCACCAAATTGGATTTACTACGGCTAGGTCATTCAGGCCATACAACAAGGCGGCTAGCAGCACTAGGCGTGTTGCCGTTTTTAGGCCGGGTGCAAACAACAGTAGGCTTACTAGAAACCAGAAAAAGAATAGCATTGCGGAGATTGCCGGTTTAGCGGGCAAGCTACAATAGTGGCCCTGCTTCGCCTGGCAGGGTAAGTAAAATGCACAAAAAAGGCGTAGCAGAAAAACTGCCACGCCTTTTCTAAATACTGTTAGGTGGTAACCTACGCCAGGTTGTTCGACGTCACCTTAGCCGACAGGAACTCGCGGTTCAGGATGGCGATGTTCTCGAGCGAAATGCCCACCGGGCACTCGGCCGCGCACGAGCCAATATTGGAGCAGGCGCCAAAGCCTTCGATATCCATCTGGGCCACCATGTTCTCGACGCGGGTTTTGGCTTCTACCTGGCCCTGGGGCAACAGGGCTAGCTGCGATACCTTGGCCGACACGAAGAGCATGGCCGAGGCGTTTTTGCAAGCCGCTACGCAGGCGCCGCAACCAATGCAGGTAGCTGCCTCAAACGCACGGTCGGCAATCTCCTTTGGAATCGGAATCTCATTACCGTCGGGCGCGCCGCCGGTGTTCACGCTCACGTAGCCGCCCGCCTGAATGATGCGGTCAAAAGCCGAGCGGTCTACGCTCAGGTCTTTGTTAACCGGGAAAGCATTGGCACGCCAAGGCTCGATGGTGATGGTGTCACCGTCCGAGAACTTGCGCATATGCAGTTGGCAGGTCGTCGTGCCTTTCTCGGGGCCGTGCGAGCGGCCGTTGATAAACAAGTCGCACGAGCCGCAGATGCCTTCGCGGCAGTCGTGGTCGAAGGCCACCGGGTCCTGGCCTTTGTGCAGCAGGTCCTCGTTGAGCACATCGAGCATTTCCAAGAACGACATATCGGGCGAAATATCTTTCACCTGATAGTCAACAATGCTGCCTTCAGTCTGACGGTTGGGCTGACGCCAAACTTTCAGCGTCAGGTTCATGGGTTTAGCGTTGGGGTTGGAGCCGGCCATATTTTTTGAATTAAAAACTATGAATTAAAAATTATGAATTGATGCCCCAAAACCTAGGCAACCAAGACTCAATTTTTAATTCATAATTCATAATCTTTAATTAATTATTTGTAGCTCCGCTGCGTGAGCTTCACGTTTTCAAACACCAGCTCTTCCTTGTTGAGGCGCTCGGGCTGGTTTTCGCCCATATATTCCCAGGCAGCCACGTAGGCGTAGTGGTCGTCGTCGCGCTTGGCTTCGCCTTCCTCAGTAGCGTACTCCTCGCGGAAGTGGCCGCCGCAGCTTTCGTTGCGGTCCAAAGCGTCGTCTACCATTAGTTCGCCGAGCTCGATGAAGTCGGCCACGCGGCCGGCTTTCTCAAGGGCTTGGTTCATTTCCTCGCCGGTACCTACCACTTTCACATCACTCCAAAACTCTTTGCGTAGCTTGGCAATTTCAGCCTTGGCGTACTTCAAACCTTCGGCATTGCGAGCCATGCCGCAGTACTCCCACATGAGGTGGCCGAGTTTTTTATGAAACTCATCCGGCGTACGGTTGCCCTTAATGGCGAGCAATTGCTCCACGCGAGCCTGCACACCAGCCTTAGCTTCAGCAAAGGCGGGGTGGTCGGTCGTTACCGGCTTGGGCGACGTCTGGGCCAGCTGGTCGCCAATGGTGTACGGAATCACGAAGTAGCCGTCGGCTAGTCCCTGCATGAGGGCCGAAGCCCCCAGTCGGTTGGCTCCGTGGTCCGAGAAGTTGCACTCACCCGTAGCATAGAGGCCCGGAATGGTGGTTTGCAGGTTGTAGTCAACCCACAGGCCGCCCATGGTGTAGTGCACCGCCGGGTAAATACGCATCGGCAGCTTATACGGGTTTTCATCAGTAATCTTCTCGTACATCTCGAAGAGGTTGCCATACTTCTGGCTTACCGCCTCGGCGCTGGTGCGCTTGATAACGTCGGAAAAGTCGAGGTATACGGCTAGGCCCGTCGAGCCTACGCCGCGGCCTTCGTCGCACATCTGCTTGGCGTTGCGCGAGGCCACGTCGCGCGGCACGAGGTTGCCGAAAGCGGGGTACTTGCGCTCCAGGAAGTAATCGCGGTCCTCTTCTTTAATATCGGTTGCCGTAATTTCGCCCTTTTGCAGGCGCTGGGCAATTTCCTTGGTGGCGGGTACCCATACGCGGCCGTCGTTGCGCAGCGATTCCGACATCAACGTCAGCTTTGACTGGTAGTCGCCCGATACCGGAATGCAGGTGGGGTGAATCTGGGTGAAGCAAGGGTTAGCGAAGTACGCGCCTTTCTTGTGCGCCCGCCACGGCGCGGTCACGTTGCAATACATGGCGTTCGTGCTCAGGTAGAAGACATTGCCGTAGCCGCCAGTAGCGAGCACCACGGCGTGGGCCGCGTGCGTTTGTACTTCACCGGTGATGAGGTTACGCGTAACAATGCCACGGGCCTGGCCATCGACTACTACCACGTCGAGCATTTCCGAGCGGGTGTACATCTTCACCTTGCCGTAGGCTACCTGCCGGCTCAGGGCCGAGTAGGCTCCTAGCAGCAGCTGCTGTCCGGTCTGGCCGCGGGCGTAGAATGTCCGGCTTACTTGCGCACCGCCGAAAGAGCGGTTGGCCAGCAAGCCGCCGTACTCACGGGCGAAAGGCACGCCCTGCGCCACGCACTGGTCAATGATGTTGACCGATACCTGGGCTAGCCGGTACACGTTGGCTTCGCGGGCGCGGTAGTCGCCGCCCTTGATGGTATCGTAAAACAAACGGAACACTGAGTCACCGTCGTTCTGGTAGTTTTTGGCAGCGTTAATGCCACCCTGTGCGGCGATGGAATGCGCCCGGCGTGGCGAATCGTGGTAAGTAAATGCTTTTACGTTGTAGCCCAGCTCGGCCAGCGAGGCGGCGGCGGCGGCACCGGCTAGGCCGGTGCCCACCACAATCACATCGTACTTCCGTTTGTTGGCGGGGTTTACGAGCTTGACGTTGAACTTATGCTTGTCCCATTTCTCGGCCAGGGGGCCTTCGGGCGCTTTGGAATTCAGTACCATAGATAAGAGCTAAACTGCCAGAAGTTAGTTGAACGCCAGCGTGAGCTGGTGCAGCACGGCCGGGGCTTTGCTGAGAAGGGCTCCTTTCTCGTTGGTAAACAAGAAGAAGTAAAGTGGCATCGAAGCAAAACCAGCTGATACAATGACAGCGAAGGCATAGCCAAAGTTCTTAATCAAGGGCATGTATTTGCGGTGGTTCAGGCCTAGGGTCTGGAAGCCCGAGCGGAAGCCATGCCACAAGTGATAGCCGAGGCTAGCCTGCGCGGCCACGTAGAGCAGCACGTACCACCACTGGTGGAAAGACGACACCACCAATTTGTACAAATCGTCGTTCTTATTGATGTCTGGGTCGAGGGTGCCGAAGCGGGCGCGCCAGAAGAAATTATACAGGTGTACAATCAGAAACACAAGGATAATGGAGCCCAGAATACCCATGTTGCGGGAGGTCCACTCCGAATTTTGCTTGGCTTCCCACTGGGCGTAGCCGTGCGAGCGAGCACCTTTGTTGCGCGTCGTCAACATCAGCGCTTCGTAGATGTGGAAGCCAAAACCCAGCACTAGGCCCCACTCGATAGTGCGAATGACGGGGTTAGTACCCATGAAGTGCGAGTACGTGTTGAACGCTACGCCATCGTCGTGTTTGAAAAGCTGGAAGTTGCCAATCAGGTGCACCACCAGGAACGTGCAGAGAAACAGACCCGTAAGGGACATGATAATCTTGCGCCCAATGCTGCTGGTAAAGGTTTTTGTAAACCAGTTCATAAAGATTTCAGCCGAAAAAATGACCTTTTGTACTGCCCAAAGGTAGGGCCGGCGGTGGGCTTAGCCCAAGGTGCTGGCGTAACATAGGCGTTATTTAGAAGGATTAAACACTAGGGCCGGTGGGCCGCCTTAGTAGGATGAATCAATCGACCGCTAGTTCCGTTAGCCCATTTGCTACGTAGCTTTAGGACAACCAACCGCCTGCGCAAAAAGTTGGGCTAGGAGTGTCATCTGGCGCGAGTCCAAATTTTGGGGTAATAGGCTGTTTTTCAACACAGGTAGATTATGCAACTTCTTTTATCTTTTGGGAAGAATAGGGGGCGGGGTGCCTGGCTGGTAGCCACGCTGCTGCTAGCCCTGGGTTGGCTGCGCCCCCAAGCGGCGCAGGCGTCGCACATTCGGGCGGGCGACATTCAAGCCAAAGTAGATACCACTGCGGCGCATAACCCCAACCGTATTTTTTACAAGCTCACGCTGTATCGGGATATTACGGGGGTTGACCAGCCTACGGTAACCATGTACTTTGGCGACGGTACCCGGCTGGATGGTATCCCAAAAGCCTCCACCGTACGCGTGGGGCAGACTGATATTTTCAGCTACTACTGTGAGCATACGTATCCGGCAGCCGGCCCATACGATGTGAGTTTTGTAGGTGAAAACCGTAACGCAAACGTGCTCAATATGGCGGCGTCAAATACGCAGTCGTTCTTTATCAAAACCTCCATTAGTATCAATCCGGCCTATGGACTTAACCACTCGCCCGTGCTGCGCGCGCCAGCCGTAGACCAAGGTGCGGTGGGGCAAGTGTATGTGCATAACCCGGCCGGCTATGATGCCGATGGTGACTCTCTGGTTTATCATCTCATTGATTGCCAGCAGGTAGTAAACGGTACTACGGCAGCTAATACTACCAACCTGCCTAAACCAAGCAAGTGTATTAACTACGTATTGCCGGATGATGCCAGCATCACGGGGGGCACTGCTCCGGTGCAGGTACCCTATACGGGGGTGCCAGCGGGCAGGCCTGGCGAGCGAGCATTCATTTCGCAGGACCCGTATACTGGACAGATTACCTGGAATGCACCGGCTAGGGCAGGTATTTATAACATTGCTTTTCAAGTAGATGAAATCAGGCGTACGGCCACCGGATTTCGGACTATCGGGCTGGTAATCCGGGATATGCAGATTATCATTCAGGCGGTCAATAATTTGCCGCCGGTACTGACGGTGCCGCCCGACATCTGCGTAGTGGCCGATACGCCCGTTACGCTCACGGTATCGGCCACCGATGGCTCTAGTGCCACCGCCCCGGCTACCAACGTGACTTTGACGGCTTTCAGCGGTATTTTGCCGCCCGCTACCTTCCGGCAGAATAATGTGGGCACTACCGTAACGGGTACTTTCCGCTGGACACCCGGCAACAGTGCCATCGCTGGCAGCACCACGGCCCCCGGTGGCAGCAACGTGTCGGACCAACCCTACGTAGTTGTTTTCCGAGCGCAGGATACGCCACCCACTGCAGCTACGCAGCCGCTGGTTGATGTGCGGCCGGTGCGCATTACGGTGGTGGGGCCGCCGCCCCAAAACCTGCGTGCTACGCCTTCGGGTACGCCCGGCGGGCTAGTAAGCGTGCTGACCTGGGACTTGTATAAGTACCAGAACGCTAGTCAGATATTAATCTATCGTAAGGAAAATCCTTCTAGCTTCAATCCTGGGCCGTGCGATACGGGCATTCCGCCTTCGGCGGGCTACACGCAGGTGGGTACGGTGCCGGTAGGCGCTACTTCGTTTTCAGACAATACCGGCCTGGTGCGGGGCAAAACCTATTGCTACCGTATTTATGCCACGTTCCCGCTGCCTTCGGGTGGGGCTAGCATTGCCTCAGCCGAGGCCTGCCTGACCTTCAACGGCCGCTCGGCGATGCTCACGAATGTGGACGTGAACACTACCAACACCGCGACTGGCCAGATAACTGTGAAGTGGACCCAGCCCAAGGCTGATGCCGGCACTTTTGCGTCGCCCATTTACCGCCTGAACCGCAGCATTGGCACGGGTGCTTCTACGCTGGTGGCCACCATCACCAACCTAGCTGATACTACCTACGTAGACCGCGGCCTGAACACGGTACTCAATCAGTACACCTACACGCTGACGTTTCTGAGCGGCACCGGCACCACGCAGGTGCAGGAAACTGCCCCTACCGCCACCAGCGTGCGCACTAGCTTAGTGCCCAACGGTATCGCGCGCAGCATCACAGTAAACTGGGCCTACAATGTGCCTTGGGATAACAGCAAGCAGCCTTCGCGCATTTACCGCCGCGACCCAGGCAGCACTACGTTCAACCAGATTGCGACCGTGACCCCGGGCGCCACCAGCGGCACTTACGTCGACCAGAACCTCATTACCGGGCAGGAATACTGCTACTACGTGCAGACCACCGGCCTGTATGCCAACTACAGTTTCCTGCAAAACCTGCTGAACAACAGTCAGCAAGTGTGCACCACGCTGCAAGCCGTACCCTGTACCCCGGTGCTCACGCTGCAAGTAGTGAACTGCGACAGCCTGGCCGCGCTAGGGTCGTACCTGCCCGTCAACCAGACCTACCAGAATAACCTGCGTTGGACGGTGGGCAACACGCCCACTGGCTGCGAGGCCAACGCTGTGTACTACCGCATTTTCCGCAGCGATACCGACGGCGGCACGTATACTCTGATTGACTCGACCTCGCGGCTGACGTACAGCGACCGCAACCGGCCGCGCCCCACGTACTGCTACAAAGTGCAGGCCGTGGCGGCCTCGGGCCAGCGCAGCGGCCTCAGCAACTCAGCTTGCCAGAACGACTGCGTATTCTTCATTCTGCCCAACATCTTCATTCCGGGCAGCAACAGCGCGGCCAACCAGGTTTTCCGGCCCAAGACGACCAGCCCGCTGCTGCGCACGCACATCCAGATTTTCAACCGCTGGGGCCGTAAGGTCTACGAAAGCGACCGCGACCCCTACATCAACTGGACGGGTGGCGGTGTGGCCGGCGAAAGCGGCACGAGCGGCATGGTGTCGGGCGGCATCTACTACTACCTGGCCGAAGTCGAATTTGCCGACGCCGCCCAGACCAAGCGTACCTACAAAGGCTGGGTAGAGCTAGTGCGCTAGCCTTCTGCCCCAAGAACAAGCCAAAAAAGCCACTCCGCCCGGGGTGGCTTTTTTGGCTTTATTTTGCCCCGCCCGCCGAGCGTGCGGGCTAGCCGTACTACTTAACTTTTGTTTGCTTTGACACCATCCCACCCCTCCGAGGCCGCCCGCACGGCCGTTTTATTTCCGGGCCAGGGCTCGCAGTTTCCGGGCATGGCCCGCGAGCTTGCCGAGCAAAGCGAGGCCGCCCGCGCCGTGCTCATGCAGGCCAACGACATTCTGGGCTTCGACCTCACCAAGCTCATGTTTGAGGGCACCGACGAAGACCTCCGCCGCACCGACGTGACCCAACCCGCCGTGTTTGTGCACTCGGTAGCGCAGTTTGTGGCTAGGCCCGACCTCGTGCCCGCTATGGTAGCGGGTCACTCGCTGGGCGAGTTTTCGGCGCTGGTAGCGGCCGGTGTACTCACCTTCGCCGATGCGCTGCCCCTGGTGGCGCGCCGCGCCCAGGCCATGCAGGCCGCCTGCCAAGAGCAGCCCGGCACTATGGCCGCCATCCTGGGCCTAGCCGACGAGGCGGTGGAGCAGGGCTGCCAGCAGGTGGCCGCCGCCGGCGATGTGGTAGTAGCCGCCAACTACAACTGCCCCGGCCAGCTCGTTATTTCGGGCTCCACGGCCGGTATTGCCAAGGCGTGCGAAGTGCTAAAAGCCGCCGGTGCCAAGCGCGCCCTGCCGCTGCCGGTGGGCGGCGCCTTCCACTCGCCCCTCATGCAGTCGGCCCAGGCGGCGCTGGCCGAGGCCATCGAGCGCACGACCTTTCACCCCGCCCGCTGCCCGGTGTACCAGAACGTGGATGGTGCCCCGCATACCGACCCGGCTGAAATCAAAGCCAACCTGCTGGCCCAGCTCACCGCCCCCGTGCGCTGGACCCAGAGTGTGCAGGCCATGTTCCGCGACGGCGCCACGCAGTTCGTCGAGTGCGGCCCCGGTAAAGTGCTGCAAGGCCTGGTAAAGAAAATTGAGCCCACCGCTACGATAGCGTAGCTAAAGAATTTGTAAGTGAAAGAGTCGGCTAGCCTTGCGCAAATGCGTGGGGCTGGCCGGTTTTTAAATTATTACGCGCTCCACGGCCAATTCATCGGGGCAGGCAGCAAGCAGCTCCGCGATGGTGCGGTGCAGCTGTGGGTGCACCAGCTGCGGTGCTACCTCGGCCAGGGGTGTGAGGGCAAAGCGCCGGCCCGGCAGCGCCGGGTGCGGCACCGTGAGAGCCGGCGTTTGAATAATCTCGTCGCCAAACAGCAGAACGTCCGCATCCAGCGTGCGGGCCGCCCAGCGCACCTGGCGCTCGCGGCCTTGCTGCTGCTCGGCCGCCAGGCAAGCGGCTAGCAGGGCCGGCGCGGCGAGTTCCGTCTCCACAACTAGCACCTGGTTGAGAAATGCCGGCTGGTCCTCAAGGCCCCAGGCCGCCGTTTGGTAGAGCGCGGAAGCCGCCACCAGGCGCCCAGCCGTAGCAGCTAAATCGTGGCGCGCCTGGGCTAGCCGGGCGGCCCGGTCGCCGAGGTTGCTGCCCAGCAGCAGGTAGGCAGTTGTAGTACCCACCTAGTGGCTGGCAAAAAAGTTGGCCGTGTGCTCTGCTATCACCTTTGCCAAGGCTGGTAGCTCGGGGCCTTCCCACGGGTGGGCCCCGCCAAACATATGGCCCGCGCCGGGCACTACGGCTACTTCGGCGGCGGGCTGGCCGGCGTGCAGCTGGTACACGGCCGCTAGGGGCACCGTTTCGTCCTGGTCGCCGTGGATGAGCAGCAGCGGCTGGCGCAGGCCAGGCAGCAGAGCCGGTAGGTCGAGGCGGGCGCGATTCTGGTAAAAGTTTTCGGCAATCTGATAGTACATGGGCAGCTGCTGGCCGGTGCGGGCGTTGGGCACGTGCAGCACACCGTCGCGCTGCCACTGGGCCAGCACTTCGGCGGGCCAGCGCGGGTGCAGGTCGGCCACGGCGGCCCAGGTGGCTACGGCCGCCACGCGCGGGTCTTCGGCGGCTTTCAGCAGCACCAGGGCGCCGCCCCGGCTGTGGCCCACCAAGTAGAAGCGGCGCAGGTCGAGGTCGGCAGCGGGCAGGGGCGTGGCGCCGGGCGTGTGTAGCGCGTCGATAAGCTGGCCGAGGTCGTCGAGCTCCAGGCTGAAATTATTCTGACCAAAGGCTTCGAGGTCTTCCAAATCGCCGGTGCCGCCCACCACCACGCCGTTGTGCGAGAGGTTGAGCTTGACGAATACAAACCCGCGCTCAGCAAAAAAACGGGCGAGCAGCCCAAAGTGCCCCCAGTCCTTGAACCCCTTGAAACCGTGTACGAAAACCACCACGGGCTGGGGCTGACCGGTGGGCTGCCAGGTGGCATCGGCGGCAAATGGCCGGCCGTGGGCGCGGCCGGCTAGGGTAAACTCAACGGTACGGAGCATGGGGCTAAGGTAGGGCAGCGCGGCAGTTAGCGGCTGGGCAGTGGGCGCGCCGGCCGCCAAGTCCGCGCTACTGGCCGTATTATTGCCTCCGCATGGCAAACACCCTCGACCGAATACAAGCGCCCATTGCGGCCGAGATGGCCGAGTTTGAGGTGAAATTTCGCCAGTCGATGCAGACCAAGGTGCTGCTGCTCGATAAGATTATGGGCTACATCGTGCGCCGCAAAGGCAAGCAGGTGCGCCCCATGTTCGTGTTTCTCACGGCCCGCGCCAGCAGCACCAACCCGAGCGGGCCGTTGCCCGAGGCTGTGTTTCGGGGTGCGGCCCTCATCGAGCTGCTGCACACGGCCACCCTGGTGCACGACGATGTGGTGGACGAAAGCAACTATCGCCGCGGCTTCTTCTCCATCAATGCGCTGTGGAAGAATAAGATAGCTGTGCTAGTGGGCGATTACTTGCTAAGCCGCGGCCTGCTGCTCTCGCTCGAAAACGATGACTTCGACCTGCTCAAAATCGTGAGCAACGCCGTGAAGGAGCTCAGCGAGGGCGAGCTGCTGCAAATCGAAAAGGCGCGCCGCCTCGACATCACCGAAGATGTCTATTTCGACATTATCCGCCAGAAAACGGCCTCGCTCATTGCCTCGTGCACGGCCGTGGGCGCCGCGGCGGCCGGCGCCGACAAGGCCACCATCGAAAAGGCGCGGCTGTTTGGCGAGAAAGTCGGCATGGCGTTTCAGATAAAAGACGACCTGTTTGACTACGGTACGGCCGAAATCGGCAAGCCGGTGGGCATCGACATCAAGGAAAAAAAGATGACGCTGCCGCTCATCTACGCCCTGCAGCAGGCCAGTTGGCTCGACAAGCGCCGCGTTATCTACAACGTGAAAAACAACGCCGGCCACCGCGACCGCGTGCAGCAGGTTATCGACTTCGTGAAGCAGTCGGGTGGCCTCGACTACGCCATCAAAACCATGGAGCGCTACCGCGATGAGGCGCTGGCCCTACTGCGCGAATTCCCTGAGTCCGAGGCCCGCAACTCGCTCGAAACGCTGATAAACTACACCATAGAGCGCGAGAAGTAACGCAAGCTAAAGCTGCGCGCTACACTACTACCAGCATGGGGTCGGGGCAAAGCGCGGCCCAGTACGCACGCTCGCTAGGGGGTGCCACGCCGGGGAAGTCGCCCCAGCGGCCCTGCATATCGGCCATGAGCTGGAAGTGCAGGTGCGGCGGCCAGTCGCCGTTTTCGGGGTGGGGGCCCACGTGGGCGATAACCTGCCCGGCGGCCACGGGCTGGCCGGCGGCTAGCCCCGGTAGGTCGGTACGGGTAAGGTGGCCGTAGAGACTGAAAAAAGCAACGCCTTCCAGCTCGTGCTGTAGAATAATCGTGGGACCGTAGTCGCCAAAATTATTGTTATCGGCCAGGCTATGCACCACGCCGGCCAGGGGCGCGGCCACGGGCGTACCGGCCGGCACCCACACATCGACGCCCAGGTGCAGCGAGCGCGGCTCGGCAGCCGCCTCAAAATGCGGGCTGCGGCGGTAGATAACCCGGTTTTCGAGGTAGCCGCCAATGCCCACGCTAGCGTGCTGCGCAGTCAGCATTTCGTCCACCAGCGCGTCGAAAACAAAGGTATCGCGCAGGCGTTCGGGGTGGGTGAGGAGGGGGTTGGCGGCCGTGAAATCGAGCGGAACCACGTAGGTAGCGGCGAGCGGAAACGTGGGCAGCACTGGCACAAAGGTGGCTCGGTGGCGGGCTAGCAGCGGGGTAAGGTCAGTCATTTAGCAACGAAGCTAGGGTCAGCGCGGTAAGCTTTAGCTCGCCATCGAGTGAGTAGGGCTAGCCAGCCGGAAACGAAGCCCCCACTATTCGAGTAAAACACGCGACCGCGCAAAAAAGTGGCCGGTGGAACCCCGCCCGCTACGGCTGCCGTAAATTTGCCCTTCTTACTTAGCCTATCCCTATGTCGTCGTACCTGACGCTCACCGTTGCTGCCCTCACCCAGGAAACCCCTGACACCGTTACTATCCACCTCGAGCGGCCCGATGGCCAGGCCGTGCCCAGCAAACCGGGCCAGTTTTTGACCCTGCTCGTGCCCTGCGGCCCGGCCGGCGGCCGCCCCGAGCGCCGCGCCTACTCGCTCAGTAGCACCCCCGCCGAGGCCCCGCGCCTGTCCGTCACCGTAAAACGCGTAACGGGTGGCCTAGTGAGTAACTATCTGCTTGATACTGTGAAAGTAGGCCAGCAGTACGAGGCCATGCCGCCGCTCGGCAACTTCGTGGTGCAGCCCAGCCCCAAGGCCGCGCGCTCGCTGGTGCTCATCGGGGCGGGCTCGGGCATCACGCCGCTCATGTCGATGCTGAAAGCCATTGTGGCCGAGGAGCCGCAGAGCCACGTGCTGCTCATCTACGGCAACCGCAACGAGGACACGGTCATCTTCAAAGACCAGCTGGCTAGCCTCGAAGCCAGCAGCCGGGGCCGCCTGCAAGTCGAGCACGTGTACAGCCAGCCGCTGCACCCCGGCGGCGCGCACCAGCACACCGGGCGCCTCAACCGCACCACTATTTTGCGCATCCTGGAGCAGCGCCACCAGTTTCCGGCCCCGCAGGCCGAGTACTATGTCTGCGGTCCCGAAGGCCTGATGGCCGAAACTCAGGCCGCCCTCGAACTGCTGAACGTGCCCGCCAGCCGCGTGCGCCGCGAGAGCTTCCTGGCTGCTGCCGATGCGGCCGAAGCCGGCGACACTCACGGCGACTCGCTGGCCGGCGCCAACGACGGCCCCGTGACCGAGCGCACCGTCACTATCCAGTACGAGGGCAGCGAATACCAGTTGGTGGTGCCCGCCAAAACCACCATTCTCGACGCCGCCCTCGACGCCGACATCGACTTGCCTTACTCGTGCCAGGCGGGCGTGTGCACGGCCTGCCGCGGCAAGTGCCTCAGTGGCCAGGTGCACCTCGACGAGCGCGAGGGGTTATCCGATGCCGAGCTGGCCAAAGGCTACATCCTTACCTGCGTGGCGCACCCGCTCACGGCCGATGTAGTAATTGAAATAGGCTGATAAGCAGCTTATTGTGGCTAGGTGGTCAGCGTTTAGGGGTCAGATGAAAAAACTATTCGGACGGCTAGTAATTATTTACGTAACTTGTACTCTATGGTGTTTTCTGAGCTTGATACCCTAGCCAATTCGCTAGCCACCGATACTACCCGCCCGCCCCGCCACTACCTGCCCGAAGACTTTCGCGTAACTGATTGGGTTGCTTTAGAGCCGTTTTTTCAGGAGCTGCAGCACCGCGAGCTGGTCGATGCCGCCGCGCTCGAGCGCTGGCTGCTCGACCGCTCCGAGCTGGAGTCGGTGCTGAGCGAAGACCTGGCCTGGCGCTACATCCGCATGACCTGCGATACCCAGGACGATACTTGCGCCGAAGCCTTCCAGTTTTTCGTGCAAGAAGTAGAGCCCCTCACCGCGCCCTACGACCACGGCCTGAACGAAAAACTGCTGGCTAGCCCCTACCTGCCCGAGCTAGACGCCACCCGCTACGGCGTGTTTCTGCGCTCGGTGCGCCGGGCGTCGGAGATTTATCGGGAAGAGAATATTCCGCTCAAAACCGAGATTTCGACCAAGCAGCAGCAGTACGCCGCCACCGTGGGCGCCATGACGGTGACTCTCGACGGCGAAGAAGTGACGCTGCCTCGCGCCGCCGACCGCCTCAAAAGCCTCAGCCGCCCGGTGCGCGAGCAGGCGTGGCGCGCCATTCAGGCCCGCCGCCTGCAAGACAGCAAGCCGCTCGACCAGCTATTTACCGAGCTGGTGGGCCTGCGCCACCAAGTGGCGTTAAACGCGGGCTTTGCCAATTTCCGCGATTATATGTTTGCCGCGCTGGGCCGCTTCGACTACACGGCCGAGGACTGCTTCGACTTCCATTCGGCCATCGGGGCCACGGTGGTGCCGCTCATCAACGAGTTTGACGAGGCTCGCCGGGCCGCGCTGAAGCTGCCTGCCCTACGCCCCTGGGACCTCGACGTGGACCCTAGCGGCCAGCAGCCGCTGCACCCCTTCCAGACCGGCGCCGAGCTGCTTGATAAGACGATAACCGTTTTTCAGCGGCTCGACCCGTTTCTGGGTGACTGCCTGCGCACCATGCGCCAGATGGGCCACCTCGACCTGGAAAGCCGCAAGGGCAAGGCGCCTGGCGGCTACAACTACCCGCTCGACGAAACCGGCGTGCCGTTCATCTTTATGAACGCTACGTCGTCGCTGCGCGATGTGGTGACGATGCTGCACGAGGGCGGCCACGCGGTGCACTCGTTTCTCACGCGCCGCCTGCCGCTGTCGGCCGATAAGCACCCGCCCTCCGAGGTAGCCGAGCTGGCCTCAATGAGCATGGAGCTGATGAGCATGGACCACTGGGACGTGTTCTTCGACAACCCTGCTGAGCTGCGCCGCGCCAAGAAAACGCACCTCGAAAGCGTACTCGAAACCTTCCCCTGGGTCGCCACCATCGACAAGTTTCAGCACTGGGTCTACGAAAATCCGAACCACACCGAAGCCCAGCGCCACCAGCGCTGGACCGAAATTTTCCAGAATTTCAACCAGCGCACCGTGAGCTGGAGCGGCCTAGAGAAATTTCGGCCCTATCTATGGCAGAAGCAACTGCACCTCTACGAAGTGCCATTCTATTACATCGAGTATGCGATGGCGCAGCTCGGTGCCATTGCCGTGTGGCGCAATTTTCGGCAGGACCCCACCGCCGCGCTCGCGGGCTACCAGCGGGCGCTGGCGCTAGGGTACACCGTGCCCATCGGCGAGGTGTACGCGGCCGCCGGCATCCGCTTCGATTTCAGCACCGAGTACTTGCGGCAGCTAGCCGACTTTGTGCGCGAAGAAATGGCGGCTCTGTAATTTCCTGCCTCACGCTGAAGTACCTGAAAAAGCCCGGCGCAAGCTGGGCTTTTTTGTGTTTCGGGCCCTGGCCCGGCTAGGTACCTTTGCGAGCAAATAGGCCATTGGCGGCGTGCTGCGTGGCCATTACTTGTATGCTAACTATTCCTGTCATTAATTCTTCGCGGCACCCGCTGCCCGAATACCAGACTGCCCATGCCGCCGGCCTCGACCTGCGCGCCGACCTGCCCGGCGGCTCCATCACGCTGGGGCCTTTGGAGAGAGCCCTGGTGCCCACTGGCCTCAGCCTAGCGCTGCCCGTGGGCTACGAAGCGCAGGTGCGCCCCCGCAGCGGGCTAGCCTACAAGTACGGCATTGGCATTGTGAACAGCCCCGGCACCATCGACGCCGACTACCGGGGCGAGATTAACGTGTTGTTGGTCAACTTATCTAATGAACCATTTACTGTGCAGGACGGCGAGCGCATCGCCCAGCTGGTAGTGGCTCGCCACGAAACCATTGCCTGGCAGCCCACCGAAACACTGGACGAAACCGCTCGCGGCACCGGTGGCTACGGCAGCACGGGCAGGTAATCTCAGAACGCAGAATGGGGAGGAAAGAATTACCAGAGCAGTAATTCTTTCCTCCCCATTCTGCGTTCTGAACGGACCCTAGTGGGCGGGTGCCGTGCCGGCAGCGCGCTGGCGGGCAATGATTTGCAGGTTGCCGCCGGCCGAGTTGAGCTTCTGGCTCAACTCGCGCAGCTTGTCGCCGATGCCATCGAAGCCATGCAGCGGCAGCGCCGACTGCGACGTGAGGATGGCCAGCTTCTGAAACGAGTCGCCCATGGCGCCCACGTCGTTGCGCTGGATGTGCCCATTGAGCACGTCGAGCTCCTTCGCCACGAGGCGCACGGCGGGCTCGTTGCTGCCATTGAGGGCTTGCAGCCAGTTGCCGACGTGCTGCTGGCCCACGCTGGTGTCTTGAACAAAGCCGGCGTTGATAGCCGCAAACAGCGTCTGAATACTGGATTCGATTTCGGAAGTGAAGTTCATGATGCAAAAGTAAGGCGCCCTTGCCCTAACGTAGCAGCGTGCCGGGCAGTTATGCGAGTGGTAAACGGCGAGGCAGTGAGAAGTGAGTGGCGGGGTGATAAAAATCCCTGCCATCTACTTTTACTCGCTTACCCAATTATCCGGTCATCTCTTCCCCTCCCATGCAACTCACCACCCTAGCCGACCTTGAGCAGGCGCAGCAACGCCTGCTGGGTTTGGCGCGGCGCACCCCGCTGCTGCCGCTAGCCCTGCCCGAACTGGGCAACGAGCACGTGTACCTCAAGCCCGAGAGCCTGCAACCCATTGGCTCGTTTAAGATTAGGGGTGCTGGCAACCGTATTCTGGCCCTCACCGAGGCCGAGCGGGCGCGGGGCGTGCTGGCCTATAGTAGCGGCAACCACGCGCAGGGCGTGGCCTACGCGGCGCGCCAGCTAGGGCTGCGCGCCACCATTATTATGCCCACCAATGCGCCGCGGGTGAAAATAGACGCCACCCGGGCGCTGGGGGCTGAAGTTATACTGTATGACCCGGCCCACGAAAAGCGCGAAGCCGTGGCCGCCCGCCTGCTGGCCGGTGCCGCCGAGCCGCCGGTGCTGGTGCCCCCCTTCGACGACCCCTACGTGATAGCCGGCCAGGGCACGGTGGGCCTCGAAATAGTTGAGGACCTGCCTAGTGTGGAGCTGGTGCTGACGCCGGTGGGCGGCGGCGGGCTGCTGGGCGGCGTGGCCGCGGCGCTCAAGCTGTTGAAGCCGAGCGTAAAAATTATTGGCGTAGAGCCAGAGCTGGCGGCCGATGCCCAGGCGTCGTTCCGCGCCGGTCGGGTAGTGGAGTGGGCTGCCGCCGACACCAACCGCACCCTAGCCGACGGCGTGCGTACCCTAGCCGTGAGCGAGCTGACTTTCGCCCACATCCGGCAATACGCCGACGATATTGTGACCGTGAGCGAGGCCGAGCTGCGCGCCGCCGCCCGGCGCCTGCTGCTCGAAGCCCGCCTGGTGGTGGAACCCACGGCCGCCCTGCCGCTGGCCGCGCTGCTGCGCCACCGGGCTAGCCTGCCGCCCAGCCAGCACACCGTGTTGGTGCTCACGGGGGGCAATGCCGACCCGGCCACGCTTATTGACCTCTTGCAGGGTTAAAATACAAGCGCAGCTTGGGCTTGCCAAGGTTGGGGCGCATCTTTGTGCACTCGACCAGCCCAACCGAAACGGGCTAAATACAGTAAGGCTCTTAATACTGCTGAAAACACCTTCCACCCAACTTCACTGATGAAAATTATCGTCCCGATGGCCGGCATGGGCAAGCGCATGCGCCCGCACACGCTCACCGTACCCAAACCTCTCATTCCCATTGCGGGCAAGCCCATTGTGCAACGCCTCGTGGAGGATATTGCCCGCGTGTGCGGCGAGCCTGTGGAGGAAGTGGCCTTCATTATCGGCCGCTTCGGCGCCACCGTGGAGAAGAGCCTCGTGGCCATTGCCGAAATGATAGGTGCTAAGGGCACCATTTATTACCAAGACGAGCCGCTGGGCACTGCCCACGCCATTTTGTGCGCCAAGGAGTCGCTGAGCGGCAACGTAGTAGTGGCATTTGCCGACACCCTGTTCAAAGCCGATTTTACGCTCGACGCCAGCGTGCCCGGCACCATTTGGGTGCAGAAAGTAGCTGACCCCAAGCCGTTTGGCGTGGTGAAGCTGAACGACAAAGGTCAGATTACTGACTTTGTGGAGAAGCCCGAAACCTTTGTATCGGACCTGGCCATTATCGGCATCTACTACTTCCAGGACGGCGAGTACCTGCGCGACGAGCTGCAATACCTGCTCGACAATGACATTAAGGACAAAGGCGAGTACCAGCTCACCAACGCGCTGGAAAACATGAAGAATAAGGGCACCATTTTCGTGCCCGGCCAGGTAACCGAGTGGCTCGACTGCGGCAATAAGGACGCCACTGTCTTCACCAACCAGCGCTACCTAGAGTACTTGAAAGAGCGCGGTGAAAAGCTGGTGTCGGACTCGGCTAAAATCACCAACTCGGTAATTATTGAGCCGGTGTACATCGGCGACGGCGCCGTGGTGACCAACTCGGTAGTGGGCCCGCACGTGTCGCTGAGCGGCGGCGCTACTATTGAAGATTCGCGCGTGTCGAACTCCATTATCCAGAGCGCGGCCACCGTGCGCCACGCCAACGTGAACAACTCCATGATTGGCAACAGCGCCAGCCTCACCGGCCGCCCCAACGACCTGAGCGTGGGCGATTTTAATGCGCTGCAAGTGTGATGTTTTTGACGCTTCGTGCGTTGACGAACGGCGTGGTTCCCGGTGGGAGCCGCGCCGTTTTTTCATAGAGCCCCGTACATTCGCCGGACAGGTATTCGGTTTGATTTTTATGCGTATGCGTCTGGTTGCGGTTAGTGCAGTGGTGATAAGCTTGTGGGCCGGGGCTAGCCACGCCCAAGGCCTGGGTACGGGGCCTGGCCCCGGCGGGCGGGCCGACACGGCCACCGTGCGCAAGCCCGTGAAGCTGAGCCGCAAAGAGCGCAAGGAGCTGGCCCAGCGTGCCGAAATAGAAGCCAAAAAAATAGCGGCCCGCCCGCCGCTCTCAGCCCGCGAGCGCGAGCTGAGCGAGTCGCTCTACACCGATGGCGTGAAATACGTCATCCTCGAAGACTACCCCAAGGCCCTGGAGCGGCTGTTGAAAGCCTACACCCTGGAGCCCGAGAATGCGGCCGTCAACTACAAGCTGGCCGAGGCCAATCTGCTGAGCGGCAACCTGCGCGATGCCACCGGCTACGCCGAAGCGGCCGTGAAGCTCGACGCCAAAAACCCGTATTACTACCTCCTGCTGGCCCAGGCGCAGGCTAGCCAGAAGCAGTACGAGGCCGCCACCGCCACCTACGCCAGCCTAGTGAAGGAGGTGCCCAACTCGGGCAGCTACCTCTTCCAACTGGCCGACCTGTACCTGGCCCAGAACAAGCTGCCCGAAGCCCTGGCTACCCTCGAAAAAGCCCAGGCCCAGTTTGGCAGCATCGACGAGATTGCCTTCAAAAAGCAGCAGATATACCTGCGCCAGAACAACCTGCCGCTAGCCCTCAAGGAGGGCGAAAACCTGATTGCGGCCAACCCCAGCGAGCCGCGCTTTGTGCTGGCCCAGGCCGAGATGTACGCCGCCAACAACCGCCTGCCCGATGCCATCCGGGTGGCCGAGCAGGCGCTGCGCCTCGACCCCGCCAACCCCCAGGCCCGGCTGATTCTGGCCGACGTATACCGCCAGCAAAACCAGCCCGCTGAAGTGGAGAAGCAACTGCGGCTGGCCTTCGACAGCCCTGCGCTGGAGATAGACCAGGCCGTGCGCATTCTGGTGGGCTACGTGAAGCAGCTGCCCGACCCCAAGGTGGCGCCGCTAGCCCTCGACCTGGCCGCCGCCACCGTGCGCAACCACCCGCGCGAGGCCAAGGCCTACGGCGTGGCCGGCGACGTACAGATGCAGGCCGGCCGCCGCAAGGAGGCCCGCAATACCTACCTCAAAGCGCTTAAATACGACAAGTCGAAGTACCAGCTCTGGCAGCAAGTGGTGCTGCTCGATGCCGAGCTGAGCCAGACCGACTCGCTGCTCGTGCACAGCGACGCAGCCCTGGAATTATTCCCCAACCAGGCGCCACTGTGGTTTTACAACGGCGTGGGGCACTTGCTGAAAAAGCAGCCCCGCGAGGCGGTGCAGGCCCTGGAGCACGGCCGGCGGCTAGCCGCCGGCAGCGCCGAGCAACAAAGCCAGTTTGACTCGCAGCTCGGCGATGCGTACCAGGAATTGAAAGAATACGCTAAGTCGGACGCGGCCTACGAGGCGGCGCTGGCTGCCGACCCCGACAACTACGGCGTGCTCAACAACTACAGCTATTTCCTGAGTTTGCGGGGCGAGAAGCTGGACCGTGCCAAGGAAATGGCTGGCCGCACGGTGACCAAATTTCCCGATAACGACACCTACCTCGATACCTACGCCTGGGTGCTGTACAAGCAAAAAGACTACGCCGGGGCCAAGCTGAACCTGGAAAAAGCGCTGCGCACCACCAAGGATGCGAGTATCCTTGAGCACTACGGCGACGTACTGTGGCAACTCGGCGAGCACTCGGGGGCCGTGGCCGCCTGGCAGCGCGCCCGCAAGGCCGGCCCCGGCACCTCGCCGCTGCTCGACCGCAAAATCAAAGAACAGAAATTGTATGAATAAAGCCGCATTGCTCCTGGCCGGGCTAGCCCTGGCGGGCTGCCACCGCGCCGTATCTACCAAATCGGGCTCGCTCACGGCGGGCACTTCCGAAGCCGTGAAGGTGACCACGCCGGCCGGCGTGAAAACCACCAATACCAATTTTCAGTATCTCAACGGCCGCGGCAAGGTGCATTTCAAGGCCAAGGGCAGCGAGCAGTCGGCCAACTTTAACTTGCGCATCAAGCGCGACTCGGCCATCTGGCTTTCGGGCTCGCTATTGGGCATCGAGGGCGTGCGCGCCCTGCTCACGCCCGACTCGGTGCGGGTAGTCAACCGCCTGCAAAAGACCTACTTCGCCGGTGACTACGCTTACCTGAGCCAGCTGCTGAACGTGCCCGTTACCTACAAGCAGATGCAGGACATCCTGCTCGGCGACTACCAGCCGGCTCCCAAAGGTGCCGTGCCGGTAATCAAGACCGAGGGCGACAATCAGAATGTGACCTTCCCTGCGGCGCAGCTCATTATGGAGCAGCTCGTGAGCAGCAGCACTGGCCGCTTGCAGCAGCTGAAGGTAAGCGAGAGCGCCGCCCAGCGTAGCCTCACCGTGGGCTACACTGAGTTTCAGAAGCCTACCGGTACGGAATTGCCTTTCGCCTTCACCACCAACGTGCTAGGGCAGCAGGGCGGCACCGAGAGCACCTCGGCCACCCTCAACTACCAGAAAGTGGAAGTAGGCAGCGGCCACCTCGATTTTCCCTTCAGCATCCCCAAGGGCTACGCCCGGCAAACGAAGGTGAAGAAGTAGCGCGGCATAACGACTGTATTAGTGATTGCAACGGCCCAAACGGTGGTTGCAACCACCAAAACCGTCGTTGTAACGACCGAAATGGTCGTTACCGCCACCAAAAGCGCCCTGGCAACGACCGAAAATGTCGTTGCCAGGGCGCTTTTGGTGGCGGCGGGTAGCCGGGGCTAGTCGCGGTTGGCGCTCTTGTTGGCTTTGCGGGCGCCGGGGTGGAGGTAATAGGCGTGTAGCTCGGTGCGCAGGGGGGGCCAGGTCCACGGTTTCGCCGTTGTCCTTCTCCACGTCTTCGTGGATGTTGCCAATGTCGAAGAGCATATCGGAGCCCAGCACGTTGAGGGCATTGGCCAGCTTCTGGTCGGCCTTGGCGAGGGTGGCGCGCAGGGCGGCCAGCTAGCGGTAGTAGGCCAGCTTGGTGGTGAGGCGCTGGGGGTCGAAGGTGCGGCGCATGACGTCGGGGGCGGCGGCGGCCACCTCGGCGGCCTTATCGGCCAGGCCCAGGCGCTCGGGGCTGAGGGTGGCGCTGGTGAGCACGTCGGGCCCCAGGTTGGGCACGAAGGCCAGGGCCTTGTCGAGCTGGGCGGCGGCCTCGTGGGCGGTTTTGAGGTCGGCCGGGCCGACGGGGGCGGGGTAGTTGTCGCCTTTGGGCATGGGGGTGGGAGAAGGAAGGAAAATAAAAAAGTGCGCGGGTGTAGGCTAACGCTGCACTTGCAGCGGCTGGCGGTCTACTATTACCCCGTTTTGCAGCACATGCACGATGTAGAGGCCCACCGGCAGCGTGGCCGTGGGCAGGTGGTTGAGGGCGGTGCCCGTCACCTGGCGCTCGAGCCGCAGCTGGCCGTGGCCATCGTAGATGCGCACGCCCAGCGTGCCGGTTTTGGCGCTGGGGGCCGCCGCCTGGCGCTGGCTGGCCGGGGCTTCCTGCATCGTTACGCTGGTTTCCTGGTTGGCCGGGTTGGGATAGAGGGTGGCCTCCGAAGCGGCGGTGGGGCAGTAGGTGCCGGGAGTAGCCCGGCGGGTGGAGGTTACGCTCTCGTACTGGCCGGTGCAGGTGTTGTAGCCCGAGAGCGTAGCCGAGGCATAGCCGTGCGAGAAGGGCACGTACACGGTGGGCTGAAAATCGGCGGCCGGCTCATCGAGGTTGATTTGCCATTGCAGGCTGGTGAAGCCGGGCGCGTAGGCCGTAGCCGTGAAGCCGCACTGCTCGTTCTGCGGGTCTATCAGCAAGGGGTTGCCCGCCCCTACGTTGAGCGTCAGGTTGACGACCTGCCCGCAGGGGTCGGTGAGGGTAGCCTGAATGATGGCTTGACCCCGGCCGGTAGTAGTCACGGGGAAGTTTGGCCCGGTGGTGGAGCCGGCGGGCGCCAGCCCCACCCCGCTGATAGCCCAGCTAACGGCCGTGCCGGCCGGCAAGCCCGGCACCGTGTAGGTGGCTGGCTGGCCGACGCAAGTGAAAGCCGGCCCGGCAATGGCTAGTTCCGACAGAGAATTACACTCTGTAGAACAGAAGCTGCTGGGTACTGGCGAGCCCTGCATCTTATTAAACATCCACTCGCTGTTGCGGGCGCTGAACACAGTGTGAAACTGATTGTAATAGGTGCCCGGTCCCTGCGTAAAAGATTCCTGCGCGATGAAGCCGTTAGTGCGGGAGGTGCTGGTAGAGGCTATACCATTGATGAACTTGCCGGAAAAGGAGGTCTGATTGAAGTCGGCCAGGTCAAGCGCGCTCGCAGTGGGCACAAAGCAGAAATCACGGGTGAAAGTGTAGCTGAAAGCTAGCTGAAAGAAGGGTCCGAAGCCATAGCTAGCCGGCTTGGGTAGCACGCCAGCCGGTATATAACCCCCAATGTAGTTGGTGCCGCCCGCCACGCCATCCACCGCCAGCAACCCGCTTGGGCAGGTGTAGTCCTGCCGGATAAAGTTGTTGCGGAGGTTAATAAAACCAAAAAGCCGCACGATGTTGTACAGCTGAAGCGTCGCCACGCGGTTGCTCTGGCCGCCTGCCGGCAGGGCGTTGGCAATGGTTTGGGCATAGTAGCTGGTGCGGATAATCCAGGGCAGGGGCGAAATAAAAATTTTGCCGTCCAGCCGCAACAGCTCGGTATAGGGCGCGAAAAGCGGGGTGCCGCACTGCGACCCCTGGCTAGCGGCAATAATCTGGTAAGGAGGCGTTTGCCCCGTGGGGAACGTTATTTTTTGGCGGTAAGCCCCTTCGATAAACGTGTTGGCAGCAAACCCATTGGTAGCATTCGTGGCCCGGTACAGCAACAGCTGCTGGCTGGCCGGCGAATCGAGCATCGCGGTAGCCTGCTGCAAATACTTGTTGATGTCGAAAATAGTAAAAGAGCCAAAATTGATATTGGCCTGGCGCAGCAAGGCTTGAATGCCCAGCGGCACGTTGGCCCCGCGCTGGGGGCTGTCTTGCAGAATCAACAACCGGGTTTGGGTGGGGCGGTTGTTCTTTACCATATCGGCCAGCTGGTAGCGGGCTACCACGCCGCCCATCGAAATGCCCAGCACTACGTTTTGCTCATTACCGGTCTTGGCCGCATTCACCCGGTTTAATACCTCCTCGAACAAAGCGGCGTTCAATAAAACGTCGTCCGTACCACTGTCGTAGTTAATGTAGATGAGGTCGTAACCAGCATTGATGTAGCTCCTGTAAAAATTAAAGCCATTAGGATTAGAGGTAGCAATCGTAAAATCATTAATACCCAAGTTGCGCTGGATTAGGGGTGCCACATCGCTCGGGTCAAACCCTTCGACCACAATGAGCGGCTTGGTAATCTCCGTATGATTGGCCCCAAAAATTACGGAGGCTGTACCACCAGCGCGCACCCCGGCAATCGGATTTACGCGGCCATCGAAGGCGGCCGTTTGCCGGGCTGTGTTGCTGCTCCCAGCGGGCAGCGTTGTTACGGCGGTTACGGGTGCCACATTTGTCACCGTAATGTCAAACCAACTTTCGAGTATATCGTAGCTGTAATTATAGGTGTAGCGTACTTTAATGCGCTTGGCTCCGGCCGTGGAGTAGGTGGCCGACAAGGGTTGGTTGAGCGTTGCGGCCCGGTAGCCAAGTCCGTCGCCAAAATCCAGGTAGCGCCCCGCAATGGGTGCGCCGCCGCTTTGCACTTCCAGCGCTGAAGCCAGTACCAGTTGTACGGTGGCCCCCGCCACGAAGGGGCGGGTGGGCGCCGCTGCAAAAGCCGTACGTACCACGTAAGGGTTTTGCGTGCGGCCCGCTACGTCGGCTACCTGCTGCGTATTGCTGTTGTAGCTCAATAAGTTCTGGCTGAACGCATCGGGGCGCACCGTAGCGTAGCTGACGCGCTGCACCATCACCGGAATTGTAGCGGGACCGAAAGAGGCTTCGGCCGCGCTTATCCGGCCGTTGTAATCCGCTAGGCTCAGCAGGGGCTGCGTACCCGACACCCGCGCCGAGTAGAGGGTGGCGTACACGTAGCGAAACCCATCGGGCGTAGTGCGGCTGCTGTCGGTCAGGGTGCCGTTGAACACATCAAGCGGTACAAGCGGCAGCGCGCTTTCGGCCAGCAGGCCGGTGGGCACCTGAGTTTTGTCGAGCCGGGCAAAAATGTTGTCGAGCGTGGCACGCGTTGGGTCAGTGGGCTGGCTTTGGGCCAGTAGTCGCAACGGACCTAGTAAAACTAGTACTAGGCAAAGGTAGAGTTTGTGTATGAGTTGGGTGGGGGATGAAAAAGAAATCAAAATTTTGTGTCAAATCGTCCTTCCGTCAGTTGTATCGAAGTACAGCTTGCTTGCGATAGAGTAAAGCTAAACGTCCCAGAAACTATATGATTGGTTAGGTCTAATCGCGTAATGGTAAACTGCCCAGCGGTTTGTGTTGCTCCAATACCAACTTGATACATGTTACAAGGGCTAGGAATGTTTCCGTCAGCGAACAGTACACCGTAAGGGCCAGGAGGTGCTGGATTGCTAGTTGTTGTGATTGTATAAGTGCCAGGTTTATCTAGCTGGTCACCCCCAAACTTGATGTATTGAGCCTGCTTCGCGTCGGCGGGGTAGCGATACGCTGTGATAGATAAGCTGCCGCCTCGGTAACCAGGGTCGTAGGTAACAAGTATATTAGGATACCCATTAAAGCCGCTAGGGGTCCAGGGCTGGCCGTTGAGCAGGCAGCCAAAGGTGCCGGCCCCGGTCTGGGTAGCGGGGGGTAGCTGGTCCTCGGGCTTGGCGGGCGTGGGGTCCTGCTTGCACTTGCTGCACTGGGTGAGTAAGGCCAGGGCCAGATAGAGGGGGAGACGGCGAATAAGTGAGGCGTGATACATAAACAAGGATGAAAGGACGAGGCAATATAAGTCGGCTAATGACTAGGTTATGCAGTAAAATGATTTTTATATGCTGCCAGATAGCGAAACCCATCGGGCGAGGTGCGGCTACTATCGGTGAGGGTGCCATTGAAGACATCGAGCGGCACGAGCGGTAGGGCATCTTCGGCCAGAAAGCCAGTGGGCACCTGGCTTTTGTCGAGGGGGGCAAACAGGTTTCGAGTGGTCGGCCAGCGGCTAGCTATCAATTGACCCCGCGTTCGTGCGTTATTTTGCGGGGCGGTGGCTTGCCTGCCGCACTCGGCTTATTTCGTGACCTTTCTGCTATCTTTTCTTTCGCGGCCCGTGTGGCTGGCCCTGTTGCTGCTAGGGCTGCTTGCCGCGCCGGCCGCGGCCCAGCGCCACCGCCCCGCAAAAGCCAAAAAAGCTGCCCGCTCGGAGCGCCCGGCCCCCCGCCGCCCGCGCACCCGTACCCGCACCAAAAGCAAGGAGCAACTGGAACGCGAGCGGCAAGCCAACCTGAGCCGCATCGAGGAAGCGGGCAAGGTGCTGACCCAAACCACCCAGAAAAAACAGGCCTCGCTAGGCCAGCTCAACGTCATCAAAGAGCGGCTGACGGTGAAGCAGGGCCAGATTCAGCACATCTCGACCCAATTGCAGGGCATCGAAACCAACGTGCACCAGACCGTTAAGCAGGTGCTGAGCACCCAGGAGCAGCTGGCCCGCCTCAAGGAAGAATACGGCCGCCTGCTATACACGGCCGCCAAAACGAGCAGTGGCTTCAACCAGCTCATGTTTTTGTTTGCCGCCGAGTCGTTCAACCAGTTTGTGGTGCGCCTGCGCTACGTGCGCCAGTACACCGAGGAGCGCCAGAAGCAGGCGCTGCGCATTGTGGGCGCGCAGCAGCAGCTCAGCCACGAGCTCGACGGCCTCACGCAGCAGCGCCAGCGCCAGAAAAGCCTGCTCACGACCCAGCTGGTCGAAAACCGCAACCTGCTGGGCCTCAAAACTGAACAAGATGAAGTAGTGCAGCAGCTGAGCCAGCAGGAGCAGGGCCTGCGCCAGGAGCTAGCCGAGCGCCAGCAGGCCGTGGCCCGGCTCGATGACCTCATTGCCCAGCGCGTGCGCGAAGAAATAGCCCGGGCCGCCCACGCCGCCCGGCTAGCCGCCGCCGCGGCCCGCCGGCGCGCCGCCCGCGCCGAGGCAGCCACCGCGGCCGCTCGGCGGCGCCGCTCATCCTCGACCCGTGCCAACGAGCCTGACGATACGGCCACGGCCCGCGACGACGACCCGAGCGCCAACCCCGAAAGCGACGCCCCCGAGGAAACCACCGCCGACCGCCGCGCCAGCCGCGTGGCCCTCACGCCCGAAACGGCGCTGGTGTCGTCGGGCTTTGCTGGCAACCGCGGGCGGCTGCCCTGGCCAGTGGCCCACGGCTTTGTGGCCCAGCACTTTGGGCGCCACCCGCACCCGGTGCTGCGGCACGTCACGGTCGATAACCGGGGCGTGGACATCCAAACCAACCAGGGCGAGGCCGTGCGGGCCGTGTTTGGCGGGCGGGTGCTCACGGTGGCGCAGGTGCCGGGCATGAACACCATCGTCATGATTCAGCACGGCGAATACTTCACGGTGTATGCCAAGCTGCGTTCGGTGAATGTGCACGAGGGCGAGCAGGTGAGCGCCCGCGAGGCCATCGGCTCGGCCGCCACCGATGCCGACGGCACGGCGCAGGTGCAGTTTCAAGTGTGGCGCAACTCGGCCAACCTCAACCCCGAAAGCTGGCTAGGGCGGAAGTAGCCTGGATAATAGGTCAGTAAGCCTCGGAAAACTAATGTCATGCTGAGCGCAGGGAAGCATCTTGCTCGTGGTCGCTAGGCTACTAGGCTAACGATTCGAGCGAGATGCTTCCCTGCGCTCAGCATGACGCCGTGTGAGGGCATCAATAAAAATTCCGGCGTCAATTGAGGAAGTTTACAGCTCCATAATATCCTCGTTCCAGAGCGTGGGCTCGGCTTCGATGAATTCGCGCATCATCTCCACGCACTCGGCCGAGTTGAGGATTTTGACCTCCACGCCGTGCGACTTGAGAAACTCCAGCGACTCGCCGAAGGTCTGGGCTTCGCCCACCACCACTTTGGGGATTTTGAATTGCACGATGGTGCCGGCGCACATGTAGCAGGGCATGAGCGTGGTATAGAGCACCGTGTCGCGGTAGGTGCGCTGGCGGCCGGCGTTGCGCAGGGCGTCCATTTCGCCGTGGGCGATGGGGTCGAGGTCCTGCACGCGCTTGTTGTGGCCGCGGCCCACTATTTCCTGGCCGCGCACCAGTACCGAGCCAATCGGGATGCCGCCCTCACGGCGGCCCTGCCGCGCCTCATCGATAGCGGCCTGCATGAAAATGTCCATTTAGTAGTTTACTTAAATAGTGGATAGGCAACAAAGAACGTCATGCTGAACAAAGTGAAGCATCTCGCTCGCATCGTCAAGAGTACGAACCCTAGCGGTGCGAGCAAGATGCTTCACTCTGTTCAGCATGACAGACCTTTTCCGTTACCTTCTCACCCCATACCTCACCGCACCAGCTCGACCCACCCCTTGACGGCAGCGCCACCCTCGGCTGGCGTGAGCAGGTAGTAGTAGGTGCCGGGGGCTAGCCCGGTGCCATCCCACGAGTTTTGGTAGGTGGCGTGCTCGTACACGAGCTGGCCCCAACGCGAGAATACCTGTAAGCGTGGCGGGCAGCCGCCGAGGCGCGGCGTGAAAAGGTCGTTTTGCCCGTCGGCATTGGGGGTGAACACGTTGGGGACGAACATTTTCTGCACCACCACCGGCGCCAGGGCCAGCGTTTGGCCGCAGCGATTTTGGTTGTAGCTCAGCACCACGCGGGGCTGGAAGGTGCCTTCGCGCTGGTAGATATGCGTCACGTCGGGGCCGGTTACGGCCGTGCTGTCGTCGCCAAAATACCAGGTCAGCACCGCATCGGCGGGTAGCCCGCTGGGCTGCTGAAAGTGGACTACCAGCGGCGCCACGTTGCTGGGCAAGCAGGGCTGCGGCACCAGCACCGGGGCCAGCACCGGCTGGGCTAGCAGCGTAATGCGCCGCGTGGCCACCACCGGGCAGGCCGTGCCCGCGTTCACGGTGTAGGTGAGCACGGTGGTGCCCGGCAGGGCCGGCGGCGTAAATAAATTGCCCGCCGACACGCCCGGCCCGCTCCACACGCCGCCCGCCGGTGTGGCCCGCAGCCGGAACGCCTGCCGATTGCCGGGGCACAGCACGGTATCGGCCGGCAGCGTTACGGTGGGGGCCGACAGCACCGTGATGGTAGCCGTGGCGCGGCTGGTGCTGCCGCCGCAGGCGGCCACGCTCGTCACGGTATAGGTCAGCTGCTGCGGCCCCACCAACGCTAGGGTCGGCGTGAACACGAAGCCCGCCGCCACCGAGCCCGACACGCCCGGCCCGCTCCAGACGCCGCCCGCCGGGCTACCGCCCGTGAGGGCCACCGGCCCGCTGCCCGCGCACACCGCGGCCTGTGCCGAGGCCGTGGCCACCACCGGGCTAGCCACCGTGATGGTGAGCCGCGCCGAAGCCGTGCAAATTGCCGTGGCGCCCGGCACCGTGTAGGTGAGCACCTGCGTGCCCGCCAGCGCCGCGCTAGGGGTAAATACAAAGCCCGTGGCTACCGAGCCCGATACGCCGGGGCCGGTCCAGATGCCGCCGCTGGGCAGGCCGCTCAGCGGCAGCGGCGGCGAGCTTACGCACACCGCCTGGTCGTTGCCGACGGCCGCCGAGGTGGGCTCAAAATTCAGCTTGAAGGCCGCGTTGTTGCACTGATAGTCGCCGCTGAAGCCTAGCGCGCCATTGGTGGGCGAGTAGGTGTAGGCGCCCGAGGGCACCGGGAAGCCGTTGCGGTTGAAGCACGAGCAGGCCGCCGCGTACACCACCCCGCGCGGGTCGAAGCGCGAGGTGCCGCCGTCCACGTGGTCGCCCTCCGAGCCGGGGGTGGGGTCGCCGTAGTAGGTGGCGTAGCTGAGGCTAGCCAGGCCGGGCGCAAACTGCGCCAGGTAAAAATCGGAGCCCGCGCTCGGGTTGTCGGGGGCGGTGCGCACGGCATTGGCCGTAGTGGGCATGCCGTGGGTAAAGCCGTTTTGGCTCACGAAGCCCGAATACGAGTAGATGGGGTTGATGTAGCCGTTGACCTCGCCGCCCCAGCCGCAGGCATAAATGCGGTCGCACTGGTCCACCAAAAAGGCGGTGGGCGAGATGTCGATGGTGCTGCGCCCGCTGCCGAATACCGTGCTCAGCAGGCTCTTATCGAGGTCGGGGCTGAGCTTTTGGATAAACTGCCGGCTGCCGGCATTGCGGTACACGCCAGCGCTCACCGGCCACGCGCCTAAGGTTTGGCCCAGCACGTACACGCCGCCATCGGACCCGAGTTGCACAAAGAATGCCTGGTCGTAGGCGCTGGTACCCAAGTAGGTAGCGCGCTGCACGGCGCTGCCATCGGCCGCGATGCGGGCCACGAAGCCATCGACATTGCCCTGCGGGGCCGACTGGTAGGTGCCCGCCGTGCCCGGCAGGCCGGGGCTGAGCGTGCCGCCGCCCACGTAGGCATTGCCGCTAGGGTCGAGCTGAATGGAGTAAGCCGCATCGGCGGCGCTGCCGCCCAGGTAGCCGCTCCAGGTGAGGCGGTCCAGGGCCGGCGGCAGCTTCACCACCACGGCATCGCAGGGGCCGCCGCGGTAGCTGCTGCCAAAGCCAGCGGTAATCGGAAAGTTATTGGAGCCCGACACCGACGCCAGGTAAATGTTGCCCTGCGCATCGGTGAGCACGTCACCGCGCAGCGCGTCGCCGTAGTTCTGGGGCAGCTGGCGGGTGGCCAGGGCGGGGTTGTAGGCCGCAATGCCGTCGTTGCCGCTGCCGCCCAGGTAAGTGGAAGCCACTAGGGTAGTACCCGCCGCGTTGAGGCGCGTGATGATGAGGTCGGTGCCGCTGCCCACCCGGTACACACCATCGGTGCCGGGGCCAAACGGGCTGACGGCCACGCCGCCCGCGAAGCGGCGCTGCACGGCGTTGCTCGTAACCGGGTAGTTGGTGGAGGATGTGCTGCCCAGCAAAATCAGCTCGTTTTGGGCATTCACCACCAGACTGCTCGGGAAATCGTGGCCGTTGCCGCCTACGTAGGTGGCCCACACCCGCGCCGCCGCGCCGTTGGCACTCGTGTTGTATTTGATAAGGGCAATATCGATGAGGGCGGCAAAGGTGGTCTGGAAGGCGCCCGGCGAGGTGGGGTAGCTCGGTAGGGCAAACGAGTCGTCGAGCACGATGCCGCCCGAGTACATATTACCCGCCGCATCATAGGTCGCCGTGAAGCCCCAGTTGCTACCCCGGGCGCCCGAGTAGGTCGAGAATATCACCGTGGGGTCAATCACGAGCGGCCGGCGGTGGTCATACGCCCCTAGCTCAAACGACACCAGGCTTTCCTCAGCACGCAGGCGGTAGCGGCAGGCCACCGGCTGGCGCTGGCCGGTAGCGCGGTCTACTTGGTAGGCGTGCGGCGCCAGCTCGGTGAGCGCGCCCACGCTGGTGCCCACGTGCAGCTGGCCGTCGGCGCTCAGCGTGAGGCTGCTGGCGCCTTCGTAGCGTAGCTGCACGCGGCTGGCATCGGCCCCGGCCGCCACCTCAAAATCATACTCCAAATGCTGGGTTTCATTCTCATAAAAGCGCGCCGCTACGCCCGGCCAGGGCGCCTGATAGCGCACCTGCCGGTAGCTGGGCACGGCGCTGGCCCAGCGGGCGGGGTCGTTGCCGTGCAGGTAGTTGCGCACCTCGCCGGTCGCCTGGGCGGGCACCAGCGGCGTAGTAGCGTCGGCCCCCACAAAGCGCACCCGCAGTTGGTGGCCCCGGATGGGCGCAGCATTGTTGGGCTCAGCACCGGGGACCGGGGCTAGCGCCTTGGTGGCCGAAGAGGGGCTGGCCGCGGCCGCGTGGCCCGGGTGCTCCACGGGTTGCAGCAGCACGTAGTGCAGGCCGCCCGGCTCGAGGTAGAGGTGGCCGCCGGGCACGGCGGCGGCGTAGCGCACGGCCGCCGGCCACTGGCCGCGGTTGGCCACAAACTCCAGACTGCGCTCGGCATCAGGGGGCGGGGCGGCCAGCCGGGGCAGGCTGCTCGGGGTAGTTTGCGCCTCAGCAACCAAGCTCAGGGTTAGGAAGTAAAGAATACCAGCGTAAAAGTTCTTGGGCATAAAAAACAGGCTAAGCTACTGCCTAGTAAAGCTAAGCGCCCGGCGCAAAAGCGCCAACCCCGCCCGCGGCTCCGCTGGCCGTATTTTTGTCTCCGGGTGCCTACCGATGGGCGCCCACCCCGCCGTGCGTCGCCTGCTAGCCTACCCTTTTACCCTGCTCGTGCTACTGGGCCTGCTCGTGAGCGTGGCCGCCGAGCGGCTACCGGGCGACCAGCTGACCCTGGCGCCGGTGCTGGCCCTCACGGTGCCGGGCTGGCTAGCCCTGGTGGCGCTACTGGCCGGGGGCTGGGCCCTGCGCCGCCGCCGCATTGCGCTGCTGCCGCTGGCTGCCTTGGTGCTGGCCTGGCCGCAGGTGCAGCGCGGGCTGCCGCTGCACTGGGCCGGGCGGCGGGGGCTAGCCGCAGCGGGTGCCTCACCCGCGCCCCGGTCGCTGCGGCTGCTGTCGGCCAACGTGCGCATTTTCAACGTGTATGCGCATTTGCGCAAGGCTGACCCGGCCGCGCCCGCCAAGTTTATGCATTGGCTGGCTGCTAGCCCCGCCGATGTGCTGTGCTTGCAAGAGTTTTACCAGGAGCCAGCCGGCACGCGTAGCGCCGATGGCGACCTATTTCGGGTGGGGGAGAAGCTCGGGGAGAATATCGGCCGCCAGGCCTTTATATCCAAAAGCCTGACCAACAGCGCCGGCGCGCAGTTTGGCATCGCCATTTTTTCGCGACTGCCCATTGTGGGGCGGGGCGAAATCGCCTTCGGGCGCCTCAGCCAGAACCACGCCATGTGGGTCGATGTGGTTGGGCCGGGCCCCGGCGACACGGTGCGCATCTTCAACGCGCACCTCCAAAGCATGAGCATCGACGAGGGCGACCTGGTGGCCGCCGGCTCGAGCGAAACCGGCCTGCGCCGCAAGGGCCGGGGTCTGCTCGGGCGCTTTGCGCGCGGCGCGGCGGCCCGCGCCTGGCAGGCCGATACGCTGGTGGCCCACATCGGGCGCTCGCCCTACCCGGTGCTGCTGGCCGGCGATTGCAACGACCTGCCCTACTCGTATTCCTACAACCGCCTGGCGGGCCCGCTCCAGAATGCCTGGGCTAGCGTCGGCTTTGGGCCGGGCAACACCTACCACGGCCGCCTGCCGCCGCTGCTGCGCATCGACCAGCAGTTTGCCGGGCCGCAGTGGCGGGTGCTGGCCTGCCAGGTGCACACCGAAATTTCGTACTCCGACCACTTTCCGGTCGAGGCCGTGTACCAATTGAAGTAGCACGGACTTTGTGGTCCGCGCCGGGTTCATTGAGTCTGCGCACTACAAAGTCCGCGCGGCATGCTGAACTTTGCCGGACCTTCGCCGTTGGGTTATCTCCGACGCCCGCGCCGGGAGCCCTAGCCGCCGCAGTTGGCCTAGCGCTCTCTGCGTTCTGACTAACTAAAATCATGTCGCTCACGCTTTACAACACGCTGACCCGTAAAAAGGAATCTTTCGCGCCCGTGCACCCGCCGCTGGTGGGCCTCTACCTCTGCGGCCCCACCGTGTACAACGATGCGCACCTGGGCAACGCGCGCGGCCCCATCGTGTTCGACGTGCTCACGCGCTACCTGCGCCACCTCGGCTACCAGGTGCGCTACGTGCGCAACATCACCGATGTGGGCCACCTGGTGGGCGATGGCGACGAAGGCGAGGACAAAATGGCAAAAACCGCTCGCGCTCAAAAACTTGAGCCCATGCAGGTGGCCCAGCACTACACCGTGCGCTACCGCCAGGCCATGAGCGCGCTCGGGTGCCTGCCGCCCGACATCGAGCCCCAGGCCAGCGGCCACATCACCGAGCAAATCGGTTTAATTGAGGAAATAATAGGCCGCGGCCTGGCCTACGAGGTCAACGGCTCGGTGTACTTCGACGTGCCCAAGTACAACGCCGAGGGCCTGAACTACGGCCGCCTTTCGGGCCGCGTGGTGGAGGAGCTGCTGGCCGGAACCCGTACCGAGCTGGCCGGGCAGGATGAAAAGCGCTCGCCCGCCGACTTTGCCCTTTGGAAGAACGCTAGCCCCCAGCATATTATGCGCTGGCCCTCGCCCTGGGGCGAAGGCTTCCCCGGCTGGCACCTCGAGTGCTCGGCCATGAGCCGCAAGTACCTCGGCGCCGAGTTCGACATTCACGGCGGCGGGCTCGACCTCATGTTTCCGCACCACGAGTGCGAGATTGCCCAGAACGAGGCTAGCGGCACGCCCAGCGCCGGCGCCCGCTTCTGGCTGCACAACAACATGCTGACCGTGAACGGCACGAAGATGAGCAAGGCGCTCGGCAACTTCGTGACGCTCACCGAGATGTTTCAGGGCCAGAGCGCTGCGCTTTCGCAGGCCTACTCGCCCATGACGCTGCGCTTCTTCTTCCTGCAAGCCCAGTATCGCTCGCCCATCGACCTGAGCGACGATGCCCTGCAAGCCGCCCGCAAAGGCTTCCGCAAGCTCATGAATGGCCTGCGGCTGCTGGATAGCGGCAAGCTGGAAACGCGGAATGAGGAGCTAATAATCGAAGCGGAAAAGCTAGCCACCAACAGCCAGCAGCTTATCACGCTAAGCCAGAAGCCGTTCGAGTTTCTCAACGACGACCTGAACACGCCCCGTGCCCTGGCCGCCGTGTTCGACCTGCTCAAGCGCTTCAACACCCTAGCCACTAGCCCCGCCGCGCTGGCCGAGGTGAGCCCCGAGGCCGTGGCCGAGGCTAGCACCGCCTACCGCGCGCTCGTCACCGACATTCTGGGGCTGCGCGATGAGCCGCGCGCCAGCGCCGAAGACCTGCTAACGCTCGCGCTGGGCTTCTACCAGGAAGCCAAGTCGGAGAAGGCCTACGACAAGGTGGACCAGATTCGCACGGCCCTCAAAACCCAGGGTATCGTCATTAAGGACACCAAGACGGGCGTCGAGTGGGCGTATAGCGAAGACTAAGGGAGGTTAGGTTTCAACCAACCGTCGTGCTCATCTGTCGTCCGCTGGCCGAAGCAGCTTGCGTGGCGCACTAACTTACTCATTCAATGATGCGGGCGAGCTGCTTCGGCAAGCTCAGCATGACAACCGTTTTTTATGCGTTTTCAACAAGTTCGCGCTTCGCTGCTCGCCGTGGCTGGCATAGCCTTCCTCACGGCTTGCCCTGCCGAAAAGCCGGCTGAAACGGCTAGCCAGCCGGCGGCCACTCCGGCCGCCGCTCCCCCGGTTTTCAACGCCGACTCGGCCTACGCCTACACGGCCAAGCAGGTGGCCTTTGGCCCGCGCGTGCCCAACAAGCCGGCGCACGTGGCCTGTGGCAACTACTTAGTGGCCAAGCTAAAAAGCTTCGGATTGAGCGTGCGCGAGCAGCCGTTTCAGGCCATGACTTTCGATGGCACCCAAATCAGCGGGCGCAACATCATTGCCCAGTACCAGCCCACGGCGGCGCGGCGCGTGGCCATTTTCGGCCACTGGGACACCCGGCCCTTTGCCGACGCCGACAAGGAGCACAAAAATGCGCCGATGGATGGGGCTAGCGACGGGGCCAGCGCCGTGGCCACGGCTATGGAAATAGCCCGCGTGCTCAGCCTCCAAAAGGACCAACAGGCGCCCAACGTAGGCGTAGACTTTATTCTCTTCGACGCTGAGGACTGGGGCTACGAGGCTGACACGCAGGCCGATAAAAAGAACCAGATTGACGAAAAGGATGGGAAGTCGTCGTGGTGCCTGGGCTCGCAGTACTGGGCCAAAAACCTGCTGCCCGCTGGCTACAAGGCCGAATACGGCGTGTTGCTCGACATGGTAGGCGCCAAAAACGGCCGCTTCACCCGCGAGGGTACGTCGCTGCAAAATGCCCGCTCGGTGGTGGATAAAATTTGGAATACGGCCGCCAAAATCGGCTATTCAGACTACTTTTTGTTCAAGGATACCGGCGCTATCCTCGACGACCACGTCTATACCAACCAGGCGGGCGTGCCCACAGTAGATATCTACGACCACCCGGCTTTCGGTGAAGCATATTTCCCTGACTACCACCACGCTACCACCGACAACATGGCTATCATCGACCGCAAAACGATGAAGGCTGTGGGCCAGACCTTGTTGCAGGTGCTGTACCAGGAATAAGCGCCAGGCTACAAAAACCTAAAAGGGGGACAGCGGAGCAACCCTCCACTATCCCCCTTTTTTGGCTTTCGCCACTGGTTATTTGTCGGCCGTGGCCACGGCTACTTGCTCGGCCTGCTTCACGTAGCGCTGAATGTGGGTAACGAGGGCCTCCAGCACGTCGGTGAGGCGCAGGCGCAGCCAAGGGTACAGCGGGTTGGGCACGCGCACCATGCCGGCGTCGACCTGGCGGGCTAGCAGCAGCAGGCGCAATAGTTCGTCGAGCTGGCGGTTGAAAGCTTCCACTACCGTGCCGGTGAGGCGGGTGCCGGTGGGGGCAAATTGCCGGGGCCGCCGCAAGAGGTTGTCGCCCAGGCCGTTTTTCTGCTGGGCCGTGGTCGTGAAGTAGCGCCCCAGCCAGCCACTGCGTATCTGCGTGCCCGCCGTAGAGCCGCTGGCCTGGGCTAGCCGCAGGCGGGTTTTGAGGCTGGGCAGGTAGTAACCACCCAAAATATTGAGGTGCTCAAGGCACTGGGCCGCGCTCCATTTATCGTAGGCGGGGCGGCGGTTGAGCTGCTCGGAAGTGAGCGGGCGCAGGCGTCGGTGAGAGAGCACGCGCAGAGCCAGCACCTGATTGGTGAGCTGGTCAAAAAATTCAGTAGTGTCGCGTGCGGAGGCACTCATATCAAAAGAATAGCAAGCAGAGCGGTCGGTTTAAGTTGTAATATTACGTCCTAGGTTGGGAATCGTGCCCGCTATTACCAGGCGTTTCTTACTCCATTTATGTACAAACACGTTTACTTCCTAACTCGTTTGCTGGCGGGGTGGGCATTGGTGTTGGGCTGGGTCGAAAAGGCCCAGGCCCAAGCCGTGCCTAACCCCGGCGAGAAAATTGAAAACCTGGTAACCTTCGGCGCTCAGGCTCCTATTACGAGCGGCGACGATGACTTTACGCAAACTTTCTTCTTTTTGGTGCCTGCCACCGAGCGGCGACCCATCTACATCCGGGTTTTTGACCCCGATTGCGGCGGCCAGCTCGATGCTAAAGTAGGTCAGTTCAACACCCGCACCGAGTTTAGTCTCTACGGGGGGCCTGGTACGCACTCGGCCAAGGGGGCTACCGACCCGCGCCCCGCTAGCCCCGCTGCTGCGCCCAGCGGCCGCCTGCTCAAGCAGCAAGTCTTTGGGGATGAGGCGAAATACGACGGGCAGTACTTCAACTTTGGCCCCCTCAACCCCCTAGAGGGCGAGCTGGTAGAGCAGTTTCAGGGCTACGTGTACAAGATGGTAGTGCGCGGCCTGAGCGGCAACGACGGTAACCTGTACCGCTTCTTTCTCAGCAGCAGCCCTAGCCTGAATGTGCCCATCCCGGGTGGCAATGCGTTTACCTACGAATACTGCTTTCGCATTCCGGCGGCGCCCGCGGGCCGGGCCGTTACGGTGCACCTCTATCCATTTGCTAATGAGCACGTAGTGAGCATCAAGCAAAGCAATTTTGACATTGATAACTCAGCCAAGCTCACTGTTTTTAGCGTGGCTAAAAATGGCCACGCCGCGGCCGTGAGCGGCGATGGCCAGTGGACGAGCAGCGTGTTGCCCATCAACCCCAAGGAGTACGGCCTGTCGCTCGATTTTCGCCTCGTGAGTAAGGCCACCGTCTTCAACGACGTGGTTTTTTATGTGACGGACCAGTATGACACAGCGTTGCCCTTCTTTGCCGTGCCGCTAGGCGGCCCGCCGCGCTATAAGTACGACATCGATATGAAAGTGCATCGGTAACTACCTAATAGATAGTCGGAAGTAAGAGTAATAGCTTGCTGTGCAAATTTTTATCTTTCACTTAACCTGCTACGCATATGGTCAGGTCATTTAGCAAGTTTATCCTCGTAGGTGGGCTGCTCATTAGCACAGCTTGCCGGAAAGAAACAAGCGAGCCACCCTTGCAGGGCAAATGGCAGTATCAAGTTACCAACGAGTTTACGTACGATAAGTACGGAGCTTTTCTCACGCAGCAACCTAGCTGGCAGTCGCCTCATTCCATACGGATTGGGTCAGATGTGCTCGACTATGTGAGTGTAGATGATATAGTTACCCTACACCTCACCTACACAAGAGAGCACAACACCCTGCACCTGCGCCCCTTATACCCAGGCAGCAACGACGCGCTTATCACGGAGCTAACTGACCACAAACTGGTTTTCCGCCTTGAGAAAGCGTACGCTAATCCATTTACCAATGCCTACACGAGTTTGGAACATACCTACACCCGTTAGCTAGTAAGCCTTGCTACCAAAAAAAGGTAAGCCCAACGGGCTTACCTTTTTTTGGTAGCAAGGCTTACTCTTACTGCGCCGCCTCGTCGCGACCGGCGTTGCGGCGCGGGGCGGTGTCGTCGGCATCCTGGGGCTTATCGCCGTCGGCGGGGCGGAAATCCGTCCGGTTTTCCTGGCCGTAATTCTGGGCTTTGTCTTGCTGGGTGAAATTGTCATATTCCGGGCCACGGGCTCCCGGGTTCTGGTCATCGTACGAGCCGCCTTTCGAGCCGTAGCCTTGGCCGGTATTGCCTTCTTTTGAACCGCCCGCGCCAAAGCCGTTGCGCGCGTTACCGGTATCGGGGTTGCCGGGCTGCGCCTCTTCGCTGCGCTCGTGGCCATAGCCATAGCCGGGGTTTTGGGGCGCATCGGGCGAGTCGACGGGGGCCGGCGCGTTTTGGCCGGCCGGCGCGTTGCCGCCCGGCTGCTGGTCGTGGCTGCGGCCACCCTGGCTGCCCTGGTTGTCATAGCCGCCGCGCGAGGAGTGCTCATCTTCTAGTTTGCCGTGGCCGTTGGGGCCCATGTCGAGGTGGTTGGTGGTAGTGCCAGCCGGCAGGCCCACGCCCGAGGTGTGGCCGTAGTCGGCAGCGTAGGCGTCGCCCACGGTAGGCGAGCCGTTGTCATTCTGGAATGCGGCTACCTCACCCGATTTGCCGGGTAGGTTACGGTTGTCCTGTACGTTGCCGCGGCCATCGGTCTGCTGGTCAGCCACGTTCTGGCCAAAGCTCATGGCGCGCGGCGCGGGCGTGTCGTGCACGGCGTGGCCTTGCTCCTCGGGGCGACGGTCCTGGCCATCGTAGGCGCGGTAGGCATTGTGCTGCTCGCCGGGGCGGGCCGCGCCTTCGCCATAATATTTTTCTTCTGTAGCTTCAGCGCTGGGGTGCTCAGCGGCCGGGTTGGCTTCGCGGTACTGGTTGCCGAAGCCCCCGTGGGTAGCCCCTAGGTCGCCCTGCTCGCCAAACTCGCCCCGGTTGGCGTCGGCGCGCTGGTTGCTAGCCCGGTTGGGGTCGTTGAAGCTGCCCTGCACATCGTTGCCAAAGTTGCCGCCGTACACGTTGGGCTGCTGTGCGCCGGCCGATGTGGGCGCTACGCTGGCTGGCTGGGCCTCGCGGTTTTCCTGTTTATCGCCGGGCTCCACGGCGCCTTTGCGCACGCTGGTTTCGCTGTTAGCCAATGACTGGCTGGAGGTAGTGGCGGCTGCCTCGGTGCTGGGCTGAGCGGCTGGTCGCGCTGGCGCGGTACCCGCTAGCTTGCTCAAGGGCTGCTCGGGAGCCGTGGGTTGGGGCTGCACATCGGCGGGTTTGGCCTCGCGGTTTTCCTGGTGGTCACCATCTTCTACGGCGCCTTGGCCCGCCTCCATTTCGCTGTCGAACAGCTCGGTGCTGGAGGGCGGCCGAGTAGCCTCACCCGACTGCATGGCCGGCGTAGCGGGCTGCAACGGGCTGTTGGCGTTGGTGTTCTGGGCATCGGCGCTCATTTTGGTGGTGTCGGCGGCGGGCTCGCTGAGGCGGTTGCCGGCAATCTCGTTGGGCTGGTCGTTGAGGCTAGGCATGGAAAAAGACGAAAGGAGGTGAGGGGTGGGAGGGTAGCTACAGAGTTGCACTGCTATACGCCCCGGCGCGCCCGGTGTTCGGGCAGGGCTAGCCAGCAAAAAAAATAGCGTGGGCCGCACGTTGGCCGGGTCGGCAGCGCGCTTACTTTTGAGCACCCTCATTTTCTGCCTATTCGTCAAGTTTTACCACGTATTATGCAACGCCGCAAATTTCTTCAGCACGGCACCCAGGCCGCCGTTGCCTCCGCTTTATTGCCCTTGATGGCCAGCGCCACGCTGGCTGAGTTGCCGGTTCCTAGCACGATAGCTAGCGCCAGCGCCGCGCCATTTGCCCTTGGCGAACTCACCATTGCTGACCTGCAAAACCAGCTGCAGAGCGGTAAGGCCACCAGCCGCAGCTTGTGCCAGCAATACTTAACGCGCATCGCCAGCATCGACAAAGCCGGTCCGCGCCTGAACGCGGTTATCGAGCTTAACCCCGATGCGCTCAAGATTGCCGACGACCTCGACAAAGAGCGCAAGGCCGGCAAGCTGCGTGGCCCGCTGCACGGCATTCCAGTGCTCATCAAGGACAATATTGACACCGGCGACCAGATGCAGACTACCGCCGGCGCACTGGCCCTAGCCGGTAACAAAGCCGCTAAAGACTCGCACGTAGCCAGCCAATTGCGCAAGGCCGGGGCCATTATTCTGGGCAAGACGAACCTGAGCGAGTGGGCCAATTTCCGCTCGACGCACTCGGCCAGCGGCTGGAGCAGCCGCGGCGGCCAAACCCATAATCCCTACGTGCTCGACCGTACCCCTAGCGGCAGCAGCGCCGGCTCGGGCTCGGCCACCTCGGCTAGCCTGTGCGCCGTGGCGGTGGGCACCGAAACCAACGGCTCCATCGTGTCGCCGTCGTCGGTGAATGGCCTGGTGGGCCTCAAGCCCACCGTGGGGCTAGTGAGCCGCACGGGCATCATTCCCATTTCGGCTACCCAAGACACGGCCGGCCCGATGGCCCGCTGCGTGCGCGACGCGGCGATTCTGCTTGGGGCGCTGGCTGGTCCCGACCCGGCCGATACTGTTACGGTTTCAGCCAACAACCCCGCCAAAGCCGCTGACTACACCCGCCTGTTGCGCCCCGACGCGCTGAAAGGCCAGAAGCTAGGCGTCGAGAAAAGCCACCTGGCTAGCCAGACCGCCGGCGGCGAACTGCTGCGCAAAGCCGTGGCCGACCTCAAGGCCCAGGGCGCCACGGTGGTGGAGGTAGACGTGCGCACTGCCACCCAGCCTATCGGCGACGCCGAGTTCGACGTGCTGCTCTACGAGTTCAAGGATGGTGTGAACAAGTACCTGGCTGGCACTAAAGCCCCGGTTAAGACCCTGGCCGAGGTCATCGCCTTCAACAAAACCAACGCCGCCAAGGCCATGCCGTTCTTCCAGCAGGAGATACTGGAGTCGGCCGAAAAAACCGACGGGCTAGCCAGCGACAAGTACAAGACGGCCCTGCGCAAAGTGGTCGATATCTCACGCGCTGCCCTCGATGCGGCTCTCAAAACCGACGGTGGCCTGGCCGCCATCGTGGCCATCACTACCGGCCCGGCCGCCTGCATCGACCTCATCAACGGCGAGTACAACACCGGCCCCGGCTACTCGGGCGCGGCGGCCATGGCCGGCTACCCGCACCTCACGCTGCCAATGGGCTACGTGCACGAGCTGCCCATCGGCATCTCTTTTGTGGGGGCGCCTTATAAGGAAGCCGAGTTGCTGGCGCTGGGCTATGCCTACGAGCAAGCTACCA
>JBPBQJ010000060.1:0-50641 GCA_050954765.1 Janthinobacterium lividum | reverse complement strand
GTGGCTAGTCGGCGTTGAACTTATAGCCCACGCCTTTAATGGTTTGGATGTGGTGGTCGCCCACTTTCTCGCGCACTTTGCGCACGTGCACGTCCACGGTGCGGGCTAGCACGAATACGTCGTTGCCCCAGATATTTTGCAGCAGCTCGTCGCGGCTGAATACTTTGTGTGGGGCGGCGGCCAAAAAGGCCAGCAGCTCGAACTCCTTTTTGGGCAGCGTGATTTTGCGGCCCTCCTGGTACACGGCGAAGGCCGTGCGGTCGATGCGCAACCCGTTGATATCGATGGCTTCCACCCCGGCGTGGGGGTCCTGGTCGCGGCGTACCACGGCGGCTAGCCGGCCCAGCAAGGCCCGGGGCTTGATGGGTTTCGAGAGAAAGTCGTCGGCGCCGGCCTCGAAGGCGGCCACTTCCGAAAATTCTTCGGCCCGGGCGGTGAGAAACAGGATGTAGGTATCCTTGAACTTAGGCTGCTCGCGCAGGGCGCGGCAGGTGGCGATGCCGTCGAGGTGGGGCATCATCACGTCGAGCAGAATAATGTCGGGGTTGAACTCCTGGGCTACCACTAAGGCCTGCTGGCCATCGCCGGCCGAGGCGGTGAGGTAGCCTTCTTTCTTGAGGTTAAATTCGAGCAGCTCGACAATGTCGGGGTCGTCGTCGACTACTAGAATCTTGTAAGTGCCGGCTTTGGCCGACGCTGACTTCTGACTGGTGGGAGTAGCCACGGGGCGGGCGCGAAAGGGAGAATGATTTTCGCGGTGCAAAATTACCCTAGCCAGCCGGGCTGCCATGTTACGTTTATGTGACGCAGAGTAGGTAGCACAAGCTACAGCTTAGGCTACCTACCCTAGCGGGCCATGTTGAGCCGATATTTCAGGCCCTCGTATTTGTACATGTCAACCTTCACGGCGCCCACAAACAACTCGGCCTGGAAGAGCACCGGAATCTTATTGCGGTCGTCGGAAAGGTAAATTTTGATGGCTTCCTCGCCCCGGAAAATGCGGTTGTTCGGCATTTTGGGCACCAGCTTCAGCACGTGAACGGCGCCCGCTTTCGTCTCGATTACTTCGCGACCGCGGAAGGTAACATCCAGATTGAAGGTCGATTCATCGAAGAAACCACCCATGTGGACGACCTCGCCGGGCTTCATGTGGTCGTAGTTGAGAGTGCGCAGGTAGTAGAAGCCGCTTACGAGCTCCTGCACGTTGTTGGGCACCTTGAAGGTGTAGCGAATGGGCTCCTTGGTGTGGGTTTGCAGCACATTCACGATGTCGTGCGCTTGGTCAAAATCGACGACTTCCTTCTTGCGGTAGGTGCCTTCCTCAATGTCGCGCGTCGAGCGCATGGGCAGGATGCTAGCCGTGTCGATGTAGGCGCGCCACTGGTCCTTCACGTGTAGAAAGAAGTCGAACGAGCCCGTAGTGCGGCCGCTCACGGTGGCTTTGTAGCAGGGGCGGTCGGCCACGCGCTCGAGGCTGCCGGAGGTTTCGACGGTGGCCTCGGCGGCGTTTATTACGCCGTAGTGCACCTTGTAGCGGATGGTTTCGCCGGCCTTGAAGCTGGCATTGGGCCAGTGGCGCACCGGCTCGGCGGTGCCGATGGGCTGGGTCCAGGCGGTGCAAAGCAGAAGAAGCGGGAGTAGCCAGCGGCGCATACGAGCAGAAACGAAGACGGGGGCGAAAGTGGTTTTGCAAACCAAATGCCAGCCGGCAAAAGTAGGCGATTTTGCGGCCCGTTGGGTGGGCTAGCCGGCCACAAAAAAGCCCCGCCAGCGAGTGCTGGCGGGGCTTTGAAAAGTGCTGCGGGCGAGGTGTCGCTTACAGCGTGTCGTCGCCGTCTTCGGGGCCGCTCATGTCCACGGGAATGATGTCCTCATCGCCCTTGGCCATGGTCCGGATTTTGGCTTCAATCTGGTCGGCTAGCTCGGGGTTGTCGAGCAGCAGGGTTTTCACGGCCTCGCGGCCCTGGCCGATTTTGTTGCCGTCGTAGCTGAACCACGAGCCCGACTTGCCGATGATGCCCATGTCGACGCCCAGGTCCACAATCTCCCCGACTTTCGAGATGCCCTGGCCGTAGATGATGTCAAACTCGACCACCTTGAAGGGCGGCGCTACCTTGTTTTTCACCACCTTCACCTTGGTGCGGTTGCCGGTTACGTTGTCTTTGTCCTCCTTAATCTGGCCGATGCGGCGGATGTCGAGGCGCACCGAAGCGTAGAACTTCAGGGCGTTGCCGCCGGTCGTGGTTTCGGGCGAGCCGAACATCACGCCGATTTTCTCGCGCAGCTGGTTGATGAAGATGCAGAGGCAGTTGGTCTTGTTAATGGTGCCGGTGAGCTTGCGCAGGGCCTGGCTCATGAGGCGGGCGTGCAGGCCCACTTTCGAGTCGCCCATGTCGCCTTCGAGCTCGCCTTTGGGCACGAGGGCCGCCACGGAGTCGATAACGATGATGTCAATAGCGCCCGAGCTGATGAGCTGGTCGGCAATCTCCAGGGCTTGCTCGCCGTTGTCGGGCTGGGCAATCAGCAGGTTGTCAATGTCAATACCCAGCTTGCGGGCGTAGCTAGGGTCAAAGGCGTGCTCGGCGTCGATGAAGGCGGCGGTGCCACCGGCTTTTTGCGCCTCGGCGATGGCGTGCATCGTCAGGGTCGTTTTGCCGCTCGATTCGGGGCCGTAAATCTCGACCACGCGGCCGCGGGGCAGGCCGCCGATGCCCAGGGCGATATCGAGCGAAAGCGAACCCGTGCTGATGGCCGGAATGTCGTTCACCTTCTGGTCCGAGAGCTTCATCACGGTACCTTTGCCGAAGGCTTTGTCGAGCTTCTCCATCGTCAGCGCGAGGGCTTTTGCTTTCTCGGCGGCGGGGCTGGAGGGACCGGTTTTTTCAGCTTTGTCGACCATTTCTGGTTTTTCGGCTTTTTTGGTTGCTAAGGCCATGAAGGAGGGGGAAGTAAACTAAAGGTTGGTAAATCTACGGTATTTTGGATTACCGCACCAAGGCAGAGAAGCAGCGGGCTAGCCCAGCTACCGTTCTGTTTTGCGGCGGCCATTTGTAACGCAACGCACCCCGGTTTTGTGCCGGTGAGCACACAAATTTATGGGGAAATTTCTAAAAATTTTAGTTAGCGTTGGGGCTGTGCTGGTTATGGCTAGCCCGGCCCAGGCCCAGCTGGATAATCGGGCATTTACGTCGCCCACGCCAGGTAAGCCTTGTCGGGGCTACAAGCAAGAATATAACGGCTCAGGCTATGGTTACGACTTTTGCGACAGGCAATGGCTACGCTCAAATCCCGATTCTGCTGGCGACCTGCGCCTTTCGCTCAATGCCTTCACGTTCTTCAAGGACAACGAATATTTCAACGATATTGTCGAAGGCTACACGCTGTTCGGCACGCAGCTCAACCCGCAGCTCGTCTATTATCCGACCAAAGAGCTGCGGCTAGAGGCGGGCGTTTTCCTCTGGAAAGACTTTGGTAACCCCACGTTACAACAGGTGCGCCCCACCTATCGCGCCACTTGGACGCACGGCAGCAGCCAGTTCATTTTCGGTAATATCAAGGCCAATCTCAACCACGGCTACATCGAGCCGCTGCTCGATTTCGAGCGCGTGATGCTAAAGCCGTTGGAGGAAGGCTTGCAGTACCGGCTCAACACCAAGCGCGTGTTTCTGGATACGTGGGTCGACTGGCTCAAGCAGGAATATCCAGGCGTGAATTACCAGGAGCAGATTGCCGGCGGCCTCAGCAGCAGCTTCCGCCTCACGGGCGACAATAGCCGGGTGCAGCTTTCCATACCGCTGCAATTCACCGCTAGGCACTTCGGCGGGCAGATTGACACGCTGCACGCGCCCATCCAAACCTTGCTCAACTACGCGAGCGGCGTGGTGGCTAGGGTGCCGCTGGGCGGGCGCACCTTCCAGGCCGTGCGGCTCAACGCCTACGGCTTGCTGTTTGATGACCACTCGTTTGCCAATTACCGTCTGCCTTTCCAAACGGGCAAAGGCCTGTACCTCAACGGCACGCTCGAAACCAAGTACGTAGACCTGATGCTGAGTTACTGGCAGGGGCACCAGTTCTACGCGCCGCTAGGGGGCAATTACTATCAGTCCATCGCCTCGCGCTACGGCACGCCCGGCTACACCGACGCCGAGCGCCGGCTGCTGCTCGTGCGCCTGCTGCGCGATTTCCGCATCTCCGACGCGGCGGCGCTCACCGTGCGCGTCGAGCCGGTGTACGATTTCAACCGCAGCCTGCTCGACTTCTCGTTTGGGTTCTACCTCAATTTCCGGCAGGAGTGGCTGCTCGGGAATATCGGTCGGCGCGTGCGCGTGGGGCAGTGAAAATTAAGCGCTTTGTCGCCAGAAGGCTATTTCAAGTGACTACCTAACAGGTCGCTACAACCAGCATCTGTCATGCGCAGAATGCTCCGCATGACAGACTTAAACAACTGCCAGTTTTTCCGTTCTATGCTTCCCTGTCGCCCGCGGCCCAGTGGCGAATGAAGTGTAGAATAGGCGGCTGGGGCGGCCGGCTGTCCCAGAAGCTAAGGCGCAGCCAGGCGGGCTGCTCGGGCTTTTCGGGGCCCTGGGGCGTGAAGCCCAGCGCCCGCGCCACGGCCTGGGCACGCTCGTTGTCGGCAAAGCAGCGGATGAGCAGGCGCTGCGCCTCCACGATGCGCCCGAAACCAAAGCGGCACACGACGGCTAGGGCCTCGCGAGCGTAGCCGTGGCCCTGGGCCTCGATGGCCAGGTAATACCCGATTTCGGCCTGACCGTGGCGCTGGGGCATCAGGCAGATGTCGCCGATGTAGGCGCCCGTTTCGCGCAGCCAGATGCCAAATACGTAGAAGCGGCCCGTACGCCAATCGTCGGCGAAGGTGGCGAGCTGGGCCGGCGCGGCGGCTAGAGTCGGCACGGCTCGCAGGCGGTCGGGAAAGGAAGCCCGGAGCCGTTCCCGGCTCTGGTCGAGGAGCGCAAAAAAGACGTCGGCATCGGCCGGCTCGTAGGGTCTTAGCAGCAGGCGGGCGGTTTCAAACACTAGGAAAAGGGAGTTGGGAAAGAAGCAGTGCCGCCAAAAAAATAATCCTGCCGAAGACCAGCCCCACTCAGCCCAACGCGCCTGTTAGCTAAGAAGGCTGCGACTCTTATTTGCAAAAGTAAAAGCTAGCCCCCGCCCGGTGCCGAAGCGAGCCAATTGGCTCATTCAACGTGGGGCAGGGGCTAGCTGTAAAACTAGGTGAGTAAAGTAAATACGCCTCCCGACGCCTTGCATCTAATGAGCTCGCAAGTTGCAGGTAACGCGCTGCTACCTCACCCACCGAGCTGCTACCGGGCTAAACCGCGTACTGCCGGGGGCTGCCCAGCGCCTGCTGGGTGCGCATCACATTCACCTGGCGGGCTGCTTCGTTGAAAAATTCGAGGCGCCGAATCAGCATTTCCTTGGTAAACACGCGGCCCTCGGGCGTGCGCATGATGGACTGCTTATCGGCTAGCACGCGCTGCATGGCGGCCAATGTCTGGTCCTCGTGCTTCATAAACTGCTGCTGAAACTCGGCTAGCCGTGCCACGCCGGTGGCAGTGAGCGTAAAGTGCTCGCCGGCGCCCTGATTCAGCACCTCGCACAGCACGTAGACTTCAATGGGCAGGCTGGTTTCGAGCGAGGTAGTGCGCAGGTTGAGGCCCGCGGCCAGGGCATCGAGGATGACGCGCACGTTGCGCTCAAATTGCTGGTAGTAGGCTTGGGCTTCCAACTTGGTTAAGTTATGAGTTAGAAGTTGTGAGTTATGAGTTGGGGCAGAAATGAGGGCTAGCAGCAACTCATAACTTCTAACTCATAACTCATAACTTTAAAGTAGTTCTTTAATAATCTGCTCCACCGTCATGCCTTCGGCCTCGGCCTTGAAGTTGCGCACAATGCGGTGCCGCAGGATAGGCAAAGCTACGGCGCGCACGTCTTCGATGTCGGGCGAGTACTTGCCCATGAGCAGCGCGTTGCACTTGGCCGCCACTATCAGGTACTGGCTAGCCCGCGGGCCGGCGCCCCACTCCAGCAGCTGCTGGGCGCGGGGGGCGGTGCGGGCAGTATTGGGGCGCGTTTTGTGCACGAGGCCCACAGCGTATTCCACCACGTTGTCGGCTACCGGCACGCGGCGCACCAGCGCCTGATAGGCCTGAATATCATCGGAATGCAGAATCTTGCCGACGGTTGGTTTGCGGTCGGAAGTCGTGTTTTTTACGATGTTCAGCTCCTCCTCGTAGCTCGGGTACCCGAGTTGGATGTTGAACATGAAGCGGTCGAGCTGCGCCTCGGGCAGCGGGTAGGTGCCCTCCTGCTCGATGGGGTTTTGGGTGGCTAGCACGAAAAACGGGCGCGCCAGCGGGTAGCGCTGGCCGGCCACCGTCACGGCGTATTCCTGCATGCTTTCGAGCAGGGCGGCCTGGGTCTTGGGCGGCGTGCGGTTAATTTCGTCGGCCAGGATGATGTTGGCGAAAATCGGCCCCTTCACAAACTGGAAATCGCGCTGCTGGGTCAGCGTTTCCGAGCCCACAATGTCGCTCGGCATCAGGTCGGGCGTGAACTGAATGCGGTTGAACGACAAGTCGAGCGAGTCGGCAATCGTCTGGATGAGCAGCGTCTTGGCTAGCCCCGGCACGCCCACCAGCAGGCAATGGCCCTGGGCAAACACGGCCGTGAGCACCAGCCGCACCACTTCTTCTTGCCCCACGATGACCTTGCCGATTTCCTGCCGCAACTGCTGGTAAACAGCTTTCAGCGAATCGGCCGCCTCCTTATCATTTTGAAATTGCGCCATGAGCTGAGTAAAACAACGAATACACAAGAACGTCATGCTGAGCTTGCCGAAGCATCCTGCTCGAATCGTTAGAGTTAGTAACCCTAGCGGCGCGACCAAGATGCTTCGGCAAGCTCAGCATGACGTTCGGTAATAATAACTAATAAGGTTACTGCTCGGCGCTAGCCGTCAGTACTTTGCACTGGGTATATTCGGGCGAAACTTCCAGATACACCGTGTCGCGGTTCTTCTCGTACCAATCGTCGAGGGCCTTGCTTTTCTTCTGGCTCAGGGCCGCCTGCGATATTTTCTGGTAGTCGTCGAGCAGGTTGGCCTGGTGGGGCGCGGTATTGCTTTTGAGGTATAAAATGCGCATGGCCTCCTTGCCGTCGTCGGTGCGGTAGGGCATCGGCGGGGTGATGTGGCCCACCTTCATGGTGTCGATAACGAAGAAGATGGCTGGGTCAAGCTTATCGAGCGGCATGCGCGTGCCACCGTCCTGGCGGTTAGCGAGCAGGCCGCCGTTGGCCGCCGTTAGCTTATCGGTGCTGAAATCCTTGGCTGCTTTCGCGAAGGAAACGCTGTCCTTCAGAATCTGCCTGCGAATGCGCGTGAGCTTGGTAGCGGCCACGCTAGCATCGGCCGTGCCGGTAGCCGGCTTCAGCAAGATGTGGCGCGTAGAATACGAATCGCCCTTACGCTCAATAAATTGGATAAGGTGAAAGCCGAACTGCGACTCTACTACCGGCGACAGTTGGCCGGGCTCTAGCTTGCGCGAGGCGGCTTCGTACTCGGGCACTAGCTCGCCCTTTTTGAAGTAGCCCAGGTAGCCGCCCTGCGCCCCCGAGCCGGGGTCCTGCGAGTATTGCTTGGCTAGGGCCTCAAAGCTTTCGCCGGCCAGCACGCGGGCCCGCAGGTCGTTGAGCTGGGCAATGGCGGCCTGCTTGGCAGCATCGTTCACCTGCGCCGGAATTACAATCTGGCCCACCTCAACCTCGGTCGAGAAGTAGGGAATGCTGTCCTTAGGCACCTTGTCGAAGTACTCTTTTACCTCGCGGGGCGTCACGGCTACTTTGCCCGAAATCTGCTCCTGCATTTTTTGCTGCACCAACTGGTCGTGCACCTGGCCGCGCAGGTCCTCTTTGAGCACGCGCACCGGCTTGTTGTACAGCTCCTCCAGCTTTTTCTCCGAGCCCACCTGCTGCACGAAGTAGTTCATGCGGCGGTCGAGCTCGCCGTTCACCTGCTGGTCGGTCACGGTCACGGAGTCGACTTCCGCACGGGCTATCATCAGCTTGTTGAGCACCAGGCTCTGCACGATTTTGCAGCGCAGGTCGGGCGGCAGGGGCTTGCCCTGGGCACGGGCGGCCTCCTGGGTCATAATACCCTCTATTTCGGAGCGCAGAATAATCTGGTTGTCAACCTTTACGGCGATGCCGTCGAGCAACTCCTGGCCCACCGGGCGGCTGATGCCGAGCTGGGCGTGGCTAGCGTGCGGCAGGGCCAGTAAGGCTCCCAAAACAACTACTGAAAGGGCGGATAAGCGCTGGGCGATACGTTGCATAAACTAAAGAGGCACGGGGCAGGCCAGATGGTTGCCGCCCGCCCGGCGATAACGTGAAACAGCGGGCAGAAAATTCGGTTGCCCGCCGGGTAGCGATATTTATTTGGTCACGAGCCTGCTTACCTCGTCCTCGTTTACCTTAACGGGGTACTGCTGGCGCAATTGCTCAATCCACTGCTTTTCGAGGTAATTCTGGTAGTCGCTGGTGGCCTGACCGCGGGCGTCGCCCAAAGCTTTGGGGCCAGCAGCTAGGCTCTGCTGCACAATAATGGCGTAGTAGCGGCCATCGCGTTGCACGGTGTAGGTGCCAGCCGGGCGAGTGAAGTAGTCGTCCAGCACCTTGTTGTCGCCCTTCTGAAAGGTACGCTGCTGAATCTGCACCGCCAACGGGTTCTGCTGGTTCAGGCTGGCTTCGAGGGCTGCGGGCGAGTTGCTAAAGAAAGCGATGCGGGTATCGCCGGTGGCTGTGGTGGCCGCGCCGGTAGCAGCGGCCAGGCGGCGGCGCTCGATTTTACCGGTCTTGGCTAGGTAGTCGAGGGCGGCCGTGGCGCGCTGGCGAGCCAGCGCCGCACTCTCGCCCCGGCGAATGTGGCCGGTCACCGTCACGGTGAGGGCCGTATCCTGGCTGAGGCGGCGGGCCACCTCATCAAGCATCGCCGAGCCGTTGCGATTGGCGGGCGTAGCCGTGCCGGGGTTGAAGTGCACCAGCGCCGCGCCGGCCTTGCCGGCCACCGGATAACGGCTAGCCTTCAGCTCGCGCTGGGCGCGGGCCAATAGCTGCGGCGAGGCGGCCGAAATCACCGTGCCCCGCACGCGCTGCCCAAACTGGTAGTTGGTTTGGTTGGCCATAAAGAACTTGCGCAGCCCGGCCGTGTCCTCAATAGCTTTGCTCCACACTTTCTCATCCATCAATTGAAAGAGCAGAATGCCGTCGCGGTATTCCTGCACGAGCATCCGGTAGTCTTCGTACTTGGTGGGCAGGCTAGCCTTCTCGAAGTCGGTCAGGCTCTGGTCCACGTACTGGTCGTAGAGCTGCTGCATGGCAAAATCGGGCTGCGCGGTGGGGCGCGGGCGCTGATTTTGCTGCGCGAAAGTCAGAAAATCGGCCACCGAATACGGCTTGCCGCTGATGGTGAAGAGCGGCAGCTTGTCGCCGCCGGCCTTTTTGGTCGTCTTCGAGGCTTTGGCCCCGCTAGCCGTCATGGTGGCGGGGTCAAACTTGTAGCGACCTTTCACCAGCGCTGTATCGGCCTGGGCAAAGGCCAGGGCCTTGGCGGCCGGAATCTCTACAAACTGGTCCTCTTGCCGAATGCGCTTGAGGAAGGCCGCGCGGTTGAGTTCCGAGCGCGAGTCCTTGCCCACCTTGCTCTTCAGCGTGGGCTCCATAGCGGCGAAAGGGGCTAGCGGCTGCTTTTCCACCAGCCGGATGATGTGCCAGCCGTAGGGCGTCTGCACCGGGGCCGAGATGTCGCCGGGCTTTTGCAGCTTAAAGGCCACTTCCTCAAACGATGGAATCATGCGGCCCGTGCCGAAGGGCGGCAGTTCGCCGCCGTTGGGCGCCGAGCCGGCATCTTCCGAAAACTGGGCCACGAGCTTGTTCCAGTTTTCGCCCTTGCGCAGGCGGGCGTAGAGCTCGTCGATTTTTTTGTGGGCGGCCACCGAGTCGGCGCGGGGCGCCTGGGGCGTCACGCGCACCATCAGGTGGGCCACTTTTATCTCGCCCTGGGCCGCGCGGCGGTCATTCACTTTAATAATATGGTAGCCGAAGCGCGTGCGGATGGGCTGGCTCACCTGGCCCACCGGCGTGCGGTAGGCGGCCGTTTCAAACGGATACACCATTTGCATGGCCGTGAAGTAGCCGAGCTTGCCGCCGTTTTCCTTGGCCGACGGGTCTTCGCTGGTAGTGCGGGCCACCGAGCTGAAGTCCTCGCCGGCGTTCACGCGCTGGCGCAGGGCCACTACTTTTTGGTACGCGGCCAGGGTGTCGGCCGGGGTGGCATCGGGCGCCACGCGAATGAGGATGTGCGAGGCATTCACCTCCTGGCCCATGCGGTCGTAGGCCTCGCGCACCAGCTGGTCGGTCACGCCCTTCTCGGTGAGATAGGGCAGGGCTAGCTGCTGCCGGTAGCCATCGAGCTCGCGCCGAAAGGCTTGGGTAGTATCGAGGCCGTGCTTTTCGGCATCGAGCACCTTGAGGCGGAAGTTGGTGTACAGCGTAAGATAGTCCGTGACGCTGGCGCGGGTGCCGTAGTCGGCGGCCGTGCCGTTGTTCTTCTTGTACACGTAGCCAAACTCGCGGGCCGAAACCGGGAAGCTACCCAGGGTTTCGATGGCGGGGCCAGGTGCTGCCGGCGTGCCGAGCGGCTGGCTGGTAGCAGCAGTAGTGGCAGTGGTAGGCTTGCTGGTTTGGCAGGCGGCCAGCTGAAGCAGCGTGGCGGCCGCGGCACCAGCCAACGGGAAGCGGGAGTGCATAGACGAAGAAAGGAACTGACCTAAAAAGCGAGCAAAGACAACGCGCAACGCTTCAGGCACAATACTGGTGCAATTTTACGAATAAAACCCTAGCTGAAGGGCGCTTTCTCCTGGCTAGGGCACCGCGCTTAGTCAAGGGCAGCAGCGGCTAGCCCCAAAAACAACGGGCGAACAGCCCCTGGTGCCGTTCGCCCGTTGCGAATAGTGCAAATAAAGAATTAGCTACAGCCCCGGTGGCCGCTAACTCAAAATCTTGGTTAGGTGGCAAACCGTGTGCGAATCGCGCTCAAAGAACTCAACCTGGTCCATAATGCGCGATACCAAGGCCATGCCCATACCGCCCTTGCGGCCCTGCTGAATGTAGGCGCGCAGGTCGGGGTTAGCCACCTTGCCCGCCGGCAAGAAAATCGTGCTGCCGTAGTCCTCAATCTCGATATCGAGGTTGGGACCCGCTAGCACCATCAGCAATTCCAGAAACTGAGTGGTATCCTCGCCGTTGGCGTGGATAATAAAATTGGCCACCACCTCATCGACCGCCAGCACCACCTGGTTTACCACTAGGTCATTGCGGTCCGCACTTAGCAAAAAGCCGCGCACAAAGTCACGCACCTTCTGCAGGTTCTGGCGCGAGCAGCTAATGCGAATGCGGTCTTGCATGGGAGGGTATGAATTATGAGTTAGCAGTTATGAGTTGATTATTTCAATAACTCATAACTGCTAACTCATAACTAAAATTAGGCGGCTTGGGCGGCCTGTTCGGTTGGTACGATGGTCATGAGAGAATCGAGGCCAAGAATCTCGAATACGTTAAAAACCTTTTCTTGCATATTGAAGAAAACCAATTTTACGTTGGAGTCCTGCAAACGCTGCAAATGGGAAATAAAAACACCCAGGCCAGCGGAAGAAATATAGCTAAGACGTTGGCAATCAATGAGAACCTTCTTGTATTTGAGCAGCTCGGGCTTGTTCAGCTCGGTGTCGAGCACCACGGCAGAGGAAGCATCGAGCTCGCCATCCAGCAAGAGCGTGAGGGTAGTATCGGCGGGTTGAGCGGTTACTTTCATAATAGGGCCCATACGGGGGGGCTAGCCCTGGGGTTGGGACGATTTGAATTTGATAACCAGCAGCGTTTGGTCGTCGTGCAGGGGCAGGCCCTTACTAAATTCCTGCACATCGTGGCGAATGTGCTGGTTAATTTCCTCGGCCGACTGGTAAAACGACTCGCCCAGCATGCGGGCCAGGCGGTCCTCGCCGTACTCGTCGCCGCTGGCATTGCGCGCCTCCGGAATGCCGTCGGTATAAATCACCATCACGTCGCCGGGGTTGTAGTCCCAAAACTGGTTTTTGACGTGGCGGCCGTAGCTGGCATCGCGCAAAATACCCAGTCCCAGGCCCTCGCTGCGGAAGTAGCTAACTTCTTCCTTGATAGAATGATAGTAGAGCGTGTGGCAGTGCCCGGCCCGCGCAAAGCTGAAGCCGCCGGCCTCGTAGTCGATGAGGTAAAACGAGGCCGTGATGAACGACGAGCGCTCGAGGCAATGCGTAAGGGCCTCGTTGGCTAGCACCATAAAGCGGTGGGGGTCGGGGTAGCGGTCGCGGTCCTTCTTGGCCAGCGGGTTGGGCTGCATGAGGGCGTGAAAAATCCCCTTCATCTGGGCCGTGTGGAAGGCGGCCGTCACGCCCTTGCCCGACACGTCGCCGATGAGCACGGCCAAGCGCTGGCCCGGCAGATGCAAAAAGTCGTAGAAGTCGCCGCCCACTTCCTTGGCGGCCTGCGCGTAGGTGCTGATTTCAAACCAGTTGTCGGTAGGCAGGTGCTTGGGTATGAGCCGCTCCTGCACCAGAGCCGCAATGCGCAACTCGTCCTGCGCACTCTGGCTGATGCGGGCCTCCTGGGCTAGCTGCAGGTTTTCGAGGCTGAGAACGGTTTGAGTGGTGAAAGTATGCAGAATGCTCAGGTCTTCGGGGTCGAAGCCAGACTGCTCTTTCTTCAGTAGCACCAGCATGCCGTAGTCGTGGGTGGGGCTGCGCAGGGCCAGCACCGCCGCCGAGCCGTAGGGCTGGCTCAGGCTCGACAAGTGCGGCGAGCGCGTCAGGTCGTTGTCAGTTATTTCAGTTTGCCCATCGGTGAGCAGGGTAAGCAACTGCGTGCGCAGAATGGATAAGTCGGCGGGTAGTAGCTCGTGGGTGAGCACGGCGGGCAGCGGCCCGAGTTGCTCGGTAGGTTGCAACTGGGCGTCGAGCCAGCCGGCATCGGCCCGAATGGTTTGCACTGCCGAAGTAAAAAGCGCCTGGTAGATTTCGGGTGCCGTTTGGCCGCGCTGAATAATCTGGCTCAGCTGCTGCAAGCTCAGGATTTCGGCCCGCCGCTGCTCATACACATCGGCAATGGGTAGGTTGAAGAGCGTGACCAGCAAGCCGGCCACCGCGTAGAAAACCGCGAAAAAGGAGGTCAGCACCAAAAAGGCCTGCTGAGTAGGCGGCGCCAGTAGCACAGGGTCGGCCTGCGCCCCGCGCAGGTACACCAAAAAGATGGTCAAAAACCCCAGCACTCCTAGCTGCAGCAAAATGGCCTGCATCTTTTGCCCCTGGCTGAGGTAAGCTACCCAGCGCTGGTGCCCGCTCAGGTAAATACCAAATAAGCCCAGCCCCGTAATGACGCCTACCCGCAGAAAATCGGGCGCCTGCCACACAAACAGCTGAAACAGCAGCACCGCCCCCAGCAGCAACTCGAAGGCCGTCCACTCGCGCCGCAGCCGGGGGCTACCCCGAAAGTTGACCAGCGAGCGCCAGATATAAAGCGTTTGGGCGAGCAAGATGATAAATAGCGCCAGGCTGATGGCGTAGCCCACAATGACTGTGGTATCGCCCGGCAGGGGCAGGCGGCGCTCGGCCGTGAGCTGTCCGAATTTTTGCACGGCCACGAGCAGGGCCGTGAGCACCAGCCCGCGCCAGAACAGGTGCCGCAGCAGGGGCAAAAACCCGTGCCCCACCAGCGGGTTGGGCTGCAGGCGCGCATACAAGAAAACGCTCGCCGCAAAGCCGCCCTGCGCCAGCAAGAGCAGCCAGCGCGGCCAGTCGGCCGGCAGGCCAAGCACAGTGCGGCCCTGGCTAAGGGAGCTCAGCAGCAGCAGCAGCCAGCAAGCGGCCGCAGTACCTATCAGCCAGACCGAACGGTGAAGTTTGGGCATAGAATAAAAATAAGCGCCGAGTGCGGCGGTGCTTAGCGCCGCCTACTACCCTACCCGGCCAAAAAAGACAAAGTGCAAAACTACGACGGAGCCCGCTAGGTCCGACCCTGCGGCCGAAGATAGCGGGCAGGCTCCGAGGCGGGACAAGTAAAAAGCTGGGCCTAGCCAACCAATTCAGGTTAGCCAGGCCCAGCTTTTTACTCGCCGTGCATCCGCTACAAAACTGAGGCTAGCGGCTCGAATAGTTGGGCGCCTCGCGGGTAATCTGCACGTCGTGCGGGTGGCTTTCACGCAGGCCAGCCCCGGTGATGCGCACGAACTGCGCCGCTTGCAGGGCCGCCAGGTTGGCGGCGCCCACGTAGCCCATGCCGGCGCGCAGGCCGCCCGCCAGCTGGTACAGTACCTCGCTCACGCTGCCCTTGAAAGGCACGCGGCCCACAATGCCCTCGGGCACGAGTTTCTTCACGTCGTCCTCGGCATCCTGGAAGTAGCGGTCCTTCGAGCCATCCTCCATCGCCTCGACCGAGCCCATGCCGCGGTAGCTCTTGTACTTGCGGCCTTCGTAAATGATGAGCTCACCGGGGGCTTCTTCGGTGCCGGCTAGCAGCGAGCCCACCATTACGGCGGCCGCGCCGCCGGCCAGGGCCTTCACGAGGTCGCCCGAAAACTTAATGCCGCCGTCGGCCACGATGGTGGCGCCGGTGCCTTCCACGCCGCGCGCGGCTTCGAGCACGGCCGACAATTGCGGCACGCCGATGCCGGCGATAATGCGGGTGGTGCAGATGGAGCCGGGGCCCACGCCCACCTTCACGACCTCGGCGCCAGCGTCGGCCAGGGCGCGGGCGCCGGCGGCGGTGGCCACGTTGCCGGCCATTACGTCCACGCTAGGGTAGTTCTTTTTGAGCATCCGCACGGCGTCGAGCACGCCCTTGCTGTGGCCGTGGGCGGTGTCGATGCTGATGATGTCCACGCCGGCTTCCACGAGGGCGGCCACGCGCTGGAGGAGGTCGGCGGTTACGCCCACGGCGGCGCCCACGCGCAGGCGGCCCTGGCTGTCTTTGCTGGCCTGGGGCGAGCGGCGGCGCTTGCGAATATCCTTGTAGGTCATGAGGCCGGTGAGGCGGCCGTCGGCGTCCACGAGGGGCAGCTTGTCCACCTTGCGGTCTTGCAGCATGTTTTCGGCGGCGGCTTGGTCGATGCCAGCGGGGGCCGTCACGAGGCGGTCGAGGGGCACCATCACGGTGGTCACGGGCGCGTTAAAATCCTTCTCGAACCGCAAATCGCGGCTGGTGAGGATGCCCACCAGGCGGTGGTCGGCCTCTACTACCGGAATACCGCCAATATTGTGCTTGCGCATCAGCTGGCGGGCCTCGGTGAGGGTGGCGGTGGGCGGCAGCGTGAAAGGGTCCTGGATGAGGGCCGACTCCGAGCGCTTCACCCGGCGCACTTGCTCGGCTTGCTTGCCGATGCTCATGTTCTTGTGAATGATGCCCAGGCCACCGGCCTGCGCCAGCGCAATGGCCATGTCGGCTTCGGTCACAGTATCCATAGCGGCCGAGATGAGCGGCAGGTGCAGGCGGATGCTGGGAGTGAGCTGGGTGCCGGGGTCGCAGTCGCGGGGAAGCACCTCCGAGTAAGCGGGCAGCAGCAGTACGTCGTCGTAGGTCAGGGCCTCGAAGGCGATTTTGGGGGTGGCGTGGTCGGCCATAGCAACAGGGGGTTTAGCAGAAAACCTTATTGCCAGACAAATATACGGCGCGTTTGCCTAGCAAGAGGGTAAATCACTCGACCAACGCGTTAACTCTGTGCTTCTTCTTCTCGTTTAATCAAGCAGCCAAGGAACAATTCCTTACCGCTTTACTCAGCCTTGTATTATGTTACAGTTATTGCTTCGTCGCATTTTGCCCCTGGTCGTGCTAGGGTCGCTCACACTCAGCTCCTGCGTTGTTCATGACCACGACCGTGGTCCACGGGGCCCGCGGGGCCGGGGACCAGGTCGGCCCGGTCCTGGGCCTGGCTACGGTCGGGGACCCGGCCGCGGCTACTAGCGCAGCCCACTGGCACTAGCCGCTGCCTCACCAAGCGTACCCAATGGGGATGCCGCCACGCGCGGTGTCCCCATTTTGCTAGGGGCATAAACAAAAAAGACTCGCCCCAAGCGGGACGAGCCTTTCCAACAGGTTCCTTTTCCACAAGAAAACCAACTCGGTGAGCCGGCTAGGCCGGCGCGATACTGACGGGCTGGGCGCGGAACGGGGTTCCGCCGCTAGGCCTTATTGCGAAGTGGAGAGGAGCAAAAAGCGAGCCGCTGCGCAATAATTACAATACAAAATTAATATAGGGAGCGGATAGGCACGCCATAAAAATCGCTCAGTGCGCTAGTATTCTCGCTGAATGACAGTCTGAAGCTTTCGAATGGTTGAAATCAGCCCGGCAATTCGGCACCCTCGCCGGTGGCGGGTCGACCTTGGGCAGCCGAATAATGCCGGTGCAGCCATTGGCTCAGGCCACCCAGGCCGGGCATCAGCACGCGCTCCGTGATGTTGGCTTGGTCGAGTTTGTCGCGCACTTCCCACTTGAGGCGGGCGGGCAGGCGAATGCGAAAGTACAATTCGGGATGCTGAATGAGCCAGGTGTGCAGCATGGCCTCGGGCGTGCTCATGAGCGAAAACAGCGCGTACTGGTGCACAATACGCGCATCGAGCGACGGCGGCTCCAGAAAAAGTACAAATGGCTCGGTCTGCAGGCCCGACAGTGTGGGCAAGCTGGGTAGGGTAGGGGCCAGCAGCTCGGTGGTGAAAACATTGGAGCCCTCGCTAGCCAGCGCCTCGCGCAAAATGGGCGGCAGGTGCTCGGCGGCCTTCACGTAGTTGAGGGCCCAGATAATACCATCCTGGTGGTAGGCATTGAGGTCGTCGGTGGCAAAGTGCAGGGCCACGTAGGGCGAGTAGGTCCAGTCGAGCAGGCGCGTGGGCAGGCCGTGGTGCTGGGCCAGGGCTAGCCAGTCCCACACGGTGGCGCTGGGCGGCGTGGTGGTGTCACGGGCATACTTGCGAAAGTTACGCAGCAGGTGGTGCTCTAGAGTGGCGTAGTTGCCGCCTAGCCGCTGCAAACTGGTGCTGAGCGTATAGCCGAAGCTGCGCATGCCGCGGTACACAAACGGCGAGCGGAAACGCCCCAGGCGAGCATCCCAGGTTTCGCGGAACAGCAGGTCCTGCAGGTGCTGCCAACTCTGGGCTTCGAAGTCGTTGGCAGCGGGCGGAGTCGAAGTGGGCATGGGGTGAAGGTACGGGTACGATACTGGTCAGAGCGGGTGTTTTAACAACAAAATCGTCATGCTGAACGCAGTGAAGCATCTTGCTCACACCGTTGAGAGTAGTATCCAACGAGGCGAGCAAGATGCTTCACTGCGTTCAGCATGACGATTCGTGGGTTCGTCTACTGAGTTAAATCACTGAGCTGGCTAGCTCGGAAAGTCGGCCCCATTGCCGATGTGGGCGTACTGCTCCACTTCCTTGGCAATGGTGGCAAACTTATCGAGTGCGCCTTTTACGGCGGCCTTGCCTAGCGGCAGGTGCACGGGCGGGTTGTCCATGCGCACGAGGTCAAACATGGCCTGGGCGGCGCGCTCGGGGTCGCCGGGCTGCTGGCCACTGTAGCCCTGAATATCGGCCATGTTCTTGCCGGCGGTGGGGCGGTAATCTTCGATAGCCGGCTCGGTAAACGTGGCCGAGCGCCCGGCCCAGTCGGTGCGGAAGCCGCTAGGCTCCACGTTGGTGACCTTGATGCCGAGCGGCTTCACCTGCTGCTCCAGGCTCTCGCCGATGGCTTCGAGAGCAAACTTAGAGGCATTGTAAATGCCCACGCCGGGGAACGTGCGCAGCCCGCCGATGCTCGTGATGTTGAGTATGTGGCCGCTCTTACGCTCGCGCAGATGGGGCAGCACGGCGCGCAGCACCCGCAGCGGCCCAAACACGTTGATGTCGAACTGGCGCTGCACCTCTTCTTCAGGTACTTCCTCGATGGGCCCCATCGAACCGTAGCCGGCATTATTCACCACCACATCGAGGTGGCCGAGCTTGCCGATGGCATCAGCCACGGCCTTTTTAACGGCGGCCTCATCGGCCACGTCGGCTACCAGGCCAATGCCGTTGGCGCCGGCTTTCTGGGTGAATTCGTCGGCCTGCTCTTGCTGGCGGAAAGTGGCGGCAACCTTGTCGCCCTTCGAGAGGGCAAGCTCGGCGAGGTGCTTGCCGAAGCCAGTGCTCACGCCGGTAATAAACCAATGCTTGGTCATGGATACAGAAATTAGAAACGGAAAAACAGTGGCGCTAAGACGCGAAAAGGCGCCCAATTGTTTGCCCGCCCGCTACGGCCCGCAGACCGCAGTTCCGGTTGCTCGTTTCGCTGGCTAGGCTCATTGCGACAGTCTCGTCCCGCCGCAACGAGCCGCCGGGCACAAAGAGCAGCAAATTGCTCAACAAGGGTGATTTGCACTCGCAAAGTGCCCTGTGGTCGCAGCAAGGCACTTTATTTTATACTAGCACAACTTTTTATGTACTACGCAATGAACCCCTTGTACTATCAGTGGGGGTTCTAGGACGTTCCGAGGCGCTTTTTGGTGAGTTTGGTGGGAATGTGTTTCATCGGCTCATCGGGCCACGGGTGGCGTGGGTACTTGCCTTTCAGGTCTTTACGCACCTCAAAATAGCCCTTCTCCCAAAAGCTGCGCAAATCGCGCGTCACCTGCGCGGGCCGGCCACCCGGCGAGAGCAAATGCAGCAGCAGCGGCACGCGCCCACCCGCCACGGTGGGCGTTTCGACGAGGCCAAACAGCTCCTGCAGCTTCACAGCCAGCACCGGCGCGGCGGGGTCGGTGTAGTCGAGGGTGACGTGCGAGCCGCTGGGCACTTCGAGGTGCGTGGGGGCCAGCCGGTCGAGTTCCTGGCGCTGGGCCCAGCCGCCGGGCAGGCGCGCCAGCAGCGGCTCCAGCAGGTCGAGGCGCTGCACCTGGTCGAGGCTTTTGAGGCCAGCCAGGTGCGGGGCTAGCCAAGTAGGCAAGTCGGCGAGCAGCGCGGCTTCGTCGAAGGCTAGCCACCGCTCGGGCTCCGGGTTGCCCAGGTGCTGGCGCACAAATTCGAGCCGTTGCTGCAGCTGGCGTGCGGCGGGCGTCCAGTTGAGCTTGGCTAGCCCGGCCTCCTGCAAATAGCCGAGCAGCGCCTGCGTTACCAGCTCGGCATTGGGCTGGCCGATGGTTTTTTCTTCGAGCAGCAGGGCGCCCAGGCGGCGCACGCGGCGGCCGCTCACGCGCTGGGTGGCGGGGTCAAAGCGCACTTCCTCGGTGGTCGTGATTTGCTCGCCAAAGGCCGCCTCCAGCTCCTCGCGGTCGAGCGGGGCGGCCAAGGTAGCGCGGGGCTGGGCGGCCGTGCCCGCCAGGTGGGCCACCGCGAAGAACTCGGCCTGCGGGTCCACGTCTTCGGTGCGCAAACTCACGCGCTGGCCGGTTACGAGGCGCAGGCGGTCGGGCGCCTCGCGCTGGGCCAGCCGGTCGGGGTAAGCCAGGGCCGTGAGCAGACCCACGGGCGCGCTGGCTAGCTCCTGGCTGCGCGGGGCTGGCGGGCTGCCGTTGGGCAGGCGGCTTTGCAGGTGGCGGGCCACGTCGCGCACGCGCTGCAACGTGGCGTGGTGCAGGGCTAACCCCGCCAGCGGCGCGCGGCCGCTGGCCAGGGCTTCAAGGCGCAGGCGCAGGTCGGGCGGCAGGGGGCGCGGGTCGGTGGGGCTAGCCCAGCGCAGTAGGTCGCGCTCGGCGAGCAGGGCGGCCAGGGCGGCAGCGGCGGGGCCGTGACCCAGCGCCGCGCCGCGCACTACCAGGTGGCCCAGGCGCGGCGGCAGGCCCAATTTGGCGAGTTGGCGGCCGTGCGGCGTTGAATTAAAAATTAAAAATCGAGAATTAAAAGTGAGCGGCTCAACATTGGAAGTAGTTGTGCCAAGCGGCTCATTTTTAATTTTTAATTTATCATTTTTAATTCCTTCCAAAGCTCCTAGTCGCACCAATAGCTCGCGCGCCTGGGCCACGGCGGCGGCGGGCGGCACGTCGAGCCAGCGCAGGCTGGTGGGGTCGCTGGCGCCCCACAGGGCCAGCTCGAGCACGAGGCCGCTGAGGTCGGCGGTGTGGATTTCGGGCGGGCGGTGGGCGGGCAGGCTGTGGTGTTCGGCCTCCGTCCAAAGGCGGTAGCAGGTGCCGGGGGCGAGGCGGCCGGCGCGGCCCCGGCGCTGGTCGGCGGCGGCGCGGGCCACGGGCACGGTTTCGAGCGAGGTGAAGCCGGTGCGCGGCGCAAAGCGTGGCACCCGCGCAAAGCCGCCATCCACCACCACCCGCACGCCCTCGATGGTGAGGCTGGTTTCGGCGATGCTGGTGGCCAGAATAACCTTGCGGCGGCCGGCCGGGGCGGGGCGCAGGGCGGCGTCCTGGGCTTCGAGCGGCAGCTCGCCGTGCAGCAGGTGCAGGTCGGTATGAGCGGGCAGGCTGTCGCCGAGCTTGCGGTCTACGCGCTGCAAGTCGGCCACGCCGGGCAGGAAGACGAGCACGTCGCCGGCGTGCCGGGCTAGGGCCTCGCGCACCTGGCTAGGTACCAATTCGGCCAGCCGCTCGCCGGGCTTGTTGGGCAGGGCGGCGGCGCGGCGCGGGTCGAGGTAATGGGTTTCGACCGGAAACAAGAAGCCCGCCGACGATACCACCGGCGCGGGCAGCCACTGCCCCAGCCGCTGCGCCTCCAGCGTGGCCGACATCAGCACGAGGCGCAGCTCGGGCCGCAGCACGGCCTGCGCGTCGAGGGCCAGGGCTAGCCCCAGGTCGGCGTTAAGGCTGCGCTCGTGAAACTCGTCGAAGACCACGCAGGCCACATCTTCCAGCGCGGGGTCGTCTTGCAGCATCCGGGTCAGGATGCCTTCGGTGATGACCTCGAGGCGCGTGTCGGCGCTCACTTTGCTGTCGAGGCGCACGCGGTAGCCCACGGTGCGGCCCACTGGCTCGCCCAGCAGCTGGGCCAGGCGAGCGGCGGCGGCGCGGGTGGCCAGCTGGCGCGGCTCCAGCACTAGTATTTTTTGGTGGGCCGGGCGCCACGCGGCGGCCAGCAGGGCTAGCGGCACCACCGTGGTTTTGCCCGCACCGGGCGGCGCCTCCAGCACGGCGCGCGAGTTGGTTTCGAGCGCCGCCAGCAGCTCGGGCAGGGCGGCTACAACGGGCAGGTCGGGATAGGGAGGTAGTCTAAACACGAGCGCAAAGGTGCGGCAAGCCTTAGCTAGCCGAGCGTGTAGGGCAAGGGTTAGCTTGCCGGTAAAGAGTAGGCAGATGGTCTATAAAACGGCAAGCTGAAGCTCACCCTACGCGCTTACACCCGCTGCAGGCGCCACAAATCCACGCTCAGCGGGCCGCCGGCGTGCAGCACCGGCGCGCCCTCGGGCGTGGGCAGGCCGTGGCCCTCCACCAGGTCGGAGCCGTAGTGCAGCAGCTCGGCGGCGCGCAGCGGCCAGGGGTGGTGCGCAATGCGGCCCCGGTAGAGCTTGTCGCCGCGCCCCGGCCCCATGCCGCCGGCCGCGTACAGCGCGTAGCGCTCCGTCAGGAAGAAAGCCAGCGAGCCGGGCTCGGTAGGTGGCAAGGCCTCGCCCAGCTGCCAGGTGGCGGTAAAACGCCCCTCGGGCGCACCGTTGTGCACGCGGTGCCCGATGCAGTGCAGCCGCTCGGGGGCGGGCCGCTCCAGCTTGAGCTGCGCCCGAAAATAAGGCAAATGAAAAAACGTGCGCGCTGCCCACACGGCCAGCGGGTTGCTGGCATCGAGCGAGAAAAACCACACGCCGGGCACGCCGTCGAGGTGCACGTAGGTGCGCACGTTCAGCTCCAAAAACTCGCGCACGCCGGGCACGGGCGGCGTCACGCGGCTGCGCACGTTCCACATCCGGAAGGGCACCACGCCTATCCAGGCCTGGCCTTCGTGCAAGTCAACTTGCAGGCGGCCGGGCAGCTGCGCCTGAATTAATTCGGCCGGCACGGGCCAGTGCATAAAGAGCAGGTCGCCCCATTCCTGGTGCATCAGCGGCTGGCCGGTGGGGCGCTCGCGCAGGGCCAGGCGGCTGGCTAGGGTAGGTTCCTGGGGCATGGGAGGGAGTTAGAAATAAGGAAGAACGTCATGCAGCGCGCAGCGAAGCATCTCGGGTGGCTCAGTAAAATCAAATGCCAGAAGTTACTGCACTACGCGCGATGCTTCACTGCGCGCTGCATGATGTCCCTCGCTTAAAGTACTACTCAGTACACCGCCACGCTAGGGTCTACTTGCAGGCTCCAGGCATCGATGCCGCCTCTCAAGTTAAGCAGATTCTCATACCCTAGCCGGTGCTGCAAGTAGCCCAGCGCCTGCGCCGAGCGCACGCCGTGGTGGCAGATGAGCACCACCGGCCCCGTGGTGCGGATTTCGGCGGCCCGGCGCGGCACCTCGCCCAGCGGAATAAGCACGCTGCCCGCAATGCGGCAGTAGTCAAACTCCATTTCCTCGCGCACGTCGATGAGCTGGATGTCTTCGCCGGCGGCGAGGCGGGCGTGCAGGGCGGCGGGGGTGAGGTCGGGCAGCATGGTGCAAAAGTACCCTAGCCGGCTACCTTGCGGGCCGTTTTGCGCGTTGCTTATGTCCTTCGACCTCGTTCACCTGCCAGCCCAGCTGCTGGTTGCCCTTCGCACTACCAGCCCGCTCGAAACCGCTGCCGTAGTAACTACGGTGGTCTGCGTGTGGCTAGCTGCCCGCAATTCCATCTGGAATTTTCCGGTGGCCATCGTGGCGTGCATCCTGTATTTTGTTTTTCTGCTGGAGCGTAAAATCTATTCTGACGCGGGCTTGCAGGTAGCCTTCGTCGTGTTGGCGGTGTACGGGTGGCGGGCTTGGCTGCGGCGGGAGGGCACCGCGGGCGAAGCGACGGCGGAGCAACCCATCACCCGCACATCGGCGCAGCTTTGGGGGGGGCTGGTGGCGTTTGCCGTAGCCTATGCCGTAGGCGTGGGCTACCTGTTGGCGCGCTACACCGACGCCGCGGTGCCCTACTACGACAGCAGCACTACCGCCGTGAGCCTGGTGGCGCAGTACTTATTGTCGCGGCGGAAGCTCGAAAACTGGCCGCTCTGGATTGCGGTCGATGTCGTGTACGTCGGCATTTACTGGCACCGCGACGCGGCCCTGAGCAGCCTGCTGTATGCCCTGCTGACGGTGCTCGCCGCCTATGGCTACTGGGAGTGGCTGCGCGAAGCCAAAAAGCCCGCTGTTTACGCCTAGGGCCGCATGCCATGCACCGCATCTCCCTCACCGGCCCCGAATCGGCGGGCAAAAGCACGCTGGCCGCGCAGCTGGCCGCGCACTACGGCACCCGTTTCGTGCCCGAGTATGCCCGGCACTACCTGGAAGCAAACGGGGCTGGCTACGCGCTGGCCGACCTCGAAGCCATTGCCCACGGCCAGCTGGCGGCCGAAGACGCGGCCGCCAGCCTGGCTAGCCACCTACTCTTTTGCGACACCGATTTGCTGGTGCTGAAAATCTGGGCCGAAAACGCCTTCGGCGCCTGCCCGGCCTGGGTGCTGGCCGCGCTGGCTAGCCCGCGCTACGCCCTCACGCTGCTGCTGGCCCCCGACCTGCCCTGGACGCCCGACCCCCTGCGCGAGCACCCCGACCCGGCTCAGCGCTGGCAGTTCTACGCCCTATATCGGGCTGAGCTACTAGCGCGCGGCTGGCCCTTCGTAGAAATAAAGGGGCTAGCCACCGAGCGCCTGGCGCAGGCCGTGGCAGCCATAGATGCACTGGTGGGCAAGCGCTAGCCAGCCATCTTGCGTATAGTTTGCAGCCACTTCCCCGCAAGCTTCAGCTTAACTCTCCTGCCATGCCTACGCTAACCTCCGCCACTGCCCGCGTCGAAATAGCTACCCACGGCGCCGAGCTTACCAGCTTCACCGACCTGGCCAGCGGCCGCGAATACCTCTGGCAGGCCGACCCCGCGCAGTGGGCGCGCCACGCGCCGCTGCTGTTCCCGATAGTGGGCAAGCTCCCCGAGAATACGTACCTCCTCCACGACCAGCCGCTGAATCTGCCGCAGCACGGCTTCGCCCGCGACCAGGAGTTTACGGTCATTCACCAGGATGCCGCTAGCCTCACCTTGCAGCTCATGGCCAATGCGGCTACCAAGGCCGAGTACCCGTTTGAGTTTGAGCTGCGCGTGCGCTACGAGCTGCGGGGCAGCGTGCTCACCGTGGGCTGGCACGTGCGCAACCCCGCCGCGGCGGGCCACGATTTGCTGTTCAGCATCGGGGCGCACCCGGCCTTCAATTGTCCGCTGCGGCCCGAGGCGGGCGAGCAGTTCGAAGATTATTTCTTTGAAATAGGTAATCCGCCGAACCCTTTAGAGCGCCAACTGCTAAAAGGCGGTTTGCGGACTGGCGAAACACAGGTAGTTCCCTTGTCTAATCATGAGTTGACGGATGATGGTGAAGCACTGCCTTTGACCTATGAACTGTTTGCTGATGATGCGCTTGTGTTTAAGCTAGATAAGTTTACAGATAGTTTTAGCTGGATTATGCTTCGCTCAAATAAATCTCCCCACTTCGTGCGGATGCAGTTCAACGGCTTTCCCTACCTCGGCCTCTGGACCAAAGGCCCCGGTGCCAGCTTCGTGTGCATCGAGCCCTGGCAGGGCGTGGCTAGCCCCGTGGGTCCGCCGCAGGAGCTGAGCGAGAAGGAAGGGATTTTGTCCCTGGCGCCCAGCCAGATGTTTGACGTGAGCTACACGATTGAGATTGGCTAGCTTCATCGAAGCTAAAAAAACTGTCAGGCTGAACGCAGGGAAGCATCTTGGTCGTAGCGCTAGGGTTGTTAATCCCAACAATGCGAGCAAGATGCTTCGCTGCGTTCAGCCTGACAGTTTTTTATTGTAGATTCTTACACCTCGACCGGCCGCTTATTATAGTCGGGCTCCCAGTCGTTGATGGGGCGCGAGATGCCGGGCGGCAGGTCAATATCGGGCAGGCCGGGGTCGTGGGGCTCGCCGCCGCCATCGTCGCCGCCCGAGGAGGGGGGCGGCGGGGGCGGCACGCGCCGCCGCTTCGGTATCACCAGAAAGAAGGTGAACACGGCCAGCAAAAACAGAGCGCAAAGAAGCTGGTGCATAAACGAAGGGCCGATAGCGACTACTCAAGGAAAAAGGTGGCGGGCGGCTTACTCCCAACGCAAAGCACCGGGCTCACGTTGTGGGCTGCCGCCTTATGCTAAGATAGCTGATTGCCAACCAACCACGCAAGCTCCTTACGCCCGTGCCGGGCTAGCCCGCGCCAGGGCGTATCTTTGCGGCCTGTTTAGGGGTGCTGGTCGGGTAAAACTGCGCTGGCTGAGATAACACCCATCGAACCGGAACCAGGTAATGCTGGCGTCGGGAAAAAACAATCCGCGAACGATTTTGCCCGCGCGCCGACCCCTGGCGGGCGGGCGCGTGCTGCTTTTTGTCGCTTTTATTTTGAAAACTGTACTCCTCGCGGGCACGGCGCTGCTGGCGCTGGCGGCCGCTCCGGTGTGGGCGCAAGGCCTCGTAGCCGGCCAGCTCACCGATGCTGCTACGGGCGCCGCGCTGCCCGGCGCCACCGTGGTGCTCGCCGACCAGCCCACCATCGGCACCGTTACCGACGCCAGCGGGCGCTTTGTGCTGCCCGCCGTGCCGGCCGGCGCGCACACTTTGCAGGTGCGCTTCGTAGGTTTTGAAACCATCAGCCAGCCCGTGCAGGGCCGGCCCGAAGCCCAGCAGCTGGCGCCGCTAGCCCTGCGCACGGCCCGCAACCTCACGCCCGAAGCCGTGGTGACGGCCACCCGCGCCAACGAGCGCACCGCCACCACCTACCAAAACGTGAGCCGCGAGCAGCTGCAAGCCCGCAACTTCGGCCAGGACCTGCCCTACCTGCTCGACCAGACCCCTAGCGTAGTTACGACCTCCGACGCGGGCACCGGCGTAGGCTATACCGCGCTGCGCATCCGGGGCACCGATGGCACCCGCATCAACGTGACGCTCAACGGGGTGCCGGTGAATGAGGCCGAAAGCCACGGCGTGTTCTTCGTCGATTTGCCCGACCTGGCTAGCTCTATCCAGAGCATTCAGGTGCAGCGCGGCGCGGGCCCCAGCACCAACGGCGCAGGCGCCTTCGGGGCTAGCCTCAACGTGGAAACGCTGGGGCTGCGGCCCAAAGCCTACGCCGAAATTAACAACTCGGCCGGCTCATTTGGCACCTGGAAAACGACCGTGGCGGCCGGTACGGGCCTCCTCAATGGCCACTTCACGCTCGATGCCCGCGCCTCGCGGGTGCAGAGCGAGGGTTACATCGACCGGGGCTGGTCGCGGCTGAAATCGCTGTATTTGGCCGGCACGTATTCGGATGAAAAAACGCTGCTGCGGGCGCTCATCATTACGGGCTACGAAACCACTTACCAGTCGTGGTTTGGGCTAGCGGACTCGCTGCTGACCAAAAACCGCCGCTACAACGAGTCGGGCACCGACTACGGCCAGCACCAGCCGGCTTATAAAAACCAGACCGATAACTACCAGCAGGATTACTACCAATTCCTGATTTCGCGGCAGCTAACGTCCAAGCTCAACCTGAGCGTGACGCCCTTCTGGACCCGCGGCGGCGGCTACTACGAGGAGTACAAGGCCAACCAGGATTTTGCGCAGTACGGCATCTCGGGGCCGGTGTACCAGCCGCGCACGGGCGGCGGCTTCGACACGCTCACCACCACCGACGTTATCCGGCGACGCTGGCTCAAAACCGACCTCTACGGCGCTACCTACGCCTTGCAGCTGCGGCCCACGGCCGGCGGCGTGCTCAGCGAGGCCACGCTGGGCGGGGCCGTGGTGGGCTACCGCGGCCAGCACTATGATGAGCTGACCTGGGCCCAGCGTGGCAACAATATTCCCGAAACCGGCACGCCCTACGCCTCGGAACCCAATGCGCACAAGCTCGATGTGAACACCTACCTGCGGGCCACGGTGGCGCTGGGCGAGAAGCTCTCGGCCTTCGGCGACGTGCAGTTTCGGCACGTGGCCTACGAGCTGTTTGCCCCCGATGGCAGCCCTGGCGGCGGCAAAAGCCAGCAAACCATCAACTTTAACTTTCTGAACCCCAAGGGCGGCCTCACCTACCAGCTAGCCCCGGCGGTGGCGGCCTATGCCTCCTACGCGCTGGCCCAGCGCGAGCCCACCCGCACCGACTACACCGACACGCCCGCCGCCCGCCGCCCCACCTCGGAGAAGCTGCACAACCTGGAAGTGGGCCTGCGCCGCACCACGGGGCCGTTTCAGTGGTCGGCCAACTACTACCTGATGGTGTACCGCGACCAGCTCGTGCTGAGCGGCCATCTCGACGACGTGGGCAACCCCATCCACACCAACGTGCGCGATTCGTACCGCACCGGCATCGAGCTGCAGGCCGCCGCGTTGCTGGCTAAGGGTTTCACCTTCAGTCCCACGGCTACCGTCAGCCGCAACAAAATCAATAACTACACCGACTACCTGGCCGACTACGACAACGGCGGCGAGCGCGGCACCGAGTTCAAGCAGACCGATATCTCGTTTTCGCCCGCCCTCACCTTCGCCTACACCCTGGAGTATGAGCTGCTGCCCGGCCTGCGCCTGGCCACGCTGGCCCGCTACGCCAGCCGCCAGTACCTCGACAACACGGCCACCGACGCCCGCAGCATTCCGAGCTACTACGTGCAGGATGTGCGCGCCCGCTACCTCTGGCACCCCGAAAAGCTGGGCCTGCGCGAAATCGAGCTAGCCGCCGTGCTCAACAATGTGCTGGGCGCCACCTACGTGAATAACGGCTATACCTACGGCTACCTCAGCGGCGGCCAGGCGCAGTATTTCAGCTACTACTACCCGCAGGCCCGCCAGAATTTCCTGGCTTCGCTGAATTTACGCTGGTAATGGTGGCCTAGCCGATTTGCCAAAAGCCCGACCGTTCTGCGGCCGGGCTTTTGGCTAGGCCCTTTTCCGGGCTATACCTGCTCGATATCCATTTGCTTGAACAGGCCGTCCTGAATGGTGTAGACGTGCCGCACCGGGCCGTCGAACAGCAGCTGGCCCTGCACATCGTGCACTACCTGGTGCACGGCCACTGCCAGCCGGCCATCGGCGCGCTCTTGAAAGCCAGTGGGTTCCACCCGCGGGTTTAGCTCCTGCCACTGCCGCAGCCAGTAGGCGCGCACCTCGTCGTGGCCGGTGGCGTAGTCGCCCTCCCAGGCCCTCGACCAGCGCACCTGCGGATGCAAGGCGGCGAGGATAGTGGGAATATCGCGGTCGTTGAAGGCCGCGTACACTTTTCGAATCAGGTCTTGGTAGTGTTCCATGCTAAAAAGGGCAGAGTGAGTCTGCAAGTACGAGCAGGCCGGTGCTAGATAAGGCCTGGCCGGTTGGCAGCCGCACTTATGCGGGGGCAAAACCTTGCGCCGGGCAGGGCTGTATCTTTGGGTATATAACGGTAGCACCCGGTTGCCGCTAGCCCTGCATGCCTCGTTTTCTTTTTGCCTTGTTGCTGCTGAGCGGCTGGTTGCCCGCGCGGGCGGCTCCGCCAGCCCCGGCCGGGCCGGCGCCCATCACCATTGCCGCCGCCGCCGACCTCAAGTACGTGCTCGATTCGCTGGTCACGATTTTCAACCGCCAGCACCCGCAGGCGCGGGCTACGGTGGTCTACGGCTCGTCGGGCAAGTTCTACGAGCAGCTCAGCCACGGCGCGCCGTTCGACCTGTTTTTCTCGGCCGACAGCGAGTACCCACGGCGCTTGCAACAGGCCGGCCGCACGGCCACCGCGCCGCAGCCCTACGCGCTGGGCCGCCTCGTGCTGTGGAGCAAGAAGCTGAACCCCAGCGCCAAAGGTATGAACACGCTGCTAGCCCCCCAGGTAATGCACGTGGCCATCGCCAACCCCGCCCACGCCCCCTACGGCCGCCGCGCCGAAGAAGCCCTGCGCACCTACAAGCTCTACGACCAGGTAAAATCCAAGCTCATATTTGGTGAAAACATCGGCCAAACGGCCCAGTACGCCGCCACTGGCGCCGCCGAGGTGGGCGTGCTGGCCTACTCGCTAGCCCTCAGCCCCGAGTTGCGCCGGGCCGGGCGCTTCTACCTCATTCCGGCCGCGGCGCACACGCCCTTGCAGCAAAGCTACGTGGTGCTGAAACGCGCCGCTGGCAATGCCACGGCCAGCGCCTTCGCCGCCTTCATGGCTAGCCCGGTAGCCAGGCAGGCATTGAAAAAATACGGTTTCGGTCTGTGAGATGAATGCTAAAAAGCCTGGTCGTCAAGCGGAAAATCCCAGTTGTCATGCGCGGATGACAGATGAGCATGACAAGCGTTTTAGCGGTTGTTGCGCCTTAAAAGCCAACTCACAACGCATAATTTCTAACTCATAACTCAAAAGAAGTGCCCCCCGATTACTGGCAAACCCTGCGCCTGACCCTAGCCCTGGCTGCCAGCACCACAGCGCTGCTGCTGGTGCTGGGCCTGCCGCTGGCCTATGCGCTGGCTAGCTGGCGCGGCCGCCTCAAGCCGCTGGCCGAGGCCGTGGTGAGCCTGCCGCTAGTGCTGCCGCCCACCGTTATCGGGTTTTACCTGCTGGTGGCGTTCAGCGATAGCAGCGCGCTGGGGCGATTTCTGATTGACAAGCTGGGCGTGAGTTTGAATTTTACCTTTCCGGGTATCCTGCTAGGGTCGCTGGTGTACAGCCTGCCGTTTATGGTGCAGCCGTTGCAGGCGGGGTTTGGGCAGGTGCCGCGCTCGCTGCGCGAGGCGGCTTATACGCTGGGCAAGTCGCGCGGCACCACGCTGTGGCGCGTGCTGCTGCCCAATATGCGGCCCGCCCTGCTCAATGGTGTGGTGCTCACCTTTGCCCACACGCTGGGCGAGTTTGGGGTGGTGCTGATGATAGGCGGGAGCCTGCCGGGCCGCACCCGCGTGGCGTCCATCGCCATCTACGACGAGGTGCAAAGCCTGCATTATGACCAAGCCAATGCCTACGCATTTACGCTGCTGGGCGTGGCCTTCGTCATTTTGGTGGCGCTCTACTGGTTTACCCGGCGCGACGCCGCCCGCTTGTCGTAAAAAGAAAGCTCGTGCTCGATTTTCACCTCCTCAAAGCCCTGCACACCGCCGCCGGCCCGCGCACCCTGGATGTGCGCCTGACCCTGGCGCCCGGCGAGCTGCTGGCCATCAGCGGCCCCAGCGGCGCGGGCAAAACCACGCTGCTGCGCCTGCTAGCCGGCCTCGACCGGCCCGATGGCGGCTTTATTCAGGCCGCCGGCCAATCCTGGTACAGTCGGGAGCGCCGCCAGTGGTTGCCGCCCCAGCAGCGCCCGCTAGGCTTTGTTTTTCAGGACTACGCCTTATTTCCAAATATGACGGTGCGCGAAAACCTGACCTTCGCCGCCAGCGGCCAAGCCGGGGCTAGCCAGATTATCACGGACTTGCTGGAAAGCCTGGAGCTGACCGAGCTGGCCGCCCGTCGCCCGGCCGTGCTCTCGGGCGGCCAGCAGCAGCGCGTGGCGCTGGCCCGCGCCCTGGCCCGCCGCCCGCGCCTGTTGCTGCTCGACGAGCCGCTGGCGGCCCTCGACCTGCCCACGCGCCTGCGCCTGCAACAAGTGCTGGCCGCGGTACACCGGCAGTTCGAGCTCACCACCATCCTCATCAGCCACGACCTGGCCGAAATAAACCGGCTCGCCGACCGCGTGCTGGAGCTGGACCTTGGCCAGGTGCGCCGCGTGGGGCCGCCCGTGGCGCCGGCCGCGCCGGCTAGGGTAGTGGGCCGCGTGCTGGCCGCGCTGCCGGGCGGGCGGCTGCGCGTGCAGCTGCCGGGCGGCGCCGAGGTCGAGGTGAGCGGGCTGGCTAGGGTAGGAGAGGAAATTGCGCTCACAGTCGATGTAGCGCGGACTTTGTAGTCTGCGCCGCGCACTACTCGGGGCAAGCTGGGGTTTTAAGCCAAATGCGGACTGAAAGTCCGCGCTACATTTGTCCAACTACCATCCCGCCCCGCCATGTCTTCCATTGCCGACGTGCTCTCGCCCGAATCCAAAGCCCACACTGCCCAAAAAGGCAGCACCAACGCCAACGGCTTCACCGATTATTTTGACCTCGACGGCCTGCTCACCGAGGAGAACATCCTCGTGCGCCAGAGCATCCGCGACTTCGTGAAAAAGGAGATTTCGCCCAGCATCGAGAAGTGGGCGCAAGACGCGCATTTCCCCTCCGAAATCGTGCGCAAGTTTGGCGACGTGGGCGCGTTCGGCCCCACCATTCCGCAGGAATACGGCGGCGGCGGGCTCGATTACATCAGCTACGGCCTCATCATGCAGGAGATTGAGCGCGGCGACTCGGGCATGCGCTCCACGGCCTCGGTGCAGGGCTCACTGGTGATGTTTCCCATTTACCAATATGGCTCGGAGGAGCAGCGGCGTAAGTTTCTGCCCAAGCTGGCCAGCGGCGAGTGGCTAGGGTGCTTCGGCCTCACCGAGCCCGACCACGGCTCGAACCCCGGTGGCATGACCACCAACATCAAAGCCGACGGCGACGACTTTATCCTGAATGGCGCCAAGCTTTGGATAAGTAACTCGCCCGAGTGCCAGGTGGCCGTGGTGTGGGCCAAAAATGAGCAGGGCCGCATCAAAGGCGTCATCGTGGAGCGTGGCATGGCAGGCTTTACCACGCCCGAAATTCACAATAAATGGAGCCTGCGCGCCAGCATCACCGGTGAGCTGGTGTTCGACAACGTCAGGATTCCCAAAGAGAATATTCTGCCCAATGTAGAAGGCCTGAAAGGTCCGCTCAGCTGCCTCGATTCGGCCCGCTTCGGCATTGCCTGGGGCGCCATCGGCGCGGCCATCGACTGCTACGAGTCGGCCCTGAAATACTCGCTCCAGCGCGAGCAGTTCGGTAAGCCCATCGCCAGCTTTCAGCTTCAGCAGAAAAAGCTCGCCGAAATGATTACCGAAATCACCAAGGCCCAGCTACTCGCCTGGCGGCTAGGGGTGCTCAAAAACGAAGGCAAGGCCACCAGCGCCCAAATCTCGATGGCTAAGCGCAACTCGGTCGAGATGGCTCTGCACGTGGCCCGCGAGGCCCGCCAGATTCACGGCGGCATGGGCATCACGGGCGAGTACCCCATCATGCGCCACATGATGAACCTCGAATCGGTGGTGACCTACGAGGGCACGCACGATATCCACTTGCTCATCACGGGGGCGGATATTACGGGTATTCAGGCGTTTAAATAAGGAGTAGATATTCTAAGGTAGTATAAACCAGGTTGTTGGCAAGATGAGTATGACTGGTATTCTTCGTCAGCTTGACGAGAAAAAGTTAGAGGCCTTTTTGAGCAAACCCGACGAAGTACTGGATTTTGTTGACAGTGATGTGCCAGCAACGGACGAGTTGGATATTGAAAAAGCCTGGCATGGGCTACACTTTATGCTGACCGGTACGGCCTGGGAGGGCGTAGAGCCTGTTTGCTACTTGCTGAGTGGTGGCGAGCAAATTGGTAATGAGGAAGAACACGATGTGGGGTATGGACCAGCCAGGGGCATACGTGCTAGCAAAGTACAGAACTTTGCCAACGCTATTTCAGTCATAACTGAGCAGAATTTTGCCAATCTGTATGATGGTCAGAAGATGGCTGCGCTAGAACTTTATCCACGAGGATGGGAGGAGGAGCCAGCAGAGATGCAGAACTGGCTGACCAGTAGTTTTAACAGCTTGCAAGAGTTTGTAAAGCAAGCTGCGCAGAAAAAGAAGGCGCTTCTAATATACCTTCAGTAAGGAGGCAGCAGCTTTCGGTATAGCGTTGAGCCCAACGACTATGTCTTATCTGCGTACACCCTAGCCACACCCTTTCCTTTTCCACTCATGGCTACCGAAGCAGAAGAATATCAGCCCCACGAAAACGCCGAAACCCGCCGCCAGGAGCGCCGCGAGCATGACAAAGAAGCCTATTTGGAGCAGGGCGACGATATGCGCCAAGGTGCCCCCGACCCCGACCTGGCCCACCGCCTGCGCACCCGCTCGGGCGACGGCAACTTTGACCCCAACGTGCAGGCCGAAGACGGCACCAGCGACGGCGTAGCCGCTCACATCGGCAGCAGCGGCCAGGGCGCCAGCCAGCGTGGCCACGACACCGAGCAAAATAGCAACAAAGCCCCCGACCGTCTCGACCAGCCCAACGTGGATGGCGGTGACCTGAAAGACTAGTTGACCCCTAGCCAACCTAAGCAAAGCCCGTCGTGCTCAGCACGACGGGCTTTTTTACGGTACTGTTTTCGGTGGTTTGGCGGGCTAGGGCGTAATTTGCCCGCATGAAGCCCGCTACGCCCCTCGTTTTGCTGGAATGCCTGGTTGCCGGCACTTCCCACCGCCCCGAACTTCCCAAGCAGGAAAAGTCGCTCAAAGTCGGTCAGACGCTTCGCCTTGAGCGCGAAGCCGACAGCAAGTACGACGACTGGGCCGTGAAAGTCCACTCGGGCGCGGCCGATGACAAGACTGCCATCTGGCTAGGGTATCTGCCCGAAATTCGTAACGAAACGGTGGCCCGCCTGCTCGATGCCGGCTATCCGCTCTCGGCCCGGCTAGCCCACAAAGCCTGGGAAGACGACTGGCTGCACCTCGAAATCGAAGTGCTGCTGCCGCGCGAATAACGCCAGGTTTATGGCTGGTCAGGGAGCTTTTTGCTAACTAATTTGGTTAGCTAATTGCCCGTTGCCGACGGGCAGCTGACACCTACTAACGTACCATTATCAACTATGCGCGAAGCCTATATCACCGGCGGCAACGAACATTTCGATGCCACTGATAAGGACATTGACAAGGCGCTGCGGCCACTAAGCTTCGAGGACTTTACGGGCCAGGACAAGATTCTGGAAAATCTTAAAGTCTTCGTGGCTGCCGCCAAGCAGCGCGGCGATGCCCTCGACCACGTGCTGCTGCACGGCCCCCCCGGCCTGGGCAAAACCACGCTCTCGCACATCATCGCCAACGAGCTGGGCGCGGGCATCAAAATGACCAGCGGCCCGGTGCTCGACAAGCCCAGCGACCTCGCCGGCCTGCTCACCAACCTCGAGCCGCACGATGTGCTCTTCATCGACGAAATTCACCGCCTCAACCCCGTAGTGGAAGAGTACCTGTACTCGGCGATGGAAGACTACCGCATCGACATCATGCTCGACTCGGGCCCCAACGCCCGCTCGGTGCAGATTTCGCTGTCGCCCTTCACGCTCATCGGCGCCACCACGCGCTCGGGTATGCTTACGGCACCGCTACGGGCGCGCTTCGGTATCTCAGCTCGGCTCGAATATTACGACTCGAAGCTGCTGACTACCATTGTGCTGCGTTCGGCCGAGATTCTGCAAACGCCTATCCACGAAGACGCGGCCTACGAGATTGCCCGCCGCTCGCGGGGCACGCCGCGCATCGCCAATAACCTGCTGCGCCGCACCCGCGACTTTGCCCAAATCAAGGGGGATGGTACCATCACGGTGGAGATTGCCCAGTTTGCGCTGAACGCCCTCGACGTGGACGCCCGCGGCCTCGACGACATGGACAAGCGCATTCTTACTACCATCATCGACAAGTTCAAGGGTGGCCCGGTGGGCATTAGCACCATCGCCACGGCCTGCGGCGAAGAGGGCGAAACCATCGAGGAAGTCTACGAGCCCTTCCTCATTCAGGAAGGCTACATCAAGCGCACCGCTAGGGGGCGCGAGGCTACCGAGGCCGCTTACCAACACTTGGGGCGTCTGTTGCCCAATCACTTGCGCGGCAACAACGGCGATTTGTTCGGCGAGATTACCTCGTAAACTATAGAGCGGACTTTTAGTCCGCTCGTTGCCTGACGCACACGCGGACTACAAAGTCCACGCTACCGCACCCGGAACGCGCCGCCCCTAGCGGCGCGTTCTTCGTTTCTTTGGGGTTCAATTGCCCGCTAGCCCATGTTACTGCACGCCGAATGGACACCTTATATCAAGCGCCGGGCGGCGGAGCTAGGGTTCATGGCTTGTGGTATTTCCAAAGCAGAGTTTTTGGAGGAAGAAGCGCCGCGCCTCGAAAACTGGCTCAAAAAGGGTATGCACGGCAAAATGGCCTGGATGGAAAACCACTTCGACAAGCGCCTCGACCCGCGCCTGCTCGTGGATGGCGCCAAGTCGGTGATTTCGCTGCTGCTCAATTACTACCCGCCGGCCGAAGACCACCAGCCCGATGACACGCTGAAAATCAGTAAGTACGCCTACGGGCGCGACTACCATTTCGTCATCAAGGACAAGCTCAAAACGCTGCTGGCCGACATGCAGGCCAATATCGGCGAGGTGGGCGGGCGCTGCTTTGTCGATTCGGCACCGGTGCTAGACAAGGCCTGGGCTAAGAAGAGCGGGCTAGGGTGGGTCGGCAAGAATTCCAACCTCATTACGCCGGGCGCGGGCTCCTTCTACTTCATCGCCGAGCTGATTGTGGATGTGGAGCTAGAATACGACGGCGCCATCCGCGACTATTGCGGCACCTGCACCAAGTGCCTCGACGCTTGCCCCACGCAGGCTATCACCGAGCCCTACGTGGTCGATGGCAGCAAGTGCATCAGCTACTTCACCATCGAGTTGAAGGACCAGCTAATACCGCAAAGCGTAGCGGGGCAGTTTGGCAACTGGGTATTCGGCTGCGACATCTGCCAGGATGTGTGCCCCTGGAATCGCTTTTCGAAGCCCACGCAGGAGGCACAATTCAAAGCTAATCCTGAGCTCAAGGAATTATCGGCCAGCGATTGGCAGGAAATAACCCACGAAGTATTTCAAGCGCTATTCAAGCAATCGCCCCTCAAGCGCACGGGCTACGAGGGGCTGAAGCGTAACATTCGGTTTGTGACCGGACAAAGCCAGCTCGAAGGCTAGGCCGCTAGGCGCGGCAGTGGGCTGTGTTGCATAAAAACGCGCTTCAATACTCGGCGGTACAGCCGGGCGAACTGCTCGTAACACCAATTTTTGAAGCCCAATAGGTCTTCGGGTAGAATATGTTGCAGGGCCTTGCGTAGTTCTTTTTCGAAGAGTTTTTTGCTGAAACTGACTTTCAGCAAAATCATTTTCACGTAGTCTAACATGGCGGGTGGGAAAAAGAGGAGGAGCGGCAAAATCAAACGGATTATACGCAAAGCGAATAACAACGAATGCACTGTATAGATTTCTGGCGGGTAATAGTCAGATTACCAACTATAAAAAGTAGCGTACCCAATATAATGAAAAAGGTCAGAAGTTATCATACAAAAAAAGGCGGCCCGTTAGGGCCGCCTTTTTGCATTTTACTAAAAACTAGTACTTCTATTGGTCAAAAAACTTGCTGGTAGCGGTAGCAAACGTTTTGGCAATAGTAAGCACCGTGGCTACGTCTAGGGGCTCATCGAAAGCCTCAGAATACGAGAGTGCGGGGAAGCCCGAAGTGCTTGTAAGCGTGGTAGCCGACAGCGCTACACCACCTTGCGTGACGTTGTCCTCAGCAGGGTAGTCAGCAGTAGCACCAGCACCATAGATAGGAGCAGTGACAGCGGCAAAGCCTACTGCTCCACCTGCTCCACCTCCATCTTTGCCCGAAACCCAGCTCTTAGGCGAAGCTGGACGGTCAGCTTCAGAAGTTGGGTTAGTAGGGGCAGTGCCTGAAGCGGCATTGTTGGTAACGCCACCGCGGCGCATGGTACGCAAACGTGAAGCGTGACGGGCCTCTACTGAGTGAATATTGAGGGCAGCGGTTAACACGTTAGCATTGCTCATCAAAGCAGGTGCGCCACCCTTATAAGCACGGACACCGGTGTCTTCCAGCGACTGAGCTACGGCCAGAAAAATAGCCGGATTGGTGAACACACCTAGCGCGCCGCTGAACGGACCCGCGCCAGTGCCTTTGCCACCAGTGAAGTCAAAGTCACCGGTTACGGCCGTAGAGCCGGTCACCAGTGTTGCATTAGGGGCCGAAATAGGCGTGCCACCCAAAGCTCTAATGGTAGCAATGAGGTCAGCTACGTGGTTGGTTTCGTCGGTACGGATGAGGTCCAACGAAGATAGGTTGGTAGCACTGTAGCCTGAGCGCAACGTCGATTGTGTCGAAGAAGCCGTAGCACCGGCCGTACCGAGACCTAGGTTATAAAACGTTGACTCCAAGTACTCTAGCTTCAAAGCGAAATTGAGAACAGTTAGTACCGAGGCAGCTGTCGAAGTTTGGGCATAGGCCTTGTTGAAAATGGCGCCAAGTGCCAGCGGTAAAGCGGCAGCAGTAAGCTTTTGGCCCAACCCACTCATATTTTTGAACACCGAACGACGCGAGTCGAGGCGGTCATAAACCTCGGGGTCAACTTTTTCGATTTCGGAAAGGATATGGAAGAAATTCATGGCTAAACGTAAATTAAGATTGAAGTGCTGATGGAATGAATAGCTTAGCCGAGACCAGAAACGTCAAGTTTTGAGCCATCAGCCAGGTAAGTATTTGCCGTAGCAACTACCACTGAAGGCAGCTTGGAATATTCCGTGCTAAGTGGGCTCAAACCACCATTGTCGCCCATGGAGCTGGCACTACCAAGGTTAATTACATCAGGACCTACGAAGTTGCCTTCTTTTACCAGGTCACGAATAAGCGCGGCGTGGCGAGCCTCCACCGATACAATTTTGCCAGCAATAACCAAATAAGTAGGATTGGTAATAAACTTACCAGCTCCGTTGTAAGCGGCTACACCTAGGTCTTCAAACGCTTGAGCAGCTCCTAGTACCGACGTCTTCGACGAAAAATCAATTTTCGAGAAATCGGGCGTAAGCGCCTTGATAGGGGTGGCACCAGCAGCCGTGATAGCCGCCTTGAAGAAATCACGGTGAATAACCTCGTGATAGTACAAGTCGTCCAAAATCTGCTTTTCGGCAGCGCTAGCCCCAGTATAGTAGGAACCCATGCGTACCTGTGTGTAGAAGCCGGCTTCAAGCTGCTCTAGCGCATAAGCATAGTTGAGCACGCCGACATCGCTGCTACCTACGTTTACCGTACCCGGCGACGAGTCGCTTTTGCTGCAACCAGCCAGCACAAGTGCCGTGGCACCGGCCGTGGCACCGGCATACATGAAGAACGAGCGACGCTTGATGGGCGTGTAGAGGGGCTGGTCTACTCGCGACTCTTGCGGGAGCAAATCAGAGTTGGGGGTGGTTGACATAAAAAGGGAAAAGGGGAAAAATTAAATTTCCAGGGGTATGCGCCTATACGGCTAAGTGTATCGCTCAGGTTGCCTGCTTCGTGGCTGTTTTGGCAAAAGATATCAAGCGCTACGCATCACTGCGAGACTTGTCTTAGCCTTAACAGGGAACGGCGGGCTAGCTAAAATGCGAAAGCACTACGCTCCATGTACGGTGCGTGACACTTTACCGGATTCTGATTGCTTCGAAATCAGGAAAATTAAATCGGCATCAAACTGATAGTTGGTGGGGCAAAACGGGCTGCGGCCGGGGCTTTAGCCACATCGAGCAGGCTAGCGGCAATACCGCATCAGGCCACACGCAAGTGCAAATTGCGCCGGGCCGCTACTCAGTGCCGCTAGCTGCTACGCTTGTATCGGCACAAGCCTGCGCGCCTTGCCACACGCCAGCCCGGTCGTTGAAAAGGACAATCAGGAGTAAGTGAGCAATCCAAAATACCTGTATTGCCAGCGTTCGCATCGGAAGTGGCAGGCGATGAGGTTGCCTTCGCTAGGGGTAAAACCGGGCACTAATGCTTGCCCCCGCGCGACGGCCCGGTCGCGCTAGCGGGTATTCCTTGGCCGAAGAATCCGGTAGCCTGACGAACTTCGTGCGCAGGCTGGCTTTTAGTGGTGCATAGAAATAATGATGGCTCGGCGTTTTCAGATGCACAAATGGTGGCTGGTGGGCTGGCTGCTGGTGGCCGGGGCTAGCCAGGCCCAACCTGCCGCGCCGACGGCCACCGGGCAGGTGAGCTTGGTGGCGCCCGCCGCCAGCGTGCCGCTGGCGGGGCCGTTCACCCTGGCCATTCGGCTGCAAGGCGCGGCGCTGGCTAGCCACTCGGCTTTCCCCGAAATTGAGGGCTTTCGCAAAGCGGCCGGGCTCACTACTACCACCACTACGCGGCTGCTGCCCGGGGGCCAGCGCAGCACCGAGCTCACGGTGGCGCAGCGTTATTTTCCTTACACGGAGGGCGATTACGTGGTGCCGGCTTTCACCATTACCGTGAATGGGCAGGTGCTGCGCAGCGCGGCCGGCCGGGTGCACGTGGGCGCCGCTAGCCCCCCCCTTGATGCCAGCACAGCGCCGCCCGACACGGGCGTGGGCTCGCTCGACCAGCTGCTGGGCAAGCCCAAGCCGCAGTATTTCTACGAGCCGCCCGATGCGGGTGCGCTAGCCCTCGAGGCCGACCACGAGCGCGTATATGTGGGCCAGGGCGTGCGGGTTAATCTGTACTTCTACCTGAAGCCGGCCGACCAGGCGCTGCTCAATTTCTACGACTTCAACAACCAGCTGACCGAGCTGCTGCGCCAGTTGCGCCAGCCCACCGCCTGGGAAGTGGCCGCGCCCGACCCCTCGCCGCTGCCCGATACCGTGCGCCGGGCCGGCGGACAGGTGTTTTTGCGCTTTCGGCTGGCCGGGCGCACCTACTACCCACTCACCAAGGAAGCATTGCAGTTTCCGGCCTTGCAGCTAACGCTCACCAAGTTTAAGCTGCTTAAAAAGCCGCAGCCGGGCGATACCGAACGCCTGGCCTTTTATAAAACCTATGCGGCGCCGGCCCTGCGCGTAGCCGTGCTGCCCCTGCCGCCACCCGGCGCGGCCGTGGTGGGCGAGTACGTGCTGCGCGAGGGCATCAGTGGCACGCGCTTTCGCACGGGGGAGGCATTTACATATACGTTTGGGATAGAGGGCAGCGGCAACGTGGCTGCCCTCACGGCGCCGCCCTTGCGGCCTCGCGCGGGGCTAGCCGTGTACGGCCCCACCACACGTGAGGAAGCGCTCCCTGATGGCCACTTTCGCAAGAGCTTTCGCTACCGGTTGGTGGCCCAGCGGCCCGGCGTGCTGGCCTTCGATAGCCTCGTGCAGCTACCGTTTTTCAACCCCGTAACGGCTCGCTACGATACCCTGCGGCCCGAGCTGCGCGTGACGGTAGCCGGCCCCGCCCGGGCCACGGCCACGGCTAGCCCCGCCGACGACCCCTTCTACGGCCCGGCCCTAACGCGCGCCGATGCCCAGCTGCAATCGCTGGATGTGTACCACCAGGTGGGCCGCTACGCTGCCTGGCTGGTGGCCGCGCTGCTGGGGCTAGCTGCTGTGGGGTGGTGGCGGGCGCGGTAAAGGAGCGCTACTTTTGAGGCTTATTGCGCAGCATTATGTCTAATAGTTTCGGAACGCTTTTTCGCATCACCACCTTCGGCGAGTCGCACGGGGTGGGCATTGGGGTTATCATTGATGGCTGCCCGGCAGGGCTAGCCCTCGAGGCGGCTGCTATTCAGATGGCGCTGGATAGGCGCCGGCCGGGGCAGTCGGCCCTTACCACGCCGCGCCAGGAGGCCGACCGCGTGCAGGTGCAGTCGGGCCTGTTTGAGGGGCTGACGACGGGCACGCCCATCAGCCTGTTTATTCCCAATGCCGACCAGCGCTCCGACGACTATTCGCACATTACGGGTGCCTACCGCCCTAGCCACGCCGACTACACCTACGACGCCAAGTATGGCCGCCGCGACCACCGCGGCGGCGGCCGCAGCTCGGCCCGCGAAACGGCCGCCCGCGTGGCGGCCGGCGCAGTGGCCGCGGCGTTGCTCGCCCATTTTGGCGTCGAGGTAAAAGCTTACGTCTCGGCCGTGGGCGAGGTGGAGCTAGCCAAAAGCTACCAAGAGCTCGACCTGAATCTCATCGACAGCAACCCCGTGCGCTGCCCCGACGCGGAGGCCGCCGCCGCCATGGAAACCCGCATTCGGGCGGCCCAGGCGGCGCACGACACGGTGGGCGGCGTCGTTACCGGCGTGGCTACCGGCCTGCCGCCCGGCCTCGGCGAGCCGGTGTTTGACAAGCTGCCGGCCGTGCTGGGGCACGCCCTGCTGAGCATTAATGCCGTGAAAGGTTTCGAATTTGGCTCGGGTTTCGAAGGCACCAAGCTACCCGGCTCGCAGCACAACGATGCCTTTTACACCGATGCCGACGGCCGCGTGCGCACCCGCACCAACCACAGCGGCGGCAGCCAGGGCGGCATCAGCAATGGCCAGGACGTGTTTTTTCGGGTCGCCTTCAAGCCCGTGGCCACGCTGCTCCAGCCCCAGCAAACTATCAACCAGGCTGGCGAGGCCGTGACCCTGGCCGGCCGTGGCCGCCACGATGCCTGCGTGCTGCCCCGCGCCGTGCCCATTGTGGAGGCCATGACCCAGCTCGTGCTGGCCGACTTGCTGCTGCGCGCCCGAGCCAACAAGTTGTAGAACCTTGTGCGGAATTTCTTGTTAGAACCTTTGTTTAGAATGAATCCAGAAGCCGAGCGGGTCTAGCCCGCTGGTAAATACCCGAAACTCTGTAAAAAACCAACGATATGTCCGCTATTTCCATCTACGCCGAGGCGTCGCCCAATCCCGAGAGCATGAAATTTGTGCTCAATTCTACCCTCTTGCCCGATGGCGTGAGCGTGGATTACCCCACTGTGGAGGCGGCCGCCAACTCGCCCCTGGCCCAGGAGCTGTTCGGCTTCGACTATGTGGGCCGCGTGTTCATCGCCCAAAACTTCGTGACCGTGACCAAAACCCAGCCCGAGCTGGGCTGGACCAGCATCATCCCCGAGCTGCGCCAGTTTATCAAAGGCTACGTAGAAGCCGGCGGTGAGCTGTTTTTGGTAGACCCCGCCGCCGAGCAAAAGGCCGCTCAGGCTGCCAACGCTGGCGACCCGACGCAGCAGAATGGCTTCACGAGCCAGAAAATCATTGACCTGCTTGACAACTACGTGCGCCCCGCCGTGGAGCAGGATGGCGGTAACATCACCTTCAAAAGCTTCCACGACGGCGTCGTGACCGTGAACCTGCAAGGCTCGTGCTCGGGCTGCCCCTCGGCCACGGTTACACTCAAGTCGGGCATCGAGAACCTGCTCAAACGCATGGTGCCCGAGGTGCGCGAGGTAGTGGCTGAAGGCGTGACGGTGTAACTGCTGCCGAGTAAAACCACAAAAAAGCGGCCGGCTACCCCAGGGTAGCCGGCCGCTTTTTTGTGGCCTAGCGGGCAGACTAAATTTTACGTGCGCGCTGCTTCACCGTGAAGTTGCGGCTCACGTTGAAGCCAAAGCAGAGGTAGCCATCGAAGAAGTTACCCGAAGTCTGGGTAATGAACTGCTGCTCAATCATTCCCGTCGAGTTGGTCACGTGCATCTGAAAGATGTGGCCGCCCGTCTCAATATCGACCCCTAGCGCCACCGAGTTGCGGTAGTGGTCGGCAGTGTAGGAGGGCAGCAGGTAGTAATATTCGGCATTGAGCGAGAAGCGCTTGGTGAGCTTGTAGCGCCCGCCGGCCCCGAGGGCGTACACGTCGTTTTTCTCGCCCTCGTTTATCACCAGGTTGCGGTGCACGAGCGTGGGCATGAACTGCAGCGAAAGGTCGGGACTGAACTTGCGGGCGATGAGTGCCTGGTAGGTGTAACCCATGCGCTTGCCTAGCGTGTAATCGATGCCATTGTTCATGCGCTGAGTCATTACGGCGGCCGACGTGAAGAGCGTCACTGACACCGGCACGGCGCGCGCGCCGGTCGTTTGCTGAATGGCCTTGTATTTCAGAAAGCCATCGTACGTCTTGTTGAGCGATGAGCGGCCTACGCCCACCTCAAAGCGGTCGCTCAGCGCGTACTCGAACCCTAGCCGCAGCGTGGCCTGGTCGAGGCCAAAAAACTCGTAGGCCCCGCTGTTGAGTGCCCCAAAGCGGTGCGAAATCAGGAACACCATCGTGCCCTCGCCGGGCGTTTGCACGGTGTGGCCATTGATGAGGCGCGTGGCCTTAAAGGTCGCATCGACCACCTGGGTCGATTCATCCTTCTTGGTGTCTTGCTCCAGCTGGCCTAGCAGGTCGGCCTGGGCGTGGGCGGCCGGCGCGGCCCACGCCCCTAGCAGCAAGCCGAGGAGCGCAGTGCGACCGAGAAGCATAGTGATTTTTTTCATAAAGGCGTAGCAATAAAATCGTTAGGGCTGCGAAACCAGCGCGGGTGTTACCGCATCGCAGGTGAGGTTGATGCGTACGCTCACCGATTTGGCAATGTGCTCGCGCACCAGCAGCGGAATATCAATGGAGAAATCGGCGGGCGCAATATTGAAGTAAGCAAACACTACTAGCTGACCATCGCGCAGCTGCAACGTGCCCGTAACCAGTGCTTTGTGCGTTACACCGTGCACAGTGAGGTTGCCCTCGGCCTCTACTGTTTGGGTGGCGCTGGCGAGCTGCTTCAGCACCGGGCCCGCATTCAGGACCTGACCGGTGAAGGTGGCCTTCGGAAATTTGTCCGACTCCATATAGTTCTCATTGAAGTGCTCCTGCATGAGGGTGCGCTTAAACTGAAACTCGTGGATGGGCACCGAAAAGGCAATCTGCCCCGTGCTGAGGTCAAATACGGCCGCCACTTTATCGTTGCGGGCCTCGATGTCCTCCATAATGGAGGCCGAAAAAAACGAGACGTGGCCGGCCCGAGTCATGTATTTGCCCTGCGCCCTGGCCCGGTAGGGGCTGCCGAGACCAAGTACCAGCCCCGCCAGCAAAACGCCCAGCCGCCCCAGGCGTGGTAGGAGGATAGTCATGCCGGAAGAAGGGCGGGGAGTAGCGAAAAAGAGGCGGGGTAAGCGAGCCACAACGCTTTAGTTATTAGGCGCGCCGGCATCGACCCAGGCTTTGATAGTGGCAATTTGGCAGGCATCGGGGCCATCTTTCCCGTCGTAGGGCATGGCATTGTAGCCGGGTAGCTGCCGAATGCTACCCACGAGATAGCTAGGCCCGCCGCCGGTGAACAGGGTCCAGGTCTTGAGGGCCGCAAAGGACTCCATGTTCAGCGCGCCGGCCGAGCCGTTGGGCGACGGGTTGTCGTAGTTGGCCGCGCTGTGGCAGCGGTAGCACCGAGCCTGCAAAATAGGCAGCACGTCGGTTTTGTACGAAACCACGGCGGGCAGCGAGGTGCAGGCCGGCTCCGGAATGCTTTCACGCGTGTAGGTGCAGGCCCCGAGCAGGGTTAAGCCCGATAGTATAATCCCGAGGCCCCCGCGCGTGAGCAGCAGCGTAAATATTTTCACAGAGAGTAAAAAGTTAATAGCAAACGAAAAGAGAAATTGGATAAAAATGCCTATTTAAAGGATATTAAAAGGCAATGAGCAGGTGAAAATTCAGCTGCCAACTGAGTTGCTTAGCGAGGGCTAGCCAGCTTGGTATCGCCATCGAAGGCTAGCCACTGCTTTATACCTTGCCAGGAAGTGTGCACAATTGCTGTCAGGCTGGGGCGAACCTACGAGGGACAGCAAAACTAGGATTGCCCCTACTAAAAGATTTGTAATTTTCGTTGACCACGGCTTTTTGCTATGCGAGTGGTCTCCCCGTGCGGATAGTGATTTTGCCCAAGCTTTCGGCGGTCTTGAGCCGCTAAATAGCTAGTGCTCGCTTGGCAGCGCGCATAAAAAAAGCCCGACCTAGCGGCCGGGCTTTTTTAAAGCAGAGAAATCGACTGGGTTACACCGTGGCGGTATTTAGCTTGGGCGCGTCGCCGGCGATGCCGGTCAGGTCCTCGCCGGCCGCCTTGCGCTCGCGCTCCTCCTTCTTCCCGTAGGTGTCGAGGATGATGGGCGTGGCGATAAACAGCGACGAGTAGGTGCCGAAGATGATACCGATAATCATGGCAAACGAGAACGAGCGCAGCGTTTCGCCCCCGAAGATATAGAGTACTAGCACCACCAGGAACACGGTGGTGAACGTAATCATGGTGCGCGAGAACGTCGAGTTTAGGGCCGGGTTCACTACTTGGGCGAAGGTCAGCTTGGGGTTTTCGCGCAAGTACTCGCGCACGCGGTCGTAGATAACGACGGTGTCATTCATCGAGAAGCCGATGATGGAGAGCACGGCAGCCACGAAAATCTGGTCCATCTCATACTTCAGGCCGAAGGCGGCGGCGATGGGGTAGGAGGCGATAACGAGCAGCGCGTCGTGGAACAGCGCGATAACGGCGGCCATCGAATACTGCCACTTTTCGAAGCGGAAGAGCACGTAGACGAAGATGCCGAGCAGCGTGAGGGCTAGCGACAGGAATGAGGTGCGCTTGATGTCGTCGGCGATGGTGGCGCCCACTTTCGAGGTCGACTGGATAACCGGCGCGTCGGCCTGGTACTTGCTCAGGCCTTGGTTGAGGGCGTCGGCCACGGTTTTGTCGGCCGTCTGGCTTTCATCCTCGGCCAGGTAGCTGGTGGTGATGCGCAGGCGGTCGGGGCTGCCGTACTGCTTCACTTCGAGGCCGGTGCCTTTGAAGGTGGGCTCCAGGGTAGTGCGTACGTCGGAAGAAACCATAGGCTTGTTGAAGTCAACTACGTAGGAGCGACCACCTTTGAAGTCGACGCCCAGGTTGGGGCCGCCCTGCAGGTACATCAGCACGAAGCCCGTCACGATGATAAGGGTCGACACGGCGTAGGCGATTTTGCGCTTGCCCACGATGTCGAAGTTCACATTCTTGAACAGGTTGCGCGAAATGGGCGTCGAGAATGAGATGGAGCTCGTGGTTTTGCCCTTGATGAGGGCCTCGATGATGAGGCGCGACACGTACACGGCCGACAGGAACGAGGTGAGCACGCCAATGCCGAGCGTTACGGCGAAGCTCTGCACCGGGCCCGTGCCGAAGAAGCCCAGGATGATGGCGATGAGCATGGTGGTCACGTTCGAGTCGAAGATGGCCGAGAAAGCGCGCGAGTAGCCGGCGTTCACGGCGTCGTGCAGCGAGTGGCCGTGGTCCAATTCTTCGCGGATACGCTCGAAAATCAGCACGTTAGCATCTACCGATGAGGCGATTACCAGAATCAGGCCGGCGATGCCGGGCAGCGTGAGGGCCGTGCCAAATGGGGCTAGCACGCCCAAAATCAGGAACATGTTGAAGAGCAGCGCAGCATCGGCTACGAGGCCGGCGCGGCCATAGTACAAGGCCATGAAGACCATGATGATAACCAGGCCAGCCAGCGACGAGTACAGGCCCTGGTTGATGGCTTCCTTGCCGAGCGAGGGACCCACTACGGCTTCTTCCACGATGCGGGTAGGCGCGGGGAGCTTACCGGCTTTCAGCACCTGGGCAAGGTCTTGGGCTTCGTCGATGGTGAAGTTGCCCGAGATGCTGGTGTTGCCCCCCGTGATTTCGCTCTGCACTACGGGGTCCGAATACACCACATCGTCGAGCACCACGGCTACTTGCTTGCCGATGTTAGCCCCGGTCATTTTGCCCCACTTGCGGGCGCCGGTGGGGTTCATGCTCATGCTCACTTCGGGGCGGCCGGTCTGGTCGTAATCCTGGCGGGCGTCGCTCACTACCTCGCCGCTGATGGGCGCGGCGATGGTGCCGGTGCGGTCTTTCTTCACTGCTACCAGGCGCAGAAACTGCTGGCCATTCGCCTCTACTGGCTTGTTGGTGTAGAGCAGGGCCATCGTGTTGGGCAATACGCTGCGAGCTTCGTCCGAGCGCAGCAGCGTGTTCATGCGGGCGGTGTCGCGCAGGTTCACACCCAGCGCACCGGGCATGGTGAGCAGGCTAGCCAGCACGCCACCCTTCTGGTTGGCAGTGGCAGCCGAGTCGGCGCTGGCTTTGGCAGCCGGGGCCTTCTTAGCCAATTGGGCGGCTAGCGAAGTCGTGTCGCCGTTGGCTGCAGCCGTAGTGGCAGCGGCGGCGGCAGTTGCCGGGGCAGCAGCTTTCTGCTTGGCCGACAAAATCTGGTCGAGCTGGCCGAGGTAAGGCACTACCTCGTTCTGGGCCCATACTTCGTAGAATTCGAGCTTGGCCTGGCCTTGCAGCAGCTTGCGCACGCGGTCGGGGTTGTCCACGCCGGGCAGTTCTACCTGGATGCGGCCGGTACCCTTCACGCGCTGAATGTTAGGCTGGTTCACGCCAAACTTGTCCACGCGCTTGCGCAGGATGTCGAACGAGCGGCCGATGGCGTCTTCCTCTTCCTTGTCGATGGCGGCAATAACGCGGGCATCGGTGCTGTTGAGGTCAATCTTACGGTCTTTGTTGACCGAGTTGGCAAAAATGCGGTTCAGCGGTTGGCCGGGCGCCGTTTCCTTATATGCTTGGTAAAACAGCGTAGTAAAGGCCGTGCCCGAATTGGTTTTCTGGCGCTCCTGAGCTAGCTCCAACGCTTTGTTAAAAGCCGGGTCTTTCGAGTTGCCGGCCATGGCGCGCACGATTTCCACCGGCGAAACTTCCAGCGTTACGTGCATGCCGCCCTTCAGGTCGAGGCCGAGGCCTAGCTGGCTTTCGCGCACATCGCGGTAGGTGAGCGAGCCGAGCACCGGCGCGCGCCATACCGAGTCGAGGTAGTGCTGGCGCTTCAGCTCGTTGAGCTTGCCGTTTTGGGTGGCGTAGGCCACGGCCTTATCCTGCACACCGTTCGAGACATAAGTCAGGAACAGGTGGTAGCCGCAGATGATGGCCACCACCACCGTGAGCGTAATAATGAATCCTTTGTAACGCATTTCAATCAATTAACAGTGGGTACTAAACAGTTGGCTCTAAGTAAGCAGAGCAGCGAAGGAGAGCAACAGCTAGCAAGCCCGAACCCCAGCGCTGAAGGCTAGCTGTTCATTGCTCGCTGCTACTTGCTCCTTAAAAAGCTAGGGTGCCTGCGGCGACAAGGCCGTGCCCAGCAGCCGCTGGCGGCACAGCTGCGCCACGAAAGCGCTCGACCCGTTGGCTTTGGCTGCGGCCAAGGCGCGGCGCACCAGGCGCGGCAGCCAGGCGGCGGGCAGCGTGCCCGGCAGCCACCCCAGCGCAAAGGCCGGGGCCACGTAGCTACCCAGCGGCGAAGCGGCTTCGAGCAGCACTTTCTGCTTGATAACGGTGGCGCGCGGGGCGGCACTCAGCTGCGAGCGGGCCGGGCTAGCCGGGCGCAACAAACTCACGGTTCGGCCATTCAGCCCCAGCAACAGCAGCACCGGCAGGGCCACCAGGACCACGCGCAGCAAGTGCTTAAACTGGGAAAGGGAATAGCGCATAGCTCGGGCAGAGCTACAAATATAGCGCAAAATGCCGCACCAGGCGAACTAGCCTGGGCGGTTACTTTTACAGCTATGCAGTATATAAAAGTCCTTTTGGGGTGGCTGTTGCTGCTGGCTAGCCCATCAACGGCCCAGCCTACGCCGCTTGGCGCGCTAGGTCCGGCTTTGCTGAAATTCAGGCTGCGGCCCGTCCAGCGGGCCCATTCGTTTTAGACAATGCCACAACCCGGCCAACGTAACAGCCGTTACCCGGCTAGGGTACCCCTAGTCGCGCAGGTCGTCGAAGGCATACTGTGCGCCGCTCCAAAACTCATCCAGCTTAATGAGCCGGGGCTTGAAGAAAGAAATGAGCGCCGGCCAGTCGTCACGGCTGAAGACGTTGGCCGGGGCTAGCTCGATATAAATACGGCTCAGCGGCTGGCCGTGCTCGTTCACAGCCTCGGCTTCCCAGGTCCAGTCTTCGCCCAGGGTTTCGTGCAGCAGGGTTTTGAGGGCCAAGAACTGCTCGAAAAACAGCTCGCGCACGCCGGCATCGGGCTGCGTGAGCTCGATGCCGATGCTGGCGCGGCGGTTGTCGGCGTGCATTTTGAAGGCGACGCCCTTCACGCCCGTTTTGTAGTTGACCCAGCTCACCGGCCAGCCGTCAAACGACTGCACGGGGGCCATGTACTGCCCAAAGGCGGTCCAGAAGGCCTGGCGTAGCTGGGAGGCTTCGGCTTTGCTATACACGAATGGCTAGGGGTAAGCGGGGTCGGAAAGGCTAGGCTCCTTCGGCCACTTTACTGCGCAGGTAACCTACCAGTACAGCTAGCCCGTTTTCAAAATGCCGATTATTGGGGATGATGACATCCGCGTCAGCCTTAAAGGGTTGGATGTACTTTTCGTAGGTCGGCGCCACGTGGTTGGTGTAGCGATAGAGCACGTCTTGCAGGTCGTAGCCGCGCTCGTCGCGGTCGCGCACAATGCGGCGGTGCAACTTCACGTGCTCCTGGGCATCGATGTACACCTTGAGGTCGAGCAGCTTGGCGATTTCCTCGAAGTAGAATACGAAGATGCCCTCGACTACCACGATGGGCGCGGGCCGAAACACCAGCTCGGCGGGTACTACGTTGGGGTTATTGAAGGTGTATTCCTTGCGGCGCACCTCCTGGCCTTCGCGCAGCAGGCGCACATCGGCAGCGTAGGCCAGCGAGTCGATACTGCTGGGCAGGTCGAAATTCTCGACGCCCTGCTCGTCGCGAAACTGCTGGTCGCGCGGGTGGTAATAATTGTCCTGCGAAATCAAACAGATGTCGCGTTCGGGGAAAGCGGCCAGCAAGCGGCGCAAAAACGTAGTTTTGCCCGAAGCGCTGCCGCCCGTGATACCAACGAGGTAGGGATGCTGCATAACGGAGGGCAAAGGTAGGCGATGGGGGTAATGCCTGATGAGGAACGCGTAATTTGAGGGCGGCGCGTAGGGCCGTTCGCTGTTTCTAGGAGCAGCCCTACGCGCATTGCCCATCACGTATTCAGAAACTCGACTAGCCCCGCCACGGCCCGCGCCCGGTGGCTAAGCAGGTTTTTCTCGGCTAGGGTCATCTCGGCAAACGTGCGGCCGTCGCCCTCGCTGGGCACAAACACCGGGTCGTAGCCAAAGCCACTGCCGCCGACGGGCGCCGCCGCGATGGTGCCGTGCACCTCACCGCTGAACTCGTGCACATCGCTAGCCTCCCGCACCAGCGCGATAACCGTGCGGAAGCGCGCCCAGCGGTTGGGCTGCGCGCCGAGCTCGTGCAGCAGCTTGGCCACGTTGTCGGCAGCCGCGCGCTGGGGGCCGGCGTAGCGGGCCGAGTACACGCCGGGCGCGCCGCCCAGGGCGTCCACTTCGAGCCCGGTGTCGTCGGCAAAGCAGGCCACGCCAAAATGGTCCCACACGTACTGCGCCTTCTGGCGGGCATTGCCCTCGAGGGTGGGTTGGGTTTCGGGCAGCTCCTCGTGGCAGCCGATGTCGGCGAGGCTTAGCAGCTCGATGCCAGCCGGTAGCAAGGGCCGGATTTCATCGAGCTTGTGGGCATTATTAGAAGCAAAACACAGGCGCATAAGAGAAGGCTGAAAGGCAGAAGGGTGGGCTAGCCACCAATTTTTGGTGAAATAACGGCCCAAACCAGCTTCCAATTGGCGGGCTAGGGTAGGGCGGGGGCCGGCCAAACTATAAGGAGTAGTTGACTTTGTGGCAGCTAATGCGTACTTTTGCAGTCCCTTCCGCAAAACCGGCAGGGTTTAACAGGTAAATAAGCCCTTCCGATATGAAAAAGGACACGCACCCCGAGTACCGCCAGGTAGTTTT
>JBPBQJ010000059.1:0-54564 GCA_050954765.1 Janthinobacterium lividum | reverse complement strand
ATTCCGGTTCGCAGGCACCACAGTTGATGCACTCGTCGGTTATCATGATGGCCATTGCCGTCGTCTCCTTATGCTAGTGAGTAATTTTGCTTGGTCAAAGCTGCCCGGCTGTACGTAAACGCACCGCCATTGGCCGCCTTGAACCCTCAAAAGTACGGCCCATTCGGGCTCGCTGCTACTCCTTTCTTATGCTGAATCACACTGCTCGCCTGGCCGCCTTCGCGGCGCTGGGCCGCCGCCTCGCCGCCCTTACCGAAGACGAGCTAGCCGACCTGGCTAGCCGCGCCCGCAATCGCAACGCCTGGTTCGACCTGCCCAACGTGCGCGCTGCCATCGCGGGCATCGCCCACCTGCTGGCCGAGCCCGAGCTAACCCGCTGGGCCAGCCGCTACCCCGCCGAGCCCACCGAGCCCCGCAAAGTAGGCGTCGTGATGGCCGGTAATATTCCGCTCGTAGGCTTTCACGATATGCTGTGCGTGCTGCTTAGCGGCCATATTCTGCTAGCCAAGCCTAGCAAAGACGACACCGTGCTCATGCTCTGGATTGCCAAGGAGCTAACCGACATCGAGCCGGCTTTCACCGAGCGCATCCAGTTTGTGGAGCGCCTCAACGCGGCCGATGCCTTCATCGCCACCGGCTCGGACAATACGGCCCGCTACTTCGAGTTTTATTTCAAGAGCCGGCCGCACCTCATCCGGCGCAACCGCATGAGCCTAGCCATCCTCACCGGCCACGAAACGGCCGAGGAAATGAGTGCGCTGGGACCCGATATTTTTCAGTACTACGGGCTAGGGTGTCGCAACGTGAGCAAGCTCTACGTGCCCGAAGGCTACAATTTTGTGCCGCTGCTCGATGCGCTGCAAATCTGGCACGCGGTGCTCAACCACCACAAGTACCAGAACAATTACGACTACAACAAGAGCATCATGCTCGTGAATGCCGTGCCACACCTCGACAATGGCTTCTTGCTGCTCACCGAGCAAACGGCGCTCGTGTCGCCCATTTCGGTGGTGCACTACAGCACCTACACCCAGGAAATCGACTTGCTCGACCAACTCACCAACGTGGCGGCCCAAACGCAGTGCCTCGTGTCGGCCGGCGGGCGCTACCCGGGCTCGTTTCCGCTGGGCCGCGCCCAGAATCCCGGCGTGGGCGATTATGCCGACGGCATCGACACCATGGAATTTTTGGCAGCCGAATTGTAAACCGAACCGCCCCCGAGTTGGTACACTAAAAGCCGCACCATTCGCGTAAGCGAGTAGGTTTGCCCTATCATTCACTTCCCGCCGCCGTTCTGCTATGTTTGCCCCCACCACCGACCAGCCTATCGAAACCGTTGAAAAAGAGCGCATTCCTACCCTACGCTTTCCCCAGGAAGATGTACTAACCGACCAAGCCGCCCTGGAGCGCCGCCACGTCGATGCCGAGCGCGCCTCCCGCCTGGGCAATACTTACCAGGGCAAACTGGATATTTTTTTCCAAACCGCCGACGGCCAGCCCAAACGCGTGCAAACCACCGTGTGGGGCGCCCACCCCGAGTATTTAACCCTGAAAGCGGGCATTATGCTGCCCCTGCGGGCGGTGCTAGGGTTCGACTTCTACTAAACCCGACCGCAGATTTAACGGATTGCACAGATACGCCCGCTAAAGCGGGCTGACCATGCTGGCTAACCCAATTTTCAATTAAAAAGGCTACCCATGAGGTAGCCTTTTTATTAGTTGTCGAAGTAAGTACACCAGCACAGTCAGCCCGCTTTAGCGGGCGTATCTGTGCAATCCGTTAAATCTGCGGTCGGGTTAGATTAGGGCTAGGGTGCGGGCAATCATCTGGTCGACGATGTCGCCCGCGTTTTTGGCAAACTCGCCGGTGGCGCGGTTGGCCACGATGGCGTTGAGGCTCAGCACCTCGTGGCCCAGTAGCTGGCCCAGCGCGTAGTAGCCGGCCGTTTCCATCTCGAAGTTGGCGAGGCGGAAATCGCCCTCCGGGCTCTGGTGGCGGAAGTTTTGGAGGCGCTCCATGTAGTCGGCCGAGCGCAGGTCGAGGCGCAGGCGGCGGCCCTGGGGGCCGTAGAAGCCGGGGCACGTTACGGTGTTGCCGATGAGCAGGTCGGCGGCCAGCTGCTCGCGCAGCAGGTCGGAGCCGCGCACCACGTAGGGCGCGAAGGGCAGGCCCAGGTGCTGCTGCAAATCCTTGGCCACCAGCGTTTCGAGACCAGTTTCCATGAAGGGGTAAAACTGCATCAGCGAGTCGAGGCCAATGGCGTGCTGGGTGGCGAGCAGCGAGCCTACCGGCACATCGGCCTGCAAGCTGCCGCTGGTGCCTAGCCGGATAATACGTAGGCTCAGCCGCTCCTCGGCCGGGCGCACAGTGCGCGAGAGGAAGTCAATGTTAACGAGCGCGTCGAGCTCGTTCATCACAATATCAATGTTATCGGTGCCCATGCCGGTACTCAGCACCGTGAGGCGCTTGCCGCGGTAGTAGCCCACGTGGGTCACAAACTCGCGGTGCGTGCCCTCAAACTCGATGGAGTCGAAATGCCGGCTCACCTGCGCCACTCGCGCCGGGTCGCCCACCGTGAGGATGGTATCGGAAATATGGTCGGGCAGCAGATTCAGGTGGTAAATCGTGCCGTCAGGGTTCAGAATGAGTTCGGATTCGGGAATCATATGGAAAGTTGGAGAAGTCATGCAGAGCGTAGCGAAGCATCTCGCTCGTTTCGTTAGGTTAGCAACCCGAGCGTAAGCACGCAAGACGCTGCGCTGCGCTCTGCATGACAGACGAAAGAACGGCTACCCTCGGTACGAAGCCAGCCCTTGCGCGGGAGTATAATGATTGCTTTGCTTGGGATACGTGCCGGTACCATTGTACGGCCGCTTGTCGGGATGCTCGGCACAGGCCTCGGAGCAGGCACCTTGCAGCGCGGTGCCGCAGCTTTCGCAGAGCGGCAGGTGGGCGTTGCAGTGCGGGTTGGCGCAGTTGATGAGCCTAGCCGAGGGCTGCTGGCAGTGGCAGCAGCGCGCGATAACACTGGGGTTCACGGTGTTGACATCGACCGCCACACGGCCATCGAACACGTAGCACTGGCCCTCGAAGTCCTCACCGCCCGCCTCAATGCCGTACTTGATGATGCCGCCGTGCAGCTGGTACACGTTCTCAAAGCCCTGCTCCAGCAAGAAGGCAGTCGCCTTCTCACATTTCACACCACCGGTACAGTAGGTCAGAATCTTCTTGTCCCGAAACTGCTCGAGGCGCTCGACACGCTCGGGAAAGTCGCGGAAATTCTCGATATCGAGCGTCACAGCGTTTTTGAAGCGGCCGAGGTTATATTCATAATCCGAGCGCACATCAACCACCACCACGTCGTCGCGGTCCTTCAACTCTTTGAATTCCTGTGGGCTGAGGTGCTGGCCGGTTTTTTCGTGGGGCCGCACGTGGTGCAGGCTACTGTGCACGATTTCGGGCTTCACGCGCACGTGCAGCTTCTGAAAGGCGTGGCTAGCCACCTCATCCACTTTAAACTCCAAAGCCGCAAACCGCGGGTCGGCCTGCACGGCGGCCATGTAGGCGGCGCACGCCGCGCGGGTGCCCGACACGGTGCCATTCAGCCCCTCGGCAGCCACGATGATACGCCCGCGCAAGTCCAAGTCGAGGCACAGCCGGTGGTGCTCATCGCGAAACTGCTCGGGGTTTTCGAGCGGTGTATAGCAGTAATAGAGAAGGACTTGATACATTTTCTAAATTAGAAATTATGAATTAAAAATTATGAATTGACGCTTAAGCCACGTCCTGTTATTGGTGGCAAACAGCAATTTTTAATTCATAATTTTTAATTTTTAATTTACACTTTCACTGCCGGGTTGCCGAATACCGTTTGGCCGGCGGGCACATCGGCCACGACGACCGAGCCGGCGCCTACGCGGGCTTTGTCGCCCACTTTTACGCCGGCTACCAGCACGGCGCCCGCGCCCACAAAGGCATTGGCACCCACGCTAGCCCCTACCCCAACCTGGGCGCCGCTGCCCAGCTGGGCATAGTCGCCCACGGTGGCCCGGCCCTCTACTACGGCATTGGGGCCGACCAGAACACCATCGCCCAGCTTGGCAGTAGCAGCTACTACTGCATTGGGGCCTACGTAGTTGCCGTGGCCCAGCTCGGCGTGTACCGATACGCTGGCGCGCTGATGAATGCTATTGACGGGCACTACCTCATACTCCTCGCGCAGCATCTTGGTGAGGCTGCGGCGGCTGGCGGCGTCTTCGGTGGCCACGAATACTTCGCACTTTTTACCCAGTAGTTTCAGCAATTCGCCGTCGTCGGTGTTGCCCATCACGGGCACGTCGAGCAGCTCGGTGTTGTGCAGCTTGGGCTCATCGTCGAGCAGGCAGTATACCACCACGTCGTTTGACAAAAAAGCATCCAGCGCGGCGGTGCCCACGGCCTGTGCGCCGAGAATGATAACAGGGTTTTCCATAAGAAACAAAGGTACGAACGGGGCTACGGAAGGCGCACGGCCGGCCCGGCTAGCCCATTAGGCTGTTCACAGCCCCACCCTGTTTAACAAGCCGCGCACGTAATCGTTTTGCAAAACCAGCAGCAGCAGCCATGGCAGCAGGGCCACGCGGTAGCGGCTCAAGGTACCCAGATTAGGCGTGCTGAGACCGATAAAAGCCGCCAGCAGCAGGCAATACAGCCCCAGTAGCACCACCAGCGCCACGGGCAGCCGGCCAGCGCGGCCCCGCCAGGCCGCTACCAGCGCCAGCCCTAGTAAGGCTAGCAGCAACGCATTTTCGAGGCTAGCGACTGCGTAAAGTGGCTGAGCCGACTCGCCCGGCCAGGGGCGCACCAGCGTGTAGGCGGCTGCCAGCGGGGCCTGGCGCAGCAGGCCGCTGGGCGTGGGCTGCCAGCCCGGATACGCGAGGTGCGGCCGGCCCAGCGAGGTGCGCAGGCCGTGCTGATAATTAGCCGCTATCTCGCGGCTGAAATAGCGGAGGGACAGATGCTCGCCGCCTAGCGCCGCCGCCGCGCCGCCCGTTAGCCCCAGCCCCAGCAGCAGGCCCGCCACCTGCGCCGGCCAGCCAAGGCCTAGCCAGCCGCGCCGGGTGCCTAGGCGCACGGCCGCCAGCGCTAGCAGCCCACCCAGCAAGGGCAAGGCAAAGAAGTAGCGCATCCTAACCATCACCCAGGCGAGCAACAGGAAGAGTACCGCCCGGCCCACGGTGGGCCAAACGCGCACCCGGCCACGGCCATACAGCAGCGGCAGCGCCAGCGCCATTAGGCCCGCGCCAGTGCCCAGTACCAGTGTTTCCTTGGTGAGGCCGGCCGTCCACCACACTACGGTGGGCCAAGCCAGAAAAGCCACGCCAGCGGCCCTCACCGAGGCTAGCGGAAACACCTGGCCCAGCACCCGCACCAGCGACCAATAAGCCACGAAGCACAGTAAACTCAGGTACAAGCCATTAACCCAGAGCACTCCGCCCGACACCATACTGAGCAAGGCCAGTATCTTGTATAGGAACAGCGTATTGGACCACTTATAAAAATAAACTACCTGCCCCGGCAAGTGAAAACTGGCGCTTTGCAGCGTGGGCCACAGCTGCGCCGGGCGCTCCCAGAAGGAAGAGGCGAGCAGCCGGCTCCACTTGGCAGGGTCAATCAGGTCGGGGCTGGGCCGCTGGCTGCTAATGGCCGTGAGCAGCAGCCGCCACCCCAGCGCTGGCAGCAGCCAGCGCCGCAGGCCAGGGCTGGCCCGCCGCCACTGGCCCACCAGCCAATAGCCTAGCCAGCCAGCCAGCAGCACATTGAGCAAAATGCTTACCGCTAGCCTCATCGGGAAATGCGCAGGCGCGCCTCGCCTCCCCCGCCCACCAGCCGCCCACCAATGGCGCAGTGCAGGCAGCGGCGGGGCTGGCAGTAGCCCTTGTGCAGGGCTAGCAGGCCCTGCGAGTCGGCGGCCGTGCGGTGCTCGAAGCCCAGCCCGGCGTAGAGGTCCGTGTACTGGTTGTGCTCAGCCGGCAGCTCCGTAAGCAGCGCGACACTGCTTTCAACCAACTCAGGCTGGCCCACGTGGCGGGCGTAGGCCACGCGCAGCGGCACTACTACGTTGATAATCAACAACTCAATGCTACTCTTACCCAGCGCAGGCACCTTGCCCGGCCGGCCGGGCCGGAAGTGCTGCCGCCAGTACTCAGGGGCGGGCGCACCAGCAAAAAACTCGCCGAGCGCCGCCACGCTTGCCGCCGTGAGCAGCGCATCGAACAAAGCCGGGCGGCGGTGCAGCAACCCTACCAACTGCCCTAGCCGCACGGCCGGAAAATTGGCGGGCCGCAGGCGCAAGTAGTTCCAGTCGTGGGGGGCTAGCGCAGCTTCGGCCAGGCCATACTTGTGGCGCAGAAACTCGTATTCCTGCCGCCGGTCGGCCAGGTAGGCGTCGCCAGCATTTTCCTCATTTTCAAAGAGAAAGCCAGCTTGCCCAAAAAGTAGCGCTTCCAATTGGCGCGCGTCGTGGCGGTGGCGGCGCAGCACGGGCAGCGGCACGGCCTTGGCTAGCCGGGCCAGCGGCTCGCTGTTTTTCTGAAAGCCGAAGGCCGCCATTAGCGCGTGGTAGGTGGTGGCCTCCCAATCGTGGCCCAGGTGGGCGTGCAGCTCGGCAATCGTGTCGGCCTTCTGCTCCACGCGCTCCAGCAGGGCACGCTCGGTCATCAGGATGCGCACGAGCTGCGGTACCTGGGCCAGCAGCGGGGCACAGGGCAAAGGTGCGGCGGGTGGGGCCGCCACCAGCGCTTCGTAGCGGGCCAGCAGGTCGGGGGCCAGGCGCGGAGCCAGCGCCAGCGCCGGAATGAGGCTGCCATTGGTACGCTGCACCTCGGCATCGGCCGTGAGCACCACGTGCAGCACCACCTGGTCGTACTTCTTGTCTACCTGGTGGTTGTGGCGCTGCCAGTCGGAGGCGCGCAGGTGAATCTCCACGGCCCCGTTCCACTCTACTTCGCCCAGGCGCAGGCGGGCATTCAAGAAATCGGGGCCGGCGTCGGCATTGCGCTGGCCGGGGCGCAACACCTGGATTTCCTCGCCGGCCGTGGTGCGCAGGTCAGCCTTATCAAAATACTGGTGCTGCCAGACGTAATGGAGGAAATCTTCACGCATAGCCGCAAATGTAAAACGAGGTCAATGTGAATAACACAAAAAAGGCCGTCATGCTGAGCATGACGGCCTGTATAGCCTTACTGATAAATCAATTATCTAGCGCAAGTCCACCACTTTCACCCCCTTGTGGGTGTTTTTGTCGAAAGCAAACGTAGTAGGCGACACCGGCACATTGGGCTTGAAGTTCTTGAGTAGGAACGTGGTGCGCGTGCCATTCTTTTTGAATGTCTTCACGCTGTGGATGGCTTTATCGGCCGTGCCCACGATAAGCTGCACCTTGAACACGTCGTTTTTACGGTCGTCCGGCGTCAGCTCGATGAGGTCGCTAGCCACGCCGGCATCCTTCAGCGATTTCACGTAGGTGTATTTATAGCCTTTCTTGTACATGCTGTACATCTGGGCCGGCGACATATCTTGGTTGGTGGGGTCCGACTCGGAGATATTTACCTCATTCTCGTTTTTGAGGTAGGTCCAGGTCGTTTTGCCATCGTTGATGACTTCCTGACCGCTGGTGGCGAGGTGGTATTTCTGGCCGCTCACGGTCACATCGCCGGTCAGGTTTTGCTTAAGCTTGGCGGCCGGGTTTTCCAGGGTTTGGGTAAAGCTGGCCTGAAACGACTTGAGAGCCGTGTACTTGGCGCTCACGGCGTCGAGAATTTTACCAGCTTTGGGGTCTTGCTGGGCAGCGGCGGGCAAGGCGAGGCTAGCAGCCAGCGCCAACAGAGAAAATTGCTTGGTCATGAGTTGAAAACGTCCGGCAGTTTGACACCGGACGAACTCACATACGCAAAAGCAAGGCCAAAAGTCATTTAACAATGTGCATTCAACATTTGACAGGCTCAACAGGTGGGTGCAACCACTCGCTGAGCCTGTCAAATGTTGAATGCACATTGTTAAGTGACTGGATTACTTCATCGTATTCAGCAACTGCTCGAGCTGATACTCGTCGGGGATGAGCACGGCGCGGGCCTTGCTACCCTCAAACGGCCCCACGATGCCGGCCTGCTGCAGCTGGTCCATGAGGCGGCCCGAGCGGTTATAACCCAGCTTTAACTTACGCTGGATGAGCGAAGTAGAGCCCTGCTGGTGCAGCACAATGCAGCGGGCAGCCTCGGCAAACATCGAGTCGCGCTCGCTAGGGTCCATCTCGTCTTGGCCGCTACCATCGTCACCGTCAGCACCGGCCACTTCGGGCAGCAGATAAGCGTCGGAATAGCCCTGCTGCTCGCCGATGTAGTCGCAGAGGCGGTCGACCTCGGGCGTGTCGATAAAGGCGCACTGCACCCGGATGAGGTCCGAACCAGCCGAAAACAGCATGTCGCCCTGCCCGATGAGCTGGTCGGCCCCGCCGGTATCCAGAATGGTGCGCGAGTCAATTTTGCTGGTCACCTTAAAGGAAATCCGGCACGGAAAGTTGGCCTTGATAATACCCGTAATTACGTTTACGCTAGGCCGTTGGGTGGCCACGATGAGATGGATACCAATGGCGCGGGCCAGCTGCGCCAGGCGGGCAATGGGCGTTTCGACTTCCTTGCCGGCCGTCATCATCAAGTCGGCCAACTCGTCGATTACCAGCACGATGAAGGGCAGGAAGCGGTGGCCCTTCTTAGGATTCAGGCGACGCTCCACAAACTTGGCGTTGTATTCCTTCAGGTTGCGGCAGCCGGCTTCCTTCAGCAAGTCGTAGCGCCGGTCCATCTCCATACACAACGAGTTGAGCGTGTTCACCACCTTCTTGGTGTCGGTAATGATGGCCTCCTCGGTATCGGGCAGCTTGGCCAGGAAGTGGCGCTCAATCTTATTAAAGATGCTCAATTCCACCTTCTTGGGGTCAACGAGTACGAACTTGAGCGTGGCCGGGTGGCGCTTGTAGAGCAGCGAGGCCAGAATCACGTTCAGGCCTACCGACTTGCCCTGGCCGGTGGCGCCAGCCATCAGCAAGTGTGGCATTTTGGCCAGGTCGGCCACGAATACCTCATTGGTAATGGTGCGGCCGAAGGCGACGGGTAGGTCCATTTCGGTGCGGGCAAATTTTTCGCTGCCCAGCACCGAGCGGATGCTCACCATCTCCTTCTTCGTGTTCGGCACCTCAATGCCGATGGTGCCCTTGCCCGGAATGGGCGCAATAATGCGGATACCCAACGCGGCCAGGCTCAGGGCAATATCGTCTTCCAGACTCTTGATTTTGGAGATGCGCACGCCGGCCTCGGGCACAATCTCATAGAGCGTAACGGTGGGCCCGATGGTGGCCTTGATGCTGGCGATGGTGATGCCGTAGTGGCCCAGCGTCTCCACGATGCGGTCCTTGTTGGCTTCCAGCTCCTCCTTGGTTACCTGCGCTTTAGCTACGCCGTAATCGTTGAGTAGCTCCAGCGTGGGGAAGAGGTAGCGCGAGAGGTCGAGCGTGGGGTCGTAGTTGACGTCGGGCATGGCGTCGGCGTCCTCATCGGCCACCGCCGCGATATCGGCCCCGGCATTGGGGTCAAGGTCGTCGCGGCTGGGCACGGTAATTTCCAGCTTTTGGCTAAGCGCGGCCGAGATAGGGCTAGTCACGGCCGGGGTCGGCAGGGGGCTATCGGCGAGGTCGGCCAGCGAAAGCGGGGTCGGAATGCTGGCTGCCACCGGCGGGGCGGGGGCTACTTCGGGCTCGGCCTCGGGCAATTCAAAGGAGAAGGCCGGGCCGGCAGCCGCGGCCGCTAGGGGCACGGCTACCGCTGGCGCGGTGGGAGCCACGGTGAGCGCGGTAGCCGCCACTGGGCCGAGGTAGCTCAGGTCGGGAGCTTCTTCCTCGTCGTCAGCCTCATCGGCTGGCGCGGCTACCACCTCAAAGCTGGTGCGGGCAGGCACCGGCGCTTTGAGGGGGCTAGCGAGCGGGGCGGGCTCAAACTCGGGCTCGCGGGTGGTTTCAACTTCGGGTTCGGGAGCTGCTGGGCGAGCCGCGGGGGCCTTGGCCGGGCGGCTCGCCACCGGGGCGGCCACGGGTAGCTCGGCCTCCGCTTCGTCTTCTTCCTCCTCGTCCTTACCACCCAGGTTGAGGTTGAGGGTCGTGATATTGAAGAAAAACACCACGAACATGATGAGCCCAAACGCCAGCAGCAGCACCGTGCCCCAGCCGATGAGCGAGTCGAGCCACAGGGCCAGCTCGTAGCCCGCGCCGCCGCTCAGCCAGTCGAGGCGGTGGGCTTGGGTCGCGCCGGGCAGGGTAGCATCGGCGCCGGGCTGGGCGAGCTGCACTACCACGTAGCCCAGCAAAGCACTGACCCACAGCATCGTGAAGAACCCCAGCGCCAGCACGTAGCTCACCGAGCCCGTGGCCCGGCGGAACACGATTTTGTAGCCCAGGAAGAAAACTATCGGAATAAGCGCGTACGACGCCAGTCCGAAGCCCCGGTAAATAAGCTTTTCGGCGAGCCAGGCCCCTAACAGCCCCAGCCAGTTGCCCGACTCCTGGCCGGCTTCCTTGAGGGGCACGCTGCCCAGGGCAGCCACTACGCTTTGGTCGGCGCGCCCACTCAGCAAAAACGAGGTGAAGGCAATAGTGAGGTAGAGCGAGCCTAGCAGCAGCCCAAAGCCCACGAGCAAGTGAAAGCGCCGGTCGCGCACCAGCGCCGTAAGCTGGCTAAGGCCGGGCACCGGGCCACGTGGCCCGGCGGGGCGAGCGGCCGGTTGCGGGCGGCGGGCCGGGGCGCCGGCGGGCGCCGGGGCCTTGGCGGGGCTAGCGGCCGTGCCGGGCGCCGGGCGCGGGGTATTGCCCCGGGCCGGGCGCGGCGCGGCGCTGTCGGCGGGCGGGCCCGGGCGGTTGGTGGCGGCAGGGCCACTCGGCGGGTTTCGGTAATTATTAGTGGCCATGCGCGGGCAAACAGAAAGGTCAAATCTACGCCAGCGCCGCCGCTTGCCGGCCCCCTGCGGCCGGCCTATGAAATAAGCGCCACTGCACTTACCCCGAAGTTTGGCAACGCTCTTCACCAGCGTTTTTCTTGCCTTTTGCGCCGGCCAGCCCCGCGCTACCTCTACCCGGCCGGCCGCCGCCCAGCCCCCTACCGGGCCATGACCTCGTAGAGGTGCAGCCGCCAGTAGGCCGCCGAATCGTCGAACACCCCTAGCAGGCGCAGGCCGCTCGCGGCCGGGTTGGCCAGGCGCACGGCCGACAACACGTAGCGCCCGCCGAGCGCCCGAAAAGCCGCCGCATCGAAGGCTAGGTGCCGCACCGTGCGCACGGGCTGCTTGCCAATGAGGTAGTTGCGCCCCAGCTCGGCCGCCATCAGGTAGCAGCGGTTGCCCCAGGCATCGTAGTAGGTGGCCAGGGCCGGGCTTTTGGCGAGCTCGCCAGCCAGCAGCGGCCGAAAGGCGTGCTTGTAGGGCAGCGGGTAGCTGTTTTGGTTGCTGTCGAGGGTATAAAAGTCGTTGAGCTGGGCCACGGCGGGCGGCAATCCCAGGCTTACCACCCGGTAGGCGGCGGGCGCCTGGCCGGTTTGGCGGAAGATGAAGCTTTTGGCCTGATTAAATAAGCCCGGCGCCACAAAGGCCGCGTAGCTAGGGGCATCGGCCTTGGGCCGCCCCACCAGGATGCGCAAGTTATTGACGTACTCTGAATTGAATGGCAGCGCCACCACAACTTGCAACGCCACCAGCCCGTAGGCGAGCCGCCGGCCGGCCGGCGTGGCCGGCAGCTCGCGCAAGGCCAGCGCCAGCAGGCCAAACCACGTCAGCGACATCAAGAAGTGAAAGCGCGTGAGCGTGAAGGCGTGCAGCAGCGGCAGTTGCTTCTGGTAGAGCATGGCCAGCTGCGGCGCAAAGCCGCAGAACAACGATGCGCTCGCCAGCGCCAGCAGCACCATGCCCACGCGGCGGCGCAGCACTTGCCGCCGGGCCGGGGCTAGCCGGGCCAGCGCCACGCCCACCGCCAGCAGCACCACCCCCCGGAAAAACGGGCTGGCGTGGTATTGCCCCAGCCAGAAATACTTCAGCGCCTCCTTCAGCCCCGCCCCTACCCCATGCGGCAACAGGCGCACAAAATCAAATTCCTCGCGGTGCGACACGAACTGCTTGGCCACCAGCAGCGAGTAGAATAGTGGCCACTCTACTACCACGTACACGGCCAGCAGCAGGGCCAGCCCTACCGCGCCGCGCACCGTGCCCGCCCAGGCCGCCCGCCCGCGCCGGGCCAAGTCGAGCAGCAGCAAACTACCCCACACCACGGCGATAAACGGCCCCACGTACACAAAAATCGACCACAGCGGAAATGCCGCGCACACTGCCCAGGCTAGCCAGCGGTTGCGGCCCTGGCGCAAGTCCAGGGCCGCGCGCAGCAGCGCCGGCTGCCCCAGCACCGTGAGGCCATAGATGCTGTAGAGCGGCAGCGTGGCCCAGGCCAGCGCCACGGCCGCCGCTAGCCCGCGTTGCGCGCTACGGGCTAGCCCGTAGCGCCGCAGCAGCCAATACATAGCCAGCAGCCCCAGCGCCCGCACCAGCACCTGGTGCACGAGATAAGCGACTAAGGGCTGATTGCGGAAGATATTAAACACCAGCACCGTGGCGCTCAGGCCGGGCCGCAGCGCATTGCGCGGAATACCATTCATCACCTCGGGCACCACCACGTCGCGGCCGTAGGCGAAGGCTAGGTGCAGCTTGGTGAGCAGGTACACCAGGCTGATTTCGGTATCCAGGTTGTCGTGGATGAGCACGTAGCCGTGGCGACCCAGCAGCAGCACCGGCAACAGGAATAACAGCAGCCCTAGCAGGGCAAGGTAAAGCGGACGCAAGTCGGGGGAGTTAGGGTTGGTATTGAGGCTGCTTAGGAGGTAATCTGGTCGTCATGCTGAGCGAAGCCAAAGCATCTTGGCCGCTTCGTTGAACGGTTTTTCCGCGCCCTGGCAAGATGCTTCGACTACGCTCCGCTTCGCGGACGCCAGATGAGCATGACGGAATAGAGACTTTTAACCCATTTAGCTGCGCGGGTGAAACTCGGTGATGACCTGGCGCAGGTAGTCGCGGTCGAGGTGGGTGTAGATTTCGGTGGTCGTGATACTGACGTGGCCCAGCATTTCCTGCACGGCGCGCAGGTCGGCGCCGCCCTCCAGCAGGTGGGTGGCAAAGGAGTGCCGCAGCGTGTGCGGGCTGATGGTCTGGCGCAGCCCCGCCAGCTCGGCCAGCTTCTTAATGGTGGTAAAGACCGTGATGCGCGACAGCTGCCGGCCCCGCATGCTCAAAAAAACCAGGTCCTCGCAGCCCGGCTGCACGGTGAGGTGCTGGCGCACGCCGCCCAGGTAAAAGTGCAGGTGCTTCACGGCCTCGCGCCCGATGGGCACCAGCCGCTCCTTGTTGCCCTTGCCCAGCACCCGCATAAAGCCCTGCTCGAAATACAGGTTCGACAGTTTCAAATCGCACAGCTCGCTCACCCGCAGGCCCGACGAGTAGAGCACCTCCAGCAGCGCCCGGCTGCGCAGGCCCTCGCTGGTGCTCAGGTCGATGGCCGCCAGCAGGTTCTCCACATCGGGGTACGAGAGCGTGTCGGGCAGGTGGCGGCCAGCTTTCGGCGACTCCAGCGTGTCGGTAGGGTCGATTTTGAGCAGGTCTTCCATGATGAGAAACTCGTAGAAGGCCTTGATGCCCGAAAGCGTGCGCGCCTGCGACGTGCTCGAGAGCCCCAACTCGGTGAGCGTAGCCAAAAAATCGCGCAGCAATCGCGTCGTCACCTGCAAGGGGCCGGCCTTGAGTTTCTCCAGTTCCAGCCACTGGTGCAGCTTGCGCACATCGCGCCGGTAGGCCTCCACCGAGTTGGGCGAGAGCGACTTTTCGAGGCGCAGGTAGCCGTCGAACTGTTTAATAGCTTGCGGCCAGGTCATGGGATACGTATTCTTTTGCGCCAACAAAGAACGTCATGCTGAGCAAAGCGAAGCATCTTGGCTGTAACGCTAGGGGTCGCCGCCTCACGATTTGCGCAAGCTGCTTCACTTCGTTCAGCATGACGTTCTTTCAGCGTGACGTTCTTTGTTCGTATAATTTCAGCTAGCATACTATTTTGAACATTCTCCTTCTCAACGGCCCCAACCTCAACCTGCTGGGCCGCCGCGAGCCGCACATCTACGGCACGCGCTCGTTCGAAGACTTTTTACCCGAGCTGCAGGAGTCCTTTCCCGACCTCACGCTCACTTCCTTCCAGAGCAACCACGAGGGCGCGCTGCTCGACCGCCTGCACGCCGCTGCCGGCTGGGGCGAAGTGGGTACCGAGGGGGCTAGCCAGGCCGTGGTGCTGAATGCGGGCGGCCTCACGCACACCAGCGTGGCGCTGGGCGATGCCGTGGCCGCGGTGGCCGGCGCGGGCCTGCCCGTTATCGAGGTGCATTTGAGCAACCTGGCCGGGCGCGAAGAATTTCGGCACGTCAGCTACATCGGCAAGCATTGCGTGGGCAGCATCGCGGGCTTCGGGCTCGAAAGCTACCGGCTGGCCCTGCACTATTTGCTGAGCCAGCGGCCCCGGCCGGTGGGCTTTGGGCGGCGCTAGGGGGTAGCGGGCCGGCCGGCCCGCAATACGGGGGCACTGAGGCAGGATAATGTTGCATTCTACCCCCAGCAATAGGCCAAATATGCCTATGCCATTGGTATTTTTGACAGAACACTTATTTCTGTCAAAATTATCGATGCTACGTTTATCTCGCTATACCTGGCCGGCCCTTTCGGTCTTCTTGTGGGCTGCCGCGCCCCAGCCCGGGCGTGCCCAAAGCACCTGCCTGCTGGCGCCCGTGCCGCTAGCCCAGCGCAGCCAGCGGGCGGCCCTGGTGGTGGAGGCCCGGGTGGCTAGCCAGCAGGTGGCCAGCCTGGGCGGCCACCTCGTGACGCGCAATACGCTGGAAGTCTACAAAGTATTTCGGGGCCAGCTGCCGGCCGGGCCGCTGCAAGTGCTCACGCAGGGCGGCACGCTGGGGCTGCGGCGCGAAGACGTGAGCGGGGCGCTCGCCTTGGCGGCGGGCCATCAGGGCATCTTTTTTCTGGAAGCCGACCCTAGCCAGCCGGGCGAGTTGCGCGCCTACGCCGGGCCACAGGGCTTTATCGCCTACGACCTGGCTAGCCTCACGGCCAGCGAGCCGTTTGGGCGCTATGCCAATATCGAGGAAACGCTGTATAGAGCCGTGGCGGCCGGCACCGGCGTGGCCTACCGCGACGTGGCCCCCAATGCCCGCCTGCAGGGTGCGGCTGAGCAGCTGCAGCGGCGCACCGCGACCATAACGCTGGCCGTGACGGCCCCCACCATCAGCAGCTTTTCGCCCACCACCGTGACGGCGGGCACTAGCTCCATCAACACCGCTAGCGCCAGCGGGGTGCTCACCATCGTGGGCGCGGGCTTTGGCAACACGCAGGGTGCTGGTTATGTACAGTTTAAAAATGCCGATACCGGTGGTTCTTCGTACACCCGGCCGGTGGCCACCGACTACCTGAGCTGGAGCGATACCCAGATTCAGGTGCGCGTGCCGGCCGCTAGCCAGACGGGCAGCCCGGCGGGCACCGGCCCTTTTCAGGTAGCCGACAACAGCGGCGCGCTCACGACCAGCGCCAGCCCGCTCACGGTAACCTACGCGCTCAGCAACGTCAACTCCGACGGCCTCACCTACCGCATTCACCTCATCAGCCCCGATGGCAGCGGTGGCTACACGCTGCAGTACGGCAGCAGTTTTCCGGCCGAGGCCAAGGCTCCGTTTGAGCGGGCGTTGCGGGCCTGGCGCGCGCAGGCGGCCGTGAACCGCACCATCAGCCCCACGGCAGCCCCTAGCGACGTGACGAAGCTCGACGACGTGAACGTGCTGCGCTTCGACCCTACCCTGCCGGCCGGCGTGCTGGGCGTCACCTATTCCTACTACTCGGGCTGCGCCGTGAACAGCGGCCCGCTAAACTGGCAGGCCGTGGAAACGGACTATGCCTACGCGCCGGTGCCCGTGGCCGCGGCGGGCAACACCCCCGCCTACACTTGGAATTTCGCCACCGGCGCGCCCACCGGCCAGCAGTACGATTTTGAGAGCGTGGCCCTGCACGAGCTGGGCCACGGCACGCAGCTCACGCACATCATCTCGACTACGGGCGTGATGAATTTTGCCATCGCCAACGGGGCCACGCGCCGCACCCTCGACCCCGACACCGACCTGGCGGCCGCCCGCAACGTGGGCAGCTACAGCACCAGCGCCAGCTCGACCGAGCGGTGCAGCCTGGCCGCCTACCGGGCCGCGGCGGCCGAGGCGCCGCTGCCGGTGCAGCTCACGGCCTTCGGGGCCAGCTACCAAGCTAGCCAGGGCACCCTGCTCAGCTGGGCTACCGCTTCGGAGAGCAACAGCGCGGCCTTTCTCATCGAAAGCCAGGAGGTGGCCGGCCCTTGGCTGACCGTGACCGGCCTGCTGGCCGCTGGCAACAGCACCACCCCGCGCCAGTACCAGGCCCGCGATGCCCGCCCGCTGGCCGGCACCCGCTACTACCGCCTGCGCCAGCTCGACCTCGATGGCACGGCTACTTACTCGCCCGTGGTGAGCGTGTCGGCCACCGCTGCCGGGCTAGCGGCCTACCCCAACCCGGCCACCGGCACCGTGCAGCTGAGCGGCCCGCTGGCCCCCGGCGCCACGGCGCGCGTGCGGCTGCTGGCCATCACCGGCCGCTGCGTGGCTAGCCTAGCGGGCCCAGCCGGGCAGGCCGCGTTTGAGCTGCCGCTGGCTAGGGTGCCCGCCGGCCTTTACCTGGTAGAGTGGGATGGCGGCGCGGGCCTCGCCCGCACCCGCCTGGTGGTGGAGTAATAAAACGGTGAGCTGGTGAAATGGTGAGTTGGTGAGCAAAACGAGAAGCTTCCTGGCTCACCATTTCAGTATTTAGCCCTTTCTCCATCTCACCCGCCCCTACCTTTGCCGCATGGCAACCCTCCCGACTTATACCTTCAACCCCGGCCCAGCGGCCGTGTACCCCGAAGTGCGCCAGTACCTGGCCGACGCTTTTGAGGAAGGCTGGCTGTCGGCGCCGCACCGCTCCGAGCGCTTCATCACGCTCGTGCGCCACTGCCTCGACCAGGCCCGCCTCAAGCTCAACATTCCGCAAGACTATACCATTCTGTTCACCTCGTCGGCTACCGAGTGCTGGGAAATCCTGACGCAAAGCCTGACGCCCCGCCGCTCGTTTCACCTCTACAACGGGTCGTTTGGGCAGAAGTGGTTTGACTACGCCCGCGCCCTGCGGCCCCACTCCACCGCCCTCAAGTTCGATATCAATGACGTGCCCGACCCGGCCACGCTGCCCTTCGACCCCGAGGAAACCGACCTCGTGTGCCTCACCCAGAATGAAACCAGCACGGCCAGTCAGCTGCGCGACAATTTCATTCTCAACACCTTCAACCGGCTAGGGCCGGCGCTGCTGGCCGTCGATGCTACGTCGAGCCTGGGCGGGCTAGCCCTCAAGTTTATCAAGGCCGATGTGTGGTACGGCTCGGTGCAGAAGTGCCTGGGGCTGCCGGCCGGCCTGGGCATTATGGTGCTCTCGCCCCGGGCCGTGGCCCGCGCCCGCGAGGTGGGCGACAATGCCCACTACAACAGCCTCAACGGCATGGTGAAGCAGATGCTCAACTACCAGACCACCCACACCCCCAACGTGCTGGGCATCTACCTGTTGAGCCGCGTGCTGCAAGCCCGCGACGGCATCAAAATCATCGCCCCGCACCTCAACGAGCGCGCCCAGAAGCTCTACGATTACTTCGAGCAGGTGCAGCCGCTGGGCCTGCGCCCGCTCATCGAGAACGTGGACGCCCGCTCGACCACCGTTATCGGTTTGCAAGGCCCGGCCGCCCTCATCGAAGAGGTAAAACGCCGCGCCCGCGACGAGGCCGGCTTGCAGCTGGGCTCGGGCTACGGCGACTACAAGGCCACGAGCCTGCGCATCGCCAACTTCCCGGCCGTGCCCGATGCCGCCTTTGAGGCGCTGGTGCAGTTTTTCGAGAAAATTCGCAACGAGGAAGTAGTGAAGTAAGGTTTGAATAGAAAACGGTCGTCATGCTGAGCGCAGCAAAGCGGAGTCGAAGCATCTTGGCAGGTGTACTTAACTTTTAGCGTTAGTAACGAAACGACCGAGATGCTTCGGCTGCGCTCAGCATGACGACTGTTTCGCTTAATCCTAATTACCCCATCGTTTCCTAACCTGCTCACCAAAAATTGATTACCCTCTTCACCGACGGCTCGTCGCGCGGCAACCCGGGCCCGGGCGGCTACGGCACCATCCTGCGCTACGGCCCCCACGAAAAGGAGCTGAGCCAAGGCTTCCGTCGCACCACCAACAACCGCATGGAGCTGCTAGCCGTGATTGTGGGCCTGGAGGCCGTGACGCGCCCCGAAATCCCCATCCTCGTCGTCTCCGACTCCAAGTACGTGGTCGATGCCGTGGAAAAGCGCTGGGTCTTCAACTGGATTAAGAAGCCCGACTTCGGCAAAAAGGCCAACGAGGACCTCTGGCGGCGCTTCCTGCGCATCTACGAGCAGCGCAAAGTGTCCTTCAAGTGGATAAAAGGCCACGCCGGCCACGCCGAAAACGAGCGCTGCGACGTGTTGGCCGTGCAAAGTGCTTTGGGCAAGGGCCTGCTGGTGGATGAGGGGTACGAGGCCCTGGGGTGAGCAACTAGCCAGTAGCTTCACTGGCTATTATACCCAATGCTATGTCGTTCAGTGATGACTATTTGCGCCGTATTGTAGACGCTGAAGTGGTAGGCGATTTTCCGCCCTTCACGCTCGGCAGTATTACTAAGACGGAAAATTATATTCGCAAGATATTGGCGCGGCTGGTCGCTAGCCCCACCTTACTGATAGAGGAAGACTTTAACAGCTACGGTAGCGGCTTCGCTTCTTACATCGAAGTGAAAGTCTCCAAACGCGATGGCTCCGATAGGGTAACGCTAGCGCAGAGCCCGCGCACTATCTACGACTATGATGGCCTAGTACTCTACATTTCCAGACTGACGCCCTACTGGTTTTACGGCGGCAGCAAGTGGTCAAAAAACTACGAGAATGGTCGCTGCACAGGTGGCGCATTCACGTTTTTGACACCGGATAGCCTAACTGATATCAACCAAGCACTCTGGCAGCATGACAGCCAGCTGATAGAAGCTTTGTTGCAAGAATTTCGCTATGGCTTGCTCACTCCCACCGAGCTTAGGCAGCCGGCCCCTGCCGGCCTTGCCATTCCGACAATACTGGCAGACAAGCCCTACAGCGTATTCGACTGTTTTTTTTACTGGGAGGATTAAGGCCTGCCCGGCTTGCCAATTAATGTCATCCTAAGCTCACGTCTAAATCACCATGAAGCCACCCGCCGCCCCACCCCCCTACTACCCGGCCCTCACCGGGCTGCGGGCGGTGTCGGCGTTTGCGGTGTTTGGCTTTCACCACCGGCACTTGCAGGGGCTGGGCAGCTCGGCGCTGGGGGGCGCGCTGCGGGCCGTGTTGGGCGAGCTACACATCGGGGTATCCATCTTCTTTACGCTGAGCGGGTTTCTCATTACCAAGCGCTACGCGGGGCGGCGGTTTGACGGGGCCGAGTGGCGGCGCTACCTACTGCATCGGGCGGCACGCATCTGGCCCGTGTACCTGGTACTAGTGCTGGCCACGTTTGCCGCGAGCTACCCTAGCGAGGGCCGGGCGCACCCCGGCCGCTGGCTAAGCGAGTTGGCCGCCAGCCTCACGCTACTCAAGGGCTTTGCCGAAAAGTGGTACCTCACCGGCATTCCGCAGGCGTGGTCGCTCACGGTAGAGGAAGGCTTTTACCTGCTGGCACCGCTGGTGTTCTGGCTAGGGTGGCGCTACCGGCCGGGCCGGGCGTGGCCGCTGCTGGCCGTGGGCTTGGTGGCGCTGGGGCTGGGTGTTTATAGTGCTGTGCCGGGGCTGGGCTCGTCGCTATTTATATTCAAGGCAACCATTTTTGGGCGGCTGCCCGAGTTTTTGGTGGGGGCGGCGTTTGCCTGGTTTGCGCCGTGTTGGGGCCGGGGGTGGGCCACAGTGGGCGGGGCTAGCGGCATGCTGCTGGGGCTAGCGCTGCTCGTTGGTGTGCAGCGCGTTACCCACGCCGTCAGCCTTGATTCTTACCCCGGCGTGCTGCTGAATAATTGGCTGCTGCCGCTGGCCACCGGCTGGCTGCTGCACGGCCTGGCTACCGAGCCCACCGGGCTGGCTCGCCTGCTTAGCACGCCGCTGTGGCAGCGGCTGGGGCGCGCTTCGTACTGTTTCTACCTGTTGCACGTAGGGCTGCTACCCGATATCCTAAAGCCGTTCTTGAGCGCTTGGCTGCCGGCTGGTCCGGCGCTGCTTGCGAGTGCGGCCATCTTACTACTAGCCTCGCTAGCCCTGCACCGCTGCGTAGAGCAGCCGGCGCACCGCTGGCTGCTGGCGCGGCTAGCCCCGGCCCGGCCGCCGGCGGCCTCTACCCTCTCTTCGCCCCGTGGCTAACGACTACTTTCAATTTCAGCAATTTCGCATCGCGCAAGGCGACTGTGCCCAAAAGGTGAGCACCGACGCCTGCCTGCTGGGCGCGGCCGCCGACCTCACCGGCGCCACCCGCGTGCTCGACATTGGCACCGGCACCGGGCTGCTCGCCCTCATGGCGGCGCAGCGCGCGCCCGCTGCTACCATCGAGGCCATCGAGCTCGATGCTGCTACGGCCGCGCAGGCGGCCCGCAACGTGGCCGCTAGCCCCTGGGCCAGCCGCGTAGCGGTGCACCCGCTGGGCCTAGCCGCCTACGCGGCCGGGCGGCCGGGCCTGTTCAGCCACATCATCTGCAACCCGCCGTTTTTTCGGCGCAGCCTGGCCCCGCCCGATGCGGCCCGGGCCACGGCGCGCCACGAGGGCGCGGGCTCGCTCACGTTTGCGGAGCTAGCGGGCTTTGCGGCGGCGCACCTGGCGCCGGGCGGCGCGCTCACGGTGCTGCTGCCGTCGCCCGAGATGCAACAGTTTGCCGAGGTGGCGCGGGCGGTGGGGCTAGCCGTGCAGGCGCGGCTGGCGGTGCAGCACCGACCGGGCGGGCGCCTCACGCGGGGCATCTGGCAGTTTGGCGCTGAGGCGCCAGCTAGCCCGGCTGAGCGCACGCTGACTATTCAAGATACTGACGGACAGTATTCCGCAGCCTTTCGGCAGTTACTGGCCGGGTTTTACTTGGCGCTGTAAAGCGGAGTGGCATTCCGGTTTCGCGTTTATAGCGGCCGGCGCGAGCTAGCGCTAAACGGAGTATCACGCCGTTTTACTATTACAGCAAATGGCGCAGTTGCCCCAGCTTTTCGCCGTGCAGGGCGGCTAGCAAGTCGGCTTCGAGGGTGCCGAACTCGGCGGCCAGGTAGTGGCGCTGCACCAAGCCGCTCACCAGCACCGTGGCCTCGTCGGCCACCTCGATGAGCGTGCCCAAGATGTGCGATGTGAGCAGAATGCCCGTGCCCCGACTGCGCAGCCGCTTCAGAATCTCCTTGAGCAGCAGGTTGGCCTCGAGGTCAAGGCCATTGAAGGGCTCGTCGAGAATGAGGTAGGCAAAATCCTGCACCAGCACCGCCAGCAGGGCCAGCTTCTTTTTCATACCGGCCGAATACTCGGTGGCATACTGGTCGAGGGGCAGCTCCAATAGCTCGTTCCAGCCGCGCAGGTCGGGCACCGGGCGGCGGCGGGCTTGCAGGCAAAAAGCCACGTACTCGCGCCCTGTAATGCGCGGGTAGAAATACGGCTCGTAGGGCACCAGGCCCGTGGTTTCGCGCACCAGCCGGCCCGAGTCGGTGTCACGCACCGTACCCTGAAAGTCGTTTTCCAGTCCGTAGAGGCAGTTGATGAGCGTGGTTTTGCCCGCGCCATTGGCGCCGATGAGGCCATGAATGGTGCCGGGCTGCACGGCCAGGCGCACGCCGCGCAGCACCTGGTGGCGGCCGTAGGCTTTGTGCAGGTCAGTTATTTCGAGCATGATTTTCAGAGTAGGCGGCTACTTTTCTTCCGCGTTAGTGGCCAGCACGGCGCGCAGACGGCGCCGGCTTTGCCACACCAGCCCGCCGGCGCTCACCAGCATCAGCGGCGGGTAGGCCGGGTGCCAGGCGCCCAGCAAGCCCACGGCTAGCACCAGCCCCTGCGTGAAGCGAATATGGCCGGCCGTGGGGTAAAACGCATATTTGGTGAGAATAACCATGCTCAGCAACCCTAGCCAGAACAGCGCCACGGCCAGCGCCGCGCCCCACCCGGCCGGCCCCGCGCCCAGCAGCCCCCAGAAGGGCAGCGCCGTGGCCGCCGCGTAGCCTAGCCCTAACCCGAGCCGCCGCCGCAAAAACTGTCGGGGCGAGCGCAGCGCCAGCGCCAGCATGGGCAGAGGCTCAGGCACGCCGTAGCAGGCCAGCACCACCAGCAACCACCCCACCAGCCCCGCCACCGGGGCCAGCGGCGAGGCCCGCTGCCAGGCCGCCAGGCCCACCAGCACCGGCCATAAAAACAGGCCCTTGGTGGCCCGCATTCCACTCACCCACTCAAAGGCTTCGCTTCGAAACGGGCTGCGCCAGCGCCGCCGCGTGGCCCGGCCCTGGCGCGCCGGCGGCGCCCAGGCCACTAAAGGGGCTAGCCCCAGGGTGAGGGCCGCGGGCCCAGCCGCCCGCAAAGCCAGCAGCCCAATCGCCAGGGGCAGCGCCAGCAGCGCATACTCGGCCGCCAGCCACGGCCGGAAGCCAGGCGCCGCGCTGGCCAGGAACGGGAGGTCGGCCCGCTGGCGGTGGGCGCCCAGCAGCGACCAGGCCACCAGCAGCGGCATCGCCCACAGGCCGTGCGGCTGCTTGCCCAGGCTAGCCAGCGCTTGCAGCAGACCGAGCAGCAACATGGGGAGTAGCAACGCCAGCCGCAGCCAGCCGATTTCGCGCAGCAGCCGGGCTAGCAGCCGCAAACGCATACGGAGGTAGGCCACCAGCGGGGCCGACTGGCTCAGGGCTAGGGCCATGCGTTAAGCGGAGGCTGGTCCGACCGGCCCTTCTTCTTCCCTGAACGCAATGCCGTAATCGGCCGCCAGCTCTTGCAGAATGGGCTCGTAGAGGTCGGCGGTAGTGGGAATGACGACGCCCCGGCTGGCTACCTCGCCGCGCACCAGGCGCCGCACGGCCATGCCCAGCGGCAGGCCCACAGTTTTGGCCATGGCCGTGTGGGTGGCATCGTCGCCGAGCACCACCAGCGAGGCCGTGAGCCGGTACTGCTGGCCCCCGCGCTCGTAGTCGAAGCCGTGCTGCATCACTATCATGTCGCGGTCGTGAGGCTGCAGCTGCCACTTTTCGGCCAGCAGGTGCTCTAGCAGTTGGGCAGGCGTGGCGTGGGCGCGCCCCACGGGCTTCGGCTCAAAAATTCCCAGCCACACGAGGTGCTGCATTTCGGGACTGTGGGGGGCTAGCCCCAGGTGCTTGGCCGTAAGGGCCGCTAGCTCCTGCCCGGGCTGGGGCCACTGCGGCAGGTAGCCGGCCACCAGGTCGTGCCAGCTGAGGGCCGCCGAGTTGGCCAGGTTCACGCTGTCGTCGGTGAGGCCGAGGCGCACCAGCGCGTGCCAGGCGGCGCAGTAGCCCGGCCGCCGCAGCGTGCCGCGCAGGATGCTCGGAATGTCATCGAGGCCATACGGCGCGCGGTAATTGAGCGAGTCGCGGTTGGCATAGCTCTCAAAATGGCCGTGACCGGGCACTAGAATCTCCTCGGTGCGGGCAAAAAGCTGTTGGTACGGGATAATGCGCAGGTGGCCGTTTTCCAAGTACTTGGCGGTGCTTTGGCCGGCCAGCACCACGTTGCGCGGGTTCCAGGTAAACTTGTAGCGCCAGGGGTTATCACCCTCCGAAGCCGGGTCGAGCAGGCCGCCGCAGTACGAGGTAAAGGCCGTGAGGCGCCCGCCCTGCCCCCGAATCTGCTCGATGGCCCGCATGGCCGACATATGGTCGAGGCCGGGGTCGAGGCCGCATTCCATGAGGAAAACCAGGCCGGCGGCTTCGGCCGCGGCGTGCAGGGCCTGCACCTCGGTGCTCACGTAGCTAGCGGTGGCCAGGTGCCGCCCATGCGCCAGGCAGGCCGTGGCCACGGCGGGGTGAAACGCGGCCGGCAGCATCGAAATTACCACGTCGGCCTCGGCCACCAGCTGGTCGAGCCGGGTAGCATCCTGGGCCTCGAAGGGCACGGCGCGAGCGTATTGCGAGTGGGCGGCCAGCACGGGGGCCAGGTGGGCCGGCAGGGCGTCGGCCACGGTCAGAAACCAGCGCTCGGCCGGGGCGTGGCGCAGCAGGTAGTGGATAAGCGCCGAGGCCGAGCGGCCGGCACCGAGCAGCAGCAAGCGGGTGGGTGGGGTCATGCGGGCAAAAGTACACGGCTCGCCGAATGGGGCCGGTTTGCTAGGCCAGGCCGGCCAGGGTAAGGCCACCCATTTTCGCACTCGGCTTGCCTATTTCAAAATAAGCCTTTACTTTGTTGCCCCGTTTTTATTCCCTCCCGCCGCAATGGCTGCCCCCTCCATCGACGCTACCACTACCCGCCGCCAGCTTGCGCTGCACTACCACGAGCTAGCCACCGCCGAGCAGCTCACGCCCGCCGAGCGCCTGGTGTGGGATGCCGCCCGCGCCGCCACCGCCCACTCCTACGCGCCCTACTCGGGCTTTCACGTGGGCGCCGCCCTGCTGCTGGCCGACGGCAGCTTCGTGCAGGGCACCAACCAGGAAAATGCCGCCTACCCCTCGGGCCTGTGCGCCGAGCGCACGGCCTTGTTTGGGCTAGCGGGCAGCCGGCCCAGCCCGCCGCCGCTCATCGTGGGCATGTCGGTAGCCGGCCGCCCGGCCGATGGTGATTTCAGCCCCGCCCTGCCGTGCGGCGCCTGCCGCCAGGTGATGCTGGAGTACGAGATGCGCCAGGGCCAGCCCATCTGGCTGCTGCTGCCTAGCCTCACTGGCACGGTGCTACGCTTCGAGCGGCTCGCCGATTTGCTGCCGTTTCACTTTTCGCCCGGCGACTTGCCGCCGCGGGCGTAGGGCAACATCTTGATTACCTGAACTTAGCAAACACTAAACGTCATACTGAGCCAAGCAAGGCATTTTGCTCGAACCGCTAGGGTACTATCCTAACGACTACGGGCAAGCTGCTGCGCTCTGCTCAGCATGACGTTCTTTGTTGCCAGTATTGTAAACTCTCCGCTTATGTCTCCCCGTCTTATTCTTCAACTTGCGGCGCTGCTCGGCGCCCTCACCGTGGGTATTGGCGCGTTTGGCGCGCACGGCCTGCGGCCCATGCTGGAGGCTAGCGGCCGCTTCGACACCTTCGAAACCGCCGTACGCTACCAGTTTTACCACGTTCTGGCCTTGCTGGCGGTGGGCGTGCTGGCCGTGGCCCGGCCCGAGCTGCGCGACCCGCTCGACACCACGGCCGCGCTGTGGCTAGGGGGTATTCTCATCTTCAGCGGCTCGCTCTACGCCATCTGCTTCACGGGCATCACCAAGTTTGGAGCGGTGGCGCCGCTGGGCGGCCTGTTGCTGATTGCCGGCTGGCTGCGCCTGCTGCTGGCCGTGAGTAAGCTTTAGAACATTAAAAATTAGGGTATGCGCACTAATTTACTTATCCTGCTACTCGGACTATTTTCCTACTCATGCACCTTCAGCTGCGACAAAGCGAAAGAAGAATTTATTGCGCAGAAAGCTTGTAACATAGTCATCGTAAAAGATGAAAGCATAGGTCCTATGTGCTCACTACAAGGGTATGATGCAGTAACCAAACAGAAACTACGATACGAAGCTAAGGCAGGGCTCTTCTATGCGGCTAATAATTGTATAGCTGTTGGTGACACACTTCTAAAGTTAGCTGGAAGTGACTGGTTTTTAGTAAAGAGGAAAAGACTATCGCATCAAGCTCAGTCAAAAATGCAGTGCAGATGGAGAAGCTATCGGGCTTAAACAGGACACAATTCGTAGACAGTAAGAGACAAAAAAAGGGGGCTAGCCATACTGGCTAGCCCCCTTTTTTTATGTTGTTGAAGCGATTACTTCGAAGCCGTGGCCGACTCCTTCACCTCGCCTACGAGCGAAACGGTGGTGCTGCCACCGGCCGAGTTCGAATCGATGGTCAGCACTTTGGTTTGCATGCCCATTTTGCCGGCCGAGTTGAACTTGGCCGAAATGGTGCCCATTTTGCCGGGCTGCACGGGCTCCTTGGTCCAGCTAGGGGTGGTGCAACCGCAGCTTACGCCGATGTTGGAAATCACCAGCGGCTGGGTGCCGGTGTTTTTAAATTTGAATACGTGGTCAACAATGTCGCCCTGCTTGATGGAGCCGAAGTCGTACTTCACTTCCGAGAACTCAATCTGGGGGCCGGCCGGCTTGGCGGTGGCTTTGGCAGGCTTGGCAACCTGGGCGTGGGCAGCGGTGCCCGCAAACGTGAGGCCCAGGGCCAGCAGCAGCATCTTCGTCATGACAGAAGTAGAATTGGGTTGTGGGGAGAAAAACAAATTTACGCGGTAAGTCCGGCTAGGCAAATCTGCGGCCAATTTAAGGCCAGCGCTTGAATGCCGCGGGAAGCCGATATGTGCGGGCAAACTCAGATTCAGGCATTTGAATTCCGCCCGTCGCAAAAAAAAAGCCGGGGCTACTCCTCCACCACTTCGCTGGGCGCGATGAGGCGCTGCTGAAAATTGAGCAGAAACAGCCGCTCCGACGCCCGCGTGATGGCCGTGTAGAGCCAGCGCGCAAACTCGCCCCCCACCGGCTCGTCGGGCTTAATAAAGCCGTGGTCGACAAACACGGCCTGCCATTGGCCGCCCTGCGCCTTGTGGCACGTGAGGGCGTAGGCAAATTTTATTTGCAAGGCGTTGAGGTACGGGTCTTTGCGCATCTCGGCGTTGCGCTCGGCCTTCTTGGTGAGGTGGGCGTAGTCGGCCAGTATTTCCTGGTACATGCGCTCGTTTTGGTCGCGCGGCAGTGAGGGGCTTTCGGTGTGCAGCGTGTCGAGCAGCAGCTTTACTTCCAGCTCGGGCTCGTCGGGGTAGTCGACCAGGCGCACCCTAGCCTGGGCAAAGCGGCAGCCAAATTGCTCCTCGCGTTTTATTATCTTCTTGATTTCCAAGAAGTCGCCGTTGGCCAGAAAGCCGATTTCCGAGTCCTTGGGCAGCCAGAAGTAGTTGTTGCGCACCACCATGATGTAATCGCCGGCCGCAATCTCGTCTTCCGCCTCAAAAATAACCTGCCGGATGAGCTGGTTGTACTGATTAGCGTTGCGGTTGGAGCGGCAAATGATGGTCGTGTTCTCGTGCCCAAAGTGGCGGTAGGCCCAGCGCAGGCCGTCCTCCAGCTTGTCGCCCCCCATCTTGAACATGTCCTTGAAGCCCTTGGTATGCAACTGAATATTAGGCGTTTCTTCCCGCAGCTCCTCGCGCAGCTCGGTAGCATTGACCAAGATGCCCGAGGCCTCGGCCTGGCGCATTACCTGGCGCAGCTCCACGCCATCGACCCTGGCGCGGAAGCGGTGGGCCAGCAGCTCGGGGTCGAGGGCGGGGCTCAGGAGCTGGCCCACCGGCGGCAGCTGGGCCGTGTCGCCGATGAGCAGCAGCCGGTTGGTGCTACGCTCAAATACGAAACCCATGAGGTCGTCGAGCAGGCCGCTCTCGCCAAACGCCTTCTCGTCGGAAATCATCGACGCCTCATCCACAATGAAGAGCGTTTCCTCCTGGCGGTTGGGCTGGCGCGTGAAGCTGAGGCGCTCGCTGGGGGCGCCGCTGGTTTGGCGGTATATTTTTTTGTGAATGGTGCTGGCCGGCACGCCCGCGTAGGCGCTCATCACCTTGGCGGCGCGGCCGGTGGGCGCCATCAGGGCGTAGCGGCGCTGCATGCGGCCTAGCCACTGCACGAGGGCGCTTACCACGGTGGTTTTGCCGGTGCCAGCGTAGCCGCGCAGCACAAACACTTTGCGCCCCGGCAGCTGGTCGCGCAAGAACTCATCAAGCTGCACGAATAATTCGGCCTGGTCGTCGGTGGGCTCGAAAGGGAAATAATCGCGGACGGACGGGAATCTGGCTTTTAACATTATTTAATCCGGTATAAATCGCCGTCCTCAAAGCCAGTATAAACTGGCTTAATACCTCCTAAAAAGGATTCCTGTACGACGCTGTCTCTCAATACCCTACCCAAGGAATAAATAACTTGAAGAAGTATCCAGTACCACTCCTGTTCTTCGCTGTTTGATATAATCAATTCTTTTTCGAAGAGAAATTCAGGTGGATACGATGCCCATTCATCATCTAGCTCATCATAATTTATCGAACCGGCTAAGTAAAGTACATAGCCCCTTTCTACTTCACCAAGACCAAACCTGAATGCAGCAATTTCTTTCGAAGGTTTTGCACTCATTACAATCTCTTGTAACCAACTTCCTAATTCAGCTTGAAAAGCGTCCTTATTTTCCATTTTGACTTCTTTTGAATTATGCAACCGGCTCAATAACGGCCATCGTGGCCGAGGCCTTGGCGATGAGCACGTCATCGCACCACACCTCGGCCTCGCAGAAGTACAGGCGACGCCCGGCTTTCAACACCCAGCCGATGGCTTTGATTCGCTGGCCGATGCCAGGGTTGAGGTAGCTCACTTTTAAATCTGAGGTAACGACGCCGAAGTTTTCGGGCACCAGCGTAGTAGCGGCGAAGCCCGCCGCCAGGTCGGCCATCGTGGCCACTAGGCCGCCGTGGGCAAAGCCGCGCTGCTGCTGGTGCTGCTGCCCTAACGGTAGCTCGGCTTCGACGCGGCCGGGCTCGATGCGGGTGAGGTCGGCGCCGATAAGGTGCATAAAGTGCTGGCGCTTCAGCTTTTCGCGGATGCGGGCTTCGAGGGCGGCGGTGGGTTCGGGCAGGGCAGCGTTCATAGATGCTTCAAAGATACCGGTGGGCCGGGCCGGCGTACCTTCCGGCCACCTTTTTGCCTAGTACCGCAGCAGGCAAGGCGCTCGCTAGGCCTTGCTAACTCACTGACACCTGATAATTGCCCCCAAATGGACCATCTATCGACTATGCAATACCTCGTGGCCGGCGCGCTGGGCCTGGGGCTAGCCGCGAGCAGCGGCTTTCGGGTGTTTGTGCCGCTGCTGGCGGCCAGCGTGGCGCACCGCGTGGGCTGGCTGCCCAGCTCGCCGGGCTTCGAGTGGCTGGGCTCCTGGACGGCCCTGCTGGTGCTGGCCACCGCTACCGTGGCCGAGCTGGTGGGCTACTACGTGCCGTTTGTCGACCACCTGCTCGACACGCTCACCACGCCCGCCTCGATTGTAGCGGGCTCTTTATTAATGACTTCCTCCCTCACCCACCTCGACCCTACCCTGCGCTGGACGCTCGGCATATTGGTGGGTGGCGGCGCGGCGGGCCTCGTGCAGGGCAGCACGGCACTACTGCGCGCAGGCTCCACGGCCACCACCGGTGGGCTAGCCAACCCCCTGTTTGCCACCCTCGAAAACGTGTTGGCTATTGGTGGCACGCTCTTCACGCTGCTGCTGCCGCTGGTGGCAGCAGGGCTGGTGGTGGTGCTACTGGTATTCGCGGCGAGCCGGTGGCGGCGCTGGCGGCAGCGGCGGGCGGCGCGGACTGCCGCTTCGGCCATCGGGGGCGAGTTTGCGTAGAGGCAGCACGCTACCGCTGCTTTATTCCCGATTTCATGCCCCCTGCTGCTTCCCCCCCCGATTCCCTATTGGCTCCCTATGCTGGCCTGGTGCGCGTGCGGGTGGGCGGCATCCTGGTGCGCAACGGGGCTATTTTGCTGGCCGCGCACCGGGGGCTGCTACCCAAAGAGGCCACCTTCTGGTCGCCGCCGGGCGGGGGCTGGGCCTTTGGCGAAAGCCTGAAAGAGGCGCTGCAACGCGAGTTTCGGGAAGAAACGGGGCTAGCCGTGCGCGTGGGCCGGCAGCTGCACCTGCACGAGTTTCGGCGGGGTGACTTGCAGGCGCTGGAGATTTTCTTCGAGGTAATGGCCGAGGACCCCGCCGCCACCCCGCGCCTAGGCCACGACCCCGAGCACGCCCCCGATGCCCAGCTGCTCGCCGAGCTGGCCTGGCAAACGCCCCGCCAGCTGCTAGCCCTGCCGCTGGCCCAGGTGCATCCCGTGCTGCGCGGCCTGCTCAGCACCGACGACATCTTCGTGCCCCAGGTGCTGCTGAGCTAGGGTTGCACTCGTTGGGCCAGCGCGTGGTTTGGGCTGGCTACTGCCGGCCAGCGCGCTGCCCGCAACCCCGGCCAACGGACTATCTTTACCCCGGCCCGCCGCCGCTGGGCGGGCCCGCTTTTGCCTGTGCCCGCTCCTTCTACCCTGCCCGCTGCTCCGACGCTGAGCCTGCGCGACGAAACCTTCGACGCTGCCAACCCGACGGCCTACCACCTCTACGCGCTGGCTAGCCCCGGCCGCCTGCGCTTGGCTGCCCTCGATGCGGCGCGCCACAAAATCGTGGCCTTCGACGACCTGCCCCTCGCCTCCCTGGCCGAGCTGCCCACCGTGGCGGCCAGCACGTTGCTCGGCCAGCCGGGCTGGGCGCGCCTGCGCCTGGGCCTAGCCGGCCGCGCCGCGCCGCTGCTGCCCGCCCCGCTCTACCGCACCGGCGATGAGGCTGCCTACCTGCGCCTGCACCAGGAGCTAGCCCCCGACGAGGAGGCGCTGGCCTACACCCTGGCGCTGCCCGCACCGGCTACCGATATCGTGAGTCTCTTTGCGGCGCCCGCTAGCCTCGTGCAGTGGCTGCAACGGGTGCATGGCCCCAGTGCGCGGCTGCTGCCGCAGGCCAGCGCGCTGCTCGGCGGCCTGCTGCACCAGCGGGGGCCCAGCCCCGCGCCCCGCCAGCTGTACCTCAACCTGGCCGACCACGAACTGATGGCCGTAGTGCTGGGCGCGCAGGTCGATTTCTGCAACTCCTTCACCGTGAGCACGGCCGAGGACGTGGCCTACTACACCATCTTGGTGATGCAGGAGCTGGGCCTCAACCCCGACCAGGACGTGGTGACCATCTGGGGCGACCTCACCGGCGACTCGGCTACGTTTGCGCTGCTCAGCACCTACGTGCGCCAGCTGCGCTTTGGCACGCGGCCCTTTGGCCTGCACTATTCTTATTACCTGAATGAAATAGCTGATTGCCGGCATTTCGATTTGTTCAGCCTGGCTTTCTGCGAGTAGCCAACTCGGCAATTGTTGGCAGTTTGCAGACGAATAATTAACCTATGGCGAGCAGTAATTCTATGAAAAAAATAGCGCTTTTCCCCGGTTCTTTCGACCCGTTCACCAATGGCCACCTCGATATTGTGCGGCGTGGGGTGGGGCTATTTGATGAGCTTATTATTGCCATCGGCACCAACAGCAACAAGCAGCGCCAGTTTCCCGTTGAGTGGCTGACCGGTCAGCTCGCCACCCTGTTTGCCGACGAGCCGCGCGTATCGGTGCGCCCTTACCAGGGCCTTACCACCGAGTTTGCCCGTGCTAACGGGGCGCGCTACCTGCTGCGCGGCCTGCGTAATACCCTCGATTTTGAGTATGAGAATGCCATTGCCCAGGCCAACCGCCAGCTCAGCCCCGGCCTTGAAACCGTATTTTTGGTAACCTCGCCTACCCTAGCGGCGGTGAGCAGTACCATTATCCGCGAGATTCACCGCTTCGGGGGCGATGTCAGCCAGTTTGTGCCCTACGCGTTGCCTCCGGTGGCTGGCTAGGCCTTATGCTGAACCGCGCAAAAATTCGTCTGTCATTGCAAGTACTATCAAAGCATTTGTCCCCTGGCGAGCCGTTTTAACGCTGGCACACGAAATAATATTTACTAAAAAGGCCGCCGGCTTCCAATACTGGAAACCGGCGGCCTTCTTGTAAGGAGCAGAAGCACAGTGTACTATTCCATTGCTTTCAGCGGGTCGATAGCGTCAGCCTTGAAGTACTGCATGGCTATCAGCGAGGTGATAACGCCCGTCATGGTACCCATAAGAATGATGGCCAGGAAGGCTACTACCACCGAAAGGTCGAAGCCGAAGAGGTTTTCAACCTGCGTCAAATCGAGCGAATGCGGCATAACGGCCGTTAGAATAATGAAGAACAGACCTAGCACTACCGAGGCCACCATGGCCGAGATGATGCCCGTGCCGTAGCCACCGAGGTACGGCATCTGGTTGCCGCGCAGCTGGCGCAGGTGCCGAATGGCCAGTACCGAACCCATAATCAAAATCAATACATCGACAGCACCAGCCTCGATGCGCGAAAAGAAGCCGAGCAGCGCGGCGGCCAGGGTATAGGCGCAAAGCACGGCGCCGGTCACGAGGCCAAAGCGAAACCCGTTTTGCTCGGGGGTGAGCGTCCGCGCGGCGGGAGCGGAAGTGGAGGAAGCAGCCATAAGACGGAGAGTTGGGGTGGAAAAGCGGACTGGCGGGCCAGTCTCAGCTTCTATACTGCATTTTGGCCCGCCGTGTTGTGCCGCTGGCTAGGGCACAATTTGGGGCGGCGCGGCGTTGTGCTAGGGCAAGGCCGCGCGGCGGCGTATTTTTGCACAGTTTTTTTGGTTTCTTATTCTGGCTTAGATGATTTCTACGACCAACGTGAGCTTGCGCTACGGCAAGCGAGTCCTGTTTGAAGATGTAACGGTGAAGTTTTTGCCCGGCAACGTGTATGGCCTCATCGGGGCCAATGGCGCCGGTAAATCCACCTTTTTGAAGATACTATCGGGCGAGATTGAGCCCAACACCGGCTCGGTAGAGCTGCCCGCCGGCCAGCGCCTGGCCGTGCTCAGCCAGAACCAGTTTGCCTACGACGACCAGGAGGTGCTGAAGACCGTCATCCAGGGTCACCAGCAGCTGGCCGCCGTGATGCGCGAAAAGGACGCCCTCTACGCCAAGTATGACCTGGGCACCGCCACCGATGCCGACGGCGAGCGCCTGGGCATTTTGGAAGGCGAATTTGCCGACATGAGCGGCTGGGACGCCGAGTACCAGGCGGCCGAGCTGCTGAGCGGCCTGGGCATCACCGAAGACAAGCACAACGCGCTGATGGCTGACCTCGGCGCCAGCGAAAAAGTGCGCGTGCTGCTCGCCCAGGCGCTGTTTGGCAACCCCGACGTGCTGCTGCTCGACGAGCCTACCAACAACCTCGACGCCGAGAGCGTGCTCTGGCTCGAGAACTTCCTGGATGGCTTCGAGAATACGGTAATTGTGGTGAGCCACGACCGCCACTTCCTCGATGCCGTGTGTAACTATATGGCGGACTTGGACTTCTCGAAAATAACCATGTACCCCGGCAACTACGGCTTCTGGTACGAGAGCAGCCAGCTAGCCCTGCGCCAGCGCCAGGACGTGAACAAGAAAACCGAGGACAAGCGCAAGGAGCTCGAAGAGTTTGTGCGCCGCTTCTCGGCCAACGCTTCGAAGAGCAAGCAGGCCACCAGCCGCCAGAAGTTGCTGCAAAAGCTGACGCTGGAAGAAATTAAGCCTTCCTCGCGCCGCTACCCTTACATCGCCTTCAAACCCGAGCGCGAAGCTGGCAACCAGTTGCTGAGCATTGAGGGCGTGAGCAAGTCGGTGGATGGCCAGTCGGTGCTGAAAAACGTGTCGTTTACGCTCGACAAAGGCGATAAAATTGCCATTGTGGGCCGCGACGACCGCGCCGCGTCGCTGCTGTTCGACATTCTGTTTGGCGAAATCAAGGCCGATAAGGGCAAGTATGATTGGGGCACTACCATTACCCCTAGTTACTTCCCGAAGGAAAACAGCGCCTTCTTCCAGGCCGATAACATGAACCTCGTGGACTGGCTGCGCCAGTACTCGACCGATAAGGACGAGAGCTTTGTGCGCGGCTGGCTGGGCCGCATGCTGTTCTCGGGCGAGGAAAGCCAGAAGAAGCCCAACGTGCTGAGCGGTGGCGAAAAAGTGCGCTGCATGCTGAGCAAGATGATGCTCGAAAGCGGCAACGTGCTGGTGATGGACGACCCCACCAACCACTTGGACCTCGAAAGTATTCAGGCCCTCAACAACGGCCTCAAGGACTTCACCGGCTCGCTCATCTTCGCCTCGCACGACTTGCAGTTCATCGACACGGTGGCCAACCGCATCATCGAGCTCACGCCCGAAGGTATCATCGACCGCCGCATGAACTACGAAGAGTACCTGGCCGACGAGACGCTGAAGGCGCAGCGCCAGAAAATGTACCAATTGGCTTAATAACAGGAATTAAGCAGACGCTTTCGGGGGTTTCGTCTAGTAAACCTGGCTTCTTCATTTTATCTATTTGCCGCTCCGCTAATTTCCCCTCATGAAACGTCTGCTTGTTCCCTTTTTACTCGGTGCCGTGGCGCTGCTAGCCCCTGGCCGCAGCTGGGCCCAGGAAAAGCCGGTGCTGAACACCGCGCCCCCCGGCACCGCCCCGACCAGGCCTGCCCCTACCCGCGCACCCATCGATACGTCCAACGTGGCGCCTACTATTCCGGTGTACACGCCGGGGCAGGCGCCGGCCCCGGCACCTACTGCGCCCACGCCGGCGGCCCTGCCGGCCCCTAGCCAAGACAGCCCCTCGGGCCTGGAGCTACCGGGCCGCGAGCAAGAGCGCAAAGCTGCGCAACAGCACGCCGAGCAATACACCAAGCTGTTTGTCTACTCCGGGTTTGGGTTGGGTTACAGCTCTAATTATTACAGCCCCGGCGGCATTTTTAACTTCAGCATCTCGCCGGCTATCGGCTACCGGCTCAACGACCGCCTGGCCATCGGGCCAGGCATCAGCTACGCCTACGTCAACTACTCGTTTGGCAAGAATACCCCTAGCCTGAACCTCAATAACATCGGGGTGAAAGTCTTTGGGCAGTTCCGCGTCTTCGACCAGTTCTTCATTCACGGCGAGTATGAGGTGACGAAGGCCGAGCTGCCGCTGATAGACCAGAACAACAACTACATCGTCGTCAACAACCAGATTGCCACCGGCACGCGCCAGGTGCAGTCGCCGCTGGCCGGCGTGGGCTACCGCTCGCAAATCAGCAACCGCGCGGCGGCCGACATTGTGCTGCTCTATAATTTTCAGGGCGGCTACAACAGCATTTATTCCAACCCGGTTATTCGCTTCAACTTCCTGTTCAACATCGGCCGCTAGGGTCGCTGCTGGGCAAAGGGCAAAGAAAAACCCTCGCTGCATTGGCAGCGAGGGTTTTTTTATATGCAGGCGATGCGCCGGACTATACCGGGTTGCGGCCGCTGATAACGCGTAGTAGAATGGCAATAATGGCAATCACCAACAGGATGTGAATCAGGTTGTTGCCAGCCAGGCCAGTGCCCAGGATGCCGAAGAAGCCGAGTGCCCAAATGATGATGAGGATGACGGCGATGATGTACAGTAGGTTACCCATGAGTGAAAAAGAGAAAGAATGAAGGTGAGAAAGTGTCGCCCGCCAGGTGGCTGGCGGGATTTGTACGGGGCGGCTGGAAAAAAGATGAAGTTGTGTACATTTTTTTTGCGCCGCTAGCTAACGGACGTTAGCCAGTAGCTTTGTTTACTGGTAGCGGCTAGGGCCGCCCGCCGCATTTTATCCCCTTATTTCTCCCACCCGATGAATGTTGCCGTTATTGGCTCGGGCACCATGGGCAATGGTATTGCCCACGTTTTTGCCCAGTACGGCTTTGCCGTAGCCCTGATTGATATCAACCAGCCCGCCCTCGACCGGGGCGTGGCCACTATCACCAAAAACCTTGACCGCCAGCTGGCTAAGGGTAGCCTGAGCGAGGACGACAAGGCTAGTACGCTTGGCCGCCTGCGCACCTTCACGAGTTTGGCCGAAGGCGTGGCCGGCGCCGAGCTGGTAGTGGAGGCCGCCACCGAAAACGTGGACCTGAAGCTCCAGATTTTCCGCGACCTCGACCAGCACGCGCCAGCCGGGGCCATTCTGGCCAGCAACACGTCGTCGATTTCGATTACCAAAATCGCGGCCGTGACCAAGCGCCCGACCCAAGTGATTGGGATGCACTTTATGAACCCGGTGCCGGTGATGAAGCTAGTCGAAGTTATCCGCGGCTACGCCACTTCCGACGAGGTGACCCAGCGCGTGATGGACCTCTCGCGCCAGCTCGGCAAAACGCCGACCGAGGTCAACGACTACCCCGGCTTCGTGGCCAACCGCATCCTGATGCCCATGATTAACGAGGCCATTATCAGCCTTTTTGAGGGCGTGGCCGGCGTGGCGGAAATCGACACGGTAATGAAGCTCGGCATGGCCCACCCAATGGGCCCGCTCCAGCTAGCCGACTTTATTGGCCTCGATGTGTGCCTGGCCATCCTGCGGGTGCTGCACGAGGGCCTCGGCAACCCCAAGTACGCGCCCTGCCCGCTGCTGGTAAACATGGTGATGGCCGGCCGGCTAGGGGTAAAATCGGGCGAAGGCTTCTATCAGTACACCGTCGGCTCGAAGGAACTAGTAGTAGCCCCCCACTTCAGACCACAGATTTAACGGATTGCGCGGATACGCTTGCTGCGCAAGCTGGCTAGGCTAAGCACCGAAGTAGTAGGGAAGCTGAACGCGCACCCTTTCTTTTTCGTTACTAAACTGCACGGTAGCGGCGTCAGTCCGCAGTCAGCTTGCGTAGCAAGCGTATCCGCGCAATTCGTTAAATCCGTTAAATCTGCGATGGAACATGCATTGTTTGGGGCCGGCTGCTTTTGGTGCGTCGAGGCCGTTTTTCAAAACCTGAAAGGAGTTGAAAAGGTGGTTTCTGGTTATGCCGGGGGCCGCAATAAGAACCCTACTTATAAAGAAGTGTGCAGCGGCATGACGGGCCACGCCGAGGTGATTGATATCACCTTCGACCCGGCCGTTATCAGCTACAAGGAGTTGCTGGAAATCTTCTGGAAAACCCACGACCCCACGACCCTCAACCGCCAGGGTGCCGATACGGGCACCCAATACCGCTCGGTTATCTACTACTACAACGACGAGCAGAAGCAGCTAGCCGAAGAGTACAAGCAAAAGCTTAACGATGGCCACGCTTTCCCGAACCCCGTGGTAACGGAAATCACGGCCGCGCCCGAGTTCTACGTCGCTGAGAATTACCACCAGAACTACTTCAACATGCACGGCCACGAGCCTTATTGCCAGTTTGTGGCCAAGCCTAAAGTGGACAAGGTTAAGGCGCTATTTGGCGAGAAGTTGAAATCGGCAGCGGTGTAATTGCTATTGACGTTTAGAAATAAAAAAGCCCGCTGATTAGCGGGCTTTTTTGTTAACCATTGCGTCTAGGCTACACTCCATAATACTTAATCTGGCTAAGTATTCATCGGCTAGATTCCATGGATTTGTTGGATGAATCTTCGCTTTTATTGCTAAGTAACGCTGACGCTGAAAGGCATTTACTGCTAAACCTATTATTGCCTTATCTGCTTTTCCAGCAATCTTAACCTGCCCAAAGGCTATTGAAATAATCGCTTGGTCGACCGTATCAGTAAAATGTCTTTCCCCTAAGTTGATGCGCTCAAACTGTTTGGGGTCAGTAATGAGTAAATAGGGGCCGCCAAATCCCCATTCATCAATCATTTTACGCAGAAATGTAGCTGCTTTTTCTCCTGCTCTCCTTTCCTGATACCATTCTTCTAGGAATCGTAGCGTATCGTTTCCAGTATCATTGCCGAAAGGAGAGAAATCATCTCCTTGACTATAAAAGAAATCTGCTGTTGCGTACTCTACAAAAACTGGGTGACTTGTCTCCCGAGTTATTCCTTCTTCGAAGTCGTCGAAATAAAGGGCAGCGTCCATACAATCAACGCTACACACTCACCCCAAAGTCACGCAGTGCGTCATTGAGTGAGGTTTTCAAATCGGTGCTGGGCTTGCGCTGGCCGATGATGAGGGCGCAGGGCACTTGGTACTCGCCGGCCGGGAACTGCTTGGGAATAGTGCCCGGAATAACGACCGAGCGCGGCGGCACGTAGCCGCGGTACTCCTTGGGCTCGTCGCCGGTCACGTCGATAATTTTGGTGCTGCCCGTGATGGTCACGCCCGCCCCGATTACGGCTTCCTTGCCGATGCGGCAGCCTTCAACCAGGATGCAGCGCGAGCCGATGAAGGCGCCGTCTTCGATGATGACGGGCTGGGCCTGCACAGGCTCGAGCACGCCGCCCAGGCCTACGCCGCCGCTCAGGTGCACGCCTTTGCCCACCTGGGCGCAGCTGCCTACGGTGGCCCAGGTGTCCACCATCGTGCCCTCGCCCACGTAGGCGCCGATGTTGGTGTAGCTCGGCATCAGGATGACGCCGGGGGCCAGGTAGGCGCCGTAGCGGGCCACGGCGGGCGGTACCACGCGCACTTTCTGGCCGGCGTAGTCGGTTTTGAGGGCCATCTTGTCGTGAAACTCGAAGGGGCCAACTTCCAGCGTATCCATCTGGCGGATAGGGAAGTAGAGAATAACGGCTTTCTTCACCCACTCATTAATGGTCCACTCGCCGCCTTCGGTGGTGGGCGGCTCGGCTACGCGCAGCTTGCCTTTGTCAAGGTCTTCGATGACGTGCTCGATGGCAGCTTGGGTCTCGGGCTGGTCGAGCAGAGTGCGGTCTTCCCAGGCCGCTTCGATGGCTTCTTGGGCGGCAAAGCGGTCGAGTACGGGGCTGTGGTGGTCTTCGGTAATCATGCTAAAACGGTGTTTAAAGGAGAATGAGGGCAAAACTACCATCTTTGGGGTTAGGTTGGGCTAGCCAGCCAAACTGGCGCAAGTCTGAGCCCGCCGTTTTTTCACCCTGCCTTGATTCTGCTCGCCTCCGTCCTCAAGCCCATCGACGATACCCGGATGCTGGGAAAGTTTGCCCGCACGCTGGCCGACGCCGGGGCGCGGGTGGCCGTGGCCGGGCGGGCCAGCGCAGCTAGCCCCCCGTTGCCGGCGAACATCAGTCAGCACGTCCTTTTTCAAGGCGGCCGCCTGAGCCTGGGGCGACTGGCGGCGCAGGGGCGCTACTGGCGGCTACTGGGGCAGCTGCGCCCCGCGCTGGTGGTGGTGCACGCCCCCGAGCTGCTGCCCCTCACGCTGCTGTGGCGGGCGCTGGGCCGCGACCGGCGGTTCATCTATGACATCCGCGAAAACTACGCCCTCAATGTGGGCACCCAGCAGGTATACCAGGGCTTTGTCAAGCGCCTGCTCGCCACCGGTTTGCGCTGGGTAGAAGGGCTAGCCGCCCGGCGGGCCGCGGCCGTGGTGCTGGCCGAGGCCAGCTACGCCGACGAGCTGCCGTTTGTGCAGGCGCTACCGGCTAGCCAGGCATTGGTGTTGGAGAACAAATACCAGCCGGCGGCCGGCGAACGGCTGCCCCGCCAGGCGCGCCCGCGGCCGGCGGCCGACGAGCCCATTCGGCTGCTGTTTTCCGGTACTATCTCCGAGCTGAATGGCGTGCGCGAAGCCATTGCCATGGCTCACCGCCTGAACGCCAGCTGGCCCGGCGGCGCCGAGCTCACCATTATTGGCTTTTGCCAACAGCCGGCGCTACTAGGCCAATTAGCGCTGCTGGCCGAGCGCCCAGCGGGTAGCCAGCCGGTGGTGACCCTAGCGGCCAGGGCCGAGCCGGTGCCGCATGCCTGCATAGTGGCCGCTATACGCCGCGCCCACCTGGGGCTGCTGCCCTACCGGCCGCACCCCAGCACCTGGCGCTGCCGGCCTACCAAGCTGTTTGAGTACCTGGCCCACGGGCTGCCGGTGCTGGTGCCTGCCAACCCCCTGTGGGTCAGCGTAGTGCAGGCGCACGGCGCGGGCTTGGTAGTCGATTTTGCCGATGCGGCCGCGGCGGCGGCCATTGTGGTAGCGGCGCTGCCCCAGGCCCATTTTTACTCCGCGGGGGTGCCTGCCGAGGCGGTGCAGTGGGCTAGCGAAGGCAAAAAATTACGGCATTTGCTGGAAAGCCTGGGGCTAGGCCCGACCTTTGCGGCCCCTTTCGCGTAGCCGGGTGGGCACGGGCTAGCCAGCCGCTAGCCCGGTTCAGGTAAATTTTACGTACTTACCGGCCGGCCGGCGATTACTTTTCGCTTGGCCGGCTCGCCCTTCCCACCCATTTACACGCTCCTTCTCATGGCCTCTCCTACCACCCTACGCCACGCCGAAATTGCCGGCGTGGGCCACTACGTCCCCGACCGCGTTGTTAAAAACGCCGACCTCGAAGAGCTGCTGTCGACCACCGACGCCTGGATTCAGGAGCGTACCGGTATTCAGGAGCGGCGCTGGTTTGAGGAAGGCAAGGACACGACCGCCAACATGGGCGCCGAGGCCGCCCGCCGCGCTCTAGCCAACGCTGGCCTGACGGTAGACGACGTGCAGCTCATCGTATTTGCCACGCTCTCCCCCGATTACTTCTTTCCGGGCTCGGGCGTGCTTATGCAGCGCGAGCTGGGCATGACCGGCAACGTGCCGGCCCTCGATGTGCGCAACCAGTGCTCGGGCTTCATCTATGGCCTGTCGGTGGCCGACCAGTTTGTGCGCACCGGCATGTACGATACGGTGCTCGTGGTGGGCTCCGAAATTCACTCCTCGGGCCTCGACAAGAGCACGCGCGGCCGGGCCGTATCGGTCATTTTTGGCGATGGCGCGGGCGCCGTGGTGCTGCGCCCGGCGCGCACCGAGGGTAACGGTATTCTGAGCACCCACCTGCACGCGCAGGGCGAGTTTGCCGAGGAGTTGATTGTACGCGAACCCGGCTCGAACCGCGATGACCGCACCAATTTTGTGGCCGAAAACCGCGAAGGCATGTACCCCTACATGAATGGCCAGAATGTATTTAAGCACGCCGTGGTGCGCTTTCCGCAGGTTATCAAGGAGGCGCTCGACCAGAATAACTACCAGGCGGCCGACATCGACCTGCTCATTCCGCACCAGGCCAACCTGCGCATCACGCAGTACGTGCAGCAGAAAATGGGCCTCGGCGACGACAAGGTGTTCAGCAATATCCAGCGCTACGGCAACACTACGGCTGCTAGCATTCCCATCGCCCTCAGCGAGGCCGTGCAGGCGGGTCGCATCAAGCGCGGCGACCTGGTGTGCCTGGCCGCGTTTGGCTCGGGTTTCACTTGGGCCTCGGCGCTGATTAAATGGTGATTTCAGTTATCAGCCATCAATTAGCAGTTATCAACTTGCTTGACTTTCAACATTTCAGTTGACAATCACTGCTACTGATAGTGAGTAATTGCTACCTGATAATTGCTACCTGATGATTGATAATTGATTCATGCCGAGCCACACCGAGGAAAATTACTTAAAAGCCATCTACAAGCTAGCCGAGGCCGAGCCGGGGCAGGATGTGAGCACCAACCGCATTGCGGCGGCGCTGGCCACCCGCGCCGCCTCCGTTACGGATATGCTGCGTCGGCTGGCCGAAAAGGAATTGCTCGACTATGAGAAGTACCGGGGCGTGCGCCTCACGCCCGAAGGTCGCCGGCTAGCCCTGCTCACGGTGCGTAAGCATCGGTTGTGGGAGGTGTTTTTGGTGCAGCAGTTGGGTTTTAGTTGGGATGAGGTGCACGACGTGGCCGAAGAGCTAGAACACGTGCAGTCGCCGCTGCTGATGCGCCGGCTCGATGCGTTCCTCAACTTTCCCACCCTCGACCCGCACGGCGACCCCATTCCGGCCGAGGATGGTGCCGTGCGCCGCCCCGCGCAGCGCCTGCTCACCGACCTGGCCGTGGGCGAGTGCGGCACCCTAGCCGCCGTGCGCGACACCTCGGCGCCCTTCCTGCAATACCTCGACAAGGTGGGCCTGCCACTGGGCGCGCAGGTGCGCGTGCTGGAGAAAATTATATTTGATAACTCCTTGGAAGTGAATATTAACGACGAACGCAAAATCGTCATTTCGGCCGAAGTAGGGCGCAATTTGTTTACTACCTGATGACGCCCTCCGCTCTTTCCGACACCATTGTGGCCCTCTCCACACCGCCCGGTGCGGGGGCGCTGGCCGTGGTACGCCTCTCGGGGCCCGAGGCTATGGGCATTACGCAGGCCCTGTTTTCGAAGAAAAACCTGGCTAGCCAGCCCGGCCACACGCTGCACTATGGCACGCTGCGCGAGCCCGGCACCGAGCAGATTCTTGACGAAGTAGTGGTGGCGCTCTACCGTGCGCCCCGCTCCTACACTCGCGAGGATGTGGTGGAGATTTCGGGCCACGGCTCCGATTTCATCGTGCGCCAGATACTGGCCGCGCTGTTGCGCCAGGGCGCCCGGCTGGCCGAGGCCGGCGAGTTCACCAAACGCGCCTTTCTCAACGGCGCGCTCGACCTGGCCCAGGCCGAAGCCGTGGCTGACCTCATCGCGGCCGATTCGGCGCTGTCGCACCAGGTGGCGCTTAACCAGCTGCGCGGGGGCTTCTCAGATGAGCTACGGGACTTGCGGGCGCAGCTCGTAAAGTTTGCGGCCTTGCTCGAGTTGGAGCTGGATTTTGGTGAAGAAGACGTGGAATTTGCTGACCGCACCGGGCTAGCCCGGCTGCTGACCGAAGTGGAAGGCGTGGTGGTAGGGCTGCTCCGCTCGTTCGAGTTGGGCAACGTGATTAAAAACGGCATCACGACCGTGATTGCCGGCCGGCCCAACGCCGGCAAGTCTACGCTGCTCAACGCGCTGTTGCGCGAGGAGCGGGCCATCGTGTCGGCCATTCCGGGCACCACGCGCGATTTTATTGAGGATGAGGTAAGTATTGACGGGCTACGGTTCCGCTTCGTGGACACGGCCGGCCTGCGCGACAACCCCGCCGATGAGGTCGAGGCTATCGGCGTGCGCCGCACGCGCGAGCGCATCGGCCAGGCAGCGCTGCTACTCTATCTCTTCGACCTTACCGAGCTGTCGCCCGCCGAGGTGCAGGCCGACATCGCGGAGCTAACCGCTAGCCTGCCTAAGCTGCCCGTGCTGGCCGTGGGCAACAAGCGTGACCTGGCTCCTCAGGTGTCAGCTGGTGATTATCAACTGGCAATTGCGCGTAATCAGCGAGCTGGGGCGCCGCAGGTAGTCTTTATTTCGGCGGGGCAGCGCGCCGGACTCGCTGAGCTGCAAATTGCGCTGTTGGCTCAGGTGCGCGGGGCGGGGCTAGCCACCACGGGCGCGGCCACCATCGTCACCAACGTGCGGCACGCCCGCGCCCTAGAAGAAGCGCGGGGTTACCTCGCCACCGTGCGCCAGGGCCTCAATGTGGGCCGGGGCACCGAGCTGCTGGCCGCCGACTTGCGCCACGCGCTGGCCGCGCTAGGGTCAATAACGGGCGAGATTTCTTCCGACGACCTGCTCACGAGCATCTTCACCCAGTTCTGCATCGGCAAATAATCGGCTAGCCCCATAATCCGCGCAAACGTTGCCAGCACGCTTTGTGGGCGAAACTGTGGCACTTAGCGAAACCTCTGCCGGGTTTGGGCTGTACTACAGCTGGCACGCGCCGGTTAAAAGCTTTCGGGCTTACGGCCTGGGGCGTAGCTTCGCGCCTTCGAATAGGCTGCTACTCCATCCCCTATCCTACCCATCCAATGGCAGAAACTGCTGAACTTAACCTACCGGGCGGCCAGTCCATTAGCCTGCCCATTTTTGAGGGCACTGAGCACGAAAAGGCCTTTGATATTGGCAAACTGCGCGATGCAACGGGCTACGTAACCCTCGACTCGGGCTACAAAAACACCGGCGCTACCAAGTCAGCCATCACGTTTCTCGACGGCGAAGAGGGTATTCTGCGCTACCGCGGCTACCCGATTGAGCAGCTGGCTGAGAAATCGAGCTTCCTGGAAGTAACTTACCTGCTGATTTACGGCAAGTTACCCACCGAAGCCGAGCTGAAGGATTTCAGCGGCCACATTACCAAGCACACGCTGGTGCACGAGGACATCCGCAAGATTTTTGACGGCTTCCCGAGCGCCACGCACCCGATGGCTATTTTGAGTAGCCTCACCTGCGTACTCACTGGCTTCTACCCCGAAAGCCTCAACCCTAACCAGACCACGGAGGAAATCGACCTCACCATCGTGCGCCTGATTGCCAAGATGAGCACCATCGCGGCCTGGACGTACAAAAACTCAGTGGGCCACCCGCTCAACTACCCGCGCAACGACCTCGACTACTGCGCCAACTTCCTGTACATGATGTTCAGCTTCCCGACCGAGAAGTATGAAATCAACCCGGTGGTAGTAAGCGCACTGAACAAGCTGCTCATCCTGCACGCCGACCACGAGCAGAACTGCTCGACCAGCACCGTACGCCTCGTGGGCTCGGCCAACGCCAGCCTCTACGGCTCGGTATCGGCGGGCATCAACGCGCTGTGGGGCCCGCTGCACGGCGGCGCCAACCAGGAGGTTATCGAGATGCTCGAAGCCATCGAAAAGGACGGTGGCGACACCAGCAAGTTCATCGCCAAGGCCAAGGACAAGAACGACTCGTTCCGCCTCATGGGCTTCGGCCACCGCGTATACAAAAACTTTGACCCGCGCGCCAAAATCATCAAGGTAGCCGCCGACGAAGTGCTGAAGGCCCTGGGTCTGGAAGACAGCCCGCTGCTGAAAATAGCGCAGGAGTTGGAGCAAGCTGCCCTCACCGACCAGTACTTCATCGACCGCAAGCTGTACCCGAACGTAGACTTCTACTCGGGCATCATCTACAAGGCGCTCGGTATCCCCACCGAGATGTTCACGGTGATGTTTGCCCTGGGCCGCCTGCCCGGCTGGATTGCCCAGTGGAAGGAAATGCGCGAAAATAAGGAGCCCATCGGCCGCCCCCGCCAGATTTACGTGGGCGAAACCGAGCGCGACTACGTAGGCATCGGCGAGCGCGCCTAGCGCTGCCAGCCTTCTGGCTAGCCAATACTAAGAGTCAGTCTACCGCTTGGTGGGCTGACTTTTTTGTGCCCCTGCCCTATTCTGGCAGTTCGCGCTTACAGGTGGTGAGCAGATTGGCAGTTTGCCCCGCAGTGTTTGACACACTGACCGTGGATACCACCTCCCAGCCCTGAGCACCTAGGTAGGTAAGCTGATTATTAAGGTTTTGATAATCAATGCCTTTAAAAATGCCGTTGTCAGTATTCAACAGCAGGTACTCAAATTTTTTCATGACAGAAGAGTAGTTTCAGTGGCCGCCGACGCAGGCTAAGCTTACATCGGCGGCGACTAAAATGCATTACAAGCTTAGAGGCGGTGGGCCGTAAAATTGGCCCGCAGTTGCTGGTAGGCTACGCGCTGGTCGGGGTACAGCAGGTCATTAAGCGACTGCTCGTAGTGCGCCTGGGAGGCGGCTAGCTTAGTGTCGCGCTCAGCGGCGGGAGCGCCTACCAGGTCCATCTCCAGGTCGCGGCGCTCACTGAGATACTGCAGGTGCAGGCGCTTGATGCGTAGGTACTGGCCCTCGTTGAGGTGAATGCGATGGGCTAGCGCCTGGGTCAGCGTAGTGGCCCGCACCTGCACCGACTTGGGGTAGTCTTCGCCGGGCTTCTTAGCCGTAGGCTTTTTGGTAATGGGGGCATGAGCGAGGCTAGCCGTGAGGCAGGCGGCAACGAGTAGGTTGTGCATGGGTGAAAAAAGTTGGAGGGTGAAAAAATGACAGGTTCATGACAAATGCTAGTGACTAGGGCAAGGCTGCGGGGCAGAGCTGGTCCAAACGTACGAGCATTTTTCAATTAGGACGAAAACCGGTCATTTTAGCATTTTTTTCACCGAAGCATTTTTTATAAAATCAGCAACCTATTGATTATCGACAACTTATTCAATACAAAAAAAGCTAGCCTTCACTCAAAAAAAATGCCCGCACTTGGGCGGGCATTAGATTTTATCTGAATAATCCTACTTAATTTTCGCTTTGCTCAAGCCTTACTTTAAGTAAAAGTGGCGCAATCAGCAGACTTTCTCAGGCACCTCAAGCTTTACTTGAGGTCGCTTTCTTATAGGATTCGCAGCTCGATGCGGCGGTTTTGGGCCCGGTGGGCTTCCGAATCGTTGGCTAGCAGCGGCTTGGTTTCGCCGTAGCCGTGGGCGCGCAGGCGGGTGGCGGCCACGCCGTGGGCGCTGAGGTAGCTGAGCACGGCCTGGGCGCGGCGCTGGCTCAGGCTGAGGTTGGCGGCGGGCGGGCCTACATTGTCGGTGTGGCCGGCTACTTCGACGCGCAGCTTGGTATCCTGGCGCAGAAACTCGACCAAGCGGTCGAGTTCGGTGCGCGAGCGCGGCTTGAGGGTAGCCTGGTTGGAATCGAAGAACAGGTTGTTCAGCACCGCGCTGCGGCCACTTTTGGCGGGGTCGAGGTAGATATCGAGCGTGAGCGGGTCAAATTTCTGCTGGCTCGAATAGTCGAAGTTGAGGCTTTTGAGCAGGTAACCGGGCGCGGTGGCATACATGGCGTAGGCGCGGCCCTCGTTGAGCACGGCGGTGTACTGGCCATTTTCGGCATCGGAGTATACCTGCTGGGTGAGGGCGTTGGTACTGAGGTCGAAGAGCTGCACCATGGCATTGAGCGGCTGCTTGGTAACGGCATCGAACACGCGGCCCTGGGCGTAGGTGCTGGTTTCGCGGGCGCGCACGCTGGCCGGCACCTCGGTGCCGTAGATGCGGATGGCGGGCAGCGCGCCCACGGGGTCGCCAGCCTTGGGCGGGTCGGCGCGGGTATAGTAGGCGCGCTTGTTGTCGGAGGAAATGTAGAGCGAAGCCTCGTTGGCGAAGGTATTGAAGGGGTAGCCGAGGTTGCGCGGGGCGCTCCACTGCCCGCTAGCCCCCAACTCAGCGCGAAAAATGTCGCTGCTGCCCAGGCCCACCAGGCCATTGGTGGCGTAGTAGAGTGTGGTGCCGCTGGCGTGGATGAAGGGCCCCAGGTCGTCGCCAGGCGTATTAATGGGCGCGCCCAGGTTGCGGGCTTGCATCCAGGAGCCATCGGGGCCCACGGTGCTCACGTAGATGTCGTAGCCGCCGAGCCCGCCGCCGCGCTGCGACGCAAAGTAGAGCGTGCGCCCATCGGCCGAAAGCGAGGGCTGCGAGTCCCAGGCCTTGGAATTGACCAGCAGGCCGAGGTTGCGCGGGGCCGTCCACTGGTTGCCGCGCCGACGCGAGATGTAAAGGTCGCAGTCGCCCACGCCGCCGGCCCGGCCGCAGCTCGTGAATACCAGCGTATTGCCGTCGCCCGAAATGGTGGCCGTGCCCTCGTTCTCGCGCGAGTTGATGTTGGGCGAAATCGACTGCGGCGCGCCAAACGTGCCATCGGCCGCCAAGGTGCTGATGAACACGTCCTCGTTTTCCTGGTAGCGCTTCTCGGGGCTGCGCTGGACGGTGAAGATGAGCGACTTGCTATCGGCCGTGAGCACCGGAAAATATTGGTCGCGAAACTGGTTGAGCGGCGCGGGCAGTAGTTCGGGTGCGGGGCCAGTGGGGTGCGCCATAGCCTCGGCCGCAAAGTCGCAGTTTTGCAGCTGGAGCTTGGCTAGGGCCACCTGCGCTTTGTTGGTGGGGTTGGTAGACAAGTAGTTGGTGTACGCCAGCCGCATGGTGGCGTAGTCGCCCACCTGGGCCGCCAGCTTGCCCAGCAGCAGGTAGTCGCCGGCGCGGGCGAACTCCACGGGCAGCTTGGCTAGCCCGGTTTTGTAGCTCTGCAGCGCGGTAGCATTGTCGCCGAGCGTGACGAGCAGCGAACCCCGCCGCAGGTACGGGTCGCCGTAGTCCGGAAACTTATCGATGAGCTGCTGCCACACCACCAGGGCCTGCTGGGGCTGGCGGTCCTTGTAGTACAAGCTTTGCGCCTTTTCGTAAAGATTGCGCGCCTTGCTATCGGTGATGCTAGCGGGCACTTGCTGGGCGAGGGTGGGCACAACGGCCAGGCAAAGGAGCAGGCCGGAGGAGAGCAGAATTTTGGAAAGCATAGCTGAATGCGGGCGGAAAAAGCAACTCGCCAGAAACGGTAGCTGCGTGCCCGCCTACCGGCCTGGCTGCGCAACCATACAGTTAAAGTATAGCTTGAAACGGCAAAAAGCCCCCGTTTCGTGCCGAAACGGGGGCTTTTTGCCATTAACTCCAACCTTTTACCAGCATAGTACCGCTAGGCCACCTACGGAATGTCGAGGTACTTGTGGGTTTGCAGCGACACCTGCCAGCGCGGGTTGGCCTTCACGTAGTCGATGAGGGCGGGGGTCATGCGGGCGGCGCGGCTCCACTCGGGCTGCAGGTAGAGGCGCGTGGTGGCGGGCACCAGGGCCGCGTGCTCCTCGGCCCACTTGAAGTCGCTTTCGTTGAAAACGATGATTTTCAGCTCGTCGGCGTGGGCCAGCACCTCGGGCAGCGGGGCCTTGAATTTCTTGGGCGACACGCATATCCAGTCCCAGTTGCCGGAGAGCGGGTGTGCGCCGCTGGTTTCAATCCAGGTCTTGAAGCCAGCTTCCTGCAGGGCTTTGGTGAGGGGCAGGCAGTTGTGCATCAGCGGCTCGCCGCCGGTGATGACGACGTGGCGGCCGGGGTACTCGCTGGCCGCGGCTACTAGGGCGTCTATAGTTTGGCGAGGGTGCGCGTCGGCATCCCACGACTCCTTCACGTCGCACCACACGCAGCCCACGTCGCAGCCGCCGAGGCGAATAAAGTAGGCCGCCCGGCCCGTATTAAATCCTTCGCCCTGAATAGTATAGAACTGCTCCATTACGGGAAGCATTGAAGTAGCAGCGGGGGCTTGAATAATGGGTAAGTGGGCGAGCAAATCGGATACAACTGACATAAGCAAACAAAAAAACGGGCGCGACTTACGTCAACGCCCGAGGCGCGACCGGGGGTTCCGGTCACTCAAATTTACGAAGGAATCCTCCTTCTGTCGTTGCGCACTTGGCGAAGTAATCGCACCCACACATCGCTTAATAAGTGCGACTGCTTCGGTAGGCGCGCAACAGCAGGAAAGACGATTACTTCTTGGGGTACACTGTGCCCTTGGCGGCGCGCAGCGTGTTCAGCAGCAGCATGGCGATGGTCATGGGACCCACGCCACCCGGCACCGGCGTGATGCGCGAGGCTAGCGGGGCTACTTCAGCAAAGTTGACGTCGCCCTTGAGCGCATAGCCGCTCTTGCGGTTGGCGTCGGTGACGCGGGTAGTACCTACGTCGATGACCACCGCGCCGGGCTTCACCATGTCGGCCGTTACGAACTCGGGACGGCCGATGGCGGCCACGATGATATCGGCCTGACGCACGATTTCAGCCAGGTTTCTGGTGCGCGAGTGGCATAAAGTAACGGTGCAATTAGCCGTCTCTAAATTCTTCGCTAGCAAAATACTAACCGGCGTACCCACAATATTGCTGCGGCCGATAACCACGGCGTGCTGGCCGCTGGTGTTGATGCCCTGGCGGGCCATCAGCTCCACAATGCCAGAGGGCGTGGCGGGCAGCAGCGCGGGCAGACCGGCCACCATGCGGCCCAGGTTGGTGGGGTGAAAACCGTCCACGTCCTTCTCGGGCCGGATGGCCTCGATGACCTTCTCGGCGTCGATGTGCTTGGGCAGCGGCAGCTGCACAATGAAGCCGTCGATGTCATCATTCTCGTTGAGGGCAGCCACCTGGGCTAGCAGCTCGGCTTCGGTGATGTCGTCTTCGAAGCGCAGCAGCGTGCTCTCGTAGCCCACGCGCTCGCAGGCCAGCACCTTGTTGCGCACGTAGGTTTCGGAGCCACCATCGTGGCCCACGAGGATGGCGGCGAGGTGCGGCACCTTGTGGCCGGCAGCCTTTAGCGCCTCAACTTCGGCAGCGATTTCAACTTTGATGTCTTCGGCGGTTTGCTTGCCGTCGATGAGATGGGGGGCGTTTTCGGACATGTTACTAGGGTGTGGTTTTAGTTATTCTACCACGTTTGTCATGCTGAACAAAGTGAAGCATCTTGCGTGGCGCAGTAAATCGGGTGCAAGAGATTACTAAATCACGCGAGATGCTTCGCTTTGTTCAGCATGACAAATAAGGCTATATTAATTCTCATCAGCCTATCGCACCGTGATGCCGGCCTGGGTGAGGTGGTGGTAGATGCTAGCCAGCAACTCACTTTTCAGCGCCTGCTCCTGGCGAATGTTATTAATCCAGAACAGCACCTTGAGGTCGTAGCCGGTGGTGTTGACGCTGTTGAGCAGAATCTCGGGGGCCACTTTGTGCAGCGTGTTGGGGTTGGCCAGCACTTCCTCGCTGATGAGGCGGCGGGCCTCGTCGAGGTCAGTTTCGGGGCCGAGGCTGAGGGCTAGCTCGGTACGAATGTGGTTGTTGCTGAGCGTCCAGTTAATGACGTGGCCCGAGAGCAGGTCGCCATTAGGCAGAATGATTTCAGAACCGGCCTGCGAGATGAGCTTGCTGGCCCGGATGCCAATGTCCTTCACGCGGCCCGTTTTGCCATTCACCTCAATGTAGTCGCCCACCTGAAACGGCCGCTCGAAAATGAGGATGATGCCCGACACCAAGTTGTTGATAATATTCTGCAAGCCCAGGCCGATACCCACGCCCAGGGCGCCGAGCACAATGGCGATTTTATCGACCGGCAGGCCCGAGGCCAGCGTGGCCAGAAACAGCCCCACCGCCAAGATGCCGAGCCGGATGGCCACCATCCAGGAGCCCTTGCGGTCGGTTTCGGCGTTGAAATCGTCGTCGGCCTCGCCGAAGAAGTAGCCCACGTACTTCTGCAATTGAATGGTGAGCGCGATGATGCCCACAAACAGCAGAATATTGCCTAGCGTGAAGGTGGTGCTGCCCAGCTGGTGCGGCGCCGTGAGCGTGTGCTCGATAACGCGGTGCAGCAGCGTATATAGGTTCAGGTTGGAGAAGAACAGCATCAGCCAGAGCACGCCCACGATGGCCGTGAGCAGCTTGCGCAGCCCGCTCTCAATCTTACCGTAGCTGAAGCGGCTGCTCAGCCCGCCCGCCTGCCGGCTGCGCTGCATCTGGAGGTAAAACGCTTCCGTGACAATCCGCACGAAGGCCGAAAGCGCTACCACTTGCGTGAGCCCGTAGATGGCCGTGGTCGTGAGCATTTTGGCTAGGCTCACCCGACCCAGGGCATTGGCTAGCCCCGCCAGTAGGTTGAGGACGACAAACAGCACCGCCACCGGCCGCACAAAGCCCGCCAGCACACCGCGCTGGCGCAGGTAGCGCCAAAATTGCCACCCTAGCCCAGCCGCGGCTACGTTGAGCAGCAGCGCTGCCCAGCGCATGCCCAGCCCCGGGGCCCGACCCGCGTAAGCAAACGTGAGGGCGAAGAAGGCGACCACCACCGCCACCCAGTACCAAAACAGCGGCCGGGGCCAACTGCGCCAGCCCAGCGCCGTGAGCGTAACGAGCAATAGCAATTGCAGGAGGCTAGTGTATGCCGCGGGCGCATTCAGGTCAAAAAAAGGCGCCAGGCTGAACACCACCAGCAGCGCGGCCGCCACTGGCACCGGGCGCAGGTAGTGCAGGCGGTGCTCGGGCAGGGCCAGGGGCACGGGGCTAGCGGCCGGGGCAGTGGCCGCTGCCAGGCGCAGGGCGCGAAAATTGCGAAACGCCCAGGTAAAAAAGCCCAGCGCCAGCAGCGCCATCCACACCCAGTAGTCCCAGTTTTCGCGGAAATAATAGCTCACCAGCGAGCGTTGCGCGGCGTACGACTGCCGCACCAGGGCGCTCGTCTGCTCGTCGGTCACGATGAGGCTAGGGTGCCAGAGTGGCGGCAGCTCGGCCTGGCTGTTGCTGCGGCCGAAGCGAAACTGCTGCTCGCGCACCACGTCCTGCAATTCCAGCGCCTGAATGTAGCCGTCCGACACGCGCGTTTGGAAGCCAGCTACCACCTGGCGGCGGCTAGCCAGCAGTTGGGTAGCGCGGTCTTGCTTGCTTTGGAGGCGGGCCAGGGCGCGGCCTACGGCGGTGGTAGTGGGCGGGCGGACGGCGGCCGGGGGCAGCTCGGCATTCAGGGTGTCGAGGCGGGCTTGCATGGCAGCGAGCTGCTTGCTGCCAGTCGATAGGGCCGTGCGCCACACGCCCAGCTTCTCCTGCATATCGGCCAGCAGCACGCGGTACATCTGCAGCTGCTTCACGTCGACCACGCTACCAAACTGGTCGAGGTTCTGGCGAATGGTTTCGAGGTTTTCCTCCACCGTGGGCAGGTCCTCGCTCAGGTCTTCGGTATCGGAGCTGCGGCGGGCCGTACCGTTGATGCGGCTCAGGGTGAAGTAAGCCCGCTCGATGCGCTGGGCCAGCGAGTCAGGCAGTACTGGCGCCGGCTGGCGGCGGGTTTTGGCGCTAACCGGCTTTTGCGGCGCGGGCGCGGCTTGTAGAAAGCTACACTCAGTTAACAATGAGCACAGTAGTGAGAACCTCAGAAGCCAAGTCGCGCCGAATGAAATCATCTAAAAACTTTTGATGTGAAAAACGCTAGCTACTCAAAGCAACATAATGATGAGGTGGCCCCGGCGAATATCCAGGCCTATCCACTCATCGCTGACTTCAGACGGAACACAGCTTCTTAAATCTTTCCCAGCCTGATAGCTAGCCCAAGCCTGCTCGCCCAAAATGACATTTACCGTATAGATTTGCTGGCTAGCTCCTCGGGCTTTCGTCTTCCCCTCCGTAATCCAAGCGCGGGCATTTATCCAGTGCTCCTCTTGGTTATCAGCGTTACTATGTTGAATATGATATGCTTCGCCAATTTCCGGTAACATGATGCCATCGCACCAGCGGTGCCGTTTTTCGCTGTCGGCTGAATTGGCGAAAGTTCTTGAAATGCTGTACTCCAAATAGTCAAAAAATCCCTGCATTCGTCAGCTATAAAGCAAAAGCGCGGCCCTTTTCGGAGCCGCGCTTTCGTTATCAGTCAATTTTGAGTACCGCCAGAAACGCTTCTTGCGGAATCTCCACCGAGCCCACGGTACGCATCCGTTTTTTGCCTTCCTTCTGCTTCTCGAGCAGCTTGCGCTTGCGGCTGATATCGCCGCCGTAGCACTTGGCAATTACGTTTTTGCGCAGCGCCTTGATGGTTTCGCGGGCAATGATTTTTTGCCCGATACTAGCCTGGATGGCGATGTCGAACATCTGGCGGGGCAGCAGCTCGCGCAGCTTTTCGCAGAGACGGCGGCCCCACTCGTAGCTTTTCGAGCGGTGCACAATGGCGGAGAGGGCATCGACCTTCTCGCCGTTCAGCATCACGTCGAGCTTCACCATGTCCGACTCGCGGAAGCCAATCAACTCGTAGTCGAGCGAGGCGTAGCCGCGGCTGATGGTTTTGAGCTTGTCGAAGAAGTCGAACACGATTTCGGACAGCGGCAGCTCGAAGCTCATTTCTACCCGCTCGCTAGTCAAATAGCTTTGGCCTTTGATGATGCCGCGCTTCTCCATGCAAAGCGTGATAATCGGCCCCACGTACTCGGAAGCGGTGATAATCTGCGCTTTAATATACGGCTCCTCAATGTGCTTAATCAAATTCGGCTCGGGCATTTCGCTCGGCGCGTTGATAGTCAGCAGCTGGTCCTTGGTGCCGGTGGCGTGAAACTGCACGCTCGGCACGGTGGTAATCACCGTCATGTTGAACTCACGCTCGAGGCGCTCCTGCACGATTTCCATGTGCAGCATCCCGAGGAAACCGCAGCGGAAACCGAACCCTAGCGCCACCGACGTCTCGGGCTCCCACACCAGCGAGGCGTCGTTGAGTTGGAGCTTTTCCATGCTGCTGCGCAGCTCCTCGTACTCGGTGGTATCGACCGGGTAGATGCCGGCAAATACCATTGGCTTCACGTCGGCAAAGCCCTGGATGGCCTCGGCCGTGGGGTTGTGCACGTGCGTGATGGTATCGCCCACCTTCACCTCGCGCGCTTCCTTAATGCCCGAGATGAGGTAGCCCACGTTGCCGGCGCTCATTTCCTGGCGTGGCTCCTGGTTGAGGCCCAGGATGCCGATTTCGTCGGCGCCGTACTCCTTGCCCGTAGCCATAAACTTCACCTTGTCGCCCTTGCGCATGGTGCCGTTTTTGATGCGGAACAGGACCTCAATGCCCCGGTAAGAGTTGAAAACCGAGTCAAAAATGAGGGCTTGCAACGGCGCGGCCGGGTCGCCGACCGGCGCCGGCACTCGGTCGCAGATGGCGTTCAGAATAGCTTCGATGCCGATGCCAGCCTTGCCCGAGGCGTGGATAATATCCTCCGGCTTGCAGCCGATAAGGTCCACAATCTCATCGGTTACTTCCTCCGGCATGGCGTGCGGGAGGTCGATTTTATTGAGCACCGGGATGATTTCCAGGTCGGCCCCGATAGCGAGGTACAGATTGGAAATCGTCTGGGCTTCAATACCTTGCGAGGCATCCACAATCAGTAGCGCGCCCTCGCAGGCGGCGATGCTGCGGCTCACCTCGTAGCTGAAGTCGACGTGGCCGGGGGTATCAATCAGGTTCAGCGTGTACACCTCCCCTTTGTAGGGAAACTGCATCTGGATGGCGTGGCTCTTGATGGTGATGCCGCGCTCGCGCTCCAGGTCCATGTTGTCGAGCAGCTGGGCCTGCATGTCGCGCTTGGCCA
>JBPBQJ010000058.1:0-56236 GCA_050954765.1 Janthinobacterium lividum | reverse complement strand
GGCTATCGACCAGGTAATTAACTCGGCCGCCAAAATCTACTCGATGTCGGGCGGGCAGTACTCCTGCCCCATCGTGTTCCGCGGGCCCACCGGCAACGCCGGTATGCTATCGAGCCAGCACTCGCAGAATTTCGAGAACTGGTACGCCAACTGCCCCGGCCTCAAGGTAGTAGTGCCCTCAAACCCCTACGACGCCAAGGGCCTGATGAAGGCCGCCATCCGCGACCCTGACCCCGTGATTTTCATGGAGTCGGAGCTGATGTACGGCGACAAGGGCGAGGTACCCGAGGAAGAGTACATCCTCGAAATCGGCAAGGCCAACGTGGTGACCCAGGGCACCGACGTGACGCTGGTGAGCTTCGGCAAAATGATGAAGCTACTCTACACCGCCGCCGAGGAGCTGGCTAAGGAAGGCATCTCGGCCGAGGTGATTGACCTGCGCTCGGTGCGCCCCATCGACTACGACACGCTCATCAACTCGGTGAAGAAAACCAACCGTATGGTGGTTATCGAAGAGGCCTGGCCGCTGGCCAGCATCTCGGGCGAGCTGGCCTACATGGTGCAGCGCCGCGCCTTCGACTACCTCGACGCGCCGGTTATCCGCATCACCTGCGCCGATGTGCCGCTGCCCTACGCCCCCACCCTCATCGAGGCGTCGCTGCCCAACGTGGCCCGCATCCTGAAAGCCGTGAAAGAAGTAACCTACGCCAAGGCGTAAGCTTAGCCTTGCATTTATAAAAAAAGCCCGCTAGCGCGGGCTTTTTTTATGGGCGCGGCAGTCCGCTGCTGCACCTTTGCAGCCTTATGCACAACTTGGTTTTCTACTGGCAATTTGATAGGTTAACCAACTGTTGTCACCGCTTCCGAACTACTGCATTGTGGCTGGTCGGGCTGCTCAGCCTAGCCAGCTGCGACCCGCACCCCGCCCGGCAGCCCGAGGCCGCTGCCGGGCCCAAGGTGGCTAGCACCGCGGCGCCAGCTAGCGGCACTGCGCCAGCGGCGGCTAGCCCGCCCGCGCCCCCAGCAGCCCCGCCCACCCCGGTGCCCGCCGAGGCCGAGAAAGAGCCAGCGCCGCCGGCGCACCAGATGCTGGCGGGCGAAACGGCCCGCTACCACCGCTACGTGGGCACGCTTGGCACCCGGCCGGTCGTGCTGGAGCTGTTCCTAGGGATGGATGAGGCCGGCGAATCGCGCACCAACCAGCTTTCGGGTAGCTACTACGATGCGCGGCGCGGCGGGCGAACACTCTTCTCGTCCCAGGATTTTCACCCGCACCGCCGGCTGCACTTAGTGACCTACACGGACGAGAGCGTACCCGAACACTGGCGCACGCAACAACCCCTGGGGCCCAGCCTCACGGGCACCGTTGCGGCCAAGGGCCACCGCGCCCGGCACTTTGCGCTTCGCGAAGATTACCGGGCAGCCGTGCCGCTGGTTATTGGCTCGGCCCAGATGTACGGCGAGACGGAACAGCTAGCGCAGGGCGACCGCGGCGAAAAGCAAGCCTTCACGGGCAGCTATCGCCTCCGGTACGTGCATTTGCTGGGGGCAGCCGCCCGACGGCCCGCGCTCTGGCGCCTGCTGCCTAGCCGCCCGGCTCAGGTACGCGCCCGGCTGCAGCAAGAGTTTGAGGAGGGCGAAGCGGCTAGCTGCAACATCGACGACTACAGGTTCCGGCTCGACCTGAATGACTATGGCATTCTGAGCTACAGCAAGGACATAAGCGACTACATGGTGGGCTCACCCCACCCGAATGACCGGTTTGAGTCGTTTAGCTGCGACCTGCGCACCGGCCGGCGCATCACGCTGGCTAGCCTGCTGCGGCCCGGCCGCCAGTCGGCGTTACGGCGCCTGGCCCTGCGCTACATGGATGGCCAGTACCGGCTAGCTATTCAAGACTGGAACAACAGCCCGGAGGCCCCCGCCGACTACCTGCAATCAGTGAATCTAGCCGAATCATTCGGCCTGACGGCCGATGGCTTACTGCTGAATGCCAACATCGGCCCGCACGTTATGGGCTCCACTACCATCACCAGTCCCTACGCGGCCCTGCGCCCGCTGCTGCGCCCCCGCACCCCGCTCAACCGGGTGCTGGTGGCGCGGGGGCTGCGACCGGTACTGTAGCGCGGCACAGCAAAAGGCCCTGCTACGCGGTGCAGCAGGGCCTTTTAGAATGCTGTTAGTAAACTACTTGCTATCGAGCGCTTCACCGCTGTCATCAGCTGATTGTACGGCGGCTTTTTTGGGCGCGCCGGCCTTGGCGGCGGCCGAGCGTTGGGCTTTGCCAGCGGCGGCGCTCACCTTGTCGGCAGCTTTCTTCACGGTGCCAGCGGCCTCGGTAGCGGGGCTAGCGGCGGGCTTTTTGGCGACGGGTTTGGATGCAGCTTTAGGCGCGGCTTTGGCCTTGGGGACCGGGGCGGCGGGCTGGTCCTGTCCTTTGCCTTTCAGGCTTACGCGGCTCTTGAGGTCGGCAGTGAGGCCTTGGAATTGCTTTTCGAGGTCAGCGCGTTTGGCTTCGCCGCCTTTCAGCAGGTCATCGACGATTTTCTTGCCCTCCTGCTCCGAGATTTTGCTTTCCTTCACCAGCTTCTCGATGGCCGTTTGCACAGCTTTGTTGCCCTGCGAGAGAAAGCCCACGCCGGTATTGATGAATTTCTTAAACAGGTCGTCCATGAGTGAAAACGGGGTTGAGTGAAAGAGGTACTCCTAAAGTACTTAGATGCGGCAAACCTACGCCTGGCTAGCCGGCTGGTAGTGCGGCGCGCGGCGCAGGCGCGCTAGCTTATTATCGTGGTAGCCCTTGATGGCCAGCGGCAGCCAGCCCAGCACCGGGATAAAGTAGGCCAGCACCAGCGGGTTGCGCCACAGCATTTGCCAAAACGCCCCCGGCCGGTCGAGCTGCATCTTGAAATTGCGCTCGCCGTTGCGCACAAAACGGCGCTCAAACTCGGTAAACACCGCCGGCCAGGCAAAGGGCAGAAAGAAGGGAAAGTAGCGGCGGTTTTCCTTCATGCGCTGCCACAGCTCGCGCCAACGGTAGGGGTGCTGGCCGTGGGCGAGCACGGCGGCGTCCATCTCGGTCTGCATCCGCTGCCTTATTTGCTCCGAAATAGCCAGCAGCTCGTCGCGGCTCAGCTCGTCGTGCTTCTTGTCGGTGAATTCGGTGGGCCGGATGCGGGTACCCATCACGTAGGTGAGCTGGGCGGGCAGGGCCAGGTAAAATGCCCAGGGCTGCACAATGACGAGCAGCAGCAGCAGTGTAATGGGCAAAAACGGGATGCCGATGCGCTTCACAATGCGGTTTATCCAGTCGAAGCTATAGGCGTAGGGGTTGAGGTACTCGGCGTTGATGGTGTAAAACGGCATGATGTCGGTGCCGTGCATCAGGCTCAGTCGCAGCATACTGGTGGCTAGCCGCTGCAACTGGTACTTGCGGTTGAAGCCCTTGCCGATGCCCGGCACGCCCTCGGGGTAGAGCATGAGGTTATGCTCCTGGTAGTACATCATGGTTTCGAAGTTGAGCGTAGTGGCATCGACGCTGCCGCACTTTTTCCAGAAATCGGTGATGAGGTAGGGGTTCATCAGCTTGGTAGCCGAGAGCATGGGCGCCGAGAGCGGCCGGGGCAAGTCGCGCAGGTGGCCGCGGGTGCGCAGGAGGTAGCGCCAGAGGTGCGAGAGCGAAATAATGGCATCCCAGGGGAAGGCCATGCCCGAGTGGTTGGAGGCGAAGATGAGCGGCCGGCTAGGGTTGTTGCGCTGCGGGTAGGGCTCGAAGCCCACCAGCCGCGACCGGAACCACACCCGGTCGAGCAGCCACAACACGTTGTCGTCCAGGGTCTGCGTAAATTCCTCCCGAAAAACATCGCGGTAAATGTGCTGATTTTCCCGAATGAGCGGCGGGGGCAGGGTATCGGGCGCAGCAGCGGTGGGCATAGGGCAAGTGTGAGCGGCTACGAAAGGTACTGCCGAGGTAGTGAGATGGCGGACCGTTTGTCAGTGCGAGTAGAGCGAAGCACTCGCATTACAACGAGCCATTCGGGTGCGATTGATTCGCTGCGCTCGCACTGACAAACGATTCGCCATCTCACTACCGCACCGCTTATATCTGGCGCTTGAGCCGGATGCTAGCCGGGTAGAGCCCGCCATCGGGGCGGCGCAGCACCAAAAACAGCAGGCGGCCATCCTGCGAGTGCAGCAGCCGGCTAAGGTCGGTGGCCGAAAAAAAGTTGGTTGGCGTGAAATTGATACTCATCAGCTCCTCGCCTTCGGTGATGCCCGCGGCGGCGGCCGGCGAGCCGGGCACCACGCGCAGCACCCGGTAGCGGCGGTAGTCGGGGCCGGTGGCGAGCAGGTCGAGGCCGCACATGTCGTGCTCGAAAGGCTCGCGCAACGCGGGGGTGGGCCGCAGCAGCAGCCGGCCGTGCGGGTAGTCGATAACGGTAGTAAAGCGCTTGAGCACCTCGTAGCCCAGGCTGCCGTGGCGGGCCCGCTCGGTGCCCGACAGCCGCTCGTGCACCTGCGTCGAATCGGGAAAGGACGTAAGCACCTGCGGCAGTTGGTAGCGCCCAAGCTGCACCGCCGCCACCCGCCCCAGCGAGCCGCTCACGATGCCCGAGAGGCCCCGTCCCAGGTCGGTGCGCAGGCGGGCGGCGGGCAACCGCAGGCGGCGGTCGGCCGTGGTTTCGAGGCTGAGGGCGTGGCCCGCGCCCGTGTCGAGCAGCAGGCGCAGTGGCAGTGGCGCACTGCCGGGCGCGGCCCCCAGCAGCTGCACCCCGGCCGGCACGTAGGCCTTGCTGTGGTCGAGCACCAGCGGCAGGCTAGCCCAGCGCCGCCCGGTGGGCGCCTTGTACTGCGCCGGCGCGCTCAGCAGCAGCTCGCGCCGCCCGGGCTGAATGGTGACCACAAACGAGTGAAACAAGTCGCTGCCCATGATGCCGTGCACGGGCATCCCCACGTAGCCCGACAAGTCGAGCACGTCGCTGTTCAGCACCAGCCAGCTCATGCCGGGGGCCTCCACGCCCGGCAGGGTCACGCGCACATTGGCGGCCTCGTAGGCCCGCAGGCCGCTATCGGCCCCGCCCACGCCTAGCAAGTGGTATTGCTCGCCGTGGGCCAGGTGCAGCGAGTCGGCCAGGTGCGGGTCGGTGAGCAGACTGGTGGCCACGCCGGTGTCCAGCAGAAAATTGTACGGCCCCCGGCCATTCAGCCGGGCCGCCACGATGAGCAGGTTGCGGGGCGCCGAATAGGGCACGCGGGCCTCGTGCGCGCCCGGCCGGGTGAAGGCGAAGCTACGCGCGGTAGCGGGGGCGGACTGGGCCCGCCCAGGCACACTACTCAGCAGCGCCAGCAGCAGCCCTAGCCACCCCCACCCTGGCACCGCGCTCGTTTGCATAAGACCTAGTAAATCAGCCTGTGAATGGCTAAATATACAACCGGCCACGCCCGTTTGCAACGCCTTGTCCGCCGCCTGGGGGCTAGCAGTTTGCAGCCATTCGGAAGCTGCCTCACCCCGCGCAAACTTTCAACCCATGTGGGGTGGAAGGCGCTGCTTATGCCCTGACAATTGGTGCTACGCGCTCGGCAGCTGCCAGACGCCGGCGGGGTCGTAGTGCAGGGCCCCGGCCTCGATAGTGAGCGGCGCGGCCGGGTTATTATCGTAGAGTTGGCCGGTGCCCAGACCCTGGGCAAAACTGCCCACCGCGTACTCGCCCGTGAGCTGGGCCACGGCATTGAGGCCAATGTTTGATTCCAGAGCCGAGGTTATCCACCAGGCAATGCCGCGGGCCTCGGCCAGGGCTATCCAGCGGCGGGTGGCGCCGTGGCCGCCCAGCAGCGTGGGCTTGAGCACCAAGTACGGAGGACGCACGGTATCCAGCAATTCTTCCTGCCGGCTAGGGTCGGTGAGGCCGATGAGTTGCTCATCGAGCGCAACCGGAATAGGCGAATGTCGGCAGACAAATTCTAGCACTGGTCCTGGCCAGTTCGCCACCGCTATGGGCTGCTCAATAGAGTGTATATCGAAGCGGGCTAACTGGTCTAGCTTACGCATAGCCTCTGGGCCACCCCAGGCGCCGTTGGCATCCACGCGCAGCATGAGCTGGCTAGGGTCAGCCTCGGCCCGAATCTCGGCCAGCAGCGCCAGCTCGGTGTCAAAGTCGAGGCTGCCGATTTTGACTTTCAGGCAGGCGTAGCCGGCGGCCAGCTTCTGTCGAATCTGTGCGCGCATAAAAGCCGCGTCGCCCATCCACACCAGGCCGTTGATGGGAATCGGCGCGTGGCCCCGGCTGAAATCATTTTGGTACAACTGCCGCCGCCCGCCACCGGCCAAATCCAGCACCGCCGTTTCGAGGGCAAAGCGCAGCGCGGGCAGGCTAGCGGGCACCAACGCGGCGGCCTCGGCTACCGAAAGCGCCGCGTGGCTGGCCGCGTTGAACTGCGCGCAGAACTGCTGGACAATTTGCTCGAAATCGGGGCCATACTCGGGGCTGAGGCCGGCTAGCGGCGCGGCCTCGCCCCAGCCTACTACCAGCGGCTGGCCGCTATCGCGCAGCGCCAGGTAGTAGGCCACGTGCTCGGTGAGCGCACCGCGCGAAGTGCGCGCCGGAAAATTGAAGTGCAGCGCCCGCCGCTGATACGTAAGAGACAGCATGCGGCAAAGGTGCGCCCCAAACGCGCTTAGTCGGTGGTGGCGGGCGGCTTTTTGGGGCCGCGGCGGCTTATTTGGCCACCGATGCGGCCAGCAGCGCGGGCTTCGTCGGACGAGAAGCGGTGGCCCTTGCCACTCTCGTGCGAGGCCCGGCCGCCTTCGCTGGCAATGCGCCGCTGCTGCTCGGGCGACATGGCGGCGAAGCCGCGGCGACTTTTTTCGCCCACGCGCCGGGCCGGGCGTTTGGGTATTTTTCCGTTAGAAGAAAACGAATCGGACTGGTTGGAAATAAAACCACTCGTACTCATAAAATTAACCGCTTTATTTAAACAAAAAACCGTGAAAAATGGCCGCCTTGCGTGCCAATGTCAATGGCTAGTGCAAACCATGTTAGCAAGCGGTAAATTCCGTAAATCCTGGAATTTCTTGCTTAATTTTTATTGGATAATTGAGGCGCTGCGTCTAGCCACGTCTTGGTATTGCCCCTACCCACGCCCGCGCCCACCCGCCGGGCTAGCCTGGGTGCAACCCTGCACCGCCCGGCACTGTTAAGCCCACAATTCCTTTCTCGTTTTCTCGCCATTGCCCCTATGGATTTTGCTTATTCGCCCGCGCTAGCCCCCGCCGGGCCGGCCCACCCTAGCGCAGGGCTGGCCCTACCGGCGCACTTTCAGGCCGTGCGAGCCCAATCGGTGGCGCTCGTGCAGCCGCTGCTGCCCGAAGACACGGTGGTGCAGCCCAGCCTCGATGTGAGTCCGCCCAAGTGGCACCTGGCCCACACCACCTGGTTTTGGGAAACTATGCTGCTCCAAAAGTTTTTGCCCGGCTACGAGGTGTTTCACCCCGACTACGCGTTCCTATTCAACTCGTACTACAACTCGCTGGGCTCCCGGGTAAATCGCGCCGACCGCGGCACGCTTTCGCGCCCGCCGCTGGCCGAGGTCTACCGCTACCGCACCTACGTAGACGAGCACATGGCCACGCTGCTAGCCCACCTGGCCGAGCTGCCCGCCGCCGCTACCGAGCTCGTCGAACTGGGCCTGCACCACGAGCAGCAGCATCAGGAATTGCTGGCCACCGACATCAAGTACATCCTCAGTACCAACCCGCTAGCCCCCGGCTACCTCGAAAAGTCGGCCCTGCCCCCCGCTCCAGTGGCCCCCGATTTTGCCAGCCCCCAGGGCGCGGCGCGGCCGGCCAGCTGGCTGCCTGTGCCGGGCGGCATCTACAGCGTGGGGCATCAGCAGGCGGGTTTTTCGTTTGATAATGAGCTGCCGGTGCACGAGGTGCTGGTGGCGCCGTTTGAGCTGCAAAACCGGCTCGTGACCAACGGCGATTTTCTCCAGTTCATTGAGGCCGGCGGCTACCGGCAGTTTCAGTTTTGGCTGGGTGAGGGCTGGGATTTGGTAAACCGCGAGAGCTGGCTAGCCCCGCTCTACTGGTCGCAGACCGCCGATGGCCAGTGGCTGCGCTATGGCCCCACCGGCCTAGAGCCGTTGAACCTGGCCGCGCCCGTATCGCACGTCAGCTTCTACGAGGCCGATGCGTATGCGCAGTGGGCCGGCGCCCGCCTGCCCACTGAGGCCGAGTGGGAAACGGCCGCCCGCTACTTCAACGCCGCACCCGCCGGCGCCAACTGGCTCGAAACCGGCCACTTCGACCCCCAGCCGCTGGCCGCCGATGCCGACCCTAGCCAGTGCCACCAGCTGCTCGGCGACTGTTGGGAGTGGACCTACTCGGCCTACCACCCCTACCCTGGCTACCAGCGCGCCGCGGGCGCCCTGGGCGAGTACAATGGCAAGTTCATGCTGAACCAGCTCGTGCTGCGCGGCGGCTCGTGCGCCACGCCCGAGAGCCACATCCGCCTCACGTACCGCAATTTCTTCCACGCCGACAAGCGCTGGCAGTTCACCGGCTTGCGGCTGGCTAGGTAGCTTGGCAGCAGTGAGCAGTGAGCAGTGAGCAGTGAGCAGTGAGCAAAAAACGCTCGTCATGCTGAACGAAGTGAAGCATCTTGGCCGGTTACGTGAGGATTACTACTTCAACGTAACCGGCCAAGATGCTTCACTTCGTTCAGCATGACGAGCGTTTTTTTTCGCTAGCGGTCCGACTAGCTTTTCTCCGGCGTCAGCCACTTTTCGAGGCGCACGGGCTGGTAGGCCTGCATGGCGTCGAGCAGGGCGGCGGCGCTAGCGTTTTGCAGCACCTGGCCGCGATTTTCGGGGCGCAAAAAAGCCTCAGTGCTCATGTGGTCGAGCAGGGCTAGCAGCGAATCGTAAAACCCCTGCGTGTTGAGCACGCCCACCGGTTTGCCGTGCAGGCCGAGCTGGCCCCAGGTCAGCACCTCAAACAGCTCTTCGAGGGTGCCGAAGCCGCCGGGCATGGCCACGAAGCCCTCGGCGAGGTCGGCCATGAGCAGTTTGCGCTGGTGCATAGTATCTACGACGTGCAGCTCGGTGCAGCCCTGGTGGGCCAGTTCCTTATCGGCCAGAAAGCCGGGAATGACGCCGATAACCCGGCCGCCCTCGGCCAGCACGGCGTCGGCAATGGTGCCCATGAGGCCCACGCACCCGCCGCCGTACACGAGCGTGAGGCCACGCCGGGCCAGCTCGCGGCCCATTTCCTGGGCCTGCTGGGTATAAATTTCCTGGTTGCCGCTACTGGAGCCGCAGTAAACTGCTACACTTTTCATTGTATTGGTAATCATTAATAAGTAAGAACGTCATGCTGAGCTTGTCGAAGCATCTTGCCCGCTTCCTCCGACGGAGCAGGTAAGATGCTTCGACAAGCTCAGCATGACGTTCTTTTTTGTTTTTACAACCTTTACATGCGCTCGGGCACTTCGATGCCGAGCAGGCCGAGGGTGGTTTTGATGGTTGCGCCCGTCTTTGCTGTCAGAGCCACACGGAAGGACTTTTTAGTCGGGTCAGTTTCTTTTAAAATAGGTACTTCCCGATAGAAACGGTTGTAGCTTCTCGCCACGTCATAGGCATACTGCGCTATGACAGCGGGCGAGAGTTGCTTGGCCGCTTCAGTTACTGCGCCAGCATAGCCAGCCAATACTTGTATCAACTCACCTTCAGCAGACTCTAAGCTGGTAAGCTCGTTGAACTCAGTGCCAACAACTATACCATCGGCCTTTGCATCGCGCTGAATTTTAGCCGTCCGTGCGTACGAATATTGGATAAACGGCCCCGTGTCGCCTTCCAGCCGCACCGACTCTTCGGGGTTGAAGAGCATGCGCTTCTTAGGGTCTACTTTCAGTAGGTAATACTTCAAAGCCCCTAAACCAAGCGTATGGAACAGCTGCTTCAATTCGTCTTCGGTTAGGCCTTCGATTTTGCCTTTTTCCAGCGTGACAACTTTGGCGGCTTCTTCTACTTCCAGCACCAGCTCGTCGGCGTCAACTACGGTGCCTTCGCGGCTTTTCATTTTGCCGCTGGGCAGGTCCACCATGCCGTAGCTGAGGTGATGGATGGCGTCGGCGTAAGGCTTGCCCAGCTTTTTGAGCGTGGCTTGCAGCACCTGCATGTGGTAGTTCTGCTCGTCGGCGATGACGTAGATGCTGCTGTCGTAGCCAAAATCCTGGTACTTGAGCTCGGCCGTGCCCAGGTCCTGGGTGATGTAGACGCTCGTGCCGTCGGCGCGCAGCAGCAGCTTTTCATCAAGGCCTTCAGCTTGCAAATCAACCCACACCGAACCGTTTTCCTTTTTGAAGAATACGCCTTTGGCTAGGCCTTCCTCCACGCGCTCCTTGCCCAGCAGGTAGGTGCCCGACTCGTAGTAAAACTTGTCGAAATCGACGCCAATGTTGGCGTAGGTGGCGTTGAAACCGTCGTAGACCCAGCCGTTCATGCGGTGCCAGAGGGCCATTACTTCCTCGTCGCCAGCCTCCCATTTTTGCAGCATCTCCTGGGCTTCGAGCATCAGTGGAGCCTGCTTTTTGGCCACGTCGGCGGCGACGCCTTCGGCTTCGAGCTGCTTGATTTCTTCGCGGTAGTGCTTCTCAAAGAGCACGTAGTACTTGCCGGCCAGGTGGTCGCCCTTGAGGCCCGCGCTTTCGGGCGTGGCGCCCTCGCCGAAGCGCTGGTAGGCTATCATCGACTTGCAGATGTGAATGCCGCGGTCGTTTACCAAATTAGCTTTAGTAACGCTAGCGCCGGTGGCTTTCAGAATCTCGGCCACGCTGTAGCCCAGAAAGTTATTGCGCAAATGGCCCAGGTGCAGAGGCTTGTTGGTGTTGGGCGAGGAGTACTCGACCACCACACGCTGCGGGCCGCCGGTGGGCACGGGCGCGCCGGCCGGGCTAGCCAGCAATTCGCCAAACAGGGCTAGCCACTCGGCATCGGCAATTTCGAGGTTGAGGAAGCCTTTCACCACGTTGTAGCCGCGCACGGCGGGCGCGTTGGCCTTCAGCCACTCGCCCAGGGCCTGGCCGATTTGCTCGGGGCCCTTGCCAAATGCCTTGGTGAGCGGGAACGTGACGAGGGTGAAGCTGCCGGCAAAGTCCTTGCGCGTGGGCTGAAGCACGAGGCTAGCGGCGGGAATTTCCTGTCCGAAAGTGGCCTGCGCGGCCGCTTGCAGGGCGGTTTTTAGGGTTTGTTCAAGCTGTTGCACGAGGGCAAAGGTACGGCGGGGCCGGGCGCGCCACCTAGCCGGCGGCCGGGAACGCCGCGGGCCCCGCCCGGCGTTAGCCGTTCGATTCGAGTACTCACCCAGCTATCTCCACGTGTCTTTTTCCCGCTTATCCGTTTTATCCCGCGTTCGCTTCGGCTGGCTGTTTGCCGCCCTGCTCGCTGCCCCGGCCTGCAAAAGCAATTCGCCGGCCCCCGACCCCACCGCTACCGCGCCCACTACCGCCGCCGACACCCCGGTGCTCACGGGCAGCACGCTCGTGGGCGAGTACAGCGCCGCTACGCTGGCTAGCCGCGCCTCGGGCGTGCCGCTGGTGGGCGCGCTGGTGCAATATCCTATTAAGGTGTACCGCCTCACCTACCGCACCCGCACGCCCGAGGGCCAGGAAACTACCGCCTCGGGCGCGGTGCTGGTGCCGGTGGCTACCACTGCGCTGCCGGTACTCAGCTACCAGCACGGCACGCTGGTGCCCAGCAGCGAGGGTCAGGCGCCCTCGTACTACGCGCAGGGCAGCGACGTGTGGTCCATCGTATCCATCCTAGCCTCGACGGGCTACGTGGTGTCGGCGCCCGATTACCTGGGCTACGGCGCCAGCAAGGCCCTGCCCCACCCCTACGAGCACGCCACCTCGCTAGCCTCCGCTTCGGCCGATATGCTGCGGGCCACCCGCGAGTTTTGCGCGCAGCAAAAAGTTAGCGTGAATCAGAAAAACTTCCTGTTAGGGTACTCCGAGGGTGGCTACGCCACGATGGCCCTGCACAAGCTGCTGCAGGAGAAATACCCTACCACGCTGCCCGTGGCGGCCAGCGCGCCCGGCGCGGGCGCCTACCACAAAACGGCCTTTGCCAAGTACATTTTGCAGAGCACCCAGCCGCTCAGTTTCCTGAGCACCTACGTGTGGGTGCTGCGCACCTACGACCGCGTGTACGCCCTCAACCGGCCCTACACCTTCTACTACCAGGAGCCTTACGCCACCCGGCTGCAGGCCGACCCGTTCAGCGACGTACCGAGCCAGGCTAGCCAGCTTTTTGCCGCGTCGTTTCGCCAGGCGGTGCTGAATAATTCGGATGCCGCGCTCAACAACGCGCTGGCCGACAATGATATCTACGACTGGAAGCCCACCGCGCCGCTCGCCCTCTTCCACGGCACCGCCGACGACTACGTGCCTTTCTTCAACTCGCAAGATGCCTTCGACGCCATGCAAAAGCGTGGCGCCACGCAAGTCGAGCTGCACCCGATTCAGGGCGGCACCCACTTTTCGTCGGCCACGGCCTACACGCTCGGGGCGTACGGGTTTATCAGCCAGTACAATAAGTAAAATATCCTAATAAGCTATCTTTGAAAAAGCTCGTCATGCTGAGCTTGCCGAAGCATCTCTCCCGCTTCCTCCAACGGTGCGGTAGAGATGCTTCGGCAAGCTCAGCATGACGAGCTTTTTTATTTTTCAGCTTGGCTGATATTGGCTAGCCCCGGCGCACCAAGTCTTCCTGCTGCAGGCGCCGCTCGATGGCGGCGGTGGCTTTTTCGAGGATGTTGAAGGCGTTTTTGGCCATCGTGTTTTCGTTGTCGAGCGTGGGGTTGATTTCGACCATCTCGAAGCACACGACCCGCTCGTTTTCGAGCAGGTCCTGGCACAGGTTTTCGGCTTCGGAGAGGTAGAGGCCCTTCTCGACCGGCGTGCCGGTGCCCTTGCTGAACTCCGAATCGAGGCTATCGACATCGAACGAAATGTAGATGAGGTCGCAGGTGCGCAGGTGCTCGTAAATCTCGCGCGTGAGCTGGCGCGAGCCTTTGGCCTGAAACTCGTCCAGCTTTATCCACTTGATACCCAGACGCTCGATTACGGCGTTTTCCTCCGCCTCGGTGTCGCGCACGGCCACGTACACCAGGTGCTCGGGGCGCAGCTTGGGGCCGGGCTCGGCCAGGTTTTGGAGACGGCGCCAGAAGAATTCGGTGTCGGCGTCGGGCTGGTTGCGCTGGCAGGGCAGGTTGTCCTCGCCCAGGGCGGCGGCCAGGGGCATGCCGTGCACGTTGCCGCTGGGCGTGGTGTAGGGCGAGTGGATATCGGCGTGCGCGTCTATCCAAATGACCCCCAGCGACTTGTGCGGGTACGCGGCCTTAATGCCGGCGATGGTGGCGTTGGCGCTGCTGTGGTCGCCGGCCAGCACCAACGGAAACTCGCCGAAGCGCAGCGTCTGCTCCACGGCCCCGGCAATTCCCTTTTGCACGGTGTAAATGGCGTCGATGTGCTTGGCGTGCGCAAAGTGATTTTTGTCGAACAGCACGTGGTTGAGGTCGGGCGTCACCACGGCGTTGTAGCGCCGGAAATAGTCGGAGCCTTTATTAAGGCAGGCCACGCGCAGGGCGTCGGGGCCCAGGCTGGCGCCCCGCGTGCCAGCCCCGAGCTCGGAGCGGACTTCAATGAGCTTAATGCGTTTCATCGGATGGGAAAAGTAAGGACATGAGTGGGCTGCATCGTACCGCCGGCGGCCCCTGGCGGGGCGCGCGGGCGAGCGCTGCCTTGCGGCGCGGGGGCGCCGTAGCCATGTCGCTTCCTTTCATCGGGGGCCGATGCGGGAGGGGCCGGACGGTTTCCGGCCCCCGGCGGTACTTTTGGTACGCCGGCCGCAAAGGTCGGCAATTTTCGCCGCTTTTCCGCCTCGATGGATACCTACCAGGACCTCATTACCCAAACCTTCGATTTCCCGAACGCCGATTTTCAGGTGCGCGAAAACGAGCTGTTTTTCCACGACATCGACCTCATGGCCCTGGTCGAGAAGCACGGCACGCCGCTGCGCCTCACCTACCTGCCCAAAATCAGCTCCCAGATTCAGCGGGCCAAAAAATGGTTTGCCGATGGCATCGCCGCCACCGGCTACACCGGCTCCTATTCCTACGCCTACTGCACCAAGTCGTCGCACTTCCGCTTCGTGCTCGATGAGGCGCTCAAGAACGATGTGCACCTCGAAACCTCGTCGTGGTTCGACATCAGCATCATCCGCTCGATGTATGAGCAGGGTAAGTTCGACAAGACGAAGTACATCATCTGCAACGGGTTCAAGACCGAGGAATACAAGCACGACATCACGGCGCTGCTCAACGACGGCTTTGCCAACTGCCTGCCTATCCTCGACTCGCCCAACGAAATCGACTATTACCTGGGCCACGTCAACGAAGGCACCAAGGTCAAAATGGGCCTGCGGCTAGCCTCCGATGAGGAGCCGCGCTTCCAGTTCTACACCTCGCGCCTGGGCATCCGCTACGCCGACGCGGTGCCGCTCTACGAGCAAAAAATCAAGGACGACCCGCGCTTTGAGCTCACCATGCTGCATTATTTCATCAGCACGGGCATCAAGGACACGTCGTATTACTGGTCAGAGCTGAGCCGCTTCATCCACAAGTATTGCGAGCTGCGCAAAATCTGCCCCACGCTCCAAACCATTGACATCGGCGGCGGGCTACCCATCCAGACCTCGATTCAGCTCGAGTACGACTACCCGTACATGATTGCCGAAATCCTGCGCACTATTCAGCGCATCTGCGCCGAGGAAGGCGTGCCGGAGCCCAACATCTTCACCGAGTTTGGCATCTTCACGGTGGGCGAGAGCGGCGCGACCATCTACTCGATTCTGGATGAGAAGCTGCAGAACGACAAGGAGTTGTGGTACATGATTGACGGCTCGTTCATTACCAACCTGCCCGACACCTGGGCGCTCAACCAGCGCTTCATCATGCTGGCGCTCAATGGCTGGAACCGCCCCTACCGCAAAATCCAGCTCGGCGGCCTCACCTGCGACTCGCAGGACTACTACAACTCGGAGAAGCACATTTACCAGACCTTCCTGCCGCAGCTGCAAGTGCCACGCAACCAGCCGGCTAGCCCCCAGCCCATCTACGTAGGCTTCTTCCACACCGGCGCCTACCAGGAAAGCCTGAGCGGCTACGGCGGCATCAAGCACTGCCTCATTCCGGCGCCCAAGCACGTCATCCTCGACCGCGATGCCAGCGGCACGCTCACCGACTACGTGTTTGCGCCCAAGCAGGAGGTGAGCAGTATGCTCAAAATCCTGGGCTACACGGCATAATAACTAAACCGCTTTGGAGGTTAGGCAGGAAGAAAAGCACTATTCTCAGAAACTCTCGCGGGCGGTAATTGCTTGTGCTTCTTACTCCTTATCTTTGAAACCTAACCGCGTCTCTTTCAAGCAATATCCTTTATGAAGAAGCTCCTTATCCTCGCCATTGGGGCCGCCACCCTCGGCCTCGGCGCCTGCAACAAGCAGACCTGCCCCGCCTATACCTCGACTAAGTCGGCCGCTACGCCAATTACGGCCAGCACTGCCACGGCGGTCGAGCGCCTCTAAGCTAGCCCCGGCTTTATTAGTAAAAGCGCCCGGTCTGCACTTGCGTGCGGGCCGGGCGCTTAGGCATTAGTAGGCAGGATTACTTTATGAGCTTGGCGGCCTACGCTTCCAGCTCGGCCAATGTCTTAAATTTAACGTATTGGCTATCAATACCAAGCGCGCGCACCATATCTAGGTCAGCGCCCTTGTAGTCGGGGGCCACGTAGGCTGGTACCAGCAAGGTAGAGACGGACGAGATTTGTGCCTCCGGCAAGTCGCACAGGGCTACGTGCTGTATCACGGGCTCGCACACATTATAGGTGGCGGCTTCGTACACGGTCACGGTGTGGCTAGCAGGGTAGCATTGCTGCAAGTACTGCGTAAGTACTTCTACGCCCTGGCGGTGCTGGTAGCCATTACGTTGAAAATCGAGATGGCCGGTCACCCCTATTTGCCACAGAATGAGGAGGCAGCGCGGGTCAAATTGGCGGTGATACACCAAAAAATCAGTGGCTTCAAAACTCTGGCAGCCGCGCACCGGGTCGAGCAGTAGGTCACTGAACAGACAGTCTTCGGCCGAGATGCCGGGGAGCATTTCGGCTTGGTAGCCAGCTGCCCGTGCCTGCCGCACCGACTCGTGACCTGGCGTGCAAAATACCCCTGGGTGCCCATAATACACAACGCACACGTGCAGCCCCTGCCGCACAAATTGCAGCGAGTAGGCTATCATCTCCTGGTACGACTGCTCACGGGGCTTGTCGTTGGCATAAAAGCGGTGCATATCTTCGGCAGTAGGGTTCTGCCGCACAATCCACTGCTTAGTCAGGTAATCGGCCAAGATATACAGGACTTTGTCGGCCTGTTTGATGACATTCCGCGTTTCAGTAGTAATGTGGGCAATGCTTTTAATACCCGACCCTACCACTACTAGGCTGCCGTGTTCGCTCCTGGTCATGATGCAAACAGCTTAGCGGTTAATTGTTAAGTCGTCGCTGGGCATGGCCACCACTACCACCACTACTACGACCGTGGTGTTGTTATTGTCGCCTCCGGCGGCGCCAATCCCCCCTTTGTTTCCTATTCCTCCAAACCGCCCTCCCTTGAGTAGAGTGGCCAGAGCGGCACTCATTTGCGCCGAGTTTTTTTGCAGCACAACTTGCTGCTGGGCATCGGAAAGCCGAAACGACTTCATAGTGCCTTTAGGGTCTTTTTGAAATTCTGACATGACGGTGGGGTCCTCCGCCAGATGCATCAAAAACGCACCTAATTTGGAATCAGTAGTAGGCATGACGTTAAGAAGTAAGGGGTGTGGAATACCAGCCCAACGGCTGGCTAGGAGCTGGCTGGCTAGCGTCAGAAGTTATCCATGCGTTAGTTGCGCGCTCAACTACTAGCTGATACAAAGCTCCTTAGCAGCGCTAGGCACCACATCAGTGCTACCACTGAAATACAACTAAGGCCCAGTTTGGCCACGCTGCTTCTCGCAGCTATCCTTACGCTTTTGGCACTAAAAAAAGCCCCACTGCTTAGGCAATGGGACTTTCGTTGATATACGCCGGGTTGGCTAGCCAGGGCTTAGCGCACGCTGTCCTTGCCGCCCCGGTTCAGCTGGTCCAGCAGGTTATCCGCCGCCAGGGTATCGATGGCCTCGCCGCGGCGCCGACGCGGCGTTTCCTCGGTGTAGCACACGTACTTGCGGTTGATTTTGGTGGGCGGCTTGGGGAAAGGGCCGTAGTCGTAGCCGAGGGCTTTGTCCTTGTAAATGCTCTCCATATAGCGGCCGAAAACGGGTAGCGCCATGCGGCCGCCCTCGCCCTGCTGCGAGCGGAAGAAGTGGATGCTACGGTCTTCGCCGCCCACCCACACGCCACTCACGAGGTCCTTGGTGAGGCCCATATACCAGCCGTCGGAGTAGTTGGAGGTGGTGCCGGTTTTGCCGCCAATCTGGTTGTTTTTGCGCCACAAGTCCTCAAAGTCCCAGAGGCCCTGCGAGGTGCCGCCGGGCTCTTCCATGCCGCCGCGCAGCATGTAGGTCATCAGCCAGGCCGTTTCGGGCGAGATGGCGCGCCGCTGCACGGGGTCGAACTGCTGAATAACGTTGCCGTTGCGGTCTTCGATGCGCGTGATGATGCGCGGCTCGGAGCGGAAGCCGTTGTTCATAAATGTCGAGTAGGCGTCCACCATCTCGTACACGCTCACGTCGCCGCCCGACCCTAGCCCGATGCTGGGCACCCCGAGCAAGGGGCTGGTAATGCCCACTTTATGGGCGTAGTCGGCCACTTTGTTCCAGCCTACTTTCTCGGTGAGCTGGGCCGTGACCGAGTTTACCGAGCGGGCCATAGCGTAGCGCAGGGTCATGTTCATGCCCGTGTACTCGCGGGTCACGTTGTCGGGCTGCCACTGCATGGGCTTGCCATTTTCGACGTAGTTGATGGTCACGCGCTCGTCGCGGATGCGGTCGCAGGGCGAGTAACCATTATCCAAAGCGGTGAGGTACACGAAGGGCTTGAACGTGGAACCCGCCTGGCGCTTGCCCTGCTTCACGTGGTCGTACTGAAAAAAACGGTAATCCAGCCCGCCCACCCAGGCCTTGATGGAGCCCGTGAAGGGGTCCATCGTCATCATGCCAGCCTGCAAAAAGCGCTTGTAGTAGGCTAGCGAATCGAGCGGCGACATGACCAGCGTGGTATCGCCGTCGTCCTTTTTCCAGGTGAATACCTTCATCGGGCGCTTGGCGTGCAGCGCCGAATCGAGGCTAGCCGGGCGGCCCTGGTAGCGGGCGGCCAGGCTCTTGTAGCTCTGGGTGCGCTTCATCTGGGTTTCGATGAAGTCGGGAATTTCGTGTCCTTCTTCATCCACCCAAGGGTTCTGGCCCTTGTTGCGCCAGAAGTTGTCGAACTGCTGCTGGAGCGCCTTCATGCGCTGGTGCACGGCCTGCTCGGCGTGGTCTTGCATCCGCGAGTCGATGCTGGTATAAATGCGCAGGCCATCGCGGTACATATCGTAGCCGTGGGCCTCGCACCAGCGGTTCACCGCCTGACTGATGGCGCCGCGGAAGTACGTATCGGGACCGTCGATGTGCTTCTCAATCTGATAGTTGAGCACTATCGGCTCGGCCTGCAAGGCCTGCACCTCGGCCGGCTTGAGCGCGCCGGCCTGGCCTAGCCGCTGCAGCACCACGTTGCGGCGGCGGCGCGAGGCGGCGGGGTGAAAGCGCGGGTTGAAAGCCGTCGGATTGTTCAAAACGCCGATGAGCGTGGCGGCCTGCACGGGCGTGAGGCTATCGGGCGTAGTGCTGAAAAACGTCTTCGCCGCTACCTTGATACCGAAGGCGTTGGAGCCATACTCGACGGTATTGAGGTACATCCGCAAAATTTCCTCCTTGGTGTAACGGCGCTCCAGCTCCACGGCCGTTATCCACTCCTTGGTTTTGGCTACCACCGTGCCCACGCCCGGAAGGTGGCTGAGCGCGCCCCGGCTTTCGCCGCGCCGGGTTTTGTACAAGTTTTTGGCGAGCTGCTGGCTGATGGTGGAGCCGCCGCGCTTATCGCCCCGCAGGCCGTAGTACACGGTGGAGGCCAGCGAGGGCGCATCGATGCCCGAGTGGTCGTAGAAGCGCGCATCCTCGGTGGCAATGAGGGCTTTAATCAACCAGGGCGATATCTGGCTGAGCGGCACCGGCGAGCGGTTCTCGCGGAAGTAGCGCCCGATAAGCACGCCGTTGGACGTGAACACCTGCGAAGCCTGCTCGACCTTAGGATTCTCTAGCTCTTCCAGGCTCGGCGACTTGCCGAAGAGGAACAGAAAATTGCTGCGCACCAGCAGCGGATAGGCGAGAAAGAAGCCGACGCTGATAAAGAAGAGCGTCCAGGCCACGCGCACCAAGCGGCGGGTGCCCCGGCCGGGGCGCTTGCGCGCAGCGGCCACCGTGGGGCGGGCAGAGGAAGAATCGGGAGCGGCAGGTGGCGTTTTTTCGTCGGCCATGAACGGCAAATCAGGAGCAGGGAGCGGCAAAGATACCAGCTAGCCCTAACGCAGCGACGCCCCTAGCAGTGCCCGGCGTAGCCCACGCCGCTCGCGGTAGCGTTGGTAGCCGATTTCGGCCAGCGCGGCCAGGGTAAAGCCCAGCCCCAGCCCCACGCTCCACTTGAGGTAGCGCAGCTGGCGGTCGGTGGGCGCGTCGTAGGCGTGCAGGTAGAGGCTGAGACCCCACAGCTCATCAATCAGGGTAAAAATCCAGATGCCGGCCGCCGCCCGGCGCGGAATGCGCCCGAGCACTAGTACCCAGCGAAAGAGGTAGAGCACCAGCCCTGGCACGGCCGCCGGGGCCAGCACCGGCTGGGCCAGCAGCAGCGGCACCCCTAGCAAGACGATGGTCAGGGTTTCCTTGAGCAGCTGTGCGGCGGCTAGCCCCCGGCCCAGGGCCGAAAGCCGCTTGGGCCGGGGTATGGGGTGGGTAGAAAGTCGGGGCATAGCCGAAGTGGTGAACTCCCAGCAAGTTACGCGCTAGCGCCGTACTACCAAGCCCTGAGCCCGACAGAGCCAGGTATATACGATGATTAGTAATCCTTTGAGCGAATCGAGCAGCAGGTTAGCGGGCTGGCCAAACACTACATAAATTCCTATGCCAATCCCTATCCACCACCAGCCCAGCAGGTAGCACAGCCCCGCGTAGCCGGGCCGCCCCTGCCACACCCGCCCGCAGGCCAGCCCAGCCACCAGGCTCACCAAGAGCAGAAACCACCCCGTGAGGTATGCCAAAAACTTCGTATCGGGCCCGTAGGGCACGCCAAATTTGGCTAGGGCAAAGGCCGGGGCGAAAAAGGCGCCGCCCGCCAGGGCCACCTCCAGCACGATGGCAATAACCAGGACAATGAGCAGCAGGATTCGGGGCATAGCGTAAGTTAGCCAGCGGGTAGAGAAGCCCCGAAACTTACGGACAATTTACCAAAGCAAGGCTTTCACCTTCGTGGCTTTACGCTGAGCTAAGCTTTAGCTTTTACCTGCTTTAACTGCCCCGTGGCTCAGCGCACCACCCGCAGCGGCGGCGTGGGCCACTGCCAGGCGCCGGCCGGGCCCGCCGGGGCGGGGCTAGCCACGGTGGGCAGCCCGCCGCGCAGGGTAATGGGGCTATCGGGCCGCTGCATTTGCTCCACGCGGGCGTACTCGCTGGCAATGGCCGCGCCAAAGCTGAACAGCCCATAGCCGCCCGCCCGAAAGGCACTGCGGTTGGTGGCGTACACCACCAGGGCCGTGCCGGCCATCAGGCCGCGGTAGGCCTGGCGCCACGCCCACTTATTCAGCCAGTTGCGCGCGGGCGAAAACTGCCGAATGGCCACGCAGTGAAAGGCCAGGTGCATCTCCTCATCGAGCAAGATGCGCCGGCAAATCTGCTGCAATAGCCCCGAGTACGTGGCCCGAAACAGGGCCCGGTAGTAGACAGTCGCCACTACCTCGGCCGTGAGAATGACGCGCACCATGTGCACCAGCCCCAGCGGGCGGCCCAGCCCCCGAAAAATGTCGTGCAGCCAGTGCGTTTGCAGCCGTTCGATGCCCTGGCGGTCCATAAACTGCCCTAGCATAGTGGCGTGGCCTTCCTCTTCCTGAATGAAGAGCCGCATGGCCGCCGCGTAGTCGGCATCGCCGCGCTGCTCGGCCAGGGCCGTGAGGTGGTCGCCGCCGGTGCCCTCGCCCCGCTGAAACGTTTGGAGCGAGGTGCGCACGGCCCGTAGCTCGGCGGGGCCGAGCTGGTGCGGGTCGTCCCAGGCCAGGTCGGCAAAGCGGGCGTGGTTGGCTTGGAAGTAGGTTTTGATGTCGGCGAAAGTCATGACTTTTAGAATTTTACAATTGGGTGGGAGGATGAGCCGGCCCAGACATAGCATAGCCCACCACGATGATGGTGTACCCTAGCCAGGCTACTTGGCAGCCAGCTAGGCCCATTCGCCAGAGGAGCATGAGCAACGCTGGCCAATTGGCGCGCCCAATGGCCGGGTAAGTAGCGGGCCGCCGCCACGCGGCCCATGTTACCAGCACCTGCGCCACGCCGAGGCTACTCATGATGCCCCACATAGCCCAGGTGTCCTGCTGCTGCTGGTTACCTATTTTGTCTAGCAGATGCAGCAGGGCAAAGCTGAATAGCAGCCAGCTAGACACAACCGCCACTATCCAGCACAGGCTACCAAGCCACCACTGCCACAGGGTATAAGGCCTGCCAAAGGGATTACGCATAAAAATTTGTCTTTCAGCTCAGAAAGGCCGTCTGGCTGGCTAGCGAGCAAGCGCTTAGTGGCGCAAGCGAGATGCTTCGCAGGCTCAGCATGACAGGAAAGAAATAGGTTATTGTAGCACGGGTAGCTTCAGCAGCATCTCTGATGCGGTGGAGCCGGAGATAGACGGCCCCTCCCCCAGCCCGGCTCGGGGGTCGGTGCCGCGCACCTTGCTCAGGATGCCTTCGAGGAGCGGGCGCATGGCGTCGAGGTGGCGGAATTTTATCATGAAATTCCAGAGCGGCTCAAATTTTTTCCAGCCGCCGGCGTAGGCGAAGTGCTTGAGCTGGTGGCGTAGGGTGTCGTGCACGAGGCTGGCCCGGCCGATATTGACCCAGGAGTAGAAGTCGCGGTAGGCCTGGTCGTAGCCGTTTTTGAGCTGGCGGGCGGTGAGGTGCGGGCCGGGCTGGCACACCACCGTGCGGGTGTCATATTCATTCCAGCGGCGGTGCAGCAGGCGGCCCTGGGCCTCCATCTGCTTGAAAAGCGCCGTGCCGGGGTAGGGCGTGGCAATGTGGAAGGTGGCCGTGGTAATGCCCTGCGCCACGGCCCAATCCACGGTGCGCCGAAACACGTCGGGCCGGTCGTCATCCAGCCCAAACACGAAGCTGCCGTTCACCATAATACCCAGGTCGTGCAGGCGCCGGATGGCCGCCGCGTAGTCGCGCCCCAGATTCTGGGGCTTGTTGCTCGATTTTAGATTGGCCGGGCTCAGCGTTTCAAAGCCCACGAACAGGCTCCGTAAACCGGCCCTAGCCGCCTTTTCCAGCAAGCCGTTATCCCGCAAAATGCTATCGACGGTGGCCGCGCCCTGAAACAGCCGACCCAGGCCGCGCATCCCCTCGAAGAGGCCCGCCGCAAAGCGCACATTGCCGAGCAAATGGTCGTCGAGGAAGTAGAGGTGGCGGCCGGGCAGGCGGTTTATCTCGGCCAGGGCATCGTCCACGGTTTGGGTGTAAAACGACTTGCCGCCGGCAAAAAAGGCATCTTTGTAGCAAAAATCGCAGTGGTGCGGGCAGCCGCGCGTCACCACTATCGAGTTGGGCACCAGGTAGCGCTCGCGTTTGATGAGGTCGCGCCGGATGGGCGGCACGCCCACCAGCGTGCGCCCCGCCCCCGACACGTAGCGCGGCCGGGGCCGCCCAAACTGAAAATCCTGCAAAAACTGCGGAAACGTTTCCTCGCCCGGCCCCAGAAAAATACTATCGGCGTGCGGAGCGGCTTCGTCGGGCAGGCTCGTCACGTGCAGGCCGCCCAGGCACACGTAGGCGCCGCGGGCGCGGTAGTGGTCGGCCAGCGCATAGGCCCGGTAGGCATTGGTGATATAGACCTGAATGATGACCAGGTGCGGCGCATCGTGCACGTGCAGCGGCTCCACGTGCTCGTCCTGCATCTCCACCTCCCAATCGGGCGGCAGGTAGGCGGCCAGCGTGGCTAGCCCCAGCGGCGGAAACAACGAGTACTTAATGGGCCGCCAGTACGGGTTGGTAGCCTCGGTGAGGGCGGGCAGAATGAGTTTGACGCGCATGGCTAAATCAGTAGCAATCAATCAAAAAATCGGTTCATTTGAAGATGCGCCCGCCGGCTCAGTCCACAAACTGAAGAGTAGTATCCCCAGCAGAATGAGGGGCACCAGCACGCAGGCCAGCTGAAACAGCGTGAGCACAAGCAGCCACAGGTTGGCCGCCACGCGAGTGAGCGAGAGGTTGTGGTACTCTTCGTCGAGCCGGATTATTGCCCGGCCGCCTTTCACGGCGTATTGCCAAATCAGCACGTACGCCACCACAGTGCCCATCGGCATACTGGTCGCTACAAGGTTACCCAGGGCCACTGGCAGCACATTGGGGAGTACCAGCCAGCCCAGCAGCACGCCACCCAGGCAGGCGCCCGTCCAGCAGAGGCTACTGCGGAGCCACTCACTGACAGTATGCGGTTTTAAGAACGGATTTGTCATGGGTTGAACTGCATTACTCATTGTTCAAAATTTTGAATACTAGTATATTACCCTCATTAAAAGTCTACCCCCGGCTAGGTGTACCACACGGTCTGGTGCTGCAATTCGGCTTGGATTTCGAGCGCTACTCCCAGGCAGAGAACCTGGAAGCTGACTAGCAGCAGTAGCCACACCAACCCTGCCACTGCCTCCGCCCGCTCCGGGCGGTCGAAGGCTTCGCCAATCAGTAGCATCCCTAGCAGCACTTGCCACCAGAGCAGCAGGTGCGCTCCCAAGGCCCCTAGCCCCAGCAGCAACCCGGTGGCATCTTCACCGAGCCTCAGAAGTTTTTGTAGCACGGCCACCACCAGAAATAGCGGCAGCAAGCTCACCAGGCCACCCACGCCCCAGGCAATGGTGCCGAGTACCCAACTGCCTAGCGTATCGGGCTTTGCCAGCAGCTTACTTATGGCCCCGCAGCTGCTGATAAGCCTGCTCGGCCGCGCCGGTGCGGCTCTGCCAGTCGCGCTGCGGGTATTCGGCCCGAAAGCCGGCTAGCCGGGCGCGCAGCTTGTTGTGCGCTACCTCGCGCGGAATAAGGTGGAAAAAGCCGTCGTCGCCCTCCTCTACCAGTTCCTTGGCCTGGTCAATCAGCCCTTCGCGGGCGGCCAGCACGGGCAGCACCCGCGGCGGCATGGTCAGCAGAAAGCCGATGTTGAGGCGCGTGAAACGGGACTGCAGGTTGTAGCGGGTAATCCAGATTTCCCAGTTGCCGGCCGCTAGCCCCAGCAGCAGCGCGTAGGCCGCCCACGAGTTTAGGCGCACCAGGCTGAAAGCCGAGCGCCGCTGCCAGATTTTGAGCAGCACTGTGCCCAGCCCAAACAGCGTGAGCAGCAAAAACCCGTACACCCCAATGCGCTTGTAAGCCAGCTCGGTAGCCTCGATGTAGTAGTAGTTGCGCAGGCCCACGCTCACGGCCAGCACCGCATTTTGCAGCACCCACAGCGTGGCGCCCCAGCGCAGCAGCGGCAGGCCAGGCTTATAGAAATTGAGGTTGCGCCGGAAAAACCACAGCATGATGCCCGCCGCCAGCAGAATACTGAGAATCAGCACGTACGTGCCCTCGTGCACAAACTGCGTGAGGTCGAAGCCCGGCGCCGCCCGAAACCCAAACCACAACCAGCGCACGTCCACCGCATTTACCACCAGTAGCATGGCGTTGAGCAAGCTTATGCTCACTACCGCCGCCAGCCACTCCTTGCGCAGGGCCAGCGCACCGCGGTCGGAGTGCGCAAAATTGGGCCGCCGCACTGCCAGCGAGGCCACGCCATCGCGCTGCCGCCGCACAAACTCGCCAAAGCGCGACTCGTGGTCGAGGAAATAATGCACTGGCGCGGCCACCAGCGCACCCACCGCCGCCACCCCGCACAGCACCAGAAAGAGCAGGTGCGGCACCGAAATAGCCTCTACCAGCCGGGCCAGCCAGTGGCCCAGCACGTCCCACAGCTGCGCGCTCAGCGCCGCGTAGCGCGGGTTGGCGTAGGCAAACAAGGCCTGAAACACGCCCAGCGCCAGCAGCGGCAAACCCAGCAGGCGCCCGTAGTACCAGGCGCGCCGCAGCCGCCCGCCCAGGCCCTGCGGCACGCGCAGGCTACTCAGCACCAGCACTATACTGGGCAGCACGCCCGCCACGGCCGTAGCCACGGCCAAGCCCAGCAGCCGTAGCTGCGGCTGATTGACCAACCCCACCAGCAACAGGCCCGAGGCCAGCGCCGCCAGCTCGGCCGCATCGGAGCCGTACCAGGCCACTAGCCCACCGCTGGCCAAGCAGCCCACCACGGCCACCCAAAAGGCTGCCGTGCGCCGCACCGGCGCGTAGCGAGGCAGCAAAAGCAACTGCGCCACTACCAGAAAGACCATGTAAATCAACCCGTTCAGCCCCACCAATTCGTGCCAGAAGAGGTAGTCGCTAAGCCCGGTAGCCAGTAGCAACAGGCTAGCCAGCCGGGCCGAAATACGGTAGGCCGGGGTAACCTCCCGGGAGGCGCTGGCTGACCCAAAAGCAGTAATGTTCATTAGTAAAGAACTTTGTTATTCAAAGTATAAGGGTAAAAAAATAGCGCTACTCGGCCGGCTGCCCGGTAGAGAGGCTAGCCGGGTAGTCACTCCCATCAGTAGCGCCGCTGGTGGCTACCAGTAGCTGCCCCAAGCTCAACAGGGCCCCTAGCCCGTAGAGTACAGTCAGGACTTCGGGATGCGGAGGACCGTCAGTACTAGCTGTTGCATCGTGAAAAGCATACGTCCAAAAAAGCTCGTGCAACAGGCTCAGCACGGCCTGAACTACCACGGCCCCGCACCCGGCCCGCCCCCGCACCTGCCGCCAGCGCAGCCCATACAGCACCAGCCCCGGGATGCCAAACAAACAAATAATACCGAATAGTAGGGAGCCATCGCTGAGCAGCAGCAGAATGGCGGCCGTGTCTTTGAGTTGCATCAGGGCGGCCAATACGCGGCTGGCAGTCAGGGGCCGTGCCGCCTCGGGCTCGGGCGGTGGTGCCAGCAGGGCGCGGTAGGCGGGCAGCTGCCGCAACTGCTCATTTATGGTTAGCGGCTCTTCGGGTAATGATTCCATACGGGTTGAGGTATTAGGTATTTTAAGTGTTTGGTTACTAATAACTTGTTGCTTAACACGACTGGTTGGTATTCTTTTCCCCACCAGACAAGGGCTCATTGCCACCCCGCATTGGTGTTGCTGTTTTTAAATAATAGCATCAGCGCAAGTGACAGAACGGCCAGCATGCAGCCTACTCGTACTAGGCTGAGCAGAAGCAACCAAGCCTGCGCTAGCCTGTACCCGGCCTGCTGGCTGGCCCCCCGGGCGAGGTACACCCGCTGGAACCCTCTATAGGCCTGCGCCTGGAACAGGACAGTAGCCACCGAGACCATTAGCGTAAGCAGCAGCAGATGAGCTTGGCCCTGCTCGCCAAACTCGAAGGCGTTGTTTGCACTGGCCCACCGCCATAGCAGCGCGCAGCTACCACCGCACCCCAGCGCCCAAGCGGCACTACCAAACCAGGCTCGCGCTAGCGAACGCAACGCAGTAGCGGTAAGTGACTCAGCTACTATCGGCTGCTTATCGAAAGAACTTTGTATTACAAAGTACATGAGCAAAAAAAACAGTCCTACGAGTACTATGGATATCACAAGTCTTGATTTACAATCAATTGCCGCGCAGCAGCTTCTCCAGCGCCGCCAGGTGCTCCTGAAACGCCACCTTGCCCTCAGTGGTGGCCGTGTAGGTGGTATTCGGCTTTTTACCAATGAATTGCTTGTTTACCAGCACGTAGCCGGCTTTTTCGAGGGCGGCTACGTGGCTAGCCAGGTTGCCGTCGGTAAGGTCAAGACTCTCCTTTAAGTCGTTGAAGCTCACCGACTCGTTGGCCAGTAGCACGGCCATCACCCCGAGGCGCACCCGGTGGTCGAAAGCTTTGTTGAGGGTGTGGATGGCGTACTTCACGGGGCGGTAAAGTTCGCCCCGGTTGGGCGTTCGTAGCGGTTGTACATCAGCAGGCCGTAGCCAATGTGGCCTAGCCCAAAGCCCAGCCCGAAGAGCAGCAGGCCGTAGCCGGGTAGCAGCAGCGCCACCAGCCCCAACGCCACCAGCGTGATGCCCAGATACTTCACCTCCTCCAGCGTGTGCTTGCTGCCATTGAGCAGGGCTAGCCCGTAGAACACCAGCAAACCCGGCACCACTAGCTCGGGCGCGCCGCTCAAAAAAAGCTTGAGGCAAAAGAGCCCGCCCGCCACCAGCGGAATGAGCACGGCCAGCACCAGGCGCCGGGCCGGGGCCGTCCAGGCCGAGCGCAGGCCGTCGCGCTGGGTGCGGCGCAGCGTGAAAAACGCCGCCACCAGCACCGCCGCCACTATCATGGCCAGGGCTAGCCCCAGCAAAAATGGCAGCGCCGCCAGCCGCTCGCCCTGCGAGGTTTCAAATAGCCGCCGAAAACCCTGCTCGCCGTATTCCTGCTGCAAGTAGTAGTGCCCGATGGCCGTGCCCGCCAGCGCCACCACGCCCGCCCCCACCCCACTCAGCCCGCTGAGCGAAATGAAGCGCGAGCTGCGCTCCATAATGGCGCGGATTTCGGTGAGCTGGGCGAGCGGGTCTTGGGCAGCGGGCTTCATGCGGGGCGGTGAAGTACTTTGTGATGCAAAGCTAATACGTACCAGCCGTTGATTTGTTCTTTCACAAAAAATATCTACTCAGAATTATGACCGTCTCTAGCCCCGCCGACCTAGCCACCCGGCAGCTGTGGCGCACGTTTTGGGGCGGGCTGGCCCTCACGCCGCTGCTGTGCCTGGTGGCAGCAGTGCTCTTGCCAGGAAAGGGTGGCGCAGAAGCCGCGTCGCAGCTGGGGCGCGATTTTCTATCCCTGACGGGCATAGTGTGGCTTTTTGCTACGCTGCCGGCGCTGTTTTTTTGCTGGCTGCGACTGGGCGCGATGCGCTGGCTTTGCGGCTATTATTTGGCGCAGCCGGGGGCCAGGCGGCGGGCTCTAGTGGTGCTGGGTACCCTGGTTTTATTTGGGGCATTGGTGCTGGCCAGCGCGCTGGGCTTGTTCCTATTCTGGCGCACTGCCATTGAATTCAGGGCCGTCTGGGGCATTTGCACGGTCTTTAGCCTGCCGTGGCTGCTGGCCGCGCTGGGAGCTAGCTGGCACATGCTGCGGCCAGCAGCAGCTAGTCCGGCCAAGATGCCGCAGCCAGGGTGAGGGCGGGGCAGCAGGCCAAGTTCGGTCGGTGAATAGGGCTGGTTGGCCGAATGAAGGCTGAATTAGCGAAAAAATGGTACGTCTTTTGGCTACTCATTTTGCGCCGCGCACTTGCAGCGGCGTTTACTTGTTGCGGAGGTTACCCCATTCGCCCGGCTTTTTCTACTTTCAGCTTTTCCGTCATGAAAAAACGTCTGCTTCTCGTGCTGCCCGTGTTGGCTAGCCTCTCGCTACCCGCCCACGCCCAGTTCAAGCTACCCAGCAGCATTGGCGGCTTCAAGCTGCCCACCAAAACCACGACGACGACCACAACGACCACCACCAGCGTGGCTGGCCTCACCAACACCGAAGCGGCCAATGGCCTCAAGGAGGCACTCATCCAGGGCATTTCGAAGGGCTCGGACCAGGCTTCACAAACCGACGGCTTCAACCTGAACCGCCTCATCCGCATCCCCTTCCCGCCCGATGCCCAGAAGATGGCTAACACCCTGCGCAGCATTGGCCTGGGCAGCCAGGTCGATAAGTTTGAGCTCTCGCTGAACCGCGGCGCCGAAGACGCCGCCAAAAGCGCCAAGCCGATTTTCATCAGTGCTATCAAACAGCTGACCTTCAGCGACGTGTGGAATATTCTCACCGGCCAGAAAGACGCCGCTACCCAGTACCTCAAGCGCACTACCACCTCGCAGCTCACCACGGCCTTCATGCCCATCATGCAGCAGAGCCTGGCCAAGGTGGATGCCACAAAGTACTACACTTCGCTTTCAAGCACTTATAACAAGTTACCACTGGTGACGCCGGTGCAAACCGACCTCAATCAATACGCCACCGGCAAGGCGATTGACGGGCTGTTCACGCTCATCGCCCAGGAGGAGGCTGACATCCGCGAAAACCCGGTGGCCCGCACCACCTCGCTGCTGAAAAAGGTATTCGGCATCGGCGGCAAGTAGGTTACCTGGCCTAGTCAGCTAGCCCCCCAACGTCTGTCATGCTTCCTTAGTCAGCATGACAGACGTTTTTTATTGCCCAATAGCTACTTCAGACGCTTCGGCTCGTAAGCGCTTGTTGTGAAGCTCCGCCTGCATTTATTCGAATTTGAGGACCTGCCGTGGTTTCCGGCTGCCATCCGGGCCGGGATGATGGACTACCTGCGGTTTATGATTTCGGGGCTAGGCACCTACTGCCCGGTGGCCCCGCTGCTGGCCGAGGGCCTTCACCAAACCGGCCAAACCCACCTGCTGGAGCTGGGCGCCGGCGCGGGCGGCGGCACCGAAACCGTGCTGGCCGCCCTGCGCGCCCAGGGCGTGCCCGAGGCCACCATCACCCTCACCGACCTCTACCCCCAGCCCGCCGCCTGGGCCGATGTGGCAAGCCACACGGCCGGCGCCATCCGGGGCCACGCCGCGCCCGTGGATGCCCTGGCTGTGCCGGCGGGGCTAGCCGGCTACCGGGTTATTTTTTCGGCCTTCCATCACTTTGCGCCGCCGCAGGCCGAGGCCTTGCTGCGCGATGCCGTGGCTAGCGGGCACGGCGTGGGCGTGTTTGAGGGCGCGGCCAAGAGCTGGCTCGAAATCGGGCTAGCCCTCACGGTGCTGCCAGTGGCGCAGCTGTTACTCACGCCGTTTTTTCGGCCGTTTCGACTTAGTCGACTGGTATTCACGTATTTGCTGCCCATCATCCCGCTGGCTACCATGTGGGATGGGTCGGTGTCCATCCTGCGCATGTACCCGCCGGCGGCGCTGCTGGCCCTGGCTCAGCGCGCCGACCCTAGCGGGCACTACCGTTGGCAGGCGGGGCAGCTGCGCCATTGGTGGGGCCCACGCGTGACGTACCTGGTAGGCTGGCCCAATTTGCCTGCCGCCGTGCCCGCCGGCTAGCCTGCCTACCTTCGCCCCATGTTGCCGCCCGCCTACCGCCGAGCTTTTGCGCTGTTGCGCCTGCCGTTTTCGCTATTCCTGATGCCCGTGTTCTGGTTCGGGCTCAGCGCCTTGCGTGAGCCATTTAGCTGGGGGCGGGCGATGGCAGCGTTTGCCATTCTGCACCTGCTGGTGTACCCGGCTTCGAATGGCTACAACTCGTACTACGACCGCGACGAGGGCAGCATCGGCGGCCTGGCGGCGCCGCCGCCCGTCACGCCCGAGCTGCTGCACCTGGTGTGGGTATTTGAAACGCTGGCGCTGCTAGCCGCCCTGCTGCTAGGGTGGCCTTTCGCCGCGATGGTGGTGGTATACATCCTCATCTCGCGGGCATACAGCTACGAAGGCATCCGGCTCAAGAAATACCCGCTGCTGAGCACGGCCGTGGTAGTCGTGTTTCAAGGGGCGTTCACGTTTTTGATGGCTCAGGTCGGCGTGGGGGCTAGCCGGGCGCAGCTTTTCGAGCCTAGCAATTTGCAACTAGCGCTGGTAAGCACACTCTTTCTGTGCGGCTCCTACCCGCTCACCCAAATCTATCAGCACCAAGAAGATGCGCGGCGCGGCGACCGCACGCTGAGCTTGCGATTGGGCATCCGGGGCACGTTTGTGTTTGCGGCGGGTGGGCTGCTAGCGGGGGCGCTGCTCATGGCCCTCACTTACTGGCAGCGCGGCGAGCTGCGCAGTTTGGCCATTTTTCTGCTGGCTACCGGGCCGGTGGTGGCGCTGTTTGCGCGCTGGGCGTGGCTAGCGTGGCGCAACCCCGCGCTGGCCAATTTCACCTGGACGATGCGGATGAATAAGGTTTCATCAGTGTGCCTGAGCCTGGCTTTTATTGCGATGCTGGTGCTGGCGCGCTAGGTTGTGGCGACCCGGGCGAAAGCCGCCGATATCTCGTACTCAATATCCTGCACAATGAGCATGCGCTCTTCGTGAATGGACGCCTGGTAAGCCAGCGCCGTGGCCGTTTCGGACGATACTTCCCAACGGGCTAGGGCCGTTAGTGTCTCAATGCGTTGCAGCGAGAGGGCAATGCGCCCCTGAATGGCCGCCCACAGCGCCTGCTCGGCCGAGGCCACCAGTTCCAGGTCAAGCAGTTTCATGGCGATGCCGGCCATGCGCTGCAAGATAAGCTGCTCATCGGCCGTGAATTCGCGGGGCTTTTTATCGAGCACGCACAGCGAGCCGATGGGGTGCCCGGTAGTTGTTTGGAGCGGATGGCTGGCGTAGAAAGCAAAGTCTTTCTGCGCTTCTTCGCTTACCCATTGGCAGGGCTGCGCGCGCAAATCGGGGAAAACCGTAGTAGTATTCGGCCTATAAACTGCCACCGCACAAATGCTGTCTTGGCGAGCCAGCCGGTCGGCTAGCTTGGGGTCGCCCACGTTGCCAGGGTACAGTACTTCGTCGGCATCGACCAGTGAAACCTGCGCCATAGGCGTAGCAAACAGCTTGGCCGTGAGCTCCGCTATCTGCTCGAATATCTCGTGGTGAACGTTTTTCAGCCTTTTATAAGGCTGTAGAGCCTGCAAACGCTGCGTTTCTTGTTCGGGAGATATGGGAAGAACGGCCGTCATTGGAAACTGTAAAAAACGAAGAACGGGCCAACTACCACCCACTTGCGAAGGTAGTAGTTGGCCCGTCATTTTCACCAGCTTACTACCGCTAGCCGTTCATGGCCAGCAAGAATTCTTCGTTGTCCTTGGTGCCTTTCATGCGGTCTTTCAGGAATTCCATGGCCTCGGTGGCGCTCATATCGGTCATGAATTTGCGCAGCACCCACACGCGGCTCAGCTCGTCGCGGCTCATCAGCAGGTCTTCGCGGCGGGTGCCGGAAGCCGGGATGTCGATGGCCGGGAACACGCGCTTGTTGGCCAGCTTGCGGTCGAGCTGCAGTTCCATATTGCCGGTGCCTTTGAATTCTTCAAAGATAACCTCGTCCATCTTCGAGCCGGTTTCAATTAGCGCGGTGGCGATAATCGTCAGTGACCCAGGGCCTTCGATGTTACGTGCCGCGCCGAAGAAGCGCTTGGGCTTTTGCAGGGCGCCCGCGTCGATACCCCCCGAAAGGATGCGCGACGAGCTGGGCTGCACCGTGTTGTAGGCCCGCGCCAGGCGCGTGATGGAGTCGAGCAAAATCACCACGTCGTGGCCGCACTCTACGAGGCGGCGGGCCTTGTCGAGGGCTAGCTCCGCGATTTTCACGTGGCGGTCGGCCGTTTCGTCGAAGGTCGAGGACAGCACTTCGGCTTTCACCGAGCGGGCCATGTCGGTTACTTCCTCGGGGCGCTCATCTATCAGTAGGATAATGAGGTACACCTCGGGATGATTCTCCGAAATCGAGTTGGCGATTTCCTGCAGCAGAACCGTCTTACCGGTTTTGGGCTGGGCCACGATGAGGCCCCGTTGGCCCTTGCCGATGGGGGCAAACAGGTCGAGCACGCGGGTACTTACCTGGGTAGGCTTGGTAGAGAGCTTAAGCTTTTCATTGGCAAACAGCGGCGTTAAGTGGCTGAATGGCACGCGGTCGCGCACTTCCTCCACCGTGCGGCCATTGATGCCCTCCACGTTTACCAGCGCAAAATACTTTTCATTCTCGCGGGGTGGGCGCATGGTGCAGTTCACCGTATCGCCGGCCTTGAGGCCAAACTGCCGCACCTGCTGCGGCGACACGTAGATGTCGTCGGGCGAGGTGAGGTAGTTGTAGTACGGCGAGCGCAGAAAGCCGTAGCCGCCATCGGCCATCAGCTCCATCGTGCCCGAGCCGGGCACTACGAGGTCGAGCTCGGGGGCGCGGGGCGGGCGCTGCTGTTGCTGCGGCGGGCGCTGGCCTTCGGTGGACTGGCTAGCCCCGTTGCCCGGCTGGCTGCCGGCGGCAGGCTGATTGCCAGCATTTTGCTCGCCGGCTGGCTGGCCTTCGAGACCCTGGCGCTGGCGCTCTTCGCGGCGCTGCTGGCGCTGGGCTTCGCGCTGGGCGTAGCGCTCCTCGCGGCTCAGGCGGGGCTGGTCGGTGGCGCCGGCGCCGTTTACGGGGCGCGCCTCGCGGGGCTGGTCGTTGCTATAGCGGTTCTGATTTTGGTTCTGGCCGTTGCTGCCTTCGCGCGGCTGGTCGTTGCGGCCCAGGCGCGGGCTGCTGTCGCGGTTGTCGCGGTCGAAACGCTGCTCGCGGTTGTCGCGGCGGTCGGCAGTAGTATCGGCCGGCGCTTCGGTGGTAGCGTCCGTTTCGGCCGAAACAGTTACTGTATCAGAAGACGCTACGGGCTCAGTATCCGCGGCCGTAGCGTCGGGGCTAGCCGTGGCCTGGCCGGGCTCGCGGCGGGGCAACGGGCGGCCGGCACGGTCCACGCGCTCGCGCCGCTCGCGGCGCACCGGGGCGCTTTCGTCAGCCGAGTGCGTTTCGGCGGTGGGGTTGGTTTCGGTGGGTGGCGTAGTAGCTTCTTCGGCAGCCACCGACACGTTGGCTACGGCCTGCTCATCGGCTTCTACGCGCTCGAGGCGCGTGGGCTGGGGCTCCTCGGCCGCAGCTTCCTGGGCTAGCGGGGTGGCCTCGGCGGCGGGCGCGGGCGCAGCTACATCGGTGAAGGGCTGCTCGATTACGGCCGGGGCGGCGGGGCGCCGGCGGCCACTGCCGCCCCGGGTACCGCGGGCGGGGGCCGGCGTGTTCGGGCTTTCGGCCGCAGCGGGGGCCGCAGTTTCTTCGGCAGCCGGCGCGGCGGTGGGCTCAGGCTCGGCAGCAGCGGGCACAGAAACCGGCTTTTTACCGGGCAGCTGGTCGGCCGGCAGCAGGGCTTGCTGGTCGAGGATTTTGTAAATCAAATCCTGCTTGCTCAGGCGCTTAAAATTGCCAACGTTCAGTTGCTCAGCAATTTCTTTGAGGTCGGACAGCAGCCGGTCCTTCAGCTCATTGAGGGTGTACATAAACTAGATAAGGAGGGGAAATCAGCACAGGCTAGCCCAGAGCGCGGCGGAAAGGTGCTGGCAACGATACCATCTGCAGCTGCCCGGCCCCAAAGGCCGAAAACCAACTACGCGAAGCGCCTAAGCGCCACACAACCAACAACGCGGCGGGCAATAAACAGGAAATGAATGAGGTGTAAGAAAGGCAGCCGGCAGCTCCACCAAAAGCAACCTGATTGAGCCAGCTACGCAACGAGCCGGCCCGGTAGGCTAGCCCGGCCGGCCCCGCGGGCCGGCTTGCTGCTGCAATATTAAGTCATTACGGGCAAACGACCAACGGGTTGATTTGAATTAGAAATTTAGAATGAGGGGTGAAGAATTAGCAGCCGGGCAATTCTTCGCCCCTCATTCTAAATTCTCAACTCCTTTTGAAAACTACCTTTGCCCGCACTATGCTGCAAATTTCTGTCTTAAAAGAGCAGACCGCCCGCGTGCTGGCCGGCCTTGCCAAACGCAATTTTAAAACGGCTGAGGCCGACGTGCAGGCCATTCTGGACCTCGACCAGCGCCGCCGCGCCCTGCAAACCCAGCACGACGCTGCCCAGGCCGAGGCCAACGAGCTAGCCCGCCAGATTGGCGGCCTCATGAAAAGCGGCGACAAAGCCGGCGCCGAGGCCCTAAAAGTGCGCACCGGCGAGTTGAAAATTCAAGTGAAAGGCCACGCCGACGAGCTGGCCGCCGCCGAGCAGCAGCAAACGCAGCTACTCTACAAGATTCCGAACGTGCCGCACGAGAGTGTGCCCGCCGGCCGCTCGGCCGAGGATAATGAGGTGGTGCGCGAGGGCGGCACCAAGCCCGCGCTAGCCGCCGGCGCCCTCCCCCACTGGGAGCTGATTAAGAAGTATGATATCATTGATTTTGAGCTGGGTATCAAAATTACCGGCGCGGGCTTCCCCGTGTATAAGGGCCAGGGCGCGCGCCTACAGCGGGCGCTGATTAACTTTTTTCTGGACCAGGCGCGTGATGCGGGTTACACAGAAGTGCAGCCGCCCATCCTGGTAAACGAGGCTAGCGGCTACGGCACCGGCCAACTACCTGATAAAGAGGGCCAGATGTACCACGACGCGCAGGACAACCTGTACTTGATTCCGACTTCGGAGGTACCGATTACCAATCTGTATCGCGACGAGATTATCCCCGGCGAGAAGTTGCCCGTTCGCAACACCGGCTACACGCCCTGCTTCCGGCGCGAGGCCGGCTCGTGGGGCGCCGATGTGCGCGGCCTGAACCGCCTGCACCAGTTCGACAAGGTGGAAATCGTGCAGATAACGCAGCCCGAAAACTCCTACGCCGCCCACGAAACGATGGTCGCGCACGTGGAGAAGCTGCTGCAGCTGCTCGGCCTGCCCTACCGCGTGCTGCGCCTCTGCGGCGGCGACATGGGCTTTACCTCGGCCCTCACCTACGACCTCGAAGTGTGGAGCGCCGCCCAGGGCCGCTGGCTCGAAGTATCGTCGGTGAGCAATTTCGAGACGTTTCAGGCCAACCGCCTCAAGTGCCGCTACAAAGTAGAAGGCAAAACCCAGCTCCTGCACACCCTCAACGGCTCGGCGCTAGCCCTGCCGCGCATCGTAGCGGCCCTGCTCGAAAACAACCAAACGCCCGAAGGCATCCGCCTGCCCGAGGTGCTGCACAGCTACTGCGGGTTCGAAGTTATCAAGTAAGCCTCGTCTATTCGATTCAGTATTTATTTCCGCCGCCCGCCCCACCCCGGCGGGCGGCGCTATTTTTGGGCTGGTAAGTACGTGCTGCCCTACTTTTACGCCTTATGAAAAACTTTGCATCGCACTTCGGCTCGGCCGCGGCGCTCACCATTACCCTGCTGGCGGCTTCGGCGGCGCAGGCCCAGATTGCCACCCCGCAGGCTAGCCCCAAAAGCACGGTGACCCAGCGCGTGGGCCTCACCGATGTCACCATCACCTACTCGCGGCCCAGCGTGAAGGGCCGCACTATTTTTGGCGGCGATAAAACGGTAGTAGCCAACGGCAAGCGCTGGCGCACCGGCGCCAATGCCACCACCAGCATCAAGTTTTCGGACGATGTCACGATTGAGGGCGTGAAGGTGCCGGCCGGCGAGTACGGCCTCTACACCGTGCCCCGCGCTACCGAGTGGACGGTGGTCCTCAATAAGAGCCTCAAGCAGGGTGCTGATGTAGATGGCTTTAAGGACGACCAGGACGTAGCGCGCTTCACCATCAAGCCCTACAAGCTGGCCAATAAAGTGGAGACGTTCACCATCACCTTTGCTGACCTGACGCCGGCCACCGCTAGCGTAGCGATGGACTGGGAAACCACCGGCGCCAAGTTCAAAATCACCAGCGACGTGGACAGCAAGGTAATGGCCCAGATTGACGAGAAGGTCATCAAAAACGCCAGCCCCGCCGCCGGTGACCTGGCCGCCGCCGCCGTCTACTACTACGACAACAACAAGGAGTTGAAGCAGGCCCTGGCCTGGATTCAGAAGGCCAACGCCACCGACCCCAAGTTCTGGAACGTGAACACGGAAGCCAAAATCCGCCTCAAAATGAAGGACTACAAGGGTGCCGTGGCCGCCGCCGAGCAGTCGAAAAAGCTGGCCCTCGCCGCCACGCCCCCCAATGGCGACTACGCCAAAATGGGCGACGAACTGGTAGCCGAAGCCAAGAAGATGGGTAAATAGCCTGTGTACTAGCGCACCGCACAGAAACGTCCGTCATGCTGCGCTTGCCGAAGCATTTCTCCCGCTTCCTCCAACGGTGCGGTAGAGATGCTTCGGCAAGCGCAGCATGACGGACGTTTTTAGTTTATTGGCTATTGCGGCAACACCTTCACCACGAGCTGCGAGGCGTGGCTAGGGTTGTGGTACAGCTTGTGGGTAGCGGCCTTGAAGTCCGTTTCGTTAGCCTCGTAGATATTGGGCACGTAGGTCTGCGGATTTCTATCCACGAGCGGAAACCAGGTGCTTTGCACCTGCACCATGAGGCGGTGGCCCTTCTTAAACGTGTGCAGCACATCCTGCACAGTGAAGGGCACAGCCGTTACCTCGTTGGCTACGAAGGGCTTGGGCTGGCTGAAGCTCTCGCGGAAGCGGCCGCGCATTACTTCGGAGCGCACCATTTGCTGGTAGCCGCCGAGGTGCACGCCGGGCGTGGTACGCGGGTTGTCGGGCGTGTCGTCAGGGTACACGTCGATGATTTTGACGACCCAATCGGCGTCGGTGCCGGTGGTGGCCACTTGCAGCTTGGCCTCGATGGGGCCGGCTAGGGTCAGGTCTTCGTCGAGGGGCGGGGTTTGGTAGGTGAGCACGTCGGGGCGGCGGCTGGCAAAGCGTTGGTCGTCGGTCATGTACTCGCGGGTCATGCTCGGGGCCGTGGCCTCGGTGTAGGGCACGGGGTGCGCGGGGTCGCTGACAAACTGGTCGAACTCGAAGTTGACATCGGCGCGGCGGCGCTCGTTGCGGCCATCGGTGGGCGGGGCGAAGGCTAGCCCGCCGGCCTGGCGGAAATACAGCGTTTTGGTCTGCGCCTGCTTGGGCGGCCAGGCCTCAAAGGTGCGCCAGCGGTTGGTGCCGCCCTCAAACACGGTGGCCTCGGGCAGGCTGGCGATGGCCGCGCCGGGGTTGGCATCTTTCAGGTATGCTTTGAAAAACGGCGCTTCGATGTTTTCCTGGTACCAGAGCGAGGGCGAGGGGCCGTAGGCCACGTTACCTACCATTTCGCCGGGGCTGCCGCTCCAGCCGCCGTGCACCCAGGGGCCCATCACGAAGCGGTTGCTGAGGCCGGGGTTTTGCTTTTCGATGGTCTGGTAGGTGTTGAGGGTGCCAAACAGGTCTTCGGCATCGTTGAAGCCGCCGACTACCAGCACGGCAGTTTTCAGGTCGTGCAGGTGCGGGCGAGGGTTGCGGGCCTGCCAATAGGCATCGTAGTTGGGATGCGCTACTAGCTCGTTCCAGTGCTTGTACTGGCCGTGGAAGTACTGCTCGTTGATGTTTTTGAGCGGGCCCAGTTGCTGGTAGAACGCGTAGCCGTCGGGCGTCCCCATCTGGGGGCCGTCGGGGTAATGGGCCGTTGGCTGCGGGCGGGGCTGGCCAAAATTATTCCAGAAGCCCATCACGCCGGTCAGAAAATACGCGCCGTTGTGGTGGTCGTCATCCCAAAACCAATCCGTGACCGGCGCCTGCGGGCTAGCCGCTTTCAGGGCCGGGTGGCGGCTGAGCAGGCCCATAGTGGTGTAGAAGCCGGGGTACGAAATGCCGAGCTGGCCCACGCGGCCGTTGTTTTTGGGGCCTTTTTTGAGCAGATACTCGATGGTGTCGAAGGTGTCGGTGCCTTCATCGATGTCATTTTTGGTGGGGTGCTTTTCGAGGGCGGGCCGCACATCGTCGAAGGTGCCTTCGGAGAGGTAGCGCCCGCGCACGTCTTGGGTAACGAAGATGTAGCCCTCGCGCAGCAAAGACCCGTTGGGGTTCACGCGCAGGCGGTATTTGCCCGGCCCGTACGGCCCCGCCGAGTAGGGCGTGCGGTTGAGCAGAATGGGGTAGCGCACGCGGTCGGCGTCGCGGGGCGCGTACACCACGGTGTGGAGCTTGGCCCCGTCGCGCATCGGAATGTCATACTCCGTCTTCAGGTAGTGCGCGCGGGTGTAGGTGGTATCGGCCACGAAGCGCGCGATAAACTGCGCGGTGCTCACGCGCTGGGTATCGGGGGGCAGGGCTAGCGACTGGGCGCGGGCCACGGGGCTAGCCAGCCCGAGGGCCAGCAGCAAAGCGAGGGGAAGGCGTTTGCTCATAGGTTGACTTGGGTTTTGACAACGCAAAAGAACATCATGCCGAGCCTGCCTAAGCATGACGTTCTTTTCTATCTGTTTAGCCGCTACCCGGCTAGCCCCGCCAACGTTACTCCCCCTACCCCATCGCCTTATTTAGCGCGATAATGGCCCCTTTGTAATCCTCTCGGCCCAGGATAAACTGGATGTTGACCTTACGCAGCGCAAAGCCCGCGCTGCGGATATTGATGCCCGCCTCGGCCAGCGCGCCGGCGGCCTTGGCCAGCAGGCCGGGCTGGTCGATGTTGGAGCCGATGAGGCAAACCATCGAGGAGTGTTCGATGCTCACTTTCTCGTACTTCGCTTCGAGGGCGGCTACCAGCTCCGGCTTCAGGTCCTTCTGCCAGATTACGAGCGAGATGCTGTTGGCGCTCGTGGCCTTGAAAATGTAGCTCACCCCGAAGTCGAAAAACGCCTGCATGAGGTGCAAGTCGAAGCCGGCCGCGCCCACCATCAAGGGGTCGTAGATGTCGATTATCACCACCTTATCGGTGCCCGTGATGACTTCAACGTGCTTCTCGGGGCTCACAAAGTCGCGGGTGATGAGCGTGCCGGGGTGCTCGGGCTCGAAAGTATTTTTGATGCGCAGGTCGATGGCGTTGATTTCCAGCGGCTTCGAGGCCTTGGGGTGAATGGCCTCCATGCCCACGTCGGCGAGCTGGTCGGCCACGTCGTAGTTGGTGAAGCCCACCGGGCGGCAGTGGTCGATGCCCACCAGCATGGGGTCGGCCGAGCAGAGGTGGTATTCCTTGTGAATAATGGCCTCCTGCGGCTGCACCGCCACGGCTATCTTGCTGAAGGTCACCTCCGAATAGCCGCGGTCAAACTCGCGCATAATGCCCTCGGTACCCTTGGTGTAGCCAGTAGCAATGCAAATGGTGCTGGCAAAGTCGATGCCCGCAAACGCCTGCTTGATACGCTCGTCAATGGTGAGCGCGCGCGCATCATCAAAGCCACTAAGGTCCACGAGCGTGGCGTTCACGCCCCGGTTTTGCAGGATATTGACCGAGTTGAAGGCCGAGTGCGCCTCGCCGATGCTAGCCAGAATTTCGCGGGCGGCCTGCAAGATATTGGGGCCATTGACGTAGCCCGAAGCCAGCACATTCACGAGGCTGTCGAGGTAGGTTTGGGCCAGACCCAGGCGCTCGTCCACGAAGGCATCGGCCACGGCCAGGTCGAGGCCCAGCGGGGCGTAGTGCGTATTCAGCTCCTTGAGCTTGGCGGCCACCTCTTGCAGTGCGGCCCGAAACTCCTGGTTTTGGGTGATGTGGTGGTACACGCCGGGCGCGCCGGTTTTCTTGTTCTCCAGCAGCCAGTTGGTAACGTTGGCGTAGGCTGAGACTACGAAAATGCGGTTGAGTGGGCCTGCTCCGTGGAAGATGATGTTCTGGAGGACGTCGGCGAAGGCGGTCATGGAGGTACCGCCGATTTTTTCTACTGTGAGCACGATTGGGATTGGCCGTTCTAGCGTAGGGCCTTACCCCCGGCCCCCTCTCCGAAAAGGAGAGGGGAAGCCACGGCGGCACAAGCATTTGCGCGGTAGGCCTTAGGTCAATTTGATAAAATAAAAGCGAGTCTGGGCAAATACCCAGACTCGCCACCTGGCAAAACTAGCAAGCAATTGTGCTTAAATTATGCACATTACCTCTCACATTATTCGGCCGTGGCTCCCCCGCTCCTTTTCGGAGAGGGGGCCGGGGGGTGAGGCCCTACGCTAGAACGGCTAGAAACAATGTGCGTAAACTGAGCGCATTATCAGCGATTTATTTTCCCGCCCGACTCGACTAGGTTAGCCAGCACGCGGAAGGCGCCCGGCACGCCGGCCGGCAACTCGCGAAACAGCGACAAGCCGGTGTAAATGTAGCGTCCCTTGCCGTAGGGCGCCACCAGGATGGCGCTTTGCTTATCGGCTTCGCCGGGGTCGTGGCTGGCGATAACGGGCTGATAATGAGTATCCCACGACGAAGGGTAATACAGCCCCTGCTCCTGCACCCAGCCGGTGGCAAAGTCGGCGGGCGTGAGCTTGTTGGGCGAGTTGAGCACCGGCGCGCCAGGGGTCAGGAAGGTGACGGGCGTGTTTTCGACCGTTACGCGGCCGGCGGATAGCGTAAGCGGGTACGGGCCGATTTCGGGCAGCACGGTGCCGTAATTCACCACGTATTGCACCAGCATAGTGCCACCGTTTTCGACGTACTTAAGCAGGGCGGGCTGCTGGGTTTTGAGGCGGTCGAGCACGTTGTAGGCGCGCACGCCGAGCACCACGGCGTCGTAGCGGGCTAGCCGCTCGGCGGTGAGGTCGGTGGCGGGGTCGAGCAGGCTCACGGTGTAGCCGAGCTGGCGCAGGGCTTCGGGCACCTCGTCGCCGGCGCCCATGAGGTAGCCGATGTTTTTGGTGTGGCCGCGCGCCACGTTCAGCTTCACCAGCGGGGCCGTGGCCTCGGGGAACAGCGTTTGGGTCGGGATGTGCGGGTAAATTATCTGCTGAATGCCCCGGCTGTATTTCTCGGTGCCCACGGTGGCCACGGCGCGCAGCTCGGCTTTGCCCTCGGCCGCGCCGGCTAGGGGGCGCAGGGTGAAGTTGACGGTTTGCTCGTCGTCCTTGTTTTTGAGGCTAAAAGCCACTGTGGCGGGCTCGGCCTGCCAGCCGCTGGGCACCTGCAAGGCCAGCGAGCCGGCTACCCCGGCCTGGCCGGCGCGCAGCGTTACGGGCACTTGCTTGGGCTGCTGGTCGGCAAAGACGTAGGCGCGGGCGGCGGGGATATTCACCATCACCGGCGGCACAATTACGAGCGATTGATAAAGCTCACCCAACGTAGGGTCGGTGTGCTTGTATTGAACCGGAACAATGAAGGATTGGCTAGGACCCCCATTAATAGAAATCGAGAAGTAAGCGGAATAAACAGGAGCATTTTCCGGAGCGCCTACTGCTTGACTAAAAGGTATAACGTAAGGTTCTGCAACCTTATACATTCCTATGGACCCTGGCTCACGCAGCCAGTAAGGCTGAGAAATCAGAAAGTTATTACGACCCTTAGCCGTTACTTTTCCATTTGCTCGCTGGCCCTGGCTTAGCTCAGTAGCTTGCGCAGCGTCTGTTTCAGGACCATCAAGCTCATTCATTGTTGGGTCGCCAGGAAAGGATGGCCTAGCAATGGACACCATTTTGAGCTTAACAGGATATGACGAACGGTTCACAACTTCATAGTTTACTGTTGTCTCTCCTCCACTTACAGTTGTTGAGCTAGCAGCAATTGCTTCGACATAAATGCCTGAGCAAACCTGCATCAAGTCGGCAACAGCTTTCAACTTTTCGTCTTGCCAAAAATGGAATTTCATCCCCACCTTCAGTTGCTGAATGGCCTCATAAGCCTTTCCTAGCCCCGCCACGCTAGCGCTCGGGTTCGCCGCATCATACTTGCTAATCACTTCATCCACCAGCTTGCCCACCGCCGCGCCGCCCGGCACGCGGTTCCAGGTCTGGTCGATGCCTTCGAATAAATCGGTTTTGGCGGGCGTGCCTTTTACGAACTGGAAGTACTCGATGGCCTCGCCGCGCTGGGCGGCCGAGCCGAAGCCCTGGCTGCGGTGCTGCGAGCGCGAGCGGGCCGCGATTTCGCCGTAGCTCTGGCCCAGCAGCGGGTTGTAGCCACCCGCGTTGAGGGTGAGGTAGCCGGCCATGTTTTCGCCGGGCTTTACGAAGTAGCTGCCGGTGTTCCAGTACAGGCGCTTGGGCTGCCAGGCTTGCACGTATTTGAGCTGCTCGGGGAAGCGCTGGGGGTCGCCGGCGGCGTCGAAGGCTTCGGCGGCCAGGATGGCGCTGGCCTGGTGGTGGCCGTGGCCGGCGCGGGCATCGGGCGGGAAGCGGGTGATGAGCACGTCGGGCCGCCGCTGGCGGATAACCCACACCATGTCGGCGAGCACCTGCTCCTTGTCCCAGATGGTGAAGGTTTCGGCCGAGGTCTTGCTGAAGCCGAAGTCGTTGGCGCGCGAGAAGTACTGGTGCGCGCCGTCGATGCGGCGGGCCGCCAGCAGCTCCTGGGTGCGAATGACCCCGAGCTGCTCGCGCAGCTCGGGGCCGATGAGGTCCTGGCCGCCATCGCCGCGGGTGCAGCTGAAGTAGCTGGTTTCGAGCTGGCGGCCGCCCGCGAGGTAGGCCAGCAGGCGGGTGTTTTCATCGTCGGGGTGGGCGGCAATGTACATCACCGAGCCCACCACGTTGAGCTTTTTGAGGCCCAGCAGAATCTCGGACGAAGTGTAGGTTTTGGGCGCCTGCGCCTGGGCAGTGCGCAAGGAGCAGTGCGCAGTAAGCAGGGCCAGGCAGAGGCGAGCGGCGGTGCGTAAGGAAAAAGGCATAGAAAGCTAACCGGTTTGAGCCGCGAAGTACCCAGTGTTTTTTTGATTAGCGCGCGTTTTCAGGTAAAAACGCGCTTTTGTCGCTAAAAAAGCACTTTAGCACGAAGGGACCAGTGGCCTGCGGAAGTAGTTTAGCTAGCGCACGGGCGGTTTATATTCTCACCCCACGCCTTTTGCGGTGTCGGCAAGGGGAGTCGGCCGGGCAGGGCTAGCCAAGCTAGCGGCAGGTAAAAAGGTCTACGCTGCTACGAGCCGGGCACTTACTGTGGGGCCTGCTCATCAGCGATTGGCTGGGGCTGCAACAGGCGGTCGATGAGCACGGCCAGCAGCACGCCGGCTACGGGGGCTGCCACGTAGAGCCAGGCGTCGGCCAGGTGCCCACTCACCAGAGCCGGGCCTAGCGAGCGGGCCGGGTTCATGGAGGCCCCACACAGCGGGCCCGCCACCAGCGCCTCCAGCCACACCGTGGCGCTGATGGTGACGCCGGCCAGAATACCCTGCTCATAAAAGCTGGAGGTGACGCGCAAAATCACCAGCATGAGCCAGCCCGTGAGGCCGAGCTCCAGCCAGAAAGCCTGCGTGGCGCTGTGCGCGGGCAGCGTGGCCCCTAGCAGCGAGCCGTCGGTGGCCAGTAGCTTTACCAGGCTGCTGCCCAGCAGCGCGCCCACTAGCTGCGCGGCCACGTAGGGCGCCACCCGCCGCCCCGGAAACCGCCCGGCCGCCCAAAACCCGATGGTCACTGCCGGGTTCACGTGCGCACCGCTCACGTGCCCCAGCCCCTGGATAATCACCAGCACGACCAATCCGAAGGCCGCCGCCACGCCGCCGTGGCCCAGCGCGTGCGTCTGCTCGTTCACCACGGCCGCGCCGGTGCCGAACAGCAGCAAAATGGCCGTTCCCAAAACCTCAGCCAGCAGGCATTGGCGTAGCGTTGTTATCATGCAACCAAGCTCCCGCCGCTCGGGCGAGCCAAAAAATAGGTGGAATAGCGAAGAATTCCGTTCCGTAGGGAGTAAATAGGCTAGCTGGCTAGCCCCTCGTATTTCGACCAGGCTAAGCCACGGTGCCGCCGCAACTGGAGCCCGCGCCCGCCGTGCAGCCGTAGCAGTGCTGATTCACCACGATGGGGCGCTGGGCCAGGGCCACAGCGTCGAAGTCGCGGATATGCTGGCTGGTGCTGGCCACGTGCAGGTCGAGCATCTGGTTGAAGTCGCAGTCGTAGAGGCCGCCGTCCCAACCCACCGAAATGGTATCGCGGCACATCACGCCGGCCGCCGCCGTGGGGTTGAAGGCCGTCACGAGCTTTTCCATGTAGCCCGCGTAGTTGCCCGATTCCACGAGGTAGTCGAGGAAGCGGCTCACCGGCAGGTTGGTAATGGCAAACAGGCTGTTGAACACAATGCCGTGGTCCTTGGCCAGTGCCTGCTTGAACTGCCGCTCCAGCGCCGCCTGCGGGCCGGGCATGAAGGCGCCGGCCGGATTATACACCAGGTTCAAAATGAGGCCGCTATCCGGTTGGCCGTAGCCTACCGCGTTCAGCATCTTCAACGCCTTGATGGAGTCGTCGAAGACGCCGTCGCCGCGCTGGCGGTCGGTTTTATCGGCCGAGTAGAAGGGCAGCGAGCTGACTACCTCCACGCCGTGCTTTTTGAAGAACTCGGGCAGGTCGTAGTACTTCTTGTTGGCCACGATAATGGTCAGGTTGCAGCGCACCAATACTTTGCGGCCCAGCTTGCTAATTTCCTCCACAAACCAGCGAAAGTCGGGGTTCATCTCGGGCGCGCCGCCGGTGAGGTCTACGGTCGGGATATCGGTTTGGGCCAGCGCGTCGAGGCAGAGCTGCATCGTTTCGCGGGTCATGATTTCCTTGCGGTCGGGGCCGGCGTCTACGTGGCAATGCTTGCACACCTGGTTGCACATCTTGCCCACGTTGATTTGCATGACCGCCGGAAGCACCGGCCGCAATGGAAACAGGCCCACTTCCTGCATTTTCTGGTGGAAGGGCGGCAGGTGCAGCACATCCACCACTTCCTGGCGCAGCACGGTGAGCTGAAAAGCCGAATTGGCGAGCTGGTTGCCGGTGGCCTTGAGGGATTTTATCATGGAAAAGGTAGCGCGGGCTTGGTAGTCCGCGTTAGGGAAGTGCAAACGCGGACTACAAAGTCCGCGCTACAGTTTACATCGATAACTCTTTGACTTTATTCATCATCTGCACGCCGTGGACCAAAGTTGCCCCACCACGAATAGCAGCGGCTACGTGCACGGCTTCCATCATTTCGGGCTCGGTGCAGCCTTTTTCGAGCGTGTCGGAGGTGTAGGCGTCAATGCAGTAGGGGCATTGCACGGCGTGCGACACGGCCAGGGCAATGAGCGATTTTTCGCGGGCCGTGAGTGCGCCTTCGGCGAAAACGGCGCCGTAGTAGGCGAAGAATTTATCGGCAAATTCTTTCTGAAACTCGCCGATGTTGCCAAATTTCTTGAGGTCGGCGGGGTTGTAATACGTTTCCATACGGGGGTTTACTTAAAATACGAAAAAAGACTAGGGGCCAGATTGCCGGCGGGCTATTCGTAGAAATTGCGCAGCCGGCGCTGGGAAGTTAGCACCACCCAGTCGCCGAGGCGGGGTAGCAGCGCGTGCACCACCAAAATGAGGCGGCCCAGCGCCGAAATAACGGTGCGCCGCCGCCGCCGCCGCACGTGGCGCAAAATAATGGCTGCCACCTGCGTCTGCGACTTTTGCCAGCGCGGCGGCCGGTGCGCAATGGGCACGGGCTGGCCGGCCGCGTCGAGCACGCGCTTGTCGGGGTCGTTTTGGGTGAAGCCGATGTGCACCACGCCGAAATGAACGCCGGTGTCGGCCAGCTCCAGGCGCAGGGTGTGGGCGAGGTTGGCCAGCGCGGCCTTGCCCGCGCAATAGGCCGAGCCGCTGGGCATGCCATTGAGCGCCGAGATGGAGGAAATAAACGTGACGCTGCCCCTAGCCCGCAGCAGGTGAGGCAGCGCCGCCTTGAGCGGGTACACCGAGCCGTAAACGTTGCTATCGAGCACCTGCCGAAACACTTCGGGCTGCATATCCACGAAGTAGGCGCGCATGGAAATGCTGGCGTTGGTAATTAGAATATCGAGCCGGCCGAAAGTATCTATCGCCGTGGCCACCAGGCGCTCGCAGGCGGCGTAATCGGTGACGTCGGCCACGCAGGCGGCCACTTGGTAACCCTCAGCGGCCAGGGCCTGGCGGGTGGCTTCGAGGCGCTCAGATTGGCGACCATTCAGCACCACGGCCGCGCCCTGTTGGCAAAAGACCCTAGCCGTTTCGCGGCCAATGCCCGACTCGGAGCCCGTGATGAGGGCGACCTGGCCCGCCAGTGGGCCGGCAGCTTTACTGGACATAGCCGTGGGTTTTAAACCAGGCGAAGGCTTCGGCCACGGCTTGGGTGAGGGGCGTTTGGGAGAGTGACAATTCGTGGCGGGCTTTCTGGGCCGTAAAGTAATGGCCATCGTTGGCCACGGCCGTCATGGCCGAGTTGACCTGAGCGGGGCGGCCGGTGAGGCGCGCCTGCCAATCGCAGAGTACGCCGTACAGATTAGCCAGCGGCGGCAGCACGGGCCAGCGCGGCGGCGGCACTCCTAGCACGCTGGCTAGCAGACTAAAAGCTTCTTTATAACTCAGGTTCTCGTTACCCAAAATGTACGACTCACCCACCCGGCCCTGGGTGAGGGCGTTGACGGTGGCCACGGCCACGTCGCGCACGTGCACGTAGTTTTTGCCCCCTAGCGGGTAGCAGGGCAGGCGGCCGCGGTGCAGCTCCAGCAGCAGGGCGCCCGAGGTGGGCCGGGCATCGCCGGGGCCCAGCATAAAGGTGGGGTGCACCAGCACGGCGGGCAGCTGCTCGCGGGCCACGGCTAGCAGCACGCGGTCGGTAGCGGCGCGCTTACTATCCATGTAATCGAGGCCGTAGCGGCGGCCGGCGTAGGGCCGGGTTTCGTCGCCGGGATGGGCTTTCGTGCCGAAGCCGAAGACGTTGGCCGTGCCCACGTACACCAGGCGCGTTACTCCTCCCTTACGCGCCAACCGCAACGCCTGCTCGGTGCCCTGAATATTGGTGTCTCGAACGGCCCGGCTGCGGGCCGGATTTACCTGGGCCACTGCGGCGGCGTGAATGATGGCGCCACAACCGCCGATGGCATCGGCTAAAGGCGCTTTGCGTACCACTTGGGCAAGGTCCAGTTCGCACACTTCGATGGGCAGCGACTGCAAGGGCGGCAGCGGCCCGGCAGCCCCGCTGCCCGGCCGCACCAGCGCCCGCACGGGGTAGCCGCGGTGCAGCAGCTCGGCCACGAGGTGGCGACCTAAGAAACCATTAGCCCCGGTCACGAGCACGCGCGGAAGTACTGGCAAGGGGCTAGCGGTAGTTGAGCAGCGCCTTGTAGGTGCGGGCAATGCGGGTGGGCGGCAGCTTGAGAAAGTACATCGCAAAGGCCGTGAGATTGGCCAGCTGCACGCGCAGCCAGCCGTTGGTTTCGTACTTGCGGGCCGACACCACCACGTCGTGCGGCACGATGTAGAAGCTGGCCACCCGCCGGATGCGCTGGATAATCTCGAAGTCTTCCATGATGACGAAGTGCTCGTTGAAGCCGCCCAGCTGCTCAAACAGCGCCCGCGTCACGAACAGCGTCTGGTCGCCGCCGCGGCTCATAATTCCCTTAAAACGCGTGCCGTAGCTATTGATACGCAGCAGCGGATGCTTCGAGTCGAACCGGAAGCGGTAGCAGCCCGCCGCATGGCCCTGCGCCACGGCCGCCGCGATGGTGGCCACGTAGTCGGGGTGGATGCCCACGTCGGCGTGCACAAAGTAGAAGACGTCGCCGCGCGCCTGCTGCGCCCCGTAGTTGAGCTGGGCGGCGCGGCCGGGCTTGGGGGCATTCAGCACGGTGGCCCCGGCGGTGCGGGCGGCGGCGGCGGTGCCGTCGGGGCTAGCGGCATCCACTACCAGTATTTCGACGGCGCCGGCGGGCGCGTGGCGGCGCAGGTCGGCCACTAGCCGGCCAATGTTGGCCGCTTCATTATAAGTGGGAATGATGATGCTGAGCATGGGGCAAAATTGCTACGGGGCGGCAACTTCCGGCGTAATTAGCGAAAACGGCGGTAAAGTCAAGAATCACCAAGTTAAAAAGCCTCGCCTACGGTCAAGTAAAAGCCGCTCGACTGCTGGCCCAGGCCGTAGTCGAGGCGCACGTTGAGGTGGTCGCGCCGGTTGGCCGTGAAGCGCAGGCCGGCCCCATAGGCACCCTTGGGGTCTTGCAGGCGCAGCGGCGACTGGTCGGCGCCGAGCGCGCCCAGCCCGCCAAACACCACGGCGCCAAGCCTTTTGTAAACATCAAAGCGCAGCTCAGTTTGCACCAGGGCCGCATTTTGGTCGCGGTAACGGCCTTCGTAGTAGCCGCGCAGCCGCCGCGAGCCGCCCAGCAGCGACAGCGCATTAAACGGCGCCGTGCCCACGATAAAGCTACCGTAATAATTGACGGCCAGCACGGCGTGCTTGCCTAGGGCGTGGTACTCCGACACGTCGGCCACGTAGCGGTCGAAGCGCGTTGTCTCGCCGGCTAGGCCCGCCCCTACTGCCCGGTTGCGAAGGAAGAAGCTCAGGTCGGCCACCACGCCTTGGCGGGGAAAGAAGACGTTGTCGCGCGAATCGTAGAACAGGCCTAGCCCGCCGCCCGTGAGGCGGCTGCCCAGCCCGCCCGGCACCGTGCCGCTCGCCAGCAGCCCGCCCACGGCCACGCTACTCACGCGGTAATCTTCGTACTGGTAGCGCAGGCCGGCGTAGAGCTTACCCCGCCCCAGGCCGGCGCCCACGCGCCGGAAGGCATTGACCCGCACCCGCGGAAAATTCACGCCGTACAGCTCGCGCGGCACCTCCTGCTGGCCCTGGCCGTAGAAATAATAATTGTAGCGATAATAGCCCGCCTCGCCGTAGGCATAGTAGCGGTTGTGGTCGTAGAAAACCTGGAAAGGCAGGTACAGCAGCAACTGCTGGTTCTGGGTGTAGGCCAGGGCTAGCGTGAATTGCGAAGGCCGGGCGGCTGCAAAGCCATCGTCGCGCCGGAAGCGCACCGTAGCCGTGGCCGCCGCACCATAGGCTAGCCGGGTTTCGGGCGTGTAGTACACGATGGGCACCGGAATCAGGGCCAGGTGTTTGGGGCGCACCGTATCGGCAGGCACCAGCCCGGCAAGGCCCAGCAGCACGGTGGTCAGGAGCATAGGAGCAAAATAAATCTCCTTCGTCTACGAGATTGCGGCGGCCGTAGGATTGCCAGCCGGCAATCTTTGCCCCGCCTGTTTTCCGTAGGTAGCCCCCAATGAACAAGCTCATGAAAACCTCGACCCTGGCCACCCTGGCGCTCGCCGCCGGCACCCTCACCGCCGTGGCCGTGGTAGTGCCCGGCCTTAACCTCGTACCCACCCCGACCTACACGGTGACCGCGGCTAGCACCCCCGTCGACCACAGTGCCTTCGACAAGCTGCTCAAGCAGCACGTTACGGCACAGGGCCTGGTTGATTACAAAGGCTTTAAGGCTGACGAGACGGCTTTCAACCAGTACTTGGCCCTACTGAGCAAGAACCCACCGGCCGCCAACTGGAGCAAGGCAGACCAAATGGCCTACTGGATAAACGCTTATAATGCCTACACCATCCGTCTTATTCTCGACCACTACCCGGTGGCTAGCATCAAGGATATTGGCTCGAAGATTAAAATTCCGTTTGTGACCACTCCCTGGGCGGCTAAGTTTTTCAGCATCGGCGGCGAAAAGATGAGTCTCGATAATATCGAGCACGGCATTTTGCGCAAGAAATTTGACGACCCGCGCATTCACTTTACGCTGGTGTGCGCTTCCATTTCCTGCCCCAAATTGCGCAACGAGGCCTACACCGCCGCCCAACTCGAGAAGCAGCTCGACGACCAAGGCCGCGACTTTCTGAACAATCCGGCCAAAAATAAAATCAGTAAGTCGGACGCCCAGCTTTCCAAGTACTTTGATTGGTACAAGGGCGACTGGGAGAAAAATGGCCAGTCGGTGGTGAAGTGGGTCGACCGCTACTCCAACACCAAAATCGACGGCAGCACCAAGATTTCTTACCTGGAATACAACTGGAACCTGAACAAGCAGTAAGTAGCTGGTTGGTCGTGCTTCCCGCCGTAGTATTGACTCAAATTCCCTCCCCAACTTTAGCAAATGAGTTACTTAGACACCACCGCCGACGTGTACCGCCAGGCGGCCCAGGAGCCCCAGGTGGGCCTCTGCTGTACCACCAATCCCGTGTGGCAGCTACCCGGCCTCAGCATTCCGCAGCGTATGCTGAGCATGAACTACGGCTGCGGTAGCACCGTGAACCCGCGCGACCTCACCAACTCGCCCACCGTGCTCTACGTGGGCGTGGGCGGCGGCATGGAGCTGCTGCAATTCGCCTATTTCAGCCGCCGGCCGGGCGCCGTGATTGGGGTAGATGTGGTGAGCGAAATGCTCGACGCCTCGCGCGACAACATGCAAACTGCTGAGCAGCAAAACGACTGGTTCCAGAGCGACTTTGTGGACCTGCGCGCCGGCGATGCGCTGCACCTGCCCGTGGCTGACGAGAGCGTGGACGTGGCCGCCCAAAACTGCCTCTTCAACATCTTCAAGCTCGACGACCTCAAGCGTGCGCTGCAGGAAACCTACCGCGTGCTCAAGCCCCACGGCCGCCTCGTGATGTCGGACCCCACCTGCGAGCAGCCCATGAGCGACGAGCTGCGCGCCGACGAGCGCCTGCGCGCCCTCTGCCTCACCGGCTCGCTGCCCCTGCAGCAGTACCTCGATATGATTGCCGAGGTGGGCTTTGGCACCATCGAGGTGCGCGCCAAGCGCGCCTACCGCGTGCTCTCGCCCCAGCACTACGCCACCGATGAGGTCATCTTTATTGAGAGCGTAGAAGTTTGCGCCATCAAAGACCCCATGCCGGCCGATGGACCGTGCATTTTCACGGGTCGCACCGCCATCTACTACGGTGGCGATGAGTACTTTGACGACCACAAAGGCCATGTGCTGATGCAAAATCAGCCCCTGGCTGTGTGCGATAAAACCGCCGGCAACCTGGCCCAGCTAGGCCGCGACGACATTTTTATCTCGCCCTCGACCTACCACTACGACGGTGGCGGCTGCTGCTAGTAGTTTGGTAGAAAATCTAAAACGTCCGTCATGCTGAACGCAGTGAAGCATCTCTATCGATTCATCCAACGGTGCGGTAGAGATGCTTCACTGCGTTCAGCATGACGGACGTTTTAGATTTAAAAACCTGCGCGAATCAATGAAATCGCTCACCTTATTTTTCCTCACCTCCTTACCCCTAGCGGCAGCGGCCCAAGCTTCCAAAGCCGCCCCGGCGGCCGAGGTGCGCCGCTACGGCATTGAGGTGGCGGGCGTGCGGGTGGGTACCATGACGGCCACGCGCCAGGCGCCGGTGGGCGTCGACGTGACGTACTCGCTGGTGAGCGATGTAAAGGTGAACTTCCTGTTTTACCACCTCAAGATTTATTATCAGGTAATCAACCGTTTTCACAACGGCCAGCTGCTGCTTTCGACCGGGGAGGCGCATACCAACCAGGGCGACTTTGCCTCGCGGGCCGAGTGGAAAGGCGACCACTACGACATCGTGGCCGACCAGTACAAGCACCACTATAAGGCCACCGAAACTCAGCCCATTCGCTACGCCGTCACGAACCTGTTTTTTGGGGAGCCGCCGGCGGGCCAGACACGGGCTTTCGCCGAATATTTTGGCGATTACTTTGTCCTGAGCCGCGGCCAAAACGGCGCGTGGCAAGCCCTGCGCGACGGCCGCGAAGACGAGTACCAGTATGCTAACGGCCAGCTGGTGACCATTATCAAGAAGAATCCGCTCAAGAATTTTATCATCCGGCTGCTGCCGTAGGGCGGTTTTGGGCGTCTATTGGTACACCTTTTGGCCGCGCTGCAGCCAGATGCCCCAGGCGGGCGAGTAGGCGTGCACGCGGTCGGTGGGCTGGTTTTGGCCCGTGACGATGGGCTGGCCCTCGTTGACCCATTCGAAGAGGCCGCCGTAGAGGTTGCGCACCCGCGTGTAGCCGGCTTGCTGGAGCTGGGCGCCGATTTTTTCGCTGCGCGCGCCCACCGAGCAGTACACCACGATGGGCGTATTCTTGGGCAAATCCTGCACCTTGGCCAGCGAAAAATCGTCGTACCCTACCCCCCGCGCCCCGCGCAAGTGGCTGACGGCGAACTCGGCCGCCGGGCGCGTGTCGAGCAGCACCGGCGCCGGCTGGCTCTTGAGCTGCGCTACGCTCACGAAGGGTACCGACTCTCGGAGCAGGCCGTTGAGCATGGCCGAGTAGAGCTTGTTGGTAGTGGGTGGGGTGTCGGTGCGGCGGCTCTGGCAGGCGGCCACCAGGCCCGCCAGCAGCAGCCCGCCGCCCAGCCACCGCACCAGGGAGGAGGTAGTCATGCCCGGCAATACGCAAGCGCGGCCCCCGGCGGTTCCCTACCCCCGCCGCTCGCGCCACGCGTAGCTGGCTAGGGTGCCAAAACCGGCGACCAGCAGCAGGTGAAACGGCACCATGCCGTAGCTGGCGTAGCGAAAATCGGCGGCTAGCCCCGCCAAAAAATACAGCGTCAGCAGCGCCTCGGCGAGCGGCAGCGGGCCGGTTTTGGGCAAACGGTAGCGTTGGGAGGGGGTAGGGCTGGCGCTGGCCGCGCCCAGCTTGGGCGTGCGCACGAAGGGCGAGGCGCGCCGCCGCAGGCCCTGCGCCACGGCCCGCGCATTGTGCAGCGCTAAGCCCATCGAAAGCGAGATAAACAGAATAAACGTGGGCCCAAACCACTGCCCAGCTGGGGGCGCGCTGCGCCGCCAGGCCGCGTAGTAGTAGCCCGTAAGCGGCACCAGCGTCAGCACAAACAAGGAGGCTAGCCGAAACACCAACTCAAAGCCAGGCCGGTACGCCCGCACTAGCACCAGCGGCACGCTCAGCAAGGCCATCAGCAGGATGACGGCGAAAACCGAGCTATTGAGCAGGTGAAACGTGGCGTGCAGCCGGGTGGCCAGCGGCAGGGCCGGCGCGCGCCACACCCGGCCGAGGTGCTTGCGGGCAGTTTCGGCGGCGCCCTTGTTCCAGCGGTGCTGCTGAGACTTGAGCGCGGCCAGGTGGGCCGGCAGCTCGGCGGGCGCCACCACCTGCGGCAGGTAGCGGAAGCGCCAGCTGCGCAGCTGGGCGCGGTAGCTCAGGTCGAGGTCTTCGGTGAGCGTGTCGGCGTGCCAGCCACCGGCATCCTCGATGCAGGTGCGCCGCCACACGCCGCCCGTGCCGTTGAAGTTTATAAAATGCCCACCGGCCTGCCTACCCACCTGCTCCACCAAAAAATGCGCGTTCAGCCCGAATGCCTGCAGGCGCGTTAGTAGCGAGTCGTGCTCGTTCAAGTGCCCCCAGCGGGTTTGCACCATGCCGATTTCGGGCCCGGTGAAGTGCGGCAGGACGCGCCGCAGAAAATCGGGCTCCGGAATAAAGTCGGCGTCGAAAATGGCGATGAACTCGCCGTCGGTTTCGGCCAGGCCGTGGGCCAGCGCGCCGGCTTTGTATCCCTGGCGGGTGGGCCGGCGCACGTGGCTGATGCGCAGACCCCGCGCCCAGTGGTGCGCCACGCGGGCGGCGGCCACGGCCAGGCTTTCATCGGTCGAGTCGTCGAGCACCTGGATGTGCAGGCGGTCGGCGGGGTAGTTGAGGGCCGCCGCCGCGTCGATAACGCGCGCCACTACGTGCAGCTCGTTATACACCGGCAACTGCACCGTGACCCGCGGCCACTCCGTCGGCGTGGGCGGCGCGGGCAGGGGTAGGGCCCGGCGCGCTAGCCGCGTAAGGCGCCACTGCGTGCCGCTGAAACCCAGCATAAACACCAGGCACAGCCCGTAGAGGACAACCAGCCCGGTTTCAAGAAAAAGCATTTTAGGGTGGGAAACTTATTCCTGAGCCGGAAACGATGAAATACGGACGCCAGATGAGCATGACAGACGTTTTAGGTTTAGCTAATTCAGAAGCAAGTCTGTATTCTAAATCAAAAGCCTATCTTGAACCCTACAAAATTCGCAGCGAATCGGCGTGGATGAACGCCGAAGGCGCCAGCCGGCCTTCCCTAGGGCCATTCTCCAGGTTGAGCACGCCGCGGGGGCAGGCGGTGGCGCAGAGGCCGCAGCCCACGCAAGCCGCCCGCACGATGGGCTCGCCACGCTGGGCGTACTGTTTCACGTCGATGCCCATCTCGCACACATTCGAGCAGTTGCCGCACGAAATGCACTGCCCGCCGTTGGTGCTGATGCGGAACCGCGAGAAGTGCTTTTGGAGCAAGCCGAGGTAGGCGGCCATGGGGCAGCCGAAGCGGCACCACACCCGTGAGCCCATGAGCGGGTAAAACCCTACCCCCACAATGCCGGAGAATACGCTGCCAATCGCGAAGCCATAAAACTGCCCCAGCGGCCCCGTGACCGCGCCCAGCGCCGGTACCGCGCCCGACGCGCCCACCCACAGCAGCGCCGTGAGCAGCACAATCAGCCCCAGGATGGGGTAGACCAGGCGCACCTCCCAGCGCCAGGCTGCGCGGCTTTTGTCGGAGAGGTGGCGGTAGGCGTCGCCCGCGGTTTCGGCCAGGCCACCGCAGCCGCACACCCAGGCGCAGTACCAGCGCTTACCGAAAAAATAAGTAAGCACCGGCGTAGCCACAAACGACATCACTACCCCCCAGAAAACCATGAAAACCCCCAGCCCGCCGCCGTGCAGCAGCTGCGCCACCGTGCCGGGAAAGAGGTAGTCGTACTTCAACGGCCAGAAATAACTGAAGTAATACTCGGGTTGCTGCAAGGCCAGCAACAGCCCTGGCAGCAGAAAGCCAAAGCCCAATTGGAAGAACATGACTGAAACGGTGCGCGCCAGGTGGTAGCGCGAAAACCGGTATTTCCACAGCGCGCGGCCGCCCAGCACCAGCACGGCCAGCGTGTAGAAGGTGCCGTAGAGGAACCACTGGTCGGCCGGCTTACGGCGCAGCCACTCGCTGAATGGGTCGAGCGCCCGAATCAGGTTTTCGAGCAGCCACGGAAACCAGTATAGCACTACGTAGAACCCCGTGAACGCCACGCCCGTGGCCCAGGCCACTACGCCCCGGCTAGTGCTGGCCCGCCGCCAGAGGTCGTGCGGGTGCCAGCCCGCTTCGCCCCGCCCAAAGGCTAGCCAGGCCCAGCCCAGCGCGCCGCCACTCAGCAGCACCAGCGCCAGGCCCAGGCTGAGCCGGGCGCGGCCCGCGTCGGCATCAGCGGCGGCCACCAGCAGCGCCAGCAGGCCCAGGGCCACGGCGGCCAGTGGCATCTTTTCGCCGGGCGGCGTGGCGGCGGGCGGCGGCTCGCTCAGGGCGAGGGAGGGGGTAGGGAAAGTGGACATGGGCTAGGATAGGAAGTATAACTGTCTCTGAAATAGAAAACGATAAAATTTGGTCGTCATGCTCATCTGGCGTCCGCTTGTCGAAGCATCTCTAGTGCTTCGTTGAGTGGCCCAAACGCAGCGGTAGAGATGCTTC
>JBPBQJ010000057.1:0-92690 GCA_050954765.1 Janthinobacterium lividum | reverse complement strand
ACACCGCCGAAGAAGCCGTAGCTGCCGCCCAGAAGCTCACCGAGCAAACCGGCACTAGCTGGTACGTTATCAAGGCCCAGATTCACGCCGGCGGCCGGGGCAAGGGCGGCGGAGTGAAGCTCGCCAAAAACCTGGAGCAGGTAAAAGACATCGCCGGCCAGATTCTCGGTATGCAGCTCGTGACCAAGCAAACCGGCCCCGAAGGCCGCCTGGTGAACAAAGTGCTCATCGCCCAGGACGTGTACTACCCCGGCGAAAGCCCCACCAAGGAGTACTACATGAGCGTGCTGCTCGACCGCACCAGCGGTAAAAACGTCATCATCTACACCACCGAGGGTGGCATGGACATCGAGGAGGTAGCCGAGTCGCACCCCGAGAAAATCCTGAAAGAATTCATCGACCCCGCCGTGGGCCTGCAAGGCTTCCAGGCCCGCAAAATCGCCTTCGGCCTCGGCCTGGAGGGCGAGGCGCAGAAGGAAATGGTGAAGTTCGTAACGGCCCTCTACAAGGCGTACGACGAAACCGACTCGGCCATGTTTGAGATTAACCCGGTGCTGAAAACGTCGGACAACAAAATCCTGGCCGTAGACGCCAAGGTGACCCTGGACGACAACGCCCTGTACCGCCACAAGGATTTCATCGCCCTGCGCGACACCAACGAGGAAGACCCCTTGGAAGTGGAGGCTAGCGAGAACAACCTGAACTACGTGAAGCTCGACGGCAACGTGGGCTGCATGGTGAACGGCGCCGGCCTGGCCATGGCCACCATGGACATCATCAAGCTGAGCGGCGGCGAGCCGGCCAACTTCCTCGACGTAGGCGGTGGAGCCAACGCCCAGACGGTAGAAGCGGGCTTCCGCATCATCCTGAAGGACCCGAACGTGAAGGCCATTCTCATCAACATCTTCGGCGGCATCGTGCGTTGCGACCGCGTGGCGAATGGTGTGGTGGAAGCCTACAAGAAAATCGGTGACATCCGCGTGCCCATCATCGTGCGCCTGCAAGGCACCAACGCCGAGGAAGGCGCCCGCATCATCGACGAGAGTGGCCTGCAAGTGAAGTCGGCTACCCTGCTGAAGGATGCCGCTGCCCGCGTGAAGGAAGTACTGGCTACCGCGTAGGCACCCTAGCCAAGAGTAGTTTTAAAAGCCCGTCTGGTAACCCAGGCGGGCTTTTTCGGTTTATTTGCTATCGTTCCTTTCCGGTTGTCATGCTGACGAAGGAAGTATGACAACCGCTTTTTGACTGTTTTCATTCACCCTTTTTCCTTTTCCACGATGGAATTCACCCGCTTAGGAAACACTGGCCTACAGGTTTCCAAAATTTGCCTGGGCACCATGACCTACGGCACGCCCACCGAGCGCTGGCCCTGGGCCCTCGATGAGGAGGCTAGCCGGCCCTTTATTCAGAAAGCGCTCGAGTTGGGCATCAACTTCTTCGATACAGCCGACGTGTATAGCAACGGGGCTAGCGAAGAAGTGGTGGGCCGCGCCCTGCGCGACTTCGCCAAGCGCGACGAAGTGGTGCTAGCGACCAAAGTTTTCAACCCGATGGGCCCGGGACCAAATGACAAAGGCCTATCGCGCAAGCACATACTGAGCGCCATCGACGCCAGCCTGAAACGGCTGGGCACCGACTACGTGGACCTCTACCAGATTCACCGCTGGGACTACGACACGCCGATTGAGGAGACGCTCGAGGCGCTGCACGACGTGGTGAAGGCCGGCAAGGCGCGCTACATCGGGGCTAGCAGTATGTTCAGCTGGCAGTTTGCGCAGGCGCTGTACCTGGCCGATAAGCACAACTGGACGCGCTTCGTGAGCATGCAGCCGCACTACAACCTCGTGTACCGTGAGGAGGAGCGCGAGATGCTGCCACTGTGCCAGGACCAGGGCATTGGCGTCATTCCGTGGTCGCCGCTGGCTAGGGGACTGCTCACGGGTGGCCGCAGCAAGGAGCGCAACGAAACCGAGCGCGCCAAAACCGATGCTTTCGGCAAGAGCCTTTACGGCCGCGACGATGATTTTGCGGTAGCCGACCGCGTGACAGAAATCGCGCAGGAGCGCGGCTTGCCCAATGCCCAAGTAGCCCTGGCCTGGATGCTGAGCAAGCCCGTCATCACGGCGCCCATCGTGGGAGCCAGCAAGCCCGGCCACCTCGAAGACGCGGTGGCCGCCGTGAGCGTCAAGCTTTCGGCAGATGAGATAAAGCGGCTGGAAGAGCCCTACCAGCCACACCCGGTATTGGGCTTCAGCTAGGGCAGCGCGATACGTAACCGGGTCTTTCTCAGTAGCAGCCGAGAAAGACCCGGTTATTTTTTTGTTTCCCGCACTGAGCAGGCTAGGTAAGCAAATACCTTCGTGCTTCACTGCTCCATTGCGCAATGCTATACCGACTAGGGCTGCTGGCGGCCCTCTTAACCGCTACGGCCGCTAAGGCCCAGATTACTACAAACCCCGCCCAGGCGCTCGCCGCGCGCGATACGCTATTGCTGCAAGCCACGCAGCTGCGCCAGCAGGTGCAGGCCCAAAGCGCATTCTTCTCCACTAGTGGGCACACGCCCCGCCTACGGCGGCAGGTTATGCGGGGCGTGGTAGAAATAGCTGCTAAGGCTGGCACTGCCACCACTACCCGCCTGCAATGGCGGCAGATGACGCGCTACCGCCGCAATGGCCGCGTGCAGGAGCACTTTCTGGTTAAGACGAATAGCAAGATTATTTTGAATGAGTACCGCCTCAACGGCCAAACGCTGCGGCTGGATATTCTTAGCCAGGTACCCGGCTCGGGCAGCCTCACACCGCGCCACCTGGGACGATATTGGCAAAGCGGCTACGTAGTGCTCGACCGCAAGCAGTACGCCCTACCCCGGACCGCCAACTAACGCCGGGGCTAGCCCCACGCTGGCCAAAATCGGACTAGCCTAAACTTCTGGCGCGGCGCGGGTGTTAGGGCTGCTGTTCGCGGCCTGGCTGCTGGCCAACATTTGCGGCGTTACTTCGTATTCAATTGCTCCTCATATCTTTGCCCTATGGAAGTTGCTAGCTACACCCTGGCCGAAGCCACTACGGCCGCCCCTTACCTCGATTATGCCCGTTGCGTCGATGCCGACAACCGGCCCGCCAACCACGGCGGCGACTGGCCCACGGTCGGCGAGGTCTACCCCGTGCGTGTAGTAGAAAGCCGCCTCGAAGGCATCCCGCTGATACACGTGCTCACCTTCGACGGCCCGGCCCCCTACTACAATGCCTTTGCGCCGCACCGCTTCGAGCTCACGCACCGCATTTACCTGAATTAATTCACGCTGATGATTTCATAAAAAAGCCCCGACTAATAATAGTCGGGGCTTTTTCTGTTTTAAATAGCCAAGCGGCGGTACTACTGCACACTGCTGGTAGCGGTCGAGTCGCCATCGAGGGTGTCGTGATAGCCCAGGCCATTGAGCGTAAACGTGACGGACGTGGTACGGTGGATTTCGCGGGCCTCGCCCGTTAGCTTAAGGTAAGCCGCGCCGGTGTAGGCCGTGGCGCTGCTCGTGGGACGCTTGCCGTCAGCCGGCTGAGCGCCGGGCTTGCACACGGCATCGCGCATGGCCTTGGCCGTGAGAGTCGTGCGGCGGTCGCTGCCGTTGAGCTGGTATACCCGCACGCTGGCTACCTGCGGGCAACCGGCCTGCTCCACCGTGGTCCAGTCTATCTGCACGGGCACCGTTACTTTTTTGGTCTGGCCCACTAGCATGCTACCGGTGTAGGTATGCGGGTAGGTACGCGAGCCACTCGCCTTCACAAAAGTGGTATCGAAGCGCAGCACTTTCGCCTCCCCGGCAGCCGACGGTTTGCTCTGCACCGCAGTGCTGGCCTCGCGGCAAGAGGCTAGGGCAGCAGCAGCGCCCAAGATGAGGAGAAATTTTTTCATAAGTAATTAAGTATAAACAGGAGCACTAGGTGGCTTTTGGCAGCCATTTTTCCAAAGGTAGCGGACCTCTTACGCATGCTCTTGTCAAAAGGTGCACCCAGCTTCGGTGGCCACTATCCACTTCTTCATTAAGTCCTTTCACCTACTAAAAAAGGCCTACTTGCTAACGCAAGTAGGCCCTTCACTACGAGCGCAACGCGCTGCTTATTTGCCTTCGGCTATGCCAGCATTTTCTTCCGCTTGCACGGGCACTGCTTCGCCCTGTACCTTCAACTCAACTTCCATATTGCCCCGGGTACCCACCGAGTACGGGCAGATTTTATGGGCTTGACGCACCATTTCAATCGTTTTGGTCCGGTCAAACGACTTCAAGTCAATGTCCAGCACGGCGCTCAAGCCATAACCTTCGCCTTCCTGAAACAACGATACCGAGCACTTTACCTCCGTATTGGGGTCGAGCTTATCGCCGGCACGCTGGGCAATAACGAGCAGCGCCTGCTGAAAGCACGACGAATAACCGGCCGCGAATAGCTCCTCGGGGTTGGTAGAGCCTTTTTTGCCGCCTAGCCCTTCGGGCACCGACATATCGAGGTCGATGATGCCCGTAGCCGAGCGCACGTGGCCGCTGCGGCCACCCACAGCCGTAGCATCGGCCGTGTAGAGGGTTTTTTTAGTAGATTCCATGTGGAAATGAAAATTGTCAGGTTCAGGTTTAGCTAACCGATTTTTGCCCTGCAGGGTTGTGTCTGGGCTAATCCTTTCCATCGAAATACTGGCGCTGGGTTTGGCCGCGCCGGCTTTTATCGCTACTTTTGCAGCCCGCACCGGGTCTCGTAGTACAACGGATAGTATAGGAGCCTCCGAAGCTCTAGATTTAGGTTCGATTCCTAACGAGACCACAAAAAATGCCCTCACAGCGCCGTGAGGGCATTTTTCTTTTATAAGGGTGCCAGTTTAGGTGCCAGTTTTAGTCTGGGTGACGTAGCGATAGCCGCCATATATAATTCCACCGACTACTAGCACAGTGCCGAAGATTTGCCAGCCGGATAGGCCATCGTCAGGTTTATCGGCCTGCGCAGGCGAATAATTCTCGTTGTCTGACACGAACCGGCCTGTACCAGTATCTGGTGTACTAGTGCCCTGATTTTGACGATTGCTATTCAGCGCCGCATTGAGCAGAATCATGTCGGTAACACTGGGGCCACCACCGCCACTGTTATGATAGTGGTGCACCTCAGCGGGCTGGCTACTAGGCGCTGGGGTATAGGTCTTCGGGCGCGGTACGCCGGATATATTATAAGTATAAGTGCGTGGGGTCAACGTGGTGGCCGGCCGCGTGCTGATGCTCGGTGAGCTGGCGCGGCTGAAGTTGTAGGTACGCGATGGCGTAGCTGAGAACGAGCGATAGGTCGGCATGCTGTGAAAGCCACCGCTCGATACGTGCGGCGCCGAGTAGCTGGCGTGGAACGTGGGGCCAGTGGTGAGGCTAGCTGGCGCCACCAGCGAGTCGGGCGCGACGTGGAGGGTGTGGGCCACCGAGTGCGCCGGACCTTTCGGCAAACGCGGGTGGCTGTGGGCTTCAGCGCTAGTGGTGGCTAGCAGAGCACTCGCCCCGAGGGCGAGGATAAGCAAACGTCTCATTGAATTGGGGTTGGTGAAAACTTAGGTCCTTGAATGGGATTCAAAGATTCACGGTCAACCACACCACAAAAAGGACAGAAATTCTACCTGCTTACAGGCTAACAAGCGTAGTTTTACGAATGGATGATTTAATAAAAACGCCCGACAACTCCCTAGACATTCCACAAGCCGATGGTGAAGATGTAGCGCACATTGCCTTATCCACTATCCTAGGGCTTATTCCATTTACTGGAGCTGGAGAACTATTCAAGTTCATGGTAACTCCCTCGCTTGAGAAACGCCGTGAGCAGTGGATGCTAACTGTGGCTGAAGCTATTAAAGAGCTTCAGAGTCGCAAAGGCTTTAGTATTGACGATTTGCGCGATAATGAGGAATTTATTACACTATTAATTCAAGCCACCCAAGCAGCCACAAAAACCCACTTGCGGTCTAAACAGCTTTTACTCAAAAATGCATTGATAGCTGCGACTTCATCGAGCGTCAACTTTGATTCTAAGCAACTTTATTTGGGGCTAGTGGATAGATTTTCTCCGTCTCACATAGCCCTTTTGTCATCGATAAATAGAATTAAGCAACATACAGTGAGGCTTGCCTCAGCTGATAAATTATATAAAAAGCTATCAGAAACAGGTGACCCAATAACTTTAACTGTGGATGAAACAGCTTTCCTAGCTTTCCTTGAAGACCTGCATCAGGCCGGCCTACTAGTAGTGAGTGACAACTTCATAATATCAGACGGTGATGTTGAGCAGGTATCAGTTAGAACTACTCATTCTGGCTCTAATACCCTGCCACGCCTCAACCTAACTAATTTGGGCTCTAAATTCCTGCATTTTATTGATGCTCAACAACTCCTGTAGTATAATAGCATTAGTCTGGAATAACCTCTGATTAGGTCAAATACTTGGCCACCGTGCTGGCCGACATCTTCAGCACCTTGCCGATGGCCGCATTAGACATGCCCCCGCCCTTGAGTCGGCGAATCTGCTCAATGTCGTCCTGGCTCTTGACAGGCGGGCCGAGCTTCGTGCCCTTGGCCAGCGTGCGGGCTAGCCCCGCACGGGTGCGCTCACTCAGACGCACACGTTCCTGCTTGGCGATGCTGGCTAGGATGGATATCACGGCATCTTTGAAAATTCCAGTCGAGTCCAGGTACTGCTCGGTGTAGGATTTGAAGCCGACGCCGTAGCTCTCCAGCATATTCAGGTGCTGCAGCGTGGGCAGGGCACCCTCACGACTGAAGCGGTCGAGGCTCCAGAATAGCACCATATCGAAGCGGCGCTGGTGAGCATCTTTAAAGAGCTGCTGAAACTGACTGCGGCTGGCTGTGCCGCCTGACTCCTCCTCTATGTATTCCTTATAAGTAGTCCAGTTTTGGATAAGCGCGTACCTGCGTAAGTCGAGCATTTGATTTTCGGTAGTCTGGCCTTTGTCCTTAGTAGAGACGCGGGCATAGATAGCGACTCGCATACTCGTAACATTGCTTACTAAACCGACATGATTCATATTCTTTAGTCAGATCTAATAGCACAAATTATCCTATAGAAGTTATTTCGGGTGGAAGTGACCTCATTGCATAAGGCTGAATTAGTGCTCTGACTTCATTCCAAGTGGATAATAGCAGCCGATTGTGTTCCCCTTGCTCCATGCCAAATAGCATAGCATCTCTTCCTTCGTTCACTGCTTCTTTACTAAGACTTATCTTCATAAATGACAATTCTACATCAATAGATGCTTTACCAATAATGTCATTAATTTCCTTTTTAAATAATTCGTCAAATCTCTTAAAACCTTGATGGTTATGAATAATATAATACATAGCTGCTGACAACATATGAGACCTCAAACCAGAAGGGGGGTGACTATATTCTTTAAGGCGCTCAATATCATGGCTTTTGAATCCGAACAATCTAAAAGTAGACCTAATTGCAAAATACCAAAGATGTATTACACTTTTCAGATCTTTAAAAACCTCGACACGACGCTCCCCAAATAGTGTGTTATTGTCATGGCCCCGCATAATTAATGCAAAACTTTGTAGTAATGCAAAGCGATCAGCGTCCCACTCTAATACTTGAGAATGTATTGGACTTATAACCCTTTCATCTACATCACTCAATGTTAATTCAAGCCATTTTAGCTGGCCATTTATGCTCTTCTTAAAGAGAAGATGTCCATTTGCAATGTGACCTATCTCATGCATACATATAAACTGCAATGCTAGAGCTGTTAAAAAAGTAGCTATATCCCTTCGGTGTTGATCAACGGGAAATGCCTCGTCAGCGTCAATTCCTAGATGCACGTGTTGTGCATGTAAAGTATTAGGATTATAAGTCGGTTTAGCTACCTCCTTTGATATATTCCCTATTTCAGGCATGATTAGCGGATCACATAGCATACGATTAAAAAGCCTGTGCAATATGTAAAAAGTCGCAAAGTGAATAGCTATGTAGTATTCATTTTCATCTATGACCACCGATGCTCCAATGTCGCCCTTGTTTATAAAGCCAATGTATATTTTTGGCTTATTTTCATATATATTAGTTACAAAATCTATATTTTCATTTAATGTTTCTGTAATATCTTTTACTATTGTCACTACTAACTCAGGTGTACTTTTATCACTCACATCAATATAACTATTTTCATAAAATTTATTAAATTTATCTTTCATGACAATGGTTTTATTGAGTTAGCGATGTGATGCTTTTTGCTTTCTTTACCTAATTGTAGAGAAGTTCAATACTGGTGGGATTCTCATAGGTGACAAGCAATATACACTTAAAAATGAGGAAGTGCACCAGATCTAGCATCCAACAAACGGATGATTATTGGAGGGCAACCCGACCCCACGTAAAAGCCCCGAAAACGCGTGTTTTCGGGGCTTTTTTTCTAACCCATTATTGGAGGGCTTTCTAGTCCAGAATACGGACGTTTTCTGGACTAGCCCTTACTCCTGATGGCTGAGTTGTGCTGCACCTGCTTATACTCGTCGATGCCGGCCTGGGCGGCCCGCAGGTCGAGGCGCACCTGCAGCTCGCGTTGCCACTGCTTGACGTCGGCCAACTGCTCGCCCATGTTGAGCAGGGCCGCTAGCATCTGGGTCTGCACGGCGTAGGTGCGCTCGCCATCGGTCGCGGGCGAGGCCGCGGCTACCGGTAGCGTGGCCCCGGAGCTGCCCGAGCTAGTCGGGCCACCATCAGCGAAGCCACGCAGGCGCCGGGCCTCGAGCCACTGCGCCACGGCCGCCACCTGCGGGTCGGCCAGCTGCCACTTCGGAATTACGTACTCGTCTTCGTGCACCACGCCGGCCACGGCGAAGCCCGAGCCATCGGTGAGCTTGCCGCCAGCGCCGACGCTCATGCCCGACATGGCCATGAGCTGGCCCATCGGCGAGACGGCTAGCCCGGCGCCCGTGCCGGTGGCGCCGCCCTTGGCGTAGCTGGTGTTATCGCCACCTCCGCCACCACCGCCCCGCAGCTGCCCTAGGGCCACCGCCGTACGAGCAATCGCTACTGCCGTTTGGATGCCCCCCAGAATGATGCCGGCAGTACCCATCGTCTCCCCGTTGGCTGGGTTCTCGGCCGAGTACTCCCAAATCTGCTGCACTTCCTTCGTGCCGTCGATAATAATCTTAGCCGCGGCCAAGGCAGTATATAAGGAGTGGTGCTTTTTACGCGCCTCCCCATCCTGGTCAAGCAGCTCCAGACCGAAACTGACGACATCGCCGGCAGTTTGCATTTCCAACTTCCGGAGCTTCTTTTTCTCCTTTTCCTCATCCGAAAGGTTTTTCACTGCCTTCTTGCCCTGGTCGCCCTGGTCTTTGGTCATGGCGGCGTACACCTGCTTATAAAGCGCACTCTCCTTGCCCAGGCTCGCCTCAATCAGCGCCAGCTCCTTCTGGAAAGCCTCCTGCCGAGCCTGGTACTTCAGCTCATCGGCCCGACGCTGCGACTCCAGGCCGGCCCCGAGCATCACGTCGAAGGCTGCCTGCTGGCGCGCGGCCTGCTCTTCGATGAGCTCCACCTGGCCATCGATAAACTTCTCCTGCAGGCTGGCATCCTCCTTGGCCCATTTCTCCAGCTTTTCCTGCTGGTCTTTCCGGGCCTTGTCCTGCACCAGGGCAATATCGGCCGCCAATTCCTTCTCTATATCGAGCTGGCGGGCCTTTTTCTGAGCGGCCGTGCCGGTGAGCTGGGCAATTTCCTTTTTACTAGCGGCCTGCAGCGCGGCAATCTTGAGCTGGCCATCGGTATAAATTGCCGACAACTCGCTCACCCGGTCGTCGCCCCGGGCCAGCATTGCAGCGTGGCTTAGCTTGAGCTTAGCTTCCTGGTGGTGCCGCTCGGCCTCAATTTCCGCCAACCGCTCGCGCAGGGCTGCCTCGGCAGCTTTTTTACGAGCTGCCTCCCGCTCTTTCGCCTGTTTTTCGAAGAAATCCCGCTCCAGATTAACTCGTTTATCCAGCGCTTCAGCTAGTACAATGCGCCGCTCAGCCTCCGTGAGCTTATCATTCGTCAGCTTCTGGCTAGCCTCGTTGGTAACGAGCGCCTGCTTGATGCGCATTTCGGCTTCCGAGTCCTTCGCCACCCGGGCCAGGCGCTCCTTTAGGGCTGCCTCCTCATTTTTGAGCGCTTCGAGTCGGTTTTTCTTCGCGGCCTCAGCTTCCTCCTTCGCCCGCTTGGCCAGGGCATCTTTGATGCGCTGGGCAAATTCTTTACGGCGCTCCTCGTACTGCCGGTTGGCCTCATAATCTTGGTTCTTAGCCTCTTCTGCGTAGCCCTCACCGTAGGCCTTGGCCGCGTTCTTACCGGCCTCCCAGTACATGGCTTTCGCGCCGGCAAAGCCCTCCTGCAGGCCTTTTTTGATACGCTCCGGGTCGAGGGTCAGTGCGCCCATAATCACATCGCCCAGCCCCGTGAGCGCCGTAATCATGCCCTGCACCGCCGTCACCACAAACTCCTTCAGCGACGCGCCCAGCCCGTTAACAACAGCTCGAAACTTCTCACTCTTTTCGTAGGCAGTAAACAGTGCGCCCCCGAGTAGCATGAGCAAGCCAATCACAAAGCCGATGGGGTTGGCCTTGATGGCCGCGTTGAGCCCCTTCCAGCTGAAGGCCATCAGGTCGGTGGCCGCGGCCGAGGCCGTCTTCCACACGATGCTCGCCTTGTTCTGGATAGCCTCCTCCAGCAGCATCAAATTCCACTTGACCTGTTCCAGGTTCAGAACTACCAGCGCACCGGCCAGCGCCAGGATGACGCCCCGGTTTTCCTTCACAAACCCAGGCAAGGCCTTGAGCATGCCGAGCAGAAAGCCCATCGTGCTGAGCACGGCCACGAAGGCCGGGCGCAGCACCTGCCCCCACTCCACCGCTGTCTGGTCGGCCGTATCGCCCAGGTTCGAGAGCTGCCCATCGAGCCCCTGGGCAATCAGGGCCATGCCGCCGGCTACGCCCTTCGCGGCGCCCATGGCCACGATGGCGGCCTGGATGGCGCCCGGCGTATTGGCCACGGTCGTATTCACGCCCTTAAAGCTGAACGTGACCTGGTCGCCGGCCTTGCTGGCCCCGATGCCAAATTCTTTGAGGCGCTCGAACTCGCCGGTGCCGGCATCGAGCACCGCCTCGGTGAGCTGGTCGAAGTCCTTGCCCTGGCTGCTGGCCAAATCGCCGAGCTTGCGCAGCTCTGCCATCGAGGGCGTGAGCCCGCGGTTGACAAACTTGATAAACGAGCTGGTGAGCGCATCCACCGATATCGGCGTATTGGCCGCCATTTTCTGGATATCGGCCAGCGCCTTCTGCCCCAGCGAGTCGCTGCCCAGGGCGTTACTGAGCACTTTGCCGTAGGTTTCAAACTTGGCCGTAGTGGTGAAAATGGACTTCCCCATCTCCCCTACCTTCTCGATGCCCTGCTCGATGCCCCCACCCACGGCGAAGGCAAACGCGTTGGTCATTACCGACTTCATGGTGCTGGTGGTCTGGCTCACGCCGGCCACTTCCTGCTGCACGTCGTGAATCCGGGCGCGCAGCTGCTGCAGCGCGGCAATGAGCGGGCCACGAGCGGGGTCTTCCTGGCCCAACTCATTCAGCTCGCTTTCCAACTGCGAGGCAGCCTCGCGCATTTCGCGCATGGAAGCCGACACCCGCTGGCCGTTCACTACGAGCTGCACCAGCCCCTGCCGGCGCTGCGCCTCCGCCTCAGCCAAAGCCTGCTCCTGCGCGCGCAGGGCCTCGGCCGCGGCGCGCTGCTGCGCCTCGGTCTGGATAACGCCCGCCATCGCCGTGCGCGCCTCCTCTAGCCGGCCGCGTAGGGTTTGCAGGTCGGTGAGCAGCGCCGCCCGGCCCGGGTCGTCGGCGCCCAGCTCGTGCAGCTGCTTCTCCAGCAAGCCGGCGGCCGTGCGCAGCTGGTTGAACGAGGCCGTACCGGCCCGGCCGGCCTCGATGGCCCGCTCCTGCTCCGCCACAGACGCGGCCTGCGACTCGGCCAGCTTCTGGTTGGCCGCGGCTAGCTGCTGCTCAGCCGTGAGCAGGCCCCCAATTTCGGCGCGCGTATCGGTAATGCGCTGCCGCATGGTTTGCAGCTGCGCAATCAGTTCGCCCCGCTTGGGGTCGTCGGCCGCGATTTTCGCCACCTGGTTGCTGAGCACGGCCGCGGCGGCCGCCATCTCTTTAAGGCTCGCGTTAGCCTTGGCCCCGTTGACAAGTATCTCAACGACGCGCTCCTCCTTTGGCTGTTGTGCCATCCCGCAATGTCCTCCTTCACAAAATCCTCTGCACTAATTGCAAGGCGAAGGTGCGGGCGGCAATTGCCGGCAAAAAGGACAGCAAAAACTACCTGCTATAAGTTGACCTGCAGGGGCTGCTCCGGAGCGGCCGTAGCAATAGTCGAAATTAAGGTCTTGCCCCACAAGTCGCTCACCAGCTCAGCCAGGCGCCGGCTATCGAAGGCAAGCTGCTTGCCGTACCAGCGCTTGGCCCGGCGCTCGTGGCGGCGCAGCTGGCCGCGGCTGTTGCGCAGCTCATGGTAGTCGCGGCCCTCCTTGGTTTGCCCACCACCCTTCGTCACGCCAGCGCCCATGCCCCGGCCCACGCCCATGTCGACGTACATGCCCTGGATGGCGTAGGCAATGCGCAGCTTGAGCTCGTCGCCGCCGGCCGCGCTTACCAGCGTGCCCTGGAAACTATCGCGCAGCTCGTTGGTCGCCCCAATTTTGAGGCGCTTGATGTTAGCCTGGAAGTGCTCGATGGTGTACTTCAGCCAGGCCAGGGCCACGTCGCGCTCGTTTTCAGCGAAGGCCTGGGGCAGGTCGAGGATTTCGGTGCTCATGCTAGCGGCAGAAAAGCAACGTAGCGCAGATACCCATCCTGCTGTCCAAACTCGTGGGGGCGAAAGCCCAGCGATTTGTAGAGGTGGCGAGCCGGCAGGTTAAGCTCATGCACGGCCAGGCCCAGGGTAGTCTTGCCCATTTTTACGCTTAGCTCAGCCGCCTGGCGCAGTAGCTCACGCCCAATGCCTTGGCCCTGAAAGTTGGGGGCCACGTAGAGCGAGTTGACGTAGGCGCCTGGCGCGCGCAGGCGCAGGCCCAGCGTGCCCACCACTTGCCCATCAGCTAGGGCAATAAAGCAGGCACCGGTCGGGGCCGTCGAGTCGATGCTGGAGAGCAAGTGCTGGTAAGTAATCATAGCAATTCCTGGTAAGTAAACGTGGCGGAAGTCAGCGCGCTGCCGGCGGCCACCGTGAGGCTGACCTTTTCCCAGAAGCACAAGTGGTAATCGACCAGGTCGGCCTGGCTAGGGTCGAGCTCCAGCAAGTCGCCCACGCGCAAGGCGCTTTGGTAGGTGTGCTGCACGGCCCGGGCGCGGAAGTCGAGCCAGGGCTTGTGCCACACCTGGTACAAGCCCTGGTCGCCGGCCCACTGCAGCGAGTAAGTGCCCACGCTCACGCCGCGGCGGTTGGTAGTACCGCTGCTGCCGAAAGGATAGAGGTCGCCGAACGAGTCGGGCTGAAAGCCGCGGTTGAAGAGCAGGCGCAGGCCTACCCGCGACTCGTCGCCCACGTCCGTATTGCCCGGCACGGCCCCCTTGCCCTCGTAGGCGGGCACCAGCCACTGGCGCCCGGCGTCGGTGGCATCGACCAGGTGCAGCGTGCCGCACTTCACGGTTTGCTCCTCACCGCCGGCGCCCACTCTCAGTTGCTGCCAGCCCGTATCGAGCGACTTGTCCAGCTCGTCGTTGCTGTCGGCCTCCTGTTTGAGCAAAAAACCGTTGCTGGTATTGGCCGTGCTGCTGAGCCACACGCCCGGGCGCGGGCGCTGGCTCGCCGCGGCGCCGGCCACCACGTCGCGCAGGGGCGTAAAGCGCGCCTGCCGGGTGAGCGGGTTGAAGTAGAGCTGCAGGCAAAACAGCCCCGCCACCCCGAGCAGCAAGTCGGCCACGTCGATACTCGGCACGTGGCGGTTCAGCGTCACGGTGCCCGGGTCGGTACACAGCCGGTCGGAGTAGAGAACGGCCGTGTTTAGTTCCGCCTCGTCGGCCCAGGCGCCCACCAGCTCGTAGCCGAAATGCGCCAGCACCTTGCGCAGCAGGGGCACCAGGTAGGGCTGCGGCGCCACTACCACGTCGGCCGCGTAGGCCCCGTTGAAGTAGTTCAGATACCCGTTGTAGCCCGCCGGGGCCTTGTCGGCATCGCCGTAAAACGTTTTGTTGCGCACCGGCAGCAGGGCGTAGTCGACCGGGTTGGTCGTGCGCTCCAGCGGCACCTGGCCCAGGTCAAGGCTGTCGAGCTTGACGTCCTTAATCTGGGTGGCCAGGTCAGCCGCGTCGGCGTAAAAGTTGTACTTGAGCAGTTTTGCCGGCACGTCCACGCTCACGTACACGAGCCGGCCGCGGCGCCAGCGCACCTCGTCCAGGTACACGTCGACCTCCACCGGGGGCGGGCCGCCGGCCGTGCGGTGCAGCTGCGGAAAATTGAGCCCATCCAGGTTTTCGCGCGCCCAGGGCAGCTCGAAAGGCAGCGACCAGGTGCCGGGAATGGCATCGGCCTGAAAGCCGGGGTTGTCGATGTCGAGGCTGAGCTCGGTGGGCAGCAGCAGTTGCTGCTGGCGCTCCACGGTGACCAGGCGTATCATGGCGTGGCTCCTTCCCCGCCGGCGACCGGCATGACGGGCACCCCGGTGACCACGAGCGGCAAGCGGGGGCTGAAGTGGCGCTGCTGGACCAGCACGAAGTCGAAGGCCAGGCTAGCCAACCCCTCGGACTCGTCGCGCACGGTGTAGGTGGCCGGGGCCACCCGGCCCGGCCAGTACTGGCCCCCGGAGAGCAGCACGACTCGGCGCGAGTAGAGCAGCTCCTGGTCGGCCTGCACCTGGGCGCGCCGGCGCGGGCCGGTGGTGACGCTGAGCGTGGGCTTGCCGAGCCGGTCGAGCGTGGCCACGTCGCCGAGTTCCGGGTCGTAGGCCGGGCGCTGCGCCTCGGTGGCCACTACTTCCAGCGTCTGCTTGGCCGGGGCCAGGGCCGCCAGCACGTTGGCCCCGCCTAAGCTATTGCTGTAGATAAAAAAGCGCTGCTGCGGGTAGTAGGCGCGCTCCAGCACGAAGTGGCGCACCTGGCTGCGCAGCACGCCGGCAGCGGTGGCCAGCCACACGTCGTAGCCGGCTACCTCGTCACCGGTAAGGCCCAGCGCGGCCGGCCCCACGGCCAGGCAGTACACTTCCCAGCGGCGCGCCCCCACGAGCGTGGTAAGCGGCAGCTCGGCCGTGGTACCCGCCACGTGGCGCACGGTGGCCCGCAGCTCCACGTCGCCGTCGTCGGCCACGTGCTGGTAATACAGGTAGGCCGGCTGCGTGGGCAACACCTGCTGATAGTCGGGCTCCCAGGTGAGAAACGGCCGCACGGCCGCCTGGTAGGCGGGCCAGCGGCCGGCCTCGGCTTCGGCCGGGCTCAGGCCCCCGCAGAGCACCACGTGTACCTGGGCCGAGGCCAGGCCGGCCGTCACGGGCGGCGTGCCGAAGCGCTCGGCACTTTTAAGGTAAAAGCGCTTGAACAAGCCCGTGGCCAGCGCGGCCAGGCCCTGCTCGAGCGCCGGCACATGCTCGCGCACGTGGGCGTCGAGCAGGGCCTGCACGTCGAAGACGGTGCGCCCGTTGGCGTCGGCTGGCTGCTCGAGCTGCGGTCCCACCTGCTCGTAGGTACCCGAGAGGTACGCACGCTCTACCCACACCTCGGCCACGAAGCTCAGGTTGGGCTTCAGGGTGGGGTCGAGCCGGTAGGCCGGGCCGGCGTCCAGGGCCAGGCGCACGGGGTTCTGGCTGAAGTAGCAGAGTCCAGCCAGTAGCGTGGCCACGAGGCGCTGGCTGGCGCCGTGGTCATCGCGCACGGTGGCCCGGTAGGTGCCGGGGGCGAGCCCCGTGCGCGCGAAGCCGGCCGTCTTATCGTCGTCCCACTCTACGGTGTAGGGCGGCACGCCCCCACGCACGAGCAAGTCCAGGCTGCTTTCGGTTTGCTGCACCGTCACTAGCAGCTGGGCGTCGCTCGTGACCTCGTAGGTAGCCGTGGCCGACACGCCGTCCTGGTCGGCCACGATAACGGTGTACTTGCCGGCCTTGAGCTGCTCCCGAAAACTGCCGATGACCGTCTTATCGTCGGCCCAGGTGTAGGTAAAAGGCTGCGTATTGCCCTGGTAGGCCGATACGTAGATGGCGCCGTTGGCCGCGCCGTAACTACCGGCGGGCAGCCTGATTGCCTGCAGCACAATGGGCTGGAGCGTGGCTTGGCGCAGCAGCACGGTAAAGCCGTCCGGAAGTGACGAGCGGTTTTCGAAGTCCAGGTCGAGCTGCTGGCTGTACTGCGTAGCCTCGAGGTCGAAGGCAATCTTGGGCCAGCCGGTGTTGACGTCGTTGCCCAAATCGCGTGAGGCCGACACGGTATAGGGCAGTCCGCGCGTCTGCACGTCGAGCTTCACCAGGGCCAGCAGGTTGTCAACGGCCTGCTTGACGTACTCACGCTTTACGTCATCGGGGTCGGGCACCTCGTACTGGTGCTGCTGGGTATAGGCCCCGCGGTAGTAGCTAATCCAGCCCCCGGCAAGGCGCAAACGCACTTCCGTGGTTTGCTCGCCCCGGGCATTATCGTTGGGGGACAGGCTGACGAGAATAGTCAGTTTGGTTAAACGCTCACCGGCCATGCTACGCAGTAAAGTGGGTTTCGTCGTATACTAAATCCTCGCCGGCCGACTCGCTCCAGGTGAAATTCATCCGCACGCCCACGCTGGTATCGGCCAGGGGGCCAAGGTGCTCGAGCCAGGCATCGCGCACACTGATGAGTGCGTCGTGCTCCTCGCGCAGTTGCTCCACCAGGGCCGCCAGCAGTTGCTCGGCGACGGTTTCGCACTTGGCCACGGCCGCGTCGCGCTGGGCGTAGTTGTTGCGGTCGGCGCGCTGCAGCACCAGGTAGGCGCCGCGAAACTCGCGGCTCAGGTAGTCGCCCTGATTGTCGCCGTAGTCGACCTGGTAGTTTTCGGCCACCAGGTAGGCCTGACCGGCCGGCGCCTTCAGCTCCGAACGGGTGGCGCCCTGGAAGTTAATCAGGTCGATTTGCTTCTGCACGGGGTCGGCCGAGATGAAAATGCGCAAAAAGCGGCCATTCTCGGGGCTAGCCGTGATGGCCTTGTGGCGGCGACCTAGCTCACTGAGCAGGTGGTGGTAGGTATCTAAGCGCATGGGGCAGAGGCAGTAGAAGTAACCGGACTAGGCCCTGGGCACCACTCGGGCGCCTTGGCCTGGATAAGGGGCGCGCCGGCGATGTCGCCCACGGAGGCGGGCAGATTGCGCAGCTCGGGGTCTTTTTTGCAGTACACGGCCAAGCAGAGGGCCTTGGGATAGGCGCAGGTTTTGCAGCTCATAGCGAAAAGGTTAAGTAGTGGCGCGTTGCTGGGCTTCTTCCTGGCGGCGCAGCTCCTGGGCCCGGGCGACGTCGTCGTTCATCTTGGCCAGCACCTGGCCCGCCTCCTGGCGACCGGTTTCGGCGAAGGAGCCGAAGGCCTGGCCACTCATCTCGCGCAGCACGAAGCTCCAGCCGTCCGGATGGCTGCGCACCTGCTCGTCGGTGGCGGGCGTGAACACGTGCGGGTAGCGCTGCTCGAGCGCGTGCCGACAGCCGCGGTACCAGGTAAAGACGAGCAGCTTCGTGGCCTGAGGCAGCCGGGCGAGCCGCCCGGCGTGCTGCTCGATAAGGTTTTCGTTGAAGGGCGCCCGCCGATCGCCCGCGTAGTCGGCCGCGCGCGGGTTGTAGCCGGCGCGCTGGGGGCGGTAGAGCGTGCCGAGCAGCTGGTCGAGCCACTGCGCCTCGCGGGTGCCGCAGTAGGCCACGAAGTAGGCGTCGGCGAAGGCGAACTCGAGAAAGCTCACGTTGGCCAGCTCGTCGGCCGGGGCGTAGAAGGCCGACCGCCACCAAACGGGGCGCAGGACCGGGGCCACCACGAGGGTGCGGGTCACGGGCGCGACGAGCAGAAAATCAGTGAGCCAGAAGATGCCCAGCAACTGCACCGACGTCAGGCGCAGCAGCGTGGGGCGGCTCACGCCCAGCAGCACCTCCAGCAATTCGATGCGCTGCTGATTGGGGTCGGAGTAGCTGCCGTACAGGATGGCTACTACCCGCGGCAGTTGCACTAGGCTCAGCTCGTCCCAGCTCGCGGCCACTTGTTTGGCCTGGCCATTCCATTCCACGTCTTCCATGCCCCAAAGCTGCGCGTGGCAATTGCCGGCAAAAAGGACAGCAAAAAGGCCCCTTAGTCCTGGGCAATCCCCCGCTACCTTTGCCGACCAACGCCTGGCTGGCAAAGCCGGGGTTTAGTGAAATAAAAAAGCCCCGGCTGCTGGCCGGGGCTTTTTTCATTATTGCTTGCCGCGCCGACTTTGCTCGGCGCGCGTAAAATCCATCACGGTTTCCTCCAGGGCGAGAATGACCTCGCAGAGCTTCATTTCGGCGTAGCCGGGCGGGGTAAACTCGATGTTGTAGCGTTCGTAAATTTTCCAGGCGTCGGCGTTGGTAACGCCGCGCACCGGCACCACGGGCAGGTTGGGGGTCGGTTCCTCTTCTTGAGGCAGGTCAGTAGCCATGAGCAGCGGGGCAAAGCCGGGGAAATCGCTGCAATCACTTCCGGGCCGTTCGCCCAAAGTATGGAGGTCACACTCCTCCCCTACTCCCCGGCCGAATGCTATCGGCCAGGACGAACGGGCTTGTTTTTTCCAGAAGTGATTGCGAGGCGAAGATACGCTAGAAAGGCACGGGGATTTTCAGCCGGCCGCGTAGCAAAAAGCCACCCAGGGCCAGCAGCAGGCCCCCGACCAGGTACACGTACCAGGGCGGACCGGCCCACGTTTTGACGGCTGAGGCCGTGGCGTGGGGGGCACTCGCCACCGGTGCCTTGGTCTTGGCGATGGCCGTGGCTACGTTGCCAGTACCGCCGATTTGAAACGTTACGGGACCGGTGAACTTGAGCTTGCGCAAGGGCGGCACGCCGCTGGTCGTCAGCGCCGAGTCGAGCCGGGCATCGAGCGCGGCCGGGATGCGCTGCTGGGTGGCGCAGCTGCAGGCCAGGTAGAGCAGGCTCGCCACCACGAGCAGACAGTAGAGCTTTTTCAATTCCAAGGGAAGTAAAAGGGTGGCAGATGGGGCCGCACGCGGGCGTTGTGGCGCTGGGCGTGCCGGTACTGGTGGCGGGCGGGCCGCGGCGCCTGGGCCAGGTGGGGCGGCTGCACGGCGCAGGCGCTGAGTAGCAGGGCAAGAAAGTAGCAGTACTTCATGGTCAATGGCTCCAGTTAGATGCGGCGTGGATTTCGCCGCGGCCCCGGCTGAGGCGGTGCACGCCGGCGTTGGCGAGCCGGCCGGTGTTGCCCTCGATGGTGGTGAAGCCATTGCGGGTCTTGACTTCGACAATGCCGATGTGGCCGATGCGCCCAGCCTTGGGGCTCCAGAAGCCGACGCGGTCGCCGGGCTCGATGTCGTCGACACTGCCCCGCACACCCAGGAAAAACAGGGTACGGGGGCTCGTGAGCAGGAACCAGTAGCGCGCGCCGCCGGCGGCGGCGGGAAAGGGCAGGCCGCAGCAGGCGTTGGCCGTAGCCTGGAACGAGCCGCACCACTCGGCGCCCGGCGCGTTGCCGGTGGTGCGCTGGTACGACTCGACTTCCTTGCCCCGGTTGTAGCCGTGCTCGCGCACGCCCAGCTGCGAGCGCTCCCAGTCCAGGATGCGCTTGACGTTGGCGGGCTCAGTGGCTAGGCGGCTTGGCTGGCCCCAAGCCAGATGAGTGCCCAGCAGAGCAAATACGCCGACCATAAGAAGGCGAAGAATTGCATTTTTTGCCATTCGGAGAGGGATAAGAAGGTGGTAGTGAAGCGCTTTTTAAGCCAGCGCGGAAGGATGGGCAGGTTGAAGCGCAGGCCCAGCCACAGGAAGCCGTGGCCGAAGACGAATACCAGGGCCGTGAGCACCACTTTGTGCAGCTGGGTACTGCTGAGCGGGGCCGCATCAGGGAAGTACCAGGCGAAGGCCAGCTGGATGGGGTACCAGAGCAGGGCTAGCAGGGCCGCCAGGTGCAGTTCGTTGTGGCGAAGTAGCCAGCCGTAGAGCAGCTGGTACCAGGCCAGGTTTTGGGGGTTGCGGTTGTGCAGGAATGCGCGCATAAAAAAGTGATTAAGTGGGTTTTTGATGTTGCAGTGCTTGCTGCACGGCGATGTATTTGTCGATGATGTGGTGCGACTCGCGCAGGGAGTGATTCTCGCTTTTGAGGGCTAGCACGTCGGTGTGTAGGTACTGCACGAGCTGTTTGTAGCCGCTCATTTCCAGGCGCATATCGTTGACGGCCACGCAGGCCGAATCCACTTTGAGGCCCTGGGCATCCATTTTCTTATCGATAGCCTCAATCGAGCGCTTCAGCAGCCAGCCAATCAGGCCCAGCAAGGCGGCGCCGCACAGGCTAAAAATCCAGTTGGTAGCCATTTTTAGGAGCCAAAAAAGATGGTGGGAGAATCCGCCGACTGGCGCACCACGGGCCGGCTGGCCAGCGGGTCGGTGTAGGCGCTCGAGCGGAAGTAGGTGGCGAAGCGGATGCCCGAGGCGTACATGTTCAGGTGCCGGCGCAGCTGGGTCAGGAAAACCTGCCCATCGGCGCGGGCCTGGTTCAGCTTCAGGCCCAGCAGCTGGTCGAGGCTGGCGTCGGCCTCCTTGCCGTTGGCATCGTCGGGCCGGAAGATGTTGAGCTCCACGGCGCTGCCGTTGAAGGTGAGGCCCACTTCGGGAATGGCCTTGGCCACCACCAGGTGGGCGAGCGCCGGGCGCAGAAAGCGCTCGAGCACGACCTGGTTGTCGGCCGACACCACGCCGGCCACGAGCTGCGCCTTCAACTCGCCCAGGTACTCGAAGCTGAGCACGGGCTCCAGCTCGAAGCGCTCGACTTTGCGAAGCGTGGCCAGCAGGGCCTGGTAGGTGAGGCGCGAGCCGGCGATGTCGTAGTGGCGCGTAAACTCGCTGGCTGAGGCAATGAGCTGCTCGCGGGCCTGCACGGCCGCGGCCGACGTGGCCCAGGCCGGGAAGTCGGCCACGTGGGCCTCCAGGTACTCCAGCACGCTTTCCAGCGCGTTGTAGCCCTTGCCCTTGAGGCTCGCCTTGAGCTGGTCGATTTGCCACTGGAAGGGCCGCGAGCCGCCGGTGTTGACGTAGACGCCCCCATCGTTGATTTGCAACTGATTGAGCGGCAAGTATTCGAGTAGGCCGAGATTAGCCAGGGCCTCGTGCACCAGGCGCAACAGCCCCCCGGCAGTACTAGCCGAGTCGTCGAGGGCCGCCTGCACGGCCTCGTCGCTGAGGGCACTCAGCTCATTGTAGAGCGCCGGGCCGAGCACGGGGCGCAGGTGCCGGCGCTCCGCCACGCGCAGGTCGGGCTCGAAGTTTTCCAGGTGGCTGCCGCTCTCGCTTACCCGGACGTGGGCGCAGAATTGGGGGATCGTGCGAATCAGGCTCATAGGACGCCGAAGTGAGCGGCGACCTTACAGGCCACCGCGACGAGAAAAATGACCAGCAGCAGGGCCAGCAACAGACCGGCCCCCATGCCTTCGCCACCGAAGCAGAGAATCAGCAGCAGGGCTAGCCCGAAGAGCCACCAGTAGGAGAAAGTGAGGTGTATCATGTTACCAGTCAGTGTTTATGCCCTCCCGCGCGCACGCATTGCGCAGCCGGGCTAGTTCGCGTAGCAGCTCCTCGAGCTCAGCCCAGCGCTCGCCCCAGGCCTGCCAGTTGCCGGCGGCCTGCGTGCGGTACTTGGCCTGGCTCTTGGTTTGGTAGAAGTCAGCCTTGTCCAGGCAGTGGTGCGCCTGGCGGTTAGCCAGGTCGATGGCGGCGGGCAGCGTGTTCATTTGGCCTGCTGCTTGGGGTCGGCTGCCGGCGTGTTAGCCGTGGCCTCGGTCATCACCAGGGGCGGCAGAAACTTGAAGCGGATGGGCTTGCCCTGCACCGTCCAGTTGTTGTAGCGGGCGATGAGGTTGAGCGGCTCGAGCACCACGTCCATGTGGAATTGGGCCGTTGAGATAAAATTCGAGAACAGTACCCGCGGCTCCGAGCCGCCGCCGGCGCCGCCGCCCATGCCCTTGCCGGGCGAGACGCCCATGAGCGCCGGGGCGTAGCCCACGGCCGTGTAGATGTGCGAGCTGGCCTCCTGCGAGTCCTCGATGTAGATGCCGTCCTTGAGCTTGTCGTCGATGGCCGTAATCTTGAAGGCTGAGAACTCCTTGCCCGTGATTTTATCGGTGTAGGTGGTGGACATCACCGTTTTACCCGCCCCGTTGGTGCCGCTCATCACGTTGTTGAAGGCCGTCAATTCCTCCGAGAGCAGGCGCGTGCGCTCCTCCTGGGCCAGCCCATCCCAGTCGCCGTACTTGCAGTTCCAGTACGAGGAGTGAATCTCCACCAGGTACTTGACGCTGAGCTGGTTTTTGAACAGCATCTTCTTAAACTCGGGGATGGCCGCGGCCACCTCGAGCCAGCCCGAGCGGCGCAGCGAGTTCCAGGCCACGAGCTGGTAGAGCGCCTTATCGGGCGAGGGAATGCTTAAGGGGTAGCAGTAGTTGAAGCTGTCGGTGCGGCTCCGCAGGTTGCCCACGGCGTCGTAGTAGGGGTCGATGAGCGGAATGCGGGTGGTGTACTCCGTATCGGTAGCCGAGCCGCCGTTGTCCCAGTTGGCGTTGAGGTAGACGTAGTCGACGACCCCGTTTTTGGGCAGCCCGTAGCGGCACCAGACCGCATCCTGCAGCGCAATGCCGACGATTTTGAGCCGGTTCTTGCTCAGAATCAACTCCGGGAAGGCGTTGCCGAAGGTGTTGATGTCCTTCAGGCACTCGAAGGCGTAGCGGGCCACGTTGGAGCCCTCCAGAAAATCCTCGATTTCGGGCACGTACTGGCCCTCAAACTGCTTGGCCCCGCTCTTATCGACGCCCGTCACGATGCCATAGGCCAGGCCCTGGCCGTACATGGTGGCCGATTTCTGCTCCAGTACGGCCGGCAGCACCGTGTTTTTCTCCATGTCCTTGACCACGGCCTGCGGAAACAAGTTGTCCTCGCCCCAGGGCGAGATAAGGCCCCCGCCCTGCCCCTTACGCTGGGGCGAGGTGGGCTCGGCCGCCGGCAGGTTACCGCCACCAGCGCCGCCGCTGGGGCCGCCCACACCGGCGTTGAGCTTAAACATGGTCTCGCCGCCCTCGACGTGGCCGAAACGCCCATCTGGGCTGATAACTACTCGCATAAAATTCTCCTGCACGTTTCTCCATCCTGCCGACTCCCTAGCCGGCCAGGCACCCTACTTGTCAGCTTGCTCATCAAAATCGACAAGCAGGCTGATTAGCTATCCTAGCACGATGCGCTGGCCATCGAGGGCCAGCAGCAACCAGATGTGCACCTTGCGGCGCTGCGAGCTGGCACCCACGACCAGGTTGCGCGTGGCGTTTTTGAAGTGGGCCGGCAGACGGCTAGCCTCCTCCCCTTCCGCCGGCGCCGCAGTCACCTGCACGGCCGCGGGCACGCCGGTCGGCTGCGAAAGCCGACAGTTGCGCCACTCGGTTACCTGACCACCTGTTTTGCGGCCCCTATCCAGCCGCATAAAGCGTAGCGTGAATGGCTCCGTGGCCGCTTCCATGCGCGCCAGGGCCTCCACTAGTTTAATCCCCTCCATTATCCTTCAGCCCTTAATCCTCGCTGCAAAACTGGCGGCTTACGCTCGCGTAAAAAAGGACAGTAAATAAGCCTGTTGCCCACTTGAGCAGGGTAGCCCAGAACATAGCTTTGCTGCGCTTATTCCCCGCGGTTCTCATGCGCACGCAATCCCTTATTTTCTGCACTTTACTCACCCTAGGCAGCCTGGCAGCCTGCGAGACACGGCACCCTACCGAGGTCACCACGGCCGTGCCCCCACCCCTTACCCAGCGCCCCCCGGTCACGAGCCAACACTCCGCACCACTGCCTACCACTACCCCGGCTGCGAGCGCCGATACCGCTTCGCGGCTGAGTCAGGCGCTGGGGCCAAAGCTGGAAGGCTACCAGTTAGAGTCCTTTACGACGGGTGACATTAATGAAGACCACCGGCCGGACTTCATTGCCATTTTCCAAGAAGCTGAGGCACGGGATACTACCGCTTATGAGCCGCGAGGGTTTCGCTCCCGGCGCGTCGCGTTAATTCTCAACCAAGGCTGGCCTCGGCTAAAGCTAGCCGCCACCAACGACAACGTCATTGACTGCATTGGCTGCGCGCACATGGCCATTTTTGATGCCTACCAGGGCACGACTATCAAGGGACCTTATTTCTCCTTCGAGAGCACCGACGGGGGGTGCGACAGGACGATGGACGTGCTAACTTTCCGCTATTCCAAGGCGGAGAAAAACTGGTTTTTGCACAAAGCGGGCAGAGATAGCCGGAATTGTTCAAGTTACGAAGACTGGTCTCACGAAGAAAAAACGAGGCGTGACTTCGGCAAAATAGCCTTTGAAAAATTTGAGTTTTCCCCCTTGTAGGTAGCCCTGGCAACAGAGAGCTAGTTTGCCCATTCTCACGGTCGAATGCCCTGGCGCTACCACCAGGGCCGTTTTTGGGACTTTTGAGGCTTTCTCATTCTCATTTTATCGTTGAACACCCCAACGTGCACTGTCGGCGATTTGGCAATTGCCACCGGGTGCCCAGGGGATATACCTCAGGGCTGGGCATGAAAAAACCCCGTTTCCAGGCTGGAAACGGGGTTTGCTCGTCACAAGCAAGATGCTTCGGCAACATCTCGCGGCAATTGCCACCTAGCCACTCACGATGAGCAGGCCGGCCGTGTTGCCCGTAGCCAGGCTCGCGTGCTTGTTGATGGAGAGCAGGTGCAGGTCGATGGTATCGGTGAAGTGGGTAGCCTCCTGGCCAGGCACCGTCTTCTTCTTCTCACTGCTCTTATCCTTCTCGGTCTGCCCCTTACTACCCAGGCGGATGGGCGTGTTGCTCATGGCCGTGAGCACGTCTTTGCAGCCCTCCAGGTTGAAGCGCACCTTGAGCTGGCGCGGGTCGGCCTCGCCCAGCACCTCGTAGGCCAGGCGGTAGCGCTCCGCGTAGTCCGGCACCCGGCCCTGGTCGAACACACGCACCCGCCAGCCCGCCTCCCGCAAGCGGGCAATGAACTGCTCGTTGTAGGTCAGGGCGCTGCCTGGCGCACGCTGGTTGCCCCACTCATTGTCCTGGATGAAGTCGAACACCTTGTAGGCGTGGTGGGCGTAGTAGGTGGTGAAGAGCAAGGCCAGGTCATCGATGAACTTGGGGTGGGTCACGTAGAAGCCCCGCATTAGGGCGTACTCACTCACATCGGCGTGCACCTGGGCCAGGGTCAGGGTGCTGATGCGGCTACCCCAGTCCACGGCGCCCCGGATAGGCGACTTGGGCCGGCAGTCGCCGTCGAGCCGCGAGTCGCGCTGCTTGAGGCGCTCCACATCGTCACCCAGGGTTTCGACGTAGGTATTCGCCGGGCACTGGCGGGCGTGGCGCTTGAGGTCGAGCTTGGGATAAAAGCCGGCCTCGACCGTCAGCGGGCGCTTATTGAGGATTTCGATATCGAAAACGAAGTCCGACAATTCGCGGCGCTGCTGCTCCAGAAAGCTGATGCCCACGTTGCTGAGGTTGTCGAACACGTTGGCCTCCGAATAGAGCAGGCCGGCATCAATGTGAGCTTTTCCTTCACCCCGCCTGGTGGGGTTGGGGTAGAAGCGCAACTGGGTGCTGAGGTGGCGAATCTCCCCGTAAAGTTGCTCACGAGCCTTCCTGCTACGGGAGTCCACAAACTCGCGCTGCAGCTCCACCAGCTGGCTGCGAATGGGCTGGAAGTCGTAGCCATCCTGCTGATAATAGTCGCCGTCGCTGAGCAGCCACTTGCCCTGGTCGCCCCAGGGCATCGACGAAAACAGGAACTTGCCGTGGTGCATCCGGGCCTTGGGCCAGCGGCCCACGTTGCCCCGGTTCGAGGCGCTCACGTCGGTGGTGAGCTTCTCGCGGTCGAGCAGCAGGGCCTCGTCGGCGAGCCAGCCGTCGATGTTCATGCCGCGCGAGCTGCCCCCACCACCATCCTGGCTGATGAGGTGAAAGCCGGCTCCGGTGTAGAAGATGATGAAGTGCTTGTAGCTGAGCGGCGTCTGAAACGGCTCAGGCCACCCCCAGGCAGGGGGTGGCCGCCGGCCGACGAAGTAGTGCACGTCCTTGTGGTAGCCGAGCTGGCGCAGGCCGTCGATGGTCGAGGGTAGCGTGCGCGTCATCATCTGCGTATAGCTGGAGCCCAGCAGGCCCCAGCACGAGCGCGGCATCTCGGTCACGATGCGGTGCATGAGCCAGGCAATCTTGGTACTCTTGCCACTGGCCCGGCCCCAGACCGAGTTGGAGCTGGCCGGCGCCGTCACCACGAAGCGGAGCTGCGGCTTGTTAAACTTGAGGGGCTTGAGGTCAGGATGCGGTTCCATTGGCATTGTCTAGAAGCCCGCGCATCTGCTCGGGCGTGAGGTCGCTGTCTTCCACGCTGTCGAGCAGCTGGGCGTAGGTGTTGGGGTCGTCCAGGGCCAGCTGGTCGAGGCCGGCCAGCGGGATGGTCTTGGTCTGGCCACCTGGTCCCTGCACCGTCAGATTTACCACGTAGGTGTTGCGGGCGAGCATTTCGGGCGTGAGCGCGTTGTTGTCCTTCTCGTCCAAGCCCTTGAGCTTGCTCATGCGGGCGATGGCCGTGTTCATGGCCTTCAGGTCAGGGTCGGGCAGCTTAAACTCGTTTTTGCGGCCGGCCGCGAGCTGGAACACGCGCATGCTCATCTCGAAGAGAATGTCGCGCACGCCTTCCTTGCTGGTTTTGGTGACGTCGCCAAACAGCTCGGTGGTGTCGCGCACCCGGCGGTAGGCCGTGGGCTGCGAGACCTGGTAGCGCTCCTGCAGGATTTTGACCGTCTGCTGCACCGAGTGGTACTGGGTGAGCAAGGCGTGGGTGGCCTGCAGCTGCTCGCGCAGCTCCAGGTCGCTCTTGCTCAGGCCGGCCTCGGCCCCTTCGCGCATGTAGGAGGCCCGGATGCGGTCGAGGGGCGTTTCCGTGCCGGGACCGTAGTTAGGATTGGTTGTAGTCGGCAAGCTCTCCATCGCTCAGCTCCTTTCCGTTACGCACCACCGTGAAGCGGCGCTGGTTGTCACGCATAAACTTGACGAAGCGCACCACGTGCACGTCGACGTAGCGGGCGTCCAGCTCCACCACGCGGGCCTGGCGCCCGGTTTTCTCGCAGCTAATCAGCAGCGAGCCCGAGCCGCCGAAGCCATCCAGCACCACGGCCCCGGCCTTGCTGGAGCATTCCAGCAGGTATTCCAGGATGTCGAGGGGCTTCATCGTCGGGTGCTCGGTGTTGCGGCTGGGGCGGTCGAACTGCAGCACGGTGCACTGCTTGCGGTCGCTGCACCAGGTGTGGGCGGCGCCCTCCTTCCAGCCGTACAAAATGGGCTCGTGCTGCCAGTGGAAGTCCTGGCGGCCCATCACAAAGCTCTGCTTCACCCACACCAGGCACTGGCTCAGTTTCAGCCCGGCGTCGACGAGCGCCTGGCGGAAGTTGGCCCCCTCGCTATCGGCGTGGAACACGTAGAGGGGCGCGCCCGGGCGCATGAAGGCGTAGGCGTTGGTGTAGAAGTCGTAGAGGAACTGATAAAACGAGCCGTTGCTCATCTTATCGTTCTCAATCTTAAGGGCATCCTTGGTTTTGCCCTGGTAGTCCACGTTGTAGGGCGGGTCGGTCAGCGTCAGGTCGGCCAGCACGCCGGTGCCCAAGGCGCGCTCGACGACGTCGGCCTCCAGTGAGGAGCCGCAGACCAGGCGGTGCGCCAGGCCCCGGCCCTCGCTGTGGAACTCGTACACGTCGCCCGGTACTGATACCGGCGTGGCCGGCAGTACGGGGGTGAACTCCTCCTCTTCGGCTGGTAGCTCCTGCGAGGCCGCCAGGCTGGCCAGCGCATCGAGCGCCCCGATGTCGAGGATACTACCCAGGTCGATATCCTGGAAATTAGTCAGCAGGCTCTCGTAGTCCCACTCACCGGCGCCGACGTTGCTCGTGACGTTGTAGCGCTTGAATTCCTCCTCCGTGAGCTTACGGTTAGGCTCGCGCACGTCAATCAGCTCCTCGCCCCGGCCCAGGTCGAGCAGGATGCGCAGGCGCTGGTGGCCGGCCAGCACGACGTTGTCGGCATCGATGACAGGCACCTCCACCAGGCCGAAATACTCCAGGCTCGCCTTCAGGCGGGCGTAGCCAGCCGCGCTGAGCGTGCGCGGGTTAAACTCGTAGGGCACCAGTTCGCGCACGCGCCGCTGGCCATTGTGCCAATCCAACTTCACTTCTTCTCCTTCACTCACGGCTTCAATAGGTTACGCTCCAGTAATTTGATATCCGCCTGGGCCTGCTGGAGGTCGAGGGCACGGGCGGGGTTTTTCTTTAGCTTGGAAACTTGGGGGCGCAGGTTGGCCAGCAGCCGGCGGATTTCGCCCTGGTCGCGCACGAGCGAGAGGTCGGGGCGCGGTACCGCGGCCACTGGCGCCTGGTAGCTGGCCGTGAGCAGCTCGCTAATCACCAGGATGCGCTCGCCGGCGACCTCGCGCTCCTCGTCGGTGGCCAGCAGCTCGAGCGTGGCGTGCAGGCGGTGGCGCTCGGCATACCAGCTGCTGCGCTGCTCGCGCACCTCATCGGGCACGTCTGGGGGTTCGGGTGGGCTAGCCACCGGCGGGGCGGTTACTGCGGGCCGCACAGGCGCGCTTTTGGCCGGCCGCGGGGCAACTGCCGGCGCCGGCGGGTGGGTTTCGAGCAGCTTGCGCAGCTCCGCACGCAGCTTCTGGCGCGTGAACATCGTCTCGCCATAGCGTAGCGCGCTCAGTACCACGCTGCTCCTGCCGTGGGCCTCGTACAGGGCTAGCCCCGTAGCATAGTCGCCCCCTTCCTCTTCCAACCACTCGCGTATCTGCTTCACGATGCAAAACTTACCGCGTACCTTGGCTGGCTAAAGGACAAAAAAAACCAGCGCCCGGCCTTGCCGAACGCTGGAAAAGGGGGCTACCCTAGCTCCTCAATGCTTCCTCCTCAAGCCCTCTTTTTTTTTCTGCCCTTAGTGGGGCCGGTGGTTGCTGCCACCGGCCCCACGTCGTTTGCGGGCACTGCCTTGCGCCGAAGCCTGTCGAAGCCGGGCACGGCCACCAGCTGCTCGGCCTCGGCCAGGCTGATGCGGCTCAGGTCGTAGTCGTGACCTAATTGCGAGACGTGCACGCGGGTCACGCCGCTGGTGAGCTCGAACTGCTCGGCAACTTCGGGGCGCAGCATCATTTACTCAGGCAACAGGTCAATGGTGCCTTCGTAGAACTGGTTGCCCTGCTGGTAGGCTTCCGCCTTGTAGGTCGTACCGCGGCGACCACCCGAGAGCTTGCCCGAGTCGTAGCTGCCGACAATCTCGGCGCCCAGGCCATCGCTACCGACCTGCTGCACGATGCCGTCCGGAGTCTTGACCAGCATAATGCAGCTCTCGTTCTTGACGATGCGCATGAACTCGGCCGCCGGCTTGCCACTGCCCGGGTTGAAGAATTCCAGACCGGCCTTGTAGCCCCGGCCGTCGCGCTCGCCCGTAGGGTCAAGCTTGAGCTGGGCCGTGTCCTGGGTGGCGTAGGCCGTCAGGAAGCCGTACTTAACGCCCGGTGTCGCCGGGTTGTCCTTGAAAGTGTGCGAGCCGTCGATGGTCACCGAGTCGCCCGGCTCGGTGGTGGTCTTCATGCCCGCAATTTTTGCGAACCACGACTCCGGGGCGATGTAGATGAGCCCCTTCAGACCGGGCTGGTTGTCCTTGCCCTGGGGGCCGGGCAGGTGGGTTAGTTTGGCCATTCGTGCGGCTCCTTACTTTAAAAGTGAAACAATGGGCGACTATTTCTTCGCCTTTTCGATTTTGACCAGCAGGCCGGACTTCGCCTCCAGCAGCTGCTTCACTAGGTCGGTGTTGCCGGCCAGCTCCTGGGCCGTGTAGTCCACGCCATTGAAGTGAAACTTGGCCGCCTGCGCCTGGTAGTTCTGCTTGTCGTAGCTGATGACGGGCAGCGTGCCGGCCGTCTGCAGCTGCTTGGCCTCGAGCTGCTCGGTCTGCTCGTCGATGATGCCCTTGGCCTCCGCTAGCTCCTGCTCGAGGCGGATGTTTTTCTCTTCCGGGGTTTCTACCTTGTCTGCCATAACGGGCTGATATTTAGTTTCTAAAAAACGACTTAACTGCTTTTCTTCCATCTTCCCAGGGTGGGCGGCCCCGGCTAGGGGCCGCCCGGGGTGCCTTAGACAGTACCCAAATCCTGGTCGTTCATGAACACGGCCTCCGGCACGGGGAAGCCCAGGCCTTTGTAGAAGTCGGTGAAAATGGCCACCTGGCGCTTGGCACTCTCGATGCGCACCTGGCGCGTGTTGGGCGTCTTCTTGGCCAGGCGCTTGCGGTTGTCGGCGTTGGTGGCCCAGATTTTCAGGCTGTCGCCCATCGAGTCCAAGCCCACGACGCGGTGCTTGGTAAACTCAATCGGGGCCGTGAGCAAGGCCTCGCCGTTGCCGTCGAGTATCTGGCGGCTTACTGGGTCGGCGATGTCGCCCTTGTACTTCTTGTGGCGACCCACGGCGTAGCGCCGGGCCAGCGTCGGGTTCAAGCAGACCTCCATCGGGCGACCGCGGTAGCGGCGGCCGAACTTGTCGACGAACAGCTCGATGTACTCGCAGAAGTCGAGCGCATCGGTGGGGATGGCGCCCAGCGCAATGGGCGTAATGCGACCAGCGGCCGCGTGGCGGTTGAGCTGGATGCGGATGCCGTCCATGCCAGTGCCGGCATCGCCGGGGGTACCGGCCGTGGGCGCGGCGAACTTGCCGAAGTAAATCTCGCCCAGCTCGTAGTCCTCGTCCATGCGGGCGTAGAGGTGCTCCTCTACCAGATAACGCACGAAAGGCCAGGTGGCGCGGTCGAGGTTCTTATCGGCCAGGAAGCCGAGCCACATCGTCTCGAGCTTGTCGGGGTACTCCTCCAGGTCGACTTTGAAGGGCGTCTGGCTCATGGTGATGGGCGAGGCCTTGAAGTCGCCCAGCGGCGTCCAGCCGAGCTGGAAGGGCTGCAGCACGCGGCTCAGCTCCGTGATAGCCATCTGATACGAGGTGTCGTCGGTAGGTATCAGGCCGAAGAGCGCCTCGGTTTGCAGGGCGATGTAGGGCTTTTTGAGCACGCGGGCCAGGTTTTGCCCCCCGTCGCGGTAGTAGTTACCAAACTCGGTAATAACGTCTTGGACGTTAATAGTACTTGCCATGAGCTAGTTAAAAAATAAAAAGTAAAGGCGGCCAGGCCGCGTGGGGAAAATCAGAACTGGCCTAGCCGAACACGGGGTGGCCCTCCAGGGCCTTGTTGTGGGCCAGGTTGCCGATGGCGGTGGCGGCCTCGTCGGCACCCTCCTCGGGTAGGTCGTTGCCCGTTTTGCCAGCCGTGCTGGGCAGTTTGCCGGGCTGGTTACCGAAAGCTTCAGCGCTAGCCTTGTGCTGGTCGCGGTCGGCGGCGAGCGCGGCCACGTCGGCAGCGCCGGCGGCCGTCAGGGCCGACGTCACGCTGGCCATGCCCGTCTTCAGCGTGTCGCGCTCGCTGGCTAGGGCCGCCACGTCGGTCGCGCCGGCGGCTTCGAGGGCCTCGTGCGCCGCGTCCCAGGCCGTGCTGCCGGTTTCCAGCTCCTTATGGGCCGCCTCGGTAATGAGGGCGGCGCCCGAAATGCCCATCGCTTCCAACTCGGCGTTGGCGGCGGTGGCCATCTCGGGCGTCACGGTGGAGGCGCCCACGAGCGCCTGCATGGCCGGCCCGAAGGCAGCCTTTTTATCAAAAAGTCCCATTGTAGCGGATGAATTAGGGGAAGCGGGGGAAGCCAGGCGCTGCTGCTGCACCAGCTGCGCGCACAGCCCGAAGGCGTCCTGCAGCGAGCCGATGCCGTCGATGAGGCCCAACTCCTGGGCCTGGCTGGCGTGAAAGGTGTCGCCGGCGAACGCGCCGGCTTTTTTGGCGGCCTTCTGGTCGAGGCGCTCGCCGCGGTTAGCCGTTACGGCGCCGATAAACTGGTCGCAGATAGCCGAGAGGCGCTCCTGCATGGGGCCGTAGTCACCGGCGCGCGCCGCGGCGAAGTCGGCGTTTTTACGCGTTGACTGCGAGGCGTATATCTCGTGGAACTTGACGCCCTCTTTCTCTAACTTGCCCTGGTTGTCGGCCCAGCTGGCCATCACGCCGATGGAGCCGATGGTGCACGTCTCGTGCGTGGCCAAAATGGCGCTGGCGGCCGAGCCAATCCAGTAGGCGGCCGAGCACATCAGGCCGTCGCTGACGAGCGCCACCACGGGCTTGCCGCAGTTTTTCACCGCATCGGCCAGGCTCTGGGTGCCGTAGACCTGCCCGCCCGGCGAGTCCATCTTGAGCACCAAGGCGTCGATGTCGGGGTTTTGACCGGCCGACTCGATGAAGCGGGCGTAGGTGGCCATGCCGTAGGGGCCGCACTCCTGGTCGTCTTTGAGCAGCGGGCCACTGAGGCTAATGACGCGGATGTTGCAGCGGTCGGCGCTGGGCTGGCCCGCAGCAGCGCCGCCGGCAGCGGCCAGCGGCACGGCCGCGCTAGCCTGGCCAGCGACCAGGGCCAGCGTATAATCCACCGGTTGCATCGCCGCGCGCAGCTCTACCAGCTGCCGAGCTTCTCCCATCCCGGGCAGGCGCCCCTCTAGTAGCCCCGCTAGCAGTGGCTTGTACTGCTCGGCCAGGGCCGGGCTGATGAGCCAGGGGGAAGCAACGATTTGCGTAAATAAGGGAGAGTGCATCGGCGGTAGCTAAGACGATGCAAAGCTGCCGGCACCCCGGCCCCGCAAAAAGGACAGCCCACGCAAGCGCCTGGCCTAGGCGGGCAAGAGGTAGAGGTGGCCGAGCACGGCGCTGGACGTGCCGATGGCGCGCAGCTGTATTTCCCCGCCGCTCCAGTCGAATTGGAAGGTGTAATCGCCTGGCCCGTAGAAGCTCCTGCTGCCCGACGCCGCGCCCGCCGGCACTTCGGCCAGCAGCTGCACACTCCCCCCGCTGTCGAGGTTGAGCACGCGCACCCGAATCTCATAGCGGTCTGACTGCAGGTTAATGCGCTGGTAAATACCACCTTGGCTCGCGTAGGCGGCCTGCCCGCCGCCAATGGTGATGCTTCCCCCGTAAGTAGTCCAGGCCGAGGCGTCGGTGAACTGCGAGTTCAGCACCAGGTTGCCCTGCGGCGGCCCAGTGTAGGTAGTGCGAAAAAAGCCGTTGCGGCCGGCGTACTGCCCGCCCCCTAGCCCGCTCACAAAAAAGTTGGCTTCCTGGGCGGAGTCCAGCGGATAGCTCAGCAGCTGCAGCTCGGCGGCAATGGCCAGCGAGGCCGCCGGAATCGCGGCCATGTCGTCGAGCAGGCTTTGGCACATGGTAGCCAGCGAGGCCGCGTCGCTCGTGGCCACGTGGGCCGGTAGGGTAAGCCAAACGCCGGGGTTGCCCGCATCCTGGTAGTTGACCTGCGTGGCGAGCTGCGCCAGATTCGAGATGGCCACCAGGCTGAGCGCCGCCGGCACGGTGTCGTGAAACTGAATGGCCGTTAGCCGCTGGCTGGCAAAGGTCTGGTGCTGACTCGGCCGGGCGCTGCTGCTACCAGTGGTGGCTAGGGCCGCTTTTAGCTTGGCGTTGTCGGTGGGCTCGCCGGTGAGGGCGGCAAAGCTGCTCGCCCCCCCGGGGCCGCTACCGCTGCTGCGGTGGTCCACGACCGTGATGCCGCTGGCAATCTGGTCTACCTGCACGTTGCCATACAGATGCACTGTGCCCGTGCCCGTGAAGCTGGCGTAGTAGCCGTTGACGACCGTGAAGGTGCCGTAGTTGAGACGCAGCGGCACCTGGCTGTAGCCGTTGAGCAGCTGCGGGTACTGCCCCGGGCCGCTGCCGCTGGTACGGGCCGCGAGCAGACTCACCACCCCCGTGCCGGCGGCAGATGCCGGCAAGTAGAAAAAGAAGTTGGCCAGCAGCAGCGCGTCCACCGAGTCGCCCGGCACGCTCAAGGTCACGCCATCGGCAATAAAGATGGTGGAGCCGCTCGCATCCAGGTAGTTCGGCCAGCCCGAGGCCGTGCTGCCGCGCGGCATATTGCTGGCCGTGACCGTGAGCGTGGCCACGTTGAAGCGCATAAACACCTTTTGGCGCTTGTCGGCCAGGGCCTCATCGACCGAGGCAAAGCCCACCGTCGAGCCATCCGAGAGGTAGCACATGGCCGGCGCGCCCTGCGCCCCGAGCGTAGCCAATTGAGTGCTGTGCTGGCGCTGCACGGCTTGCAGGCTGCTTACCTGGCCAGTGAGCGCGGCGGCGGCGCTCTCGTCCGCCACGAAGCGGTTGTAGGCCTCGATGAACGTGTCCACCGCCCCGTTGGCGCCGGCCAGCAGCGCATCGATGCGCTGTTTTTGCGCGCTGGTGGCGCTGGCCAGGCTAGCCAAGACTGCCCCCAGGGCCGTGTTATCCGCTGGCGCCCCCAGCAGGTCGGCAAAGCTGGAGGCTGACTTAGTAGGTTCAGTTTGGTCCTGGTCGAGGTCGTAGCGCACGGCCACCGGCAGCTGCGGTATCGCGTGCAGGTCGAGGCTGTAGCCGGTCGGCTCCAGCTGCTCCGTGGTCACGGCCCGCACGTAGACGTCGGGCAACTCGTCGCCACTGGTAGCGTCCACCCGGCCCATGAGCACGTAGAGCCGGCTCGGCACCCAGTTGCCCTGCTCCCGGCGCAGCGCCGCGACGGTGCCTACCTGGTAGAGGGCGTTATCGGCCGCCGGGCTCAGCGCGGGCTCCCAGTTGTCATCGCCTTCCGCCTTAGTCGGCACCGGCAAGTAGCCCGCCAGCTTGGCTTTCATAAAAAAGGCTTTCCCCCCCGCGAAGCTGTGCAGAATCACGTAGCCCAGTGGGTAGTAAGTGTCCTTAAGCCAGTCCGGCACGTTGGCCGTGGCCAGGCTAGCGGCAAACGAGTCCTTTATGTCGACAATGAGCCGCTCGAGCAGCGGCCCATCGATGTTCATAAACACGTTATCGGCTAGCAGTGGAATCCACTTGTCGGCAAAATCTTCGGGCAACAGCTGGGGCATTGTGTAAAGCAACGGCCCTGGCTAGCGGCTTAAAAGGACAAAGTGACCTTGAAGGCGCTGGTAATCGTGACGGTAGTGCCCGCGGCCACGCGCGCCATAAGCAGGCCCTTACGGTCGCGAATCTCTACGTAGCCGCCCGTGCCGGCCGGTGGCGCCAGGGCGGGGCCACTGAGCACCGGCACGGCGCCGGTGTAGTAGGGCGCCCGGCGGGCCGCGGCGCCTTCGAAGCGCAGCTCCACGCCCGCCCGGGTGGCGGGGTTCTGCCCCTCCCCCGTCGTGCTCAGCAGCACGTACTCCTCGCGCGAGCCCACCAGGCGCCGGCCGCCAGTGGCCTCTACCAGCAAGAGTAGCAGCGGCCGGCGGTCGAGGCTGGCCAGGGCCGCGAGCACCGCGGGGCTAGCCTGCGGGCGCTGCGCCGTGGCGCGCACCTGGTAGGTGGTCACGCCGCGCTCGAGCTTGGGCGTTTCCTCAAACTTAAGCGTGCCCTGGGTGTGGGGCAGCGCCCGCCAGCCGGCGCCGGGCAGCAGCTGCAGGTCGGCCGCTACTAGGCCGGGGCTCGCCAGGACCAGGTCGGCGGCCAGGTCGGCCTGCGGCAGGTAGTAGGCGGCCACGTAACCCGCTAGGCCCGGGTTGGGCGCCTGGCTCAGGGGCGGTAACGCAGGGGAGGTAGCCAATGGACAAAGTGGGTAGTTTTAATGGACAATCGCTTTAGAAAATGGACAAACGCTTTAGCTCTTTTTTTACGCGCCCTGGGCAGCTGACTGCGCGCCTGCTTGCTTCGTCTTCAGCAGGCGCTTCTCCAGCTCCTTGAGGGGCAGCTGGCCACCCAGGCTGACGCGCTTTTTCTTGCTCGCCTTGCGGTGGCTCCAGTAGCGCTGCCAGGACTTCTGCAGCGTCTCGAACTGGATGTCCTCCTCGCGCAGGCCGTACTTGACCATGAAGCCCTGGATGGCGTGCTTGGCCTGCTCCCCGTTCTCCACGGCTTGTTGGACAAAACCGTGTAAGTCGCGCAGCATAAACTTGTGGATGTAGCTGTTAAACAAGTAGGCCACTTTGCCACTGGGCTCGCCAATGCCCCAGGCCTCGTAGCTACCCAGCTGCACCGACCAGCGCCCGGGGTAGGCGGCCACCTGCTCGTCGCGCCGGCGCTCGATGGGGTTCTCAATCAGCAGCCGCAGCAGGTACATGCCGAAGGGGTCGGATTCGGAAAGAAAGTAGTGCTCCTCTTCCTGGTTGCCCAGCAGGAAGCGCAGCACGTGGGACTCGACGGGTAAGGTGATGGACTCCAAGGCAGAAAATAATGAACGCGAGGTGATAATAGGCTAAATCTACGGGCAAAACCTACGCCATAAAAATTAGCATTACCGCGTGAAATCAATATACCTTTCCAGGGTCAGACTCACCTGCTGCACCTCGGCCCAGGCAAGGCCGGCCGCCGGCGCCACGGGCAGGATTTTCATCAGCCCCGCGACCTCATCGTAGCGCAGCACCATCTTGCGCGGCTTGGTGGGCGCGGCTCCTACGCGCTGCTTCTCCTGGCGCGCGCGGGCCAGCAGCCGGGTGCCCACCCGGGTGAGCGGCCCCAGGCAGAGCATCAGGCTCGCCGGCACGCGCGCCGGCGCCGCGAGCGTGAGCTGCCCCGTGAGCACCCACTCAATGGCGTGGGCCAGCTGCGCGGCCTCGCCCCACTGCAGGTGAATCTGCTGGTCTAATTCGGGCAGTCGCATCCTACTTCTTGCTTGCTTGGGGTTTGCGGCAGGGTGTGGTGCATGCCCGCCCATTCGAGGATGTTGTACTGGGTGCCCGTGGTGCGCTCGCAGAGGCGGTAGTAGCTCATCTGGTGGCCGAGGCGGTTGCGCAGCACCCGTAGGTATTCCAGCCCGGTGGCGTCATTGGTCCAGGAGTAGAAGGAGCACATGCGCTTCTTGCCGGCCGACTCGGGCGTACCCGGGGCACGCTCGTTGAACACGACCCAGAGCCAGTAGCGGGCCGTCTGGCTGAGCTTGCTGCGCTCGGCCCGCTTGGGGGGCAGGGGCTTGCTGGGTGGGGTCTTGGTCAGAAAGTCGTTGAGGTCTTTGTAGCCGCGGTAGCTTTCGTTGTGGGCCTTGACCCGGGCCGTGGTCAGCGTCTGGCGCAGCAGGTGCAGGGCGCGCTCGCCGGCCACGTCGTTGTCGCCGTACCAGTGCACGCGCTTGGCCCCGAGTAGCGTAGGCAGCGCCTGCTGCAGCAGGCTCACCGAATTCAGGATGAGCACCGTGCAATCGAAGGAGGCGCAGTTGGCAAGCGTCAGGGCCGAGAGGTAGTCCATAAACCCCTCAAACACGGCTACTTCGTCGCGGTCGCGGCCGAGTAGCCAAGTGAGGCCCTTGCCGCCGATGGTGCCCTGAAAGTTCTTACTGCGCACCTCCCAGCCGGCCTCCGTTTTCCAGCCTAGCCCGAAGTAGGGCTTCTCGCGGTGGCTCGTGCTGGTGCGGTAGAAAATCTGCTGCAGGTGGGCCTTCGTGCGCTGGCTCTGCTGGAGCAGGCGCCAGTTGAGGCCGCGGCTAGCCAGGTACTCCAGCAGCGGCTTCCAGGCCAGCTCCTCCACCCGCACGTCGGTGAAGGTGACTTTGCCCGTGACGAAGGTCTGCCCCACCGGCGCCGCCGGCAGGGCCAGCTCGGCCGGCGTGGCCAGGTCGGCGGCCCAGGCCCGCAGCGTCAGGCGCGCCGTGGGTAGGTCGCATTGGCTCAGCTTCATGATGAGCTTGAGCACGTCGCCCCCGGCGGCCTTCTGGCCCGGCTCGGGCGCCTCGCCAAAATCAGCCCACACGTTTTTGTGGGCGCTCACCACGAAGGAGGGCGTTTGCTCCTGCCGGAAGGGCGAGAGGTAGTAGTAGTTGCCGCCGGCGGCCTGGCCGACCGGCGTGCGCCCGAGCTTGGCCATGATGGCCAGCAGGGGGACCTGTTTGTCGGCCGCACGGGCCGCTTTGGGGCTAAGAAGATTAAGTGCCACGTTCGGTTTTTCGATGTTGCAGGAAATAGCGGCCCCTACCCACTCAGCCAGCGGCGGTGGTTTGGGTACCGGCGGGCCGCTTGGGCGCAGCCCCTGCGGGCCGCTCGGGGCCCGCCCCCTCCTTTTTTTTTCAGCCAGCCCGACTTATCCGCATCGGGGGTGTGGAAAAGTCGGCGGCAAAACGACCGTTCCTATGCTTCATAGCATTTATGGATGGTCCCAGTCTATAAAGCTGGACAATATGCCCGCTTTGAGTTTTTTAAGTAGGCCGGCGGCCGCTCAGGCCAAAATTTTGGGCGAGGGCGCGCAGGGCGGCCAGCCCCTGCTCCGGGGTGCAGGCGGGGGCTTCGGGGGCCGCCACGGGGCTCGCCGGGGCTAGCGCCAGCGCCTGGGCCGGGGCCGCGTCGAACACGATGAGGTCGGGGTTGAGCAGCAGCTGCAGGCCACCCTTCACGTGCACCTTGGCCCGCAGAATACCCGCATCTACCAGGGCCAGGATGTGGCGGTAGGCTGTTTTGGGGTCGCGGTTCTGGCAGCGCTTGGCCAGGCCCGCGCGGGTGGTCTGGATGGCCAGGTTGATAGCCTTGGGGGCGCGTTTCCAGAGGTCGAGGAAGATGGTCAGGATTTCCTTGGCCGTGTGCACCACGTTGCCCTTGACCTGCGGGCGCTTCACGGTCTTCTGCGGAGCCAGGGCATGTCGCAGGTGCTCGGGCGTGGCGGTGGGCGCCACCAGGCGCAGGTTCTTAATGACCCGCGTAAAGGCGGCCCAGGTCTTGTGGTAATCGATGCGAAGCTTGGCAGAAAAAGCAGGACGGAAGGACATAGGAGGTGGAAATAGAAGGAAGAAAAAGAGCGCCCCTGGCCCGCGTCGAGCGGGCATTCAGGGTGCCTGGTGCCGACTTAGGAAGAGGCAGGCACCCTGAGTCTTCGTTAGACGAAAGGGGCAGGCATCACTGCGCGGGCAGGGCCTGAATGGTGGCCGTGAGCGTGACCTTGAGCTGCTCGTGGCCCTCGACGACGCGCTGGGTGTCGCGGGCGAGCAGCTGCTCGCCCAGCAACTGGTAGTGGGCCAGTCGGTTGCGAGCGAGCCGCAGCTCGTTTTCTACTTCGCGCAAATCGCGCTGGAATTGGGGAATGCTCATGCGCTTTAGAAAAAAGTGGCGCAGGGCCGCCAGTAGCGGCACCCGCCTGGGGGGTGGCCCTAGCTCAGGCGCCTGCCCGCGGAGCTGGGGCCAGCGGGACTGCCGGGCCAGGACCACCGGCTCGAAGTCGAGCAGAAACTCAGCCGCCATCCGGCCCTCCTTCCTTTACCCCTACCAGCAGATATTGACGAGTCAGAAGCTCAAGCACTTGCTTGCTATCCGGCTCAACATTCATCTTACGAATGGTCAGATTGAGCTCTAGCTTGGTGTTACCCAAAAGCATCACCCGCACCCATTCAGACACGCTTTTAGTCTGAATGCCGGTGCGTTGTTCCATCTCATCCTTGATGACTTTAGCAACAGCAAGCTGGGTTGACTCGGTCAACTCACTGAATACTAGAGCTTTGATATCATCCATCGGCCAACCCTCCCTCCTGCTGCCCAGTGGCCGCCGCTTCCACATCGGCGAGCATCGCCTCTAGCTGCTGGGTAAAGTCTTGCTCGGTGCTGGCCACGCGCCGGGCGTCGTTGCGGTGCATGTCGTGGGCGTACATGAATTGCCACGAGCGGCCGTACTCATTGGTAGAGGAGTGGAGCCGCAGGTGCTGCGGTAAAACATTGGCCGCTACGCCTTTCGGGTTGCGGTAGAACCACTCATTCCCCTCGCCACCCCGTCGCTGATATTCGGCCTCGTACAGTTTAGTGAAGTCACGTAACGCGCTGGCCACCACCTGATACGCTTTCAGAAACTCTGCCTCCGTTATTACCTGTACCTGCTCGGGCTTGTAGAGCTCCTGCGGGCGGGCGCGCCGCACCTGCAGCTGCGACGCCGAGACGAGGCAGAAGTATTCGGGCGAGTTGTAGCGCAGCCAGGTGCGCATACGTGGCTCATAGAGAAACTTGGGGTAGGCGGCTGGCACCTCAGCCGGCAGCTGGGCGAGTTCGGTTAGGCGCTGCACCCAAGCGACGCCAAAGTAGAAGGCGATGGCCGGGGTCCTAAACCACAAGTCGAAGCCCGTGCGGCCCTTACTCGATTCTTCGTAGAGAATCTCGACAACGGGCTCCCGGTGCTCGTAGCCCTCGGCCTGGTGCTCTTCATACGAAGCAGGGTTGTTGTATTCATCTACCAAGTGGCGGAAGGCCTCGGCATCCTTATCGAACACCAGAAAACAATTGACGTGCAATTTCTTAGACATCAGCCGGCCCTCCTTTCTGCGCCTGCAGCGTGGCCTGGATGGCCCGCTGGCGCGATTGCAAGGCGTCGCGCTCGGCCCGCAGGCCATTTTCCAGGCCGGCCTCCAGGCGGCACCAGCCGTGCTCCGAGGCGTTGAGCTGGTCGCCGATTTCGACCAGGCGCAGGCTCACGCGCACCAAGTCGTCGGGCAGGGTGCAGCGCCGGCGGGGCGGGCGGGCCGGCGCGGGCAGCGCCGCCAGCGGTAGCTCCACCACCCGCTCCCCGCGCAGGGCTAAAAAGGCGCAGGCCAGCTTCTGGCCGACCGGCTGGGACGAGTACACGCGAATGGGCTCCATTAGGCGGCCTCCCTCATTGCGGTGGACGATTCGCCGAGCAGCAGCTGCGGGGCGGCCTCGAGCTCCAGCAGGCGCGCCGAGAGGGCTTTGCGCAGGGTGAGCACGCTCGTCAGGTCGGCGAGCACCACCTGGTCGTGGCGGGCCTCGGGCGCCTCGGCCAGCAGGTCGAGCATGCCGGCGAGTTCTTTATCAAACGTGCGCAGGGCGTAGGCGAGCGCATCTTTATCGAGCTGCATGAGCTGGTCAATGGTGACGGTGTAGACGGACATGAGTGGTTGGCAAAGAGGGGATTAGTGAAGTAGTAGGTTAGGAAGCCCGGCGCAGGGCCTTGGCCGAGTCGAGCACCGGGGTGGGCGCCGGGGCCCCAGCCGGCGGCAGGGCCAGCTGCGTGGCCTCGAAGCCCATGCTCTGGCCAAAGGCCAGCAGCGCCGAGCGGGGCACCCTCGGAAAGCCGGGCGAGAACTCGAGGGTGTAGAGGCGAATGAGCTGGCCGCGCTGGTCGTACTTGCCCTGGCTTATCCACTTGCGCACGGTCTTCTCGCTCGTGCCCGTGAGGGCCGCCACCTGGGCCACGCTCAGGTAGTCGTCGGCGGGCCGCGCGGCGGCCGTCTGCTGCTGCAGAATGGCATCGAGCTTGGCCAGCACCGGGGCCAAATCGTCGGGAGTAAGCAGGGTGAGCGGCAGCATAAGCAAGGCAGAAATAGGGACAGGGCAATGTTTATTTAACTAAACGCTATTCTTTTTAAATTACTACTGGTCAAGTAGCTAGCGGATAAAAAATGTGAGCTCGGCTGCTAGCACAAGTGCTGGCTGAGCGGCTACATTTGATGTTCTCATGGACCAGACCGCTCTCTTTTTCACGCGCGCGGCCAGCCCCGACTGGCAAGCCAAGCTGCGGGCGAGCGTGCGCCTCTACCTGGCCCTGGGTGCCCAGCCGGCCGCCGCCCAGCAGCTCGAAGCCCGGCTGCAGCAGACCGAGGCCGAGCTGCTCGACTCCCTGCTGGCGGGCCCGCCGCCCGCCCCCGACGCCCGCGCGCGGGCCCAGCAGTTTCTCGACACGGCCCAGCACCGCGTGCTCGACTCGGCCCAGGAAGTGCGGGCGCTGCTGGCATCAGGCGACTTGCTGAAGGGCGAACTCGCGCCGGTGGTCGGGCAGGGTGATTTCCTGGATGCCGGCCGGCAGCTCGGCCACGAGCAGCACCTCGCAGTCGGTGTGCCCTTCCTCCACGGCCGAGCGCAGGTGCGGGGGCATGGGGCCAGCCACGTACACGCGCCAGTTGTTGGCGGCCGTGTAGCAGTAGCCCAGGATGGGCTGCACCAGCGCGTCGCCGGGCTGGAAAGCGGCCACGCGCACGCGCTTGCCGGTGGCGGCGTCGGTGAGGGAAATCTTGGGGAAAGCAGGGAGCATGAAAAAGAGCTGGTAGAAGTGAGGTGGTTAAACAGGCAGCGGTGGCAGGCGCAGGCGTAGCGCAGGCTAGGCCACTTCGGCGCGGGGGCTGGCCAGGCGCAGCGCGCCGCTGTAGCGGTGGCGGCGGCGGCGCTCGCCGGCCAGCACCAGGGGCACTTCCTCCCGAAAGCGCGGCTGCTGGGCGGCGATTTCGTGCAGGCGGCGGGCGAGCTCGTCCAGGGGCGCGAGCATGACCAGTTGCGGGGTCAGCACCACATGCAGCAGCTCGTGCATGTCGCGCCAGCAGGGCAGGCGCGGCGGGTCGGTGGGGGTCGTGTTCAGGTGCATGGCAAAGAGAAGAAGTAGTGAAAGAGAAGTAATTAGAAGTAAATGAGCGTCCCAGTATCTGTTAGTTATGCTTGTCAACCTTCGCCGCTGGCCTTGCCCGGCGGCCTTTGCCGCGCGGTCCCCGGGCCCGCTTTTGCCCTATGCTCGACCAGGAGATTCACGCTGCCTTGGCCCTGGCGCTCGTGCGCCACTACCTGCCCCGGCTCGCCGCGGCCGATGGCGGCCTCCCCCTGCACTGGCGGCTAGCGCGCGCGCTCTGCGCCATTGCCGAGCAGGTGCTGCTCGTGCTCCACGCCCCGGGCGGGCCCTTGACGGCGCTGGAGCAGGCCGAGCTGACGGCGGGCGTGGATGAGCTGGGCCGGCTGCTGCTGCAGCCCGAGCACTCGCCCGCCACCTGGCCCCCGGTGCAGGGGTACTTGCTGCAGGCACTGCCCTTGCTCGAGCGCCTGCTGGTGGCTGTTGAGGAGTTGTAGGGAGCGTGTTGGCAGGCATTAGGCAGTCGTGGTAGGGACCACGTAGTTTTCAGCGCCCACCGGAATGTGGGCCAGCGCCCCGCCCCGGCTGATGGTAGCCAGCGAGTGCACCATCAGCCGGGCGCAGTAGGCCACGTTGTTGGCCAGGTAGATGGTCAGGTCGACCTGGTCGACGGGCACGCCCAACTGCTTCGACGTTTCGGCGTCGAGCGAGCGGGTGAACTCTACCTGAGTGATGCGCTGGCCTGTCACGTGCTCGGCAATACCGGCGGCCAGTAGGCTGCGGTCGTCCTGGGTCAGGAGGGCACCTGTGACGTGCTCACCGGGGCGAAAAGGGTGGGGAATCTGCTCAGTCATGGGGAAAAAGAGGGGTTAGAGGACCGGATGAGGTAGGGTGGCCAGCAGCCGGGCGTTGGCGTAGCGCACGTTGCCTGTCAGCAGCAGGCGCACCTCGCGCAGGCGGCGCACGCGCTGGGCTGTGAAAAGGGGTTCGACTTGCGGGCCGAGCTGATGGCTGAATACTTGCAGCTGGCAGGTGGCTTCGGGGCTAGGCCCGGCCTGCCAGGTATAGGTCAGCTCAAAGCGCTCGAAGCGCAGGCTTATCCAGTGCGCGGCCACCGTGGCCAGCGTGGCGTAGTGCTGCTCGGTAGCCGTGAAGCCCTGGGTGCGCAGCCAAGCGGCTAGCGGGGCGGCCAGGTTGCGCGGGCCTTTCGGGGCCGAGGCGTAGGGAGCCCGGTCTTCCATTAGGAAAACAGGGGCTGGGGCGTGGCCACGGGCTGCAATTCGGCCGGCACCTGGAAGGCGGGCAGGGCCACGCGCACGATATCCACGAGGCCAGCCAGGTCGATGCGGCGGCCTGAGCGGATGGAGGTGAGCTGGGTGGTAGTGGCGGGGTGGCCACCGCGCACCAGCGTGTCGATGGCGGCCATCGTGAGGTCTTCGCAGACCAGGGCCATCAGCTGGTAGTACTTCTGCCTTTCGGTGCTGAGCGGGGCATGCATACGCGTGGTTGACACGATTCACCCGCCACCTGCTTTATTGCAGGTGCGTTATCGTGACTTGACAAACGTACGCTTCCGATAAGCATTTTGTGCTTTTTGGAAACACAAAATGCTTTATAAAAATACAAAATGCTCAGTAACAGCGTGAAAAAAAACGCACCCAAAAAAGAGCAAGAGCCAGATAAGCGCCCTAAGACTGACCTAGACGAAAAATTTATATCTGTGGCAACTCAAGTAATGCGAGCTCACGGAATTAAATCGGACAGGGCAATGAGCACAGAGCTTGGGTACCGTCCAGATTTTATAAATCGAGTGCGCAATGGTGTCCAGTCGGCACCAGCAGCGGCTTGGGATGCACTTACTAATAAGTATCCAGAGGCCCGCAACATCACGACCACTAATGTGATGTCGCAAGGCGGTGGCCAAGCAGTAGGCACTGTCCACGGCGACAACCACTACTCCCCTACTACCCTAGAGGCGTGCCAGCTCGAGCTCGAGCAGCACAAGCGCGACCTAGCCAGCGCTCGGGCCGAGGTGGAACGGCTGCAGCAGCAGGTGGCCTCGCAGGCGGCTTTGCTGGATAGTAAGGATGCGCTCATTGCGGCGAAGGACGACACGATTAACCTGCTGCGCGCCAGCTACAACCGACCTAATTAACCTAACTTTCCCCCACCCCCTGCAAAATGAAACTCAAATCGTTCCGTGTCACTAATTACCGCTCAATTATTGACAGCAAGGAATGCTTCTTATCACCAAGTGATGGCATTACTATTCTAGCTGGCCAAAACGAATCAGGTAAAAGCTCCCTTCTTGAAGCATTAAAGCACTATGAGTCTAATACACCTTGCTTAGAAGCCTACAGAGATGAGGAAGATAAAAATAAGCGCCCCAAAGTATACTGCACGTATATTCCTGAGGATGAAGAAGATATATTTCAAGAGCTTATTTCGACGGATGGCATTTCAGACCCATTGAAATCATTACTTGAAATTGATTTAATAGCAAAATATATAAAAGATGCCAAAGAGATTAAATTAGAGAGGGTCCTGAGGCCCTCAGATGACCTTTCATTCAGTGTAGTAATTACCCCTAATGCAGAAATTACAAGCTTAGTAAATACGCTTAAACAACAAGATATTTACAAAAGCCTTACTGAACGGAATGTAAGACAAGTATTAGGTAGCAGCCTATTTAAAATATCTCCTGTCATAATTTTATTTGATGAGTTTTTTGATACTTTACCTGCTAAATTTTATTTAGATGAACTAGCAAGCGAAGGCAATCCAAAGGGGCTGCAAGCAGTAAATGATATCGGAATATTACTTGATACTGACTTTTCCAAATTAGTAGATTTTTCAGATGAGAAAGTAGATAGAAAAAAGATAGAATACAAAGAAAAATTGACGCTAGATTTTAATAAGAAATGGCGCCAAAGAGTGGGAAATGAAACTGGCACTATCATATCTGTAGATTACAAACAAGGTGGTAAAGATGGCAGACCATACCTGCGATTCCTTATAGAAACTCGTGAGGGTGAAGCTTTACCACCTGAGAAAAGAAGCCTTGGCTTCAAATGGTTCTTATCCTTTTACTTGCACCTATCAGCAAGTAATATGACCAAGAGCAACATGGTGATGCTCTTTGACGAGCCTGGCTTGCACCTACATTCTAGAGCACAACATGATATGCTAGAAATTTTCGAAGAGTTATCAGAAGATAATCAAATAATTTATGCTACTCATTCCCCTTATTTGATAGATACTGAAAAGCTTCATCGACTTAGATTAATATTTAACTCAAAGTCTAACGGTACTACAGTAGAAAAAATCACCACTAAGATTTCCCCTAGTCAGAGAGATTCAGCAAAACCTATAATAGATGCTTTAGGTCTAAGCATCGCGCATAATTTCTCTGCAGCAAAAGACAAGAACGTGATTGTCGAAGGCATATCTGATTATTATTATTTAACCGCAGCTAAAAAGCTACTTGATTTAAAAAGTGATTTCTATTTTATGCCTGCAATGGGGGCTTCAAACGCGCATTTATTAATGGAATTGTGTATTGGCTGGGGCTTGAAATGGCTTATGATATTTGACGAAAAGGGAACAACTAAAGAAGTTAATAAAATTAAGAAAAACTTTTTTCCTTACGACGACACAGCCGACAGTAAAATATACAAGCTTGAAGGATGCGATGGAATTGAAGACATTTTTGAAGAGTCTGATATACAGCTAGCATTACCGAGCTTCAACAGGACTGGTGTTACATTAAGTGAGGATTTAAGTATTCATGGTGGCAAAGCTCTCATTGGATGGCTTTTTTTATCTAAGGCTCAGTCTGACGATATTACTTGGGATAAACTAAGTACGAAAGCACAGAAGCACTTTACGGATATTTTTACTTTTATAGAGCAAGGCTTTAAATAGTTCATAGCTAACTATTACTCTTTTACTTATGGGTCTTGCTCCTCGAAAGATTGCAGTTAGCTTCTGGACTGTAAATCCTCAGTCTGAAAATCAGCTCTCTATTGAAGCAATCACGAAGGCTTTTGCAGCTTTTGACGTACACGACGTAGAAGCCATCACGCAAGGAGCTAGTCACTCACTTGATGCGTACGCTATCGAAAACTCGCCAGAGTATATCACCGGCGCCCTCGTGCGTACCCGCCACACCGGCCTACCGCTTACTTACACCCGTCATAACAAAGAGTTTGGCCAGTTACCACTAGCTACTGGCCAGGGCTTGGGGCGCGTGAGCTGCTTCGTCTACGAGAAACGCCGGGGCATCTTGCTATTAGAAGGCGGAAGCAAAAGCAGCACCACTGCCTACGAGTGGTGCGAGTATTTCCGCACCATGCTATTGAAGCAGGTATCTCCCCTACCCGTCATCCTGCCTTCCATCGTGCGGCGGCTCGATGCTCGACACATTTTCGATAGCTTTACCCGCTACACGCAGCTACGCCTACGGCTAGCCCGTCTACGCGATGTGAGCATGTTTAAAAACGAAGCTGACCGCCAAACGCTAGATGCCTCTTTCCGCGCCGCCGATGCCAGCGGCAGCGATGAGGTGGTCTGCGACTTCAAAGTACCCAACCGCCCACCATCCAAACGACAAACCGATTTGGGCTCCAAGCCCTCGCTGGAGCGTGGCTTTGTCCGGCGTTTAGTCGATGCCTGCGAAGCCCTGGGCCCCGGCGAGGTTATCCGTTTAGAAGTAACGGGCGAAGAGCCTGACGTTGAACGCTTGCGCCCTTTAGACTTGTTAGCTGACCGAGTGAAAGACAGTATCTCGGCCGTGCCCTTCACTGACACTGAGCTTCCTAGTTCTACGGCTGTGCGTCACCGCTGCGAGTTAATAAAAGAATTATTCAGCCGCCACGCCGTGGTGCTGCAAAGTGTCGGTGGTGCCTAGTTTTGTGCGATGGGACGCTTCTTCGAACGGTATCTGCCTCTGTTGGCGGCACTGGCTATCACGGCCGGCACCTGGCGGTACCTTCGCAGTCTCCCGGTAGCCGATGTGGGCCCGCTTTTCAGCACATTCATCAGCGCCAGCCTCACTATTACCACTACTCTGCTGGGCTTTCTGCTGACTATCTACACAATATTTCAGTCTATCGACACGCCCCGCAAGCGATTTTTAGTACAACTCGGCCAGCTCAGCACCCTAAATCACTACCTAATTATTGCCGTGTGGGCGCTACTGGGCGCGGCTGTGCTGCTGCTGAGCTTCACACTTATCCCGGTTAAACCGCCTATTCTGCCTGATTACTGGCGTTACACGCAGTTAGGGCTCATTTTCGTTACAGCCTTTTCCATTGCGTGCTCTACCCGCTTTATCAATATTTTCTTGCGGCTGATGGTCGATAATTCAAAATAATCCCTTCACTCGATTAAAAGCAAAGCGCCCCCTGCCGATATCAGCAGGGGGCGCTTTGCTTTTAACTCTTGCTAAAAAACAGGTATTTATACGTGGTAACACATGGTAGTATGCGGCTCATTTTTGCTTATTGGTAGCCCCTGAATATCAATACTTAAAAGTCACATTTACTATTCAAAAACTCCTACCCGTTTTACTTGCATGGACTTCATTGACGTCATCAAAGCCCTGGGCGAGAAAGTAAGCCGCCTCAAAGACAGCATCCTCACGGAGGAAGCCACCAAGAATGCCTTCGTCATGCCCTTTATCGCCGCCCTGGGCTACGACGTCTTCAACCCCTTCGAAGTCATCCCCGAGTTCGTGGCCGACCTCGGCATCAAGAAAGGCGAGAAGGTCGACTACTGCATCCAGAAGGACGGCCAGCCCATTATCATTGTCGAGTGCAAGCACTGGAAAGAGGGCCTCGACGTGCACAACTCCCAGTTGCACCGCTATTTCCACGTCACCACCACGCGCTTCGGCATTCTCACCAACGGCATCATCTACCGCTTCTACACGGACCTGGTGGAGCCCAACAAGATGGATGATAAGCCCTTCTGGGAAATCAACATCTCGGACCTGAACGAGGCTAGCGTCCTGGAATTAAAGAAATTCCACAAAACCGGCTTCGACGTGAGCCAGATTCTAAGCACCGCCTCGGAGCTCAAGTACACCCGCGAAATTAAGAAGCTACTGGCCGAGGAGCTGCGCGACCCCAGCATCGAGTTTGTGCGCTACTTCGCCAGGCAAGTAGCCCCCGGCAAGCTCACCGAGAAAGTGATGGAGCAGTTCAACCCGCTGGTCAAGAAGTCGGCCGCCCAGCTGCTCAACGACATCATCAACGACCGCCTCAAGTCCGCCCTGGCCAAGGAGGAAGTCGCCCAGATACTGGAGGAAGAGCCTGCTACCACCACCGACCCGGCCAAGGGCGGCACCGAGTTCACGGAGCTGGAAAAGGAGGCGTTCCTCATCGTCAAAACTATCCTACGCCCCACCGTGGATGCCAAGCGCATTACCCACCGCGACACCACGAGCTACCTCAACATCCTGCTCGACGATAACAAGAATAAGATTGTCTGCCGCCTCTGGCTCAACGGCTCGAAGCACTACATCTCCTTCTTCGACGAAACCAAGAAGGACGTGAAGACCGAAATCAACGGCCTGGATGATATCTACAAGTTCAGTGAGCAGCTAATTGCGACCGTAGGGCAGATTGAGGCACGTAAAGCCGTACCGGCAGCCAGCTAAAGCAAAGCGCCCCTGCTACTAGCAGGGGCGCTTTGCTGTTGTACAGTACCTGCTCGCTACTTGGTAGCTTTGTGTCACGACATGAAAGCGTGCTACCCCCAGCCCTTTCTGCTCCATTGGTGCGGCAGCTACTTCCTGCGCCTTCCTCACCAGTATAGCCCTGCTCACAGCTACCCACCCTACTTCCACGCATGGAAAGGCTCTTTAGTAATCAATACGTCAACATTTCCCTCTACGGCACGACCCACAAAACCATTGAGTTGCACTGGCTCGATTTTGTACCCAGCGCCGACTTTCGCGCCGGCATGCTGGAGCTGCTGCGCCTGGCCCGCCTGCACCGCGCCCAGGCCTGGGTGGCCGATAACCGCCTGATTCGGGCGCTGCGCCCCGTTGACCTGGCGTGGGCCGGCACCGACGTTATCGTGCCCATGAGCCAGCTGGGCGTGCGCCGCCTGGCCATTGTCGAGTCGCAGGATGCCATCAACCGCATGGGCGTTAATGCGATGCTCAGCACGACCCTACCCAACACCCAGCTCACCAGTCACTTCTTTCCCACGATGGAGGAGGCCCGCGCCTGGGCTAACGCCCCGTTCTAGCCTATGCGCCCGCTCCTTTCCCTGCCCCAGTTGCAGCTCTCCCTGCACGAAGGCCCCGTGCCCGTGCTCGAGCTCCAGTGGCTGCAGTACGCCCCTAGCGCCGAGTTTCGCGCCGCCAGCCTGCAAGCGCTCCAGCTCAGCCAGCAGCACCAGGTCAAAGGCTGGGTTGCCGACGACCGCCTGCAAGGCGCCATTCGCCCACGCGATTTGGAATGGGCCGAGCAGGAAGTCTTGCTGCCCCTCGACCAGCTGGGCCTCACGCGCTTCGCCCAGCTCGAAGCACAGGACGCGCTGAACCGCCACACGGTGAACAATTTGTTTACGCGCGCCACCCCTGTGCTACACTTTGCGCTGCGCCGCTTCGACGACCTGGCCCAGGCCCGCACCTGGGCGAGTGGCGGCGGAGCCTGATACCCTCTTACCCAGGCTGGGAAGCGACCCAGCAGCAGTTGACGCTGCGCTGGAAATATTTTAACCACCCCGCCCCTGCCGACGCGGTGGGGGCAACAGTCTCTCACTTTTTCAATCCTTGCTAAAATGTCAGAAGGAGCTACTTTTCAACCAGGCGACGTCGTGTAACTCAAGTCGGGCGGGCCGCTCTTCACCGTGTATCAAGCAAAGCGCGGCCTAGACGAAAATAATTTGGAATGAAAGTCAGCCGCACACTTCGCCTGAATAAGATTACCAGCGACGGTCTCGCGCCCATCCAACTGGTCGTAAGTTGGGAGGGCAAGCGCGTGCGCCTAGCCACTGGGTGCGTGGTGAAGCCCGAGCAGTGGGATGCGAAGACCAAGCTCGTGAAGGTGCAAAATGGCACTCCTCACAACACCATCAACCCGCGCCTCACCAAGGCCAGCAACGCCGCCGGCGAGGCCCAAGAGAAAGCCATGCGTGAAAGCCGGCTGCTACCCGAAGCGGAGTTGCGCGCCGCCATCGAAGCCTCGCTCAGCCTGGCCCCGGCCGAGGAGGCCCCGAAGGCCGGGGCAGCCCCGGCGGCCAGCAGCTTCGAAGCACTATACCGCGACTGGATGGCTGAGCACATCAGCAAGCCGCGCGGGCGCAGCGGCAAGCCGCTCTCCAAAACGGCCCGCGCGGGCTTCGAGGCTACCCTGCAGCGGTTCCTGCAGTACGAGCAGGCCCGGGGGCGCCCACTGCGCCTCGAGGAGTTGAGCACGGCCTGGTACCAGGACTTTCGCACCTACGTGGTCGAGGAGCTGGGCCAGGGCATCAATACGTTCGGCAAGCACATCTCGCGCCTCAAAACGTTTCTCACCTGGGTCGAGCAGGAAAAGGACTGGCCCGTGCACCGGCACTACCGCAAGTTCAGCGTGCCCAACCACCGCGGCCAGGTCGACGCGCTGACTGAAAAGGAGCTGCGCGCCATCGCCGAGCTCGACTTCGCCGACCCCGCTACCCGCGCCCAGCTCGAGCTGCTGCGCCTAGAGCTGGGCCGCCCCACCGGCGCAGCCCAGAGCACCGGCTGGGCCGATGCCTGGGTGGGCCACGTGGACCTGGCCCGCGACAAGTTCTTGCAGTGCTGCTACACCGGCCTGCGCATCTCGGACGCCAACCGCGCGGCCTGGCGCGACGTGCGCGGCAACCTCATCGTGCTCGGCGACATCGCCAAGAGCGACGTCACGGTCTACATCCCTTTCTACGACGACGATTTATTTAAGCCGGTGGCCCTGGCTGAGCGCTACGAGCACCGCTCGCCGCTCGATTTGCTTGTGCCCGAGTGCTACCGGGCCAACGAGTTTCTCAAGGTGGTGCAGCGCCTAGTGCAGCTCACGCGCCTGAACCTGACCACTAAGATTGGCCGCAAGACCTTCGTCACGCTTAAGCTCTACCAGGGCGTGCCAGCGCGCACCATCATGCAGGCCACCGGCCACCAGACCGAAGAGGCCTTCAACGCCTACGTCGGCATTGATGAGGAAGAAATTGTGCAGAACTTCATGAAGAAATCGCCGCGGCGCCGGGCGGCGTAGGTGCCAGTTTAGGTGCCAGTTTTTGGGCTACGGTATTCCACTCGATTCCACTGGTTTCTAACCCACCAGCGTTTTAGGCAGTAGCAATGCACTTTTTATAGAAATAGGCGGAATCCTGTGTCTTTCATTTGCTCCTAACGAGACCACATAGTAGGCACAAAACACCCTGTAAGTCAAAAACTTACAGGGTGTTTTTGTTTTGCGGTAAAACATTTGACCGTATTGCTTACTCCGATACTCAAAATGAGCACGCTCGTGAGAACCCTAGCTAGCTCTACAGATTCGCATTAAAACCAGCTAGGGCGTCACAATTACTCCTGTTCTTCTACCTCATCAACCTCTTCCTCGTCGTGGTCGTCGGTAATCTCATAATCGGGAACGTACTGGCGCAGCATGGAGGCGAAGTGGACAGGTACCGGCAGAGCCGTCCAGCCTGCTGCATGGGCGTGGTCGAAGCGGAGCGCCTCAGCCAGCGTTGCTAGGTCATCAGCAGCGAAGCGCGGCTCATCGGCAGGGTCGGTTGGGCCTACCACAGTTATTTCCAAGGCCGACGGTGTACCTCACCTCTTGGTATGGCGCTGCGTCAGACTGCCATCTGCTTTCTCCAACTGCCGGTAGCAGCTGGCCCCGCGTATGCGCGACGTGTCCAAATCACCGCCAAAAGAGAGATAAGTAGTCAGCCCCTTGTGCTGGCTGTCTTGCATTCGCAGCAGTTGCGCGTGGCAGTGCTAGGTTGCCAGCCGCTCCCCTTTGCCATCCAAGGTTTTGAGAATCGTACGGTCAGCACTACGCATAGCTTTGGGGGCGTGGTCGCTGCGCAAGCGCAGGAAGGTCACGTTGGGCCAGTTCAACTGTGCACGCGGCTCGGGGCGGGGCAACAGCTGGCCAAAATTGACGTCAGCCGGGTTCAACCGCTGGTCGCTGAGCCAGTCCCAGCTGCTCATGAGAGTACGCTGGTCGAAAAGAACCACCACTCCACTTTGAGCATGCTCGGCAGCCACGTCGTCAATAAGGTCGTAGATGAAGCGCTGCGTGAGTTGCTTCCGCTGCAGGCTTAGCTCGTAATCTGCCCTTCCACCGTGCCGTAGGAAGCTCGACCCGTTCTGAGTCAACAGCTGCACAGCCTCGGGCATGGGGAGCAAGCCCGTCGATTCCGGCTCTTTTTTCTTCAAAGTGAGCAGCAGCGCCGCCCGGGCCGTGTTGGTCCTTAATCGACAAAACATGCTGCATTATTCAAAAAGTATGACTCTCAGATACATGAGTCGAAAACTTTCAGAACCCACTTCTTGACCCGCACTAATAGCCCTCTTTACTACTTAGTTGGGGTAGAAGAGGCATGGCTCAATATGGTGCACCTTGCTGGGCCATAGAACTCGCTCGCTTCTGTACAAGCTGTACAGCCTGATTTGTAGAAGATGTGGCCTCGGTTAAAAGTTTAGTCCAAAATTCGCATCTACCAACTGGTTACTATTTAGCGGCGCACGAATACGACCCGGCGGTTAAGGGGTCGTAGGGAGGGGTCATTATTGTTCGCAACGGGTTGGGTACCTCCATAGCCTATTGGCTTGAGGCGGCTCGCGGCTATTCCATGCGCGTTCAAATAAAGACATACTACCTCCGCTCGCCGTTGCGACAACTGACGGTTTAATGCTCTATCGCCTTGATTATCCGTATGGCCCTGCACTTCGAATTGCCAAGCTGCTTGGACCTGTAGCAGCGCGGCTAAGCTATCTAAGGCAACTTGGGCAGTTGGTAACAACACCGCCCGTCCTTGTTCAAAGCGCAGGGCTGGCAATACCATTGCTTGGCCTGTTTGCAGCTGAGGTGCCGGGCGGGTAAAGGTCGAATCTGTCAGCCTACTTGCTGATGAGTCGTGGGATATCTGCGGCTGAACGGGTAACAAGGAATGAGGGAGATGGGGCTTAGCGGGTGGCTGGCGTACCCGCGCTACTGGGCGGAGCGGTGAGAGTGCTATGCGCTCAGGCGCCGAGCGGGGAAGGGAGGGAACGGGGACGCCAAGTGGAAGTTGAGCCAACGTCGGCAGTGCGGGCTGGCGGGAGAATAGGTAGCGTTGCGCAATGGGTTCTGGAGCAGGTACTGTGGTTCGTAGCCCCCAAGCGTTACGCCAGGAAGCCGGTGCCGGCTGCGGCATGGGTAACTGCCAGGTGAGGCGGGCTCGCGTGTACTCGGGACCTTGGAAATAATCTACTCGTAGCTTGTACGCCTGACCTGCTTGCAACTGCACCGGCACCGAAAAGTGACTTGCCGGCTGAATTTGCCATTCGTTGACTAGCAGCCGGTCATTAAGCCAGATGCGCATGCCGTCATCGACACTTATGTACAGTAGGTAGCGCCCACTAACCGGAGGTACCAGCCAGCCGGTCCAGCGTACGGAAAAGTTTTCCGCCGGTACGCCTGGGGCCGGCCCTAGGCGACTCCAATGCTCATACACCGTGGGCTCCCGACGCCGGAGCAAGGGGCGCTCAAAATTACTGCCTTCGTAATAGACTGCCTCCACGCCATCGCCTGTCGGGCGTTGTGCCTGCCCGTGCGCTGCCAGACTAAGCAGTCCCCCGCCAATCGCACTTGTGAGCTGCCAGTTCATGCATTAAAAACACGTACCCGCTTAATGCGTTGCACGCCAGACTTTTTCTGACTGACCGTATGCAACCAAACGCTACTCGGCCCCTACTTTCAGAGACTCACTTGCCTTCATTTAATGTCCCACCAACTAGGCCTTCTTCTTCGCACTAGCACGCTGCTGGTACTCCTGCACCTGGTAGCTCCCTTCGCAACGCTGGCCCAACAGTTGCCGGGCACCTTGCTAGGTAGTGTGCAGGACTCTGTGAGCCATCAGCCGGTGGCCTACGCCACGGTCGTCTTATTGCCTCTCTCCGCTACTGGCAGCCAACTCGCCGGGGCCACGGCCGACCCTCAGGGCTTGTTCACCTTGCCCAAGGTGGTACCGGGTTCGTTTCGACTGCAAGTGAGCTTTGTTGGTTATGCTTCCCGTACGCAGCCGGTCGTCGTTACGTCAGCGACTACTACGCTCCCCCCAATTCTGCTAGTGCCAGCGGCCCAGCAACTTGGAGAGGCCGTTGTGGTCGGTCGCAAGCCGCTGGTAGAGGTGCAACCGGACCGCCTCGTTTACAATGCCGCCCAGGATATCGGTAACGCGGGCGGTACGGCGGCCGATGTGCTACGCAAGACGCCCCTGTTGGCCGTGGACGGCCTGGGCACTGTTACCATGCGCGGCTCCACCAATTTTAAGGTACTCGTTAACAACCATCCTTCCCCCACGCTCGCGCAAAACCTGACGCAAGCCCTGAAAGGCTTGCCCGCTGACCAAATACAAAGTGTGGAAGTCATTACTACCCCTTCTGCCCGGGACGATGGAGAGGGCACGGCTGGTATCATCAATATCGTGCTCAAAAAAGGGGCCCGCCGCCAGCTCAACGGCCATGTCGGAGCTAGTGGGGGCAACCGCGCCACCGAACTTACGTCCGCGCTCGGCTTTAAGCGCGGGCCCGTCAGTGTCAACGCGGCGGCCAGCACCGGCACCTGGTACGAGCCCGACCAACTCACCCGCCAGCGGCTCGGGTTCTCGGCCCTCGGGATAGACACCCTGACCCAAAGCGGTCGCCGGATTAACTCGGGCCAGTGGTATAACTCGACGCTCAGCCTGGACTATGACCCAGCCGAGCACCATCGTTTTGCGTTGACCGGGACGCTGAGTGGTTACCAGGGGCAGGGACAGCGTGACCTGTTCAATCGGTTGGCTTCACCTGATGTTACGCTGAATCAGCTGTTTACCCGCGCCAACACGGAGTACGTTGGCAACAGTAGCCACGAGGTAACCGGCACCTATATCCGCACCTTTGCCCAGGCCCGCCGCGAATGGAGCGTGCTGGCCCAGTACGCCCGCAACGCCGGCACCTTTGGCTATGCGTTCGACCAGTTCACTGCCTCAGCCGTGGCCCTGGCTCCGGACCGGGCCGACTACCGGGAGCGCAGCCAGGGTCGCACCCCGGGTCAGGAAGTAACGGCGCAAACCGACTACAAGCAACCATTTGGCGAAGCAAACACGTTGGAAGTCGGCCTGAAAGCTATTTTTCGGCGCACAGGGGCGGTCGCTACCGTCGAGGGTCTCACGCCAGCGCAAACACCTGATTTTGTACTCCTGGCAAGCTGGGGCACTGATTTCAGCTATGCACAGGACGTGCAGGCAGCCTACGCGAGCTACGCCACAACCCTTGGCAGAAAGCTCACTACCACCCTGGGTAGCCGCGTCGAGCGGACCAGCTTCTCCGCTGATTTTCGGACGAGCGGGACCAGCCTGGCTCCGCGCAGCTATGTATCCGTGCTCCCCAACGCCAGCCTGAACTACACGTTTCGGCGGGATACCACCAGCCTGCGCTTGGCTTACAGTCGCCGTATCACCCGCCCCAATATCGACTACCTAAATCCCTTCGTGGACCGCTCCAATCCCCAAAACATTACCTATGGCAACCCAGACTTGGCTCCAGAGCTAACCGATGCCTACGAGGTCAGCTACAACACGCTCGTCCACGCTGCGCCGGTCATCGCCTCGGGTACGGTACGCCACACCGGCAACGCTATTGAAGCCGTGCGCCTGCCGACTACTACTCCCGGCGTAACGGCGCAAACCTATGCCAATGTGGCTTCCACCACCTATTACCAGCTCACGCTCTACGGGACGGCCAAGTTTACCAAGCAATGGGAAGTAAGCGGCGGGCCCAATGCCCAGTATGTCGTATTCCTGAGCCCTGACCGGGAGGTGTTACGCCGCGGCTTCAGCGCGGGCATGAATGTGGATACGTCCTATCATTTCCGCCGTACGCTCACGGCCCAGGCCTCCCTATCGGGGTCCTTACCAACGCCTATCCTACAAGGGCAAGGTGGAGCTAGTCTCTCCTATTCGATGGGAGTGAAAAAGACGCTCTTAGGGGAAAAGGCGGATGTGACGTTGAACGTGCTGAACCCTTTCAACGACTCGTTTCCCAATCGGAGCAGCATCACCACTGCCTTCATCGACGAGCGCACGGAGTATCGGAGCTACCAACGCGCCTTCCGCCTGAGTCTAAATTATCGCTTCGGGCAGGATGCCCCAGAGCGGGAACATCGTAAAGCCAATAACGACGACTTAAAAAGCAAGTAAGCCTCTACCATTTGTGGAGTAATTGCTCGTATGACGGGTTGGCAAATGCGACATTTGGACCAACCTTTTAATAAAGGCCAGATGCGCAGCGCTCACGCTCACTTCCTGCCTGGCTGCTAAAAACGCTCGTCTTAGTACTGGCTTTAGGAAAGGTTACTCTTAGCCCCTAACGTGAACGGTTGTTGAGTAGCATCTGACTGCTTCAGCAACCAGATGAGCGCGCCGAGTCCTACCCCCAACGCACCCACTGACATGCCCGCCACGGATAACAGGAGCGTGGGCGAAGCAAAAACCACCAGCAGGAGCAAGAGGGTGCCAGCGAGTCCCCACAGGATGACTTTTCCTACCCAAGCCCCCGCCGGATACGTGTCGACCGCCGGCGGCGAATAGTGCGCTACCACCAGCTGCGTTAACGCGGCGGAGAACTGCGCGGACGGTTGCTGCAAGCCGTGTTCTTGCAGGAGCGTTTTTATCGCTTCTTCCGGGGGAGTGGGGCGCTTGCTCGTCATAGATTCCGAAGTTCAGTAGGCAACAACTGGCGCAACGCTTGGGCTACTTGTTGCCGCCCGCGTAATAATTGCATTTTAACGGCCGATGTTTTCTTCCCCAAGATGGTGCAAATTTCGGCGATGCTTTTCTCGCCTAAGTAGTGTAGCGTGAGCACCAACGCATCGTCCGCTGGCAAGCGACTCAAGGCTAAGGTGACATATTTTTGGCGGTCCGCTTGTTCCAGCTCTTCCCAGCCGCTCGGCTCCTGGTGCGTGCTCTCTTGGCTAAGCAGCGATTCCCCTAAGTCGCTGGCTACGGCTGGGCGATTGCGCTGGCTCGTCAAGGCTGTATTGTACACGATACGGTAGAGCCACGTCGAAAACTTCGCGGCGCGTTGAAACTGTGCCAGGGACCCAAACGCTTTCAAGAAGGCGTCCTGCACTACTTCCTCCGCATCCTGCTGATTGCCCACCACCCGCAGGGCCACCGTGTACGCCATGGCTTGGTGGGTCTGCACCAAGTGTTCCAATGCCCGCCGCTCGCCCTGAATGGCTTGCTGCAAGAGCTGGTCTTCGGCGGATGGCGTGTAAAATAAACCCATGTACTGGCTTAGACTACCAAACGCGCCAAGTGGTCACATGATGTGACCACTTGGCGCGTTTGGTAGTCTAAGGGAAAACTACACCTCAACCCATGGAAGCCACCTCCGCCGCCGTGTTCATGACCCTGGCTCTCGCCTTGGTCCTATTTGGCACCAGCTACTACTACCTCACGACGCGCCACAAAGAGCGCCTAGCGCTGCTGGAGAAAGGGCTGTCTCCTACCGCCTTTCACCGGCCGGGTGCCTACCTATCCTTGCTGCTGCTATTGGGTATTCTCTGCCTGGGCCTGGCCGCCGGCATCGCAGCGGGAGCCTTCCTGCGCGCTTTGCCCCTGGCCAATAGCCAAGAATATGCTTACCCGGTGACCATCTTCTTCTTTCTAGGGGTGAGTTTGGTCGTGGCATATTACGTCCTGCGAACCCTTCCCCCCCGCGCGTAGCGCACCACTTGCTTTCGCCGCTTCTTCACCTACCTCCCCATGAAACGTACTTGGCACGTTCACTTGCTGCTGTTCTGCTTACTTAGTCAAGCACACCTGGGATGGGCGCAGCAGTTCATCCCGGCGTGGGACTCGCTCTTGACCCAGCAGTTTCCCGCTACTGGTCCTGGCGCGGCCGTCCTGGTCGCGCAAGCCGGCCACGTGCTCTACCGCCGTGCCTTTGGGCAAGCGGATTTGGAACGGCACGTGGCCCTAACGCCTGAGTACCGGTTTCGGCTGGGCTCGCTGACCAAACAGTTTACCGCGTGCGCCATCCTCAAGCTGGCCGAAGAAGGGAAGCTCTCGGTGCACGACGAACTGACCCGTTACTTGCCCGACTACCCGACCCAGGGGCATTCGCTCACCATCGAGCAAGTCTTAACGCACACCGCGGGCATCCCCGACTACACGCACCAGCCCACCTTTACCCCGCAGTTTCAGCGGCAGGACCTTACGCCGCGCCAACTCGTCACTCTCATCGAAGCGCAACCCCTGGACTTTGTGCCCGGCACCCAGTTTCGCTATAGTAATTCGGGCTACGTACTGCTGGGCTACCTCATCGAAGTGGTGTCCGGTAAATCGTACGAGCGTTACCTACAGGATACCTTCTTTACGCCGCTGGGCATGACCTATACCGGTTACGACCACCCCGAACAGGTGGTTTCCGAGCGGGCCGCCGGCTATCAACCCGGTCCGGCCGGGTACGAGAACGCGGCCGCGTTAAGCATGAGTCTGCCGTATGCGGCCGGCTCGTTGCTGAGCAATGGAGACGACCTGTTACGCTGGTACGAGGCCTTGCGCCAGGGCCGGGTCGTGCGGGCGGCGAGTCTAGCCCAGGCCCAAACTCCCTATCGCTTGGCGAACGGGAAGTACACGGCCTACGGCTACGGATGGGAGGTAGGCACCCTCCAAGGTAGTCCGGTCGTCAAACACGTCGGCCGCATCAACGGCTTTCTCACCTACGTGCTCTATCTGCCGCAGCAGCAACTGTTCGTCAGCCTGTTGACTAATTGCAATCCGGCACCGGACCCCGAGCGCACGGCGTTTCTGCTGGCCGCTCAGGCCATCGGGAAGCCCTATCCGCACACGACGCTCTCCCTCACCGCTCGCCAGCAGCAAGGCTATGCCGGGATTTACCAAGCGGACGGGGCCGGCCAACGCAAGATTAGCTGGGAAGCCGGCCAGTTGCTCTTCATGCCACGCGGGGGCGACAAAGCGCCATTGCTGGCCTATGCACTGGATAAATTCTACGAGCCGCAGACGTTGACACTGCTCGCTATCAACCGCGATAAAAACGGTGCTGTCATCGGGTTTACCGCCACCAGCCCCACCGGTACTACCAATTGGCAGCGGACGCAGGAGCACCTATTAAATCCGCCCCCTATCCAGGTAGCTGCGGCTACGCTAGACCGCTACGTGGGCCACTACCAATTCACCCCGGACTTTATTCTCGCGGTTCGTCGAGAAGGCTTGACGCTGTATGGGGAAGCATTTGGACGCAAAGTAGAACTTGTTCCCTACCAAGCCGGGAAATTCTTTGCACGCACCGTCGATTTACAGCTCCTGTTTCAAACGGCTAAAACGGGTCGCATTACGGGCCTGACGAAAATTCAGAATGGGCAGCAGCAAGCCAAGCGGTTAGACTGAATCGTTACTTCTCACTGCTATCTTGTAGAACCGGCAAGTAAATAGTGTGTGATTGCACAAAAGATGGAAGTGAGGTAAGTTTAAATTAACTAGACTTTCCACTTTCCGTCCTCTCACATAATGGGTATTGTCGGACACTTCCCGTAATCTCACTGGTTTGGGCTCCCCTCTGGGGCGCGTTCGGCGTAGCACTTTGGCGGGGGACCAGGCACCCGTTTAGGCGTTTACGAAACTCATCCCCTCGGCGCGTTTCGTAAACTTTAATTCGTAGACGGGTTTCGTAAACTCTCCCGGCCTTCTAGCGGCTTATTGGCGTTTAATACCGCCTAATTGCCCGGTGTTCACGAAAAGGAGAGTTTATCCAGACAGGCCCGCGCCGTGGTTTACCACGACCTGGCCCTGGAAACCAGCGCTACCCTGCCCCAGACGCGCGTCGTAAGGCTCAGGCCCGCTCCGCTACCAGCCGGTACAGGTCTTGGGCATTGTCAAAAGCAGCGCCCATGGTATTGTTGAAATAGGCATACACGTCTTTCCCCTCTTGGAGGTACTCGTATATCTGCTCGGCCTGGTCGTGCAGAAAGTCGCGCTCGTAGGACTCGCGGTAATTTCCCTGCGGGCCGTGGAAGCGCAGATAGACAAAGTCTGCCCCCTCGTTGAGCCGGCCGTTTCGGGCGGGACCTTTGTCGTGCAGCACCAGGGTGGCGCCGTGGTGGTCCAGCATCTCAAACGTATCCTCGGCATACCAGCTTGCGTGACGAAACTCCACCGCTTTGCGCCACGCGTGGGCAGGGTCTGCCGCGGCCAGCGCAGTCAAGAGGGCACTGACCGCGTGTAGCTGGCGAATGGTGTTACTGGGCGGGAACTGAAGGAGCAGGCAGCCCTTTTTGGTGCCCAACTCCCGCGCTGCCTCCAGAAAGCGGACAAGGCCGGAGAGGTCCTCGGCAAGCGTCTTGGTATGCGTAATATCGCGCCAAAGCTTGAGGGTAAAATCAAACTCCGGGCCGGTTTCAGCGGCCCAGGCCGCAAACGTTTTGGGCTGGGGTATGCGGTAGAAGGTGCTGTTAATCTCCACCGAGTTAAACAGGGTGGCATAGTAGGTGAGGCGGCTCGTGGCCTGGTAGGCCTCCGGAAAGGTGGCCTTGGGGCCGGGCACGACGATGCCGCTGGTGCCCGTGCGCAGGGTGCCAAGGAGGGCAGGCATGGGAAGGAGTTAGACGGAAGGTTCGGGGTAGTACGGGCCACGCTGCCTCGGCGTTTTACCCCAGGCGCATCTTCACGGGGTCCCAACGTATCCTCTGCTTGTCATCGTAGCGCTCTTTGCAGGCCTGGCAGGGTACTGCCGCGCTAAGGCCCTGCACGCCGCCGAAGCCAACGAGCTGCGCTTCTACGGCGGGTCGCTGCTGCGCCTGCCCGACCAGCGCCCCCTGGGCACGCGCTGCCTCCTCGACCGCCGCCCGCGCACTTTCACCGCCGCCGAGCAACGGGTGCTCGACCTGCTGGCCGCCCTGGTCAGCTAGGCCATTGCCCGGCGCCTCACCTGCCTGGCCCAGCCCCGGGCAGCGCCGAACAGTGGGAGCAATCCCGCGCCCAACTGCAAGACGAGCTGCGCGAGCTCACCGTCCTGGTGCGTTACCTCTTCACCCGCCACGGCGTCCAGATTCTCGTACCCGCCGAGCTGCTGGCTCAGGTCAAACGCCACCTACTCGATTTGCAGGAGGGGCTTACTAAGCGGCCGTGCGAACGAGCCCAGTGGGCAGCAGCGGCACCATCTCGGAGTTGGAGCTACCCGCTACGCATCTTGTGCTGCAGCTGCCGCACGTTCGAATGCTGAGCGCCTGTCACCATCCACAATTGGGGCGCGGCGTGCGGCCCAACATTGAGGTGGTGCCTACCCCCAGCAGGTGGCCACTCACACCAATGCCATTCTGCCGCAGTTGTTGGCCCTGCTGCGTGCCAGGCTTGGTACCGACTAAGCACCAGTGTTTGCCTCACCGCCGCACCACGTGCACGTGCAGCACCCGTAGCAGCGCTTCACGGTATTGCATTCCTACCGGTACCTGCACCCCTACGGCTAGCTCCAGCATGTTACCCTGTAACGCCTGAATACCTGCGTTGCGGACCAGGTAAGACTTATGCACCCGTGTAAACTGGTCAATAGGCAGCGCCTCTTCCATCTTCTTAAGGGTGAGGTAGATGACGAGTCGCCGCTCGCCCGTGAAAACCTTCACGTAATCCTTCATTCCCTCCACGTAGTGAATACTGACCAGCGGCACTTTTACCAAGCTCCCGTTCTCTTTCACCATAATAAAGTCTTGAGCTACAGAAGTTGGCGTAGCGGGAAGCCCTTCGGGCGGGACTGGCATTACCGGGGGTACGGGAGGGAGCCCTTTCCATTGTTGCAGCGCCAACTGGTCCTTCACTTTTTCCAGGGCGCGCCAGAAGCGGTCGAAAGCCACAGGTTTGAGCAGGTAATCTACCACGTCTAACTCGAAGCCGGCCAGGGCGTACTGCTCATAGGCCGTACTTAGTATCACCAGCGGGCGGCGAGGCAGGGCCCGCAGAAAATCCAGACCGGAAATCTGGGGCATTTCGATGTCGCAGAAAATCAACTCCACCTCCTGCTGACGTAGCAACTCATAGGCTTCCAGTGCGTTGCTGCACTCACCTACCACCTGTAAGAAGGGTAGGCGCTCAGCATAGGTGCGCAGCACTTGTCGGGCAAGGGGTTCGTCGTCGAGCAGCAGGCAGCGAATAAGGAGCATAAGGAATTAATGGCTAGGCCCCGGCGCGACGGCTGAACGCAAAGGCAACTGCAACGTGAGGGTATGCGCGACAGCCGTGTGGTGGGTAGTAAGCTGGTGAGCTGGCGCATAGTGGGCCAGGCGGGTCAACACGGCAGTTGGCACGGCTTGGGCCGGGCTAGGGGTCCCTACAGCCTGTAGCACGAGGGTGAGCGTAGCCTCGTGCACCCGCAAGTCGATTTCCAACAGGGTGGTGGCCAGCATTAGCCACTGCTCGGTGAGAGGCAGTAGTAGCCCGCTTAGCACCTGCTGGTGCTCGGCGTGCGCTACCGTCAGGTGCAGCGATACCTCCACCTGCTCGTGTAGACGCAGTTCTTGCAGCTGCACGTAGTCGAGTAGGGCATCCAGCTCAGGTCGAAGCGGGACGTAGGGAGTGCGAGCCTCGTAGAGGGTGTAGCGCAACACCCGGGCCAGCTGGAGCGTGGCTTCGGCAGCAGTGGCCTGCTCCCCCACTGCCAACAGAGTAGGAAGGTGCGCCAGCATTTGCTGCAAAAAGACCGGGTTGAGGCGTGTACGTACGCCGGCTAGCTCCCAGGCTGCCTGCTGCTGGCGAGCAGCGGCCAAACGCTGGTTTTCGCGCCGGGCATCGACCAGCATCTTCACCCCTAGCGGCACGCACAATTGAGAGAAAAGCAAGTAGGAGCTGACGGTGAGCAGGTAATGGAAGTTTCGCAGAAAATAAAAAGGTCCCTGGCCCGCCATAAAGCCCGCCCAGCGCCGGTGCGTAACGGAAAGGTCGGGCGCGAAGGGCTGGGCCGCCGCTAGGGCATAGTAGTACACAATGTGTAGGAGCACGAAGCTCGCCAGCAGGTACAGCAGTACCCGGCTCACTGGCACGTCCAGCGGCCGGGCGAATAACCACCCAAACCCATATACCGCCGCTATAGAAAACCCCACCTGGGGCGCGGCCACGATGAACTTCATCGGCAGCCAGAAGGAATACTGCTCGTCATTGACGTTGAAGTGTACCGTGAGGTAGAATGCTACCCAGAGCAGCACAGCGCCGCCCCATGCCCACCAACGGGCCAACGGGCGCGCCCTCATGCCGGCTCAGGCACCGCTAAGGGGGCGATTGCCGGTAAAGAGTGGACCAAGCCAGCAGCAACTCGCAACGGCAGCCGCAACGTAGCCTGGAATGTTGTAGCCGTGGCTTCGAGGTGCAGCGGGGTAGCGCCAGGGTAAAGCAAAGCTAGCCGCTCCCGCAGGGTCGAGAGGCCCAGGCCACGACCGGGTGCGGCCGGCGTGGCTAGCGGTTCAACGCGACTGTTGGCCACCGTTACAACCACCTCACTAGCCTGCACTTCGGCTCGCAGGCAGAGCCAGGCCTCACCTAAGCTCTGGCTCAGGCCGTGCTTGACAGCGTTCTCTACCAGCGGCAGCAGCAGCAGTGGCGGAATACGCTGGGCGCCGGCCACGCCTAGCTGCCAGTGACTTTCGAGACGCACCTCCGCTCCGTAGCGCAGGCGGACGAGCGCCAGAAAACCCTCAATGAAGTCGGTCTCAGCCGCCAGCGTCACCCAGGGCTGCCCGGCTAGCTCGTCGGTATAGCGAAGCAGGGCTGCCAGTTGCCGGGTAATGGCGGGAGCCCGCGCATCAGCGTGCAGCAGCAAGCTATAGAGATTGTTGAGCGTATTAAACAAAAAGTGCGGGCTGACCTGGCTCAGCAGCGCGTCGAGCTGGAGGTGGCGGGTAAGCTGCTCGGTTTGCTGGCGGGTGAGCTGGCGCTCGTACAGGGTTTTAGTCAGCTTGAGCACGCTAGGGGCCGCTAAATTGAGTATCAGCCCGTTGTAGAAGGCGTAAAAAAAATACCGGCTGGAGAGGAAGATGGCCAGCACCCCGTAGGTTTCGAAGGCCGGCAAAAAGTCGTAGGTAGAATGTGGGTTGTCGAGCTGATACTCTCCGTAAATCACCGCACCGCTGCTCAACACCAAAGCCACTGCTATCACCAGCGGGCCAACAACCTGTCCCCGGGCCCACCAGCGCGGCACTGGACCATAAAACAGCAGGTAAAAGCTGGCCATCGCGTAAGTCAGTTCCAACAGCCGGGCCAGGATTGACGTAGGCTGGTCGGGGTCTTCCGTCGAAACCCATAGTAGCAGCCACAGCAGCCCGTGGGCAGCTACGCGCAACCACGGCTGGCGCTGGTAATAATCGAGTAGCTGGCGGATAGTCACGGGGGAGAATTAAAGCCCCGAAGGAACGACGCAAGCACTCCACGGGCCTAGCCCCGCTGTCGAGAATCCGAGGGCGTTGGTCGAAAAAAAGGCGAGGATTTTACGGGTCGAGCTGGTAGTCGAGAAAGGACTGGAGTTTGCCTAAAAGACTTTAACGCGTGGCGTAGGCCGGGGACTTTTGTAGCCTCTCCTCCCCTACTACCCCATGAGTTACCGCTACTTACTAGTCGCTGGCTTGCTGCTCCCTAGTGGCCTGCACGCCCAGACTAGCCACCTCGGCGGCACCGTGCGCGACGAGCACCAGCAGCCGCTGCCCTTTGCCAGCGTGGTGCTGCTGACCGCGCCCGACTCGGCATTCGTAAGCGGCATGGCTACCGACCAGCATGGCAATTTCCATTTCGACAAGCTGCCCCCGCAACCTTATCTGCTGCGGGTTTCGGCAGTGGGCTACACTCCCTACCGGCAACTCGTCACGCTGGCAGCGGTACCGCCGACCCAGGAGCTGGGAGCCATAACGCTGAAAGCCAGCCCGCAGAATTTGCGGGAGGTGGTAGTAACGGGTACCCCGCCTCGGGTCCAAGTAGATGGTGACAAGCTGATAGTCAACGTGGCAGCTAGCCCCACCCAGGCCGGTCTCAACGGGCTGGAGGTGCTAGCCAAGGTGCCGGGCGTGACCGTGAACCGAGGCAGCGAGCAGGTGTTGCTGCGTAACCAGCCGCCCCTTATTATGCTCGACGACCGGCCCGTGCGCCTCTCGGCCGAGCAACTCGCCCAGCTGCTGCGCTCGCTCCGCAGCGAAGACCTGGCCACTATCGAGGTCATTCAAAACCCTTCGGCGCGCTACGAGGCATCCGGCACGGGCGGCATTCTCACTATCCGCACCAAGAAGGCTCAGCGCTACGGCAGCTACTACACCTTGCAAGCCGGTGGGGCGTACGGCTATTTCGGGGCTCTGGGTAGCACGCCCCAGCATCAGCAAAGCCTAACTTTTAGCCGGCGCGGGGGCCGGGCCAGCGTATACGCCTCGCTCAGCAACGTGGACAACTACACTATCGGCGAGCAGTGGCGCGACCAGCAGTTGCTCGAAAATGGCCAGCTGGTAACCCAACGCCAGAGCGACGACCAAACCCGCAGCCACCTGCGCACGCAACGCCTGACTATCAACGCGGAGCTGTACGCCACACAGCGCACCACACTAAGCGTGCAGGCCCAGCAGCTCTGGAGCCTCGACCAGTTCGGCCTGCACGGGGTGCTACGCAGCCAGCCGGTGGCTAGCCCCGGCTACGAGCTGCACACCGACCAGCAGCGCCTGACTCGCCAACGCTACACCACGCTCAGCGGCCAACTCGTGCACCGCCTCGACTCGCTGGGCCGGCAGCTGACGTTGAGCCTCGACGGGGCCTACCTGCACCAGGAACTGACGTCCGACTTTGCCTACCGCACCTACGTGCCGGCTCCTCCCGCTCTCGCGGAGCAAGCAGCAAACCACCTGGCTAGCCCCTTCACCAGCCCCATTTTCACGGCTAGGGCCGACTACGTGCAGCCTACCCGCCGGGGGCTGCGCTATGAAGCGGGCACCCAGCTCACGCGCACGGACAACCGCAACCCTTTCAGCAGCGACTTTGCCCCTGGACCGCTGCGTCAAGACTATTTCCGCTTTGTTGAAGTCATCGGGGCTGCCTATGGGCAGGCTAGCGGGCAACTCCATAGGTTGAAGTGGCAGGCGGGCCTGCGGGCCGAGCAAACGGTGGCCAACGGCTACGACGAGCAGAGTATACCGGTCGTAACCCGCCGCTACCTCAACCTGATGCCCTCGGCCTCGCTGACTCGGCCGCTAGGGCCGCGCCAGCAGCTGACGCTGGCATACAGCCGCCGCCTCGACCGCCCCAACTACTACCAATACAGCCCGTTTCAGCGCTTTACGGGCCGCTACGAGTACCGCCAGGGCGATGCTACGCTGCTGCCGTTCCTTACGCACAGCGTCTCGTTGCGCCACGTCTGGAAGGAGGCCGTGGTGACGACACTTTCCTACGACCGGGCCACCCAGGTCTACTCTTCCTACTACACCCTCGACCAAACCACCAGGCCGGGCGAGACGCTGGTGCGCACCTCCTTCACCAACACTACCCCCCGCCAGGTGGCCTGGTACCATGTCAACGGCACGGTGCCGCTCGACCCCGCCCGTTGGCTGCACCTGGATGTGAGCTACTGGTACGCCTACCGCGTGTACCAGGTAACGGTGAATGATACCGAAGTAAACACGCGGGTGCCCTCTTTTGGGGGCTCCGTGACGGCTACCACTACCCTACCCCGGCAGTGGGTGCTGGAGGCAGCCGCCGACGCGTTGTCGGGCGAGGCAATGGGTGCCTTCGAGCGCAGTCGGCCCGCCACATCGGTAGATTTTGGCCTGCGCAAAACCTTCGCTCACCAGCGCGCTACTCTCAAGCTCAACCTCAGTGATGCCTTCGACCTCTACCGCTACCGCGTGCGCTACGATGCCCCCGAGCTACAGGCGCTCAACGTGAGCCGGGGCACCAACCGCCTCCTGCGCCTGCTGCTGACCTACAACCTGGGCAACGCCAACGCGCGCACCAGCAGCCGCAGCACCAACGTGCAGGAAAATACCAATCGCTCAGGCAGCGGCCTCTAACCTAAACTCTTCCGTCTAACTCAAATGACACTCCGCGTCTACTGCTTCGCCCTACTAGGCCTACTATTTTGCATCCCAAGTCGAGCCCAGGCTCCGGTCAAAGTGGTTGTCTATCCTGGCACCGAGCTGCTGCAAGTCATTCATCTACTGGCCGACACGGCCGAAATGGCGAAGTCTACCTATAACGGGGAAGTGCTGCGGTATTTCCAGGCGTACCGCCAGCACCCGGCCGTACAGCTTGCCCGCACCCTGCCGCACATTAGTTGCGACTTCCCAGTGCGCCTGAGCTGGGCATTCTATAATTTCCCGGCGCTACAAGTGGCGACGATGCAGCCGGCCCATATGGACGGCTACGAGAAAGTCGGTGACCTGGCCCAGTTGCAGGCGTACTTCCAGGCTTGTGCCCGCTTCTACGAGGACAGTCACTTTTGGGACTTTTACCAAGCCCACGCGCCCGAGTACGCCCGCTGGGTTGCCAGCTTTGAACGGGGCCTCTACCAGGATGGTATGCTGAAAGCAATGGATGCCTTTTACCGCCTGCGGCGCGACAAGCCCGTAGTCTTTACGCTGGGGGCCCTCAACTGTGGCTCCTACGCGATGTCAGACCTGCGCGGCATCAACCCCAACCTTCCCAACCAGAGTACCATTATGGTGGCCTATAGTCAGGTAGTACAGCATCACGACTCCCTGACGAAGGCGCCTACTTTTTATGCACCAGCCCGGACTTCCCAGATTACCTGGCACGAGTTGGGACACACGTATTTGGCGCCGGTTTTTCGCCAGTACCAGGCAGAAATTCAGGCGTTGGACTACATTATGCAGCAAGACCCCGCCATTAAAAGCAAGGCTGCGCTGCGCGGGGGCTGGGCCAGCTACCTCAATGAGAACACGACGCAGGCCGTGACAAGCCTGTTGCGCATTCGCACGGGCAAGGTTAGCCGGGAGGCCGAACTGGAAACGTCGCCGGATGAGTTCTACCTGCTGTACGCCGAGCTGCTGGGCATCATCGAGCGGCAGTATTATGGCCGTTCGCAGTACCGTGACTTTGGGCAGTTCTTCCCGGTGCTGCTGTCCGAGCTGAAAAAAAACCATCCCCGGCACTAACATGCCCAGTGGCTGTAGGGTAAGCAGACGATTTGAACGTCAGCGTTTTTGATAGTCCCAGGTGAAGAGCATGGGCTTCAAGGCCTCGTCAGGACCCGGTAGTCGGCGGAGCAAAGACTTAGGGCTGAGCGGTAGTTGGTAGCGTTTCCTGCTGCTTAGCTAGCGAACAGTGGGTTTATCAAACAAAACAATGTCCCCATCCAGTGGCAGTGCCTGCTGACAAGGTTTTACGAAAGGGGGCGCAACGGGCACCTTGGCAGTCTGGTCCAGCGCCTCCCCTAACGTCGCCGAACCCGTACGCGCGAAGGCTCGAAAAACGAACGGCAGGCCCTCCGATTCTTCAAACGTAAGGGCGTTGCTTACCTGAAAGTGCAGGTGCGGTAAGGGAGCTTGTCCCGACTGCCCCAGGCGGCCTAGCACGCTACCCCGCCGCACCCGGTCGCCCACCTTCACCGTCAAGCTACCGGGTTGCAGGTGCGCATAGTGCGCGAACACGCCGGGGGCGACTTCCAGCACCACGAAATTGCCCATCAGCAGGCGCTCCGTTAGGTCAGTAAGAACCGGCTGCGGGCTCATTGGCAGGCGGTTAGGCTCCCCGTCGCGCGCATCGCGCACGATACCGTCAGCCACGGCTAGCACGTCGGCCCCGAAACCCACCCAATCGGCGTGCGTGGTGGTGCTAAGCTGGTCAAAGGCCACCGGGCGGCGTAGCACGTGCCCGGCGGGTGTGAGGCCGTAAAAATCAGTGGCGTAGCGTTGTGGAATCGTCGTCTGGCCGTTTATTACCACTACGCCGTTCCAGTGGTGCGCGTGGGGATTACCCGGTCCCGCGTAAGCGAGCCACGGTCCCGCCCGCAACGGGGAACCCAACACCACTGTGGGAGTTGGATTCAACGCGGTACGTACCCCATCCACCACCTGCTGCCCACCACCTGGGGCGGCAAAAATGAGCTGATGCCGTAACTGCCGAGGGCGAGGCCGGTTGGCGGGCAAAGTAAGCCAGAGGAACAGCACGACGCGCTTACCGGCCTCAACCGGGACGGCCACCGTATCCGGGCCGGTGGCCGGATGCGCCAGCAGGCGGTTGATGGCTGAGCCGGCAAAGCGGCCCAGCACCAGCGGGCCATCATTGGCCCATACGGTAAGCTGCTGTAAGTGGAGTGTACCCGTAGACTGGTAGTAATTGGTGAGGTGCAGCTCATAGGCTATGTGCACCAGCCCGTCGCTGCCGGCCACCGGCTGCGGGGCAAAGGGAACACGCACCTCTACAGGGGCCTGTGTGCCCTGCGCCCAGATGACTCGACTGCTTAGTAGCAGCCAGATACTGCACCAAAGCAGTCGCCACCATCCGGAACAGGAATTAAGAATGTACATAGCTGAAAGCGGTTGCGTGACCTTGCTGCCACGTAATGCACGGCTAGACACTACGTAAGGTAAACGTAAGACTCAAGTGGCCTGAGAAGGCGCAGGAAATTTTATTGGACTGGTAGAGTTGCCAGGTCTGGTACCCCAAGCAGCGGCAGCGTCTAAAGTGACTGGTGTCAGCGGTGCGCGGCAACAGGCACTTATTCTAGGCGCAGGCCTGGGGAAGGCACCCGCAGGAGTTGATACGGGTGCGCCAGAAATAACTGCACGTAATCAACACCCGGTGTAGTGAAGCCCGGCGCGTGACCCTTATTTTTCCAAACTAATGACTGACTATTAGGAAGGTAGTGCTTAATGAGCTGATTGTAGAACGGCCGGCACCACGGGTCAATATCACCAGCGGCCAGCAGTGCTGGCACAGCCGAATACACGGGCGTCTTCACTGCGGGCGGCTCCGGCGACACGTTCCAGCAGGCGCAAATAGCGTGGTTCACATTGTTGAATGGGTAGCCGGCCAGCCAGGGCATTACTTGGCCTTGGCGCTTTTCGGCGGCAGGACGAGCGTAGGCCAGCTGCTCGGTGCAGTATACCGAGTAGCGCATGCCCAGGGCCAGAGCGGGGTCGCCGGCAAAGGCGGCATCTACCTGCTCGCGCACGTAGGCGGCATGCCGGCCCTGTAGCAGGTCGTCGAGCACCTGCGGCACGGTAGCCACCTGCTCGGTGGTCAGACGATTGACTAGTGCATCCAGCAGTTCATTCTTCGTGTATGTAATCCGCAGGCTGTCGCGCGTGCCCTGCTCTAAGTAGCGCAGTGTAAATTTCTTACCCGTGAGGGCGGTGAAGTACGCCCGAAATCGACTTCGCAGCTGCCGGTAAGCCGGGTGGGCCGCCGAGTCGGCCTCGCAACGCGCCAGTACTTGCTCCAGCGCCTCGTTAATGTTGAGCAGGCCTTCTTCCTCGTAGCGGGTGTAGCCAGGCAACGGTGAGTTGAGCACTAAACTGCGCACGGCCTCAGGGTGGGTGCGGGCTACTGTCAGCATCAGGCCGCCGCTGTAAGAGATACCTATTAGGTTGAGCGAATCCAGCCGCAGCGCCAGCCGCAGGTCGTTGATGTCCTCAGCGCTTTCCAAGGTCGTGTAGGCTGCCAAGTCAATGCCCTGGCGACTGAAGCGCTGGCGGCACTGCCGAACGGCCGCCAGTGCTAGGCTGTCCTTATTCAGCCCGGTGCGGTAGCTGCGCCGCACGGCTTCATCCACGGCTGGGCAGTCCAAACAGGGCTGGGCTCGCCGCGTGCCGCGCTGGTCAAATAAAATGACGCCTCCGTATTTGAGCAAGTCAGAGTGATACCCAATGCTGTCTACGTTGGCGGTGGTGCTGTAGCCAGGACCACCGGTGCTAAACAGGGAAACCAGCCGGCGAGCGTCCTGCGTAGGCCGCCGCACGAATAAGAACGGAATTTTGACCGTCCGTCGCTGGGGTTGCCGCCGGTTTTCGGGCACTGCCAGGTAGCCGTATTTCACCACTAGGCGGGCGTCGTATTTTACGGGGCAGGCCAGCAGTTCGAGGCGAGGTCGGTAGGCCTGAGCTCGGGCCACCGCCCAGGGCACCCCACAGCAGAATAACAACACAGCAACTAGTACTTTCATGGGCCAGTAATGAAGGCGCAAAGAACTACTTGGCCGAAGCTGAGCTGAAAGTAAAAAACGGACAATCTAGCGGCGGCGCTTCGGCAGTGGCTGCCCAGTGAAGCTCCGCATGTCCCGGCCGAAATGGCTGCGGTCGTAGTAGCCATAGTCGTCGGGGGCAAACTCGGCGGGATTGGCTACAAAGGCTGTAAGTGCTGCCCGGGCGCGCAATAGGGCAAAATACTCCTTGGGCCCCGTGCCCACTACCCGATGAAAGTACCGGTTTATAGTTTTAGAGGTTAAAAACAACCGCTCGGCCACGGCGGATGTACGCAGCTGCAAGCCAGTCGCCTGGTACTCTCCAATGGCCTCGCTGACTAGGCGCAGGTAGTGGTCGGGCGCGGGCGTACCCCGCTGGGCCTGCACCAGGTAGCGCTGCATTAGGTCGGTTCGCTCGGCAAAGGAGCAAGCCTGCCGAAGCTGCGCGGGCAGCCAAGGCGGCAATACTTGCCCTAGCGGCACTAGGCGGTCGGCCAGCCCCACTTGGCTGAAACCCAGGACCGCCTCCAGACCACCCGGGTAAAACTTTACCGTGAAGCAGTGGTCGGCGTTTGACACATGGCGCACCACCGCGCGATTACGCAGCAGTAGTACATCTACCGCCGCGTGCACTTGGTAGCGAGTATCAGCTAGGTCGAGGGTGTAGGCAGGGCCTAAATTGAAATAAAGGGTAGGCGTCCAACTGGCAAACATTTTGGTCGGGTAGGACTCCGGACCAACCGGCTGCCGAGTCATATCCCGTGCTGACTCCGCGAAGAACTCTACGTAGGGCGCCAGCTCCGCACAAGGTGCTGCGAAGTCATAGGGCTGACGAATGTTCTGAAATATTTCTACCATGCGTCACAGCGGCGAGGCTGACCGTCACTATTGCCATTTGCTTACCCACTACCGGTGCCGAAGGTAATCGGCAACCACCCGCTTTTCCCTGGCCTTACATACCTAGCCGGCCACGCTCGGTAGCGTTAGTGTTGGTTTCGACGCGCTTGCTCTTGAAGTTGGCTTGGCCGAAGTTGAAGGTGAAGGCTAGCCGCACCTGGCGGGTGTCGTTGCGCAAGCGGTTCTCAAATACCACGGGGCGAATGTCGGTAGACACCCGCGAGCCAAATTGGTAGAACAGGTCGGCTACCGACAGGTTGAGCGTGGCGCGCTTGCCCAGGAATGCCTTCTTCACGCCTATTACTGCGTAGGAGTAGGCAGCTATGTCAAAGATGCCGTAGAGGGAAGGCGAATAATAGGCGCCGTACACCCGCGCCGACCAGTTGTTGCCCAGGCTGAAGGTGTTGTCGCTACTGAGCTCTACGGCAGTTTTGGACCGGCTGAGGGTACGGGTGGCATCGAGTGGGTCGGGTAGATTGAGCTGCTGGTAGGTGAGGATGGCGCTGCCGCTCATGCTCCACCACTTCGCTAGGGTGAGGGGCGCGATGAGGGTAGCGCTGGCCAGGTGGCGGCTCAGCAAGTTGCGTTGGGTGTCGGTAAGGCGCAGGGTCGTAGGGTCGTAGAGGTAAACCAACGAGATGGCCCCGCTGGTGCGCGTGTAGCTGAGTTGCAGGCTGTAGTTCTTATAGATGTTGTTCCAGGAGAAGCTGTGGGCATATTCGGGCTGCAGCCGGGCGTTGCCCCGGCTACTGGTGTACGTGTCCTGGAAGCGCTCGTAGGGAATCAGGCTCTCGTAGGCGGGGCGCTGAATATTGCGGGCGTAGCCCAGCGAGGTAGTGTAGTCGGCGGTCAGCTTGTAGTCGGCCCGCACGTTGGGAAACAGGTTGAAGTAGGTAGAGTCGATGCCGTGCTCGACGCGGTAGTGCGTGCGTTCGGCCCGCAGGCCCGCCTGCAAGCTGAGCTTTCCAAAGCTGCGATTACCGGTGAGGTAGGCGGCGGCTACCTGCTCCTGATAGCCGAGTTCGGCGAAGGGCGACAGCACCTGGGGCTGCCAGGTGCCCCCTACTAGGCTTTCGGCCTGCTGGCGGCTCTGGTTGCGGGTGTCGGTGTACTTCAGACCCGTTTCGAGGCGGGCGCCGGCCGGGTAGCTGTGCGCATAGTCAGCGGCTGTGGTCGAGATGTGGTAAGTGGCGGGAATGTAATTGCGCAGGTAGGTGGGCACCCCTGTGGAGTCGGCTGGGCCACGCAGCGACTGGTCGAAGGTTTGCTGCTGCACATTGAGGAGCGTGGCGTAGGTGCTGCTCAGCAGCAAGTACGAGTGCAGGCTGTCCAGCTCGCGCTTATAAAAGGCGTTGTAGTTGGCGAAGCGCTCGCGCAGCGTCACAGTTTCCTGCACGTGGCTGGTAGTGGGGCCCGCTGGCTGGGTGAGCACAGCATCAGTGTAGCCGGCACCCACCAGGCTGCCGGTTTGCAGGTCAGTACTGAGGCCCAGTGTGGTGCGGGCGCTAGGGTGGTAGTTGAGGCTCGCGCTGAAGCTGCCGTCGGTCAACACTTTGTTCAGGTCGCTGTGTTGGGCAAGTCCAGCTACCGGCCCATTACCCGCGAAGAAGGTCCGGCTGCCCGTGTTGCGCTCGAAGCCCCCGCGCCGACTGTAGCTGCCACTGGCAGCTATGTCAAACTTAGTCTTGCTGGCTTGCAGGCCGCCGCTAGCCCCGCCGCCCGTGCGCTGCCCCTGGCGCACATTGGCCGCCAGGTTGGCCGTCCAGCCCGGGGCCTTGCTGCGCTTGGTATAAATCTCAATTACGCCACCCGCCGCGTCGGCATCATACTTTGAGGAGGGGTTGTGAATCAACTCCACGCGGTCGAGCTGGTCGGCGGGAATGCTGGCCAGCAGCGTTTCGAGGCTGGTGCCGCCGGGCAGCCGCTTGCCGTTGAGAAAGATGACGACGCCCGTCTTGCCACGCAGGCGCAGGGGCTGGCCCTCCACCAGCTGCACGCCGGGGGCGGCAGCGAGCACCTCGTAGGTGTTGTTGCCGGCCGCCAGCAAGCTACCATCCACGTGCATAGTTACGCGGTCGGGCTGCTGCTCCAGCAGCGGCTTGCGGCCGGTCACTACTACCTCCCCCAGCCCCTGGGCGGCGGGCAGCAGGGCCAGGTCGCCCAGGTCGCGGGTGGCGGCCGAGCCGGGGGCCAGGTCTAGCGGCTGGGACAGGGTCGCGTACCCTACCTGCATTACTTGTAGCTGGTAGTGGCCAGGGCGCACGTTGTGCAGGCTGAAGCGCCCGGCTTCGTCGGCCACCACCGCCTGCGCTACTTTGGCGGCAGGAGCTGCCGTTTGCAAAACCACGCTGGCGAAGGGCAGGCCCACCCGGCTCGCCCCATCGAGCGCTTGGCCGGTGAGGGCAGTCTGGGCCCGGGTAGCGGCGGGGGCGGCCAGCCAGAGCAGCAGGACCAGCAAAGGGGCTAAACGAAAAGAGCGGGGAGTAGTGAAAGCCGGCATCGCGTGGTTTCTTTGAGGAGCGGGGAACTGCTGGCGAAGGTGCCGCCCGCCCCAACCAGCCAGAAATTCCTTCGACCAAGTCATCGCTCCCCACCACCAACCCACGTTTCGTCCCGCATTTTTTGCATGGCCTCTCTCCTCCCCCGTCCGCCGCGCCAGCTTTCCGGGCGCACCGTGGCTGTGCTGCTCCAGGGGACCTTGTGGGGGCTGCTGGCCGGGTTTTACTGGGTCTGGTTCAAGCGGCCCAACTACCACATCGAGGGTAATATCTGGCCAGTGGTCGCGCTGTTCGCGGGCTTTGCCATCGTACTGTTCAACAGCCTGGTGTACTGGATAATCCCGCGCGGGCTGCTGCGCGAACGTTACGGGCTGGCGCTGGCCAGCGGCGGGCTGCTCGTGGTAGCTTATCGCTACTGGTTTTACCTGGGTGCCCAGTTTGCCCTGGCGTACCTGCCGCTCAATCCCGACCTGCGCCACGACCTGCCTCATTTGGGCGGCCCCTCGCCGTGGGGGATGCTTAGCAGCCCCGTGCAGTTCCTACACTCCGTTCGGGACATGATGGCCTCCATGCTCTTTCCAGTGCTGGTGAGCTTTTTGGCCTACTCCCTCATCGTGGACCGCCGCCGACTGGCCCTAGAGCGCAGCCACTTCCGCCTGGAGCTAAGTTATCTCAAGGCCCAGCTCAACCCGCAGTTCCTATTCCAGACCCTGGGCCAGCTCCAAAGCCTGACCCGCGCCCGCGACCCGCGCGCCGGCGAGGTGGTGCTGCACCTGGCCGATTTGCTGCGCTACACCCTTTACGAAACCGACGCGGAGCGGGTGCTCCTCCCCCGGGAGCTGGAATTTACAGCCGACTACCTGGCGCTGGAGCGCCTGCGCTACCCCGCGGCCACCATCACCCATACCGTGAGAGGTGATTCCGCTGATGCCCTGAGCATCACCCCCCTGCTGCTGCAACCCCTGTTGGAGCAGGTGTTTGCAGCCCTCAACCCTGCCGATGCCTTCACACTTGACAGTACGCTGCACCTCGCGGCGGCCGGCCTCACCTGGGAGCTGATGCGCCATGCAACCACCCCGCTACCTGCCTACGCGGCGGCCGATGCCGTGCAAGCCACTGAGCGGCGGCTCCAGCTGCAATACCCTGGCAGCCACGAGCTGCGCATCACCGAAGCACCGCCCTCTCTGCGCGTCGAGCTGCGCCTTGTTCTCTGACCCATACCCATGCCCCACCCTACTGCCCTTGCGCTTTCGCCCGTGCTGCGTCGGCTGGCGCCTTTTGCCTGGTGGGGAGGCTACCTGCTGTATTTATACTACATTTTCACGGGCTGGCACGAGGGTCCGTTCGTGACCTGGGGCTTCGCTGGCATCACGATGCTCGCGGCCGTGGCGAGCTATTACTTCTTCGCCAGCGTCGTGCTACCGCGCTGGCTGCTGCAACGGCGCTGGCTGCTCACCGGGCTGGGACTGGTGGCCATGTACTACAGCTGGGCGCTGCTCAACTATGGTTGGATGAGCTGGCTTAGCCACGCCGAACTGGTGTCGAAAAACATGCACAATTACGTACACCGCATCCTGGATAAAGGACTGTGGACAGGCGTGTTCAGCTGGCATGGCGTCAGCATCGGGCTCTACGACTTCGGGGCTTCCACGATGCCGCCACTGGTGGTGCGCTTTGTGCGCTTCCTGCTGACCAGCGCCAACCGCAGCCTGCGCCTGGAGCGCGAAAACCTGAACCTGGAAGTCAGCTTTCTCAAAGCCCAGGTCAACCCCCATTTCCTGTTTAACACCCTCAACAACCTCTACACCCTGGTGGTCAAGCAGGATGCCCGCGCCCCGCTTATCGTACAACACCTCAGCGACTTGCTGCGCTACACCTTATTTGAGGCGGCGGCCCCGCTCGCCCCCCTAGCCGAGGAAGTAGCCTTTTTGGAAGCCTACCTGGAGCTGGAGCGCCTGCGCTACGGCCGCCAGGTCCGCATCGACTACCACGCCGACCAGCCGGTAGCCAAGCTGGCTATCAGCCCATTGCTGCTGTTCCCCTTCGTGGAAAACGCCTTCAAGCACGGCATCGACAGTAGCCTCGACGAGTCGTGGGTTAGCATCGCGGTGCGGGTCGAGCAGTCGCAGCTCCACTTCACCGTGCGCAACATCTACAGCCCCGGGGCGCCCCACCGGGCCGTGGGCGGCGTGGGCCTGGCCAATGTGCGCCAGCGCCTGGCCTTGCACTATGCCCCGGCCGACTATGAGCTCGCCATCAGCCAGGGCCCGGAAATCTACGAGGTGCTGCTCATGCTGTGCCTCGCCCCGGCGGCCGCCCGGCTAGCCCCACCTACCACCCCTCACCCGGCATGATTAACTGTTTGATTATCGACGACGAGCCCTTTGCTCGCGAGCTGCTCGAGGGCTACGTGGCCCAGCTGCCGCAGTTGCAGCTGGTAGCCAGCTGCGCGCATGTGTTCGAGGCGCTGGAGGTCCTGCAACGCCAGCGCATCGACCTGCTGCTTTCTGACATTAACATGCCCCAGGTCAATGGCCTGGAGTTTCTACGCTCGCTGCCCAACCCGCCCTACGTCATCTTCGTCACGGCCTCCCCCCACCACGCGCTCGAAGGCTTTGAGCTCGATGCCCTTGACTACGTGGTGAAGCCCGTTTCCTTCCCGCGCTTTCTTAAAGCCGTCAACAAGGCAGTGGGGCTGCTCGGCAACAAGCCGCCCCCCGTGCCGGCGCCCGCCCCGCAGTTCTTGTTCGTGAAAGAAGGCAACTCGCTGCAGCGCGTGCTCTTCGACGAGATATACTACGTCGAGGGGCTGCGCGACTACATCCGCATCGTGTTGCGCAACCGCTTCGTCGTCACCTACCTGCGCATGAGCCGCATCGAGGACCAGCTACCGGCTACCCGCTTCATCCGCATTCAGAAGTCCTACCTTGTGCGCCTAGACGCTATCAGGGCCATCACCGGCAACGAGGTCGAACTGTACGACCTACCCGAGAAGTTGCCCATCGGCAAGCAGTACAAGGAGCAGCTGCTGGCGCAGTTTGGGCTGTAGTATAATGCGCTAATGCACATCACCCGCCTTCACTGCTAAGCTCGCGCAAATGGCGCGCGGTAGTGCTGCCGAAGCAGGCGTTCGACCTCCTCGTAGGGGTAATAAATTTTCTTGCCCACTTGGCTGAAGCCTATCACCCCCGTATTACGCCAGGTTTGTAGCGTACGGGTACAGACACCAAGTAGCTGGAGCGCTTCCTCGTGTTTCATCCAGCCGAAATTCGGGCTTCTGGACTCTTCACTTGAAGGTGCGCAGGTGGGGTTGATGGCAGGTTGTGGAGACCGACAGTAGGCTCCACTTCTAGTAGCTGATGCTCGCATGTTAAATTGTATTTAGAAGGAATGCGAACACTAATTTACGGCCTTTTCAAGCACACCAAACCCTTTTATGGGTACTACAAACTTGGACAGTCCACAGTTGGAGACTGCAAAAGGAGACCAGTCTCCACGTGTAGACTGGTCTTTCAAGCAATCCGTTAGTAATCAATAAACTGTAGCAAAGACGACTTTTTTGAAGTTTTTGCAAAAAAATCTCTTCAAGACCACAAAGACGCGACGCACTGATTCAATCATTGAGCGCGTCCATCGCCTCGTCGAGCTTCGCGTTGACGATTTTTGCGTAAATCTGGGTCGTACTAATGGAGTTGTGACCCATCAACTTGGAAACGTACTCAATGTGCATACCCTTCGTCAGAGCTCTGGTGGCGAAGGTGTGTCGCGAGCTGTGGAAGCTGATAGACTTCTCGATACCCGCCCGCTGCGCGATGACTTTCAAATTCTTGTTGGCATAGGCAGTACCCGACGAAATGGCTTTGAGAAGGGCCCTGGGGTCAGAGTAATCGGTGTCTGCACGAAGAATCGGAAAGATGTAGCCCAAGGAAGGGCTGCCGGCCGAGTTGTAGAGCTGTAGTATTTCTAACGCCCTGTTGGGTAGCTTGACTGAAACCGGCTCCTTGGTTTTCTGCATCGTGATGCAGATGTGGGTACCCGTGAAGTTACCCCACTTGAGTTGGAGTAGGTCGGAGATGCGCAGCCCGCCCGCGTAAGCAGCAAAGACGAATATGTTTCGATGGTCCCACAGTTTGGTATTTTCCTTTAGTGGTAATGTCCACAAAGCGCCCAGCTCGTCATCGGAGAGGTAAGACTTAGTCGTCTTTTCCAACTTGAGGTTGAACTTTATAAAGGGGTCGCGAGCTGGGGTAATCAAGTCCTCACGAATAGCATCATTGACGAGTTTGCGGAATATTTTGAGGTTGGAATGGATGGTGTTGACCGAATTACCCAACTTGTCGCGCAAGTAGGCTTCGTACTGCTTCAAGAAGCTGACCGTGAGGTCGTCAAAAAGCAGGTCGCTTGTACCCAGAAAGACCTTGAGCTTGGAATAAACAGCCGTCGCCTTGTTGAGTGAGTTAATCTTACCCTTCTTCTCCATCGTGTCCAGATGTTGAACGAAGTACTTGAGAAAGCTCTCCGAGGACTGGCCCATGATGGCCTTTTTGAGTTGCACGGGGGAGACAAACTTCGACTCGCGCTGCATGTCCACAACTATGCCCTCAACTTCGGCCATCTTACTCGCGATGAACGCGTTCACCCTACCCATGTTCGGGTGCGACTTCTTGACGCGCCCAGAATCGTTGTTCCAATCCTCTGGCTTGACCCGCAGCCCAATAGCTACATACTTCGGCTTCCGGTCCTTGATGATGCGCAGGTACACGGGTGCTTCCCCGCTTTGTTTATTTTCTCCTCCTTCAGGAGCACCTTAATACTAGCCATGAGGAGTAGTCAGAATTACTACTCAAAGCTATGTCATGAGAAGCCACGGTAAAACAACAGGTAAAACTTCTGACACTTTTAAATACAATACATTGCGTTCAAATACCCTCTTGAAAGAAACAAAAAAACCTTTTCCAGCGTATTTCAACGCATTTGATGTAGTACAGTGCAATTATTAGAGTCCTAATGAGACCACAAAAAAGGCCCTCACGCTAGCGTGAGGGCCTTTTTATTTACTTGGGGGTCAGTTTAGGGGCCAGTTGCGCTCGTATTTTGCGAGTCGAGGAATGAAGCAAGTAGTATTTTACAGTTAATCCACATACTTGGCTACAGTGCTGGCAGACATATTTAAGGCCTTGCCGATGGCGTAGTTCGACATGCCGCTACCCTTGAGCCGGCGAATCTGCTCAATTTGCTCCTGACTTTTACCCGGGGTACCGAGTTTGACGCCGGCGGCTTTCTTCTTGGCCAGGGCCGCCTTCGTGTTTTCCGAAATCTTAATCAAGTCCTGGGCGGCGATAGTGGCCAGCATCGAGACTATCACGTCGCCGAAGGGGCCGAGGCTATCGAGGTAGGGCTCGGTGAATGATTTGTAATTCACCCCATGGTCTTTCAGCTCCTTCAGGTAGCGGAGCGTGGCTAGGGCGCCCTCCCGGCTGAAGCGGTCGAGGCGCCAGAACACCACCAGGTCGAACTTCTGCTGGTAGGCCTCGAGCAGTGGCTGCTTAAATGCTGCGCGGTCAGCCTTCCCGCCGGACTCCTCGTCGGTGAAAACTTTATAGATGGTGCCGTGGCGCTCGGCAAACTCGCGGAGCTGGTGCAGCTGGTTGTCGGCATCTTGCCCCTTGTCCTTGGTTGATACTCGGGCGTAGATGGCTACTCGCATGCTTAAAACTACTTATTTCTCTCATCCGCCTCGCAACAAACGGTTTTACGTATTGTAAACGACTGTTTACAATACGTAAAACGGCCTCTGCCTTACTTGAGCCACCGTTTCAGTGAACCGAAGCGGGCAAGCCCATTTGCACGGCACTAGGCCGTAATTCCTACGTGTCTTCTTAGCGCGGATTGGCTGGGTTGCCCTTTTGTTTTTTATATGCAACAGAGGCGAAGATGAGCGAGAACGCGCCCACAGAGCTCAGCCCCAGCCACAGCTTCGCCAAGGAGTCGTTGCGGCCGGAATAGTAGCCCGTCAGGAAGATTCCGCCCAAGGCCAAGAGCAGGCATAAGGTGGCAACAAAGTAGAAGGAGCGGGATGGGTTTTTCATAGGGATTCGCAGTCAGTGGTGTCGTGGGAACAAAAAGGGGCCGAGGCCGTGGATTTCTTCTGGCAAATCTGGCATTCGGACGAGCCTTGCAAGATACCTGGTTTCGGGTATTTTTTGAAGTGCTGTCAGTCAGCCAAAGGTCAACTAAACACGACCGATACTTTCTGTTCCCACGCTAGTGCTACCCCTTCCAGGGGCACTTCCCACGCGGGAAGTCGAAGGCTTAGTTCGCCTGTTTACCGCCTTATCGTACTGCGCGGTCTAGTTAGTAACGCAACCCCTGCTAGCGCCTGTCGTTTTGGGCCGCTAGCGCAGGGCGGCCGTCGGCGACTTTTTCGGCGCTGGGTGGACCCTCAACTCTGGCCGCTCGCGCAGTACCTGCACCGTGAGCACGGCGGCGCAGACCACAATCGCCAGCAGCAGCACGCCGATTTGCAGCAGGGAAATGCCCAGTGCCCGGCCGTAGCGCCGCGCCGCCGTGAGCGCGGGGGCGGCCCGCAGCAGTTGCGCGTTCACCCAGAACGTGTACCCCAGCGTCGGGATGAAAACGAGCTGCGACGCCAGCTTCAGAAAGGCCGCATTGCCCACCAGCAGCGCGGGCAGCAGGACGGCCAGGTTGAGCACGGTGAAGGTGCCGACGATGAAGGCGTTGGCCAGCAGCACCTCGGCGTAGTTGTAGCCCGCCCGCCGCAGCAGCCGCCACGCCACCAGGGCGTTGAGCGGCAGGAGTACCAGCTGCATCAGGGACGGGTGCTTGATGGCGATGGAGAGGTAGCGCTCTATCACCACCGTCATCAGCCCCTGGGAGGGCGAACCCGCCCCGGTGGGCTGCGACGACAGCATGGCCTGTTGCAGGTCAACCTGAAAGGCCGACATGACCAGGGCCGCCAGGCCCACCAGCAGCAGCAGGTAGCTCACGGGGCGGAACTGCCGGGTGCGCTGCCCGGCCAAGTACCCGCGGATGGTGAGGCCAGGGCGCGTCAGCAGCTGCCAGAAGGTAAAGGCCAGGCCCTTGTCCACGTGCCAGACGGAGTGGGGCAGGTCGTGTAGCAGCAGGTGCTTCAGGGTGATGCGGTGGGTGTCGGCTGGCTGCCCGCAGTGGGCGCAGAACCGGTCGGTCAGGGCCGCGCCGCAGTCGAGGCAGGCGTGCTGGGCGGGCGGGCCGCCACCCGGAGCCGATTCCAAGGCCTCGGCGGCCACCACCGCCGTCAGGTGCGAGGAGTAATCGAAGGACATAAGCGCTGAATGTTAGAAGGAAAGCCGGAAAGTGTCGGGCACCGCAATATCGGCGGCGGCGCGCAAAGAATTGAATAATGAAGCTATGGACCAGCAAAATTCCACGCCGGCCGCGTCCCAAAACAGGGCCGAAAACCACCACTTTTCCGAGGTGGTGGGTATAAGGGTTTTTATATTAAGTGGCTTTTCCAAGGAACCACAGGGAAAAGAAGCCGCCCGCTACCTTGCCCAAAATCCTATGCGGATACTCCCACCTGACACTCGTCCAGTTAAGTGAGGGTTTCCCAACCTATGCCGTGGACAAAGGTGCTATAGATTCCAAATGGAGCGACAAAACGAGGTGTAAATACCCACTCGCTTAAATCAATGATTGTCAAGTCCTCTACTTTTTCCGAATTCAGGAAAGCGCGACCCTCAGCTGTCACTCCAGCAACAAACAGAATACATTGGGTAGATTTCTCGAATTGAACTTCATTTGAAGCCAAAAATCGGCGAGTTTCTACTGTGTTAAGTCTGTGTTCAAAGACTGCCATAGAAGTACTAAACTAAGAGGACTGATAGCTTTATAGTCGAGTTTATAACGTTTCTTAAACCAACGTTTAAGCAACGTTATAAATCACTCGCTATATCTCCCAAAGGTAGCCAAACTAGGCATCCAAAAAAGGGTGTCAAAAAACGCCCCAAAAAATCTGCGTTTTTGGGGGCGTCTGCGTGGTTTCCGTAATAGTCCAGAATACGACAGTATTTCGGACTAGGCCTTACTCCTGATGGCGGAGGCGTGCTGCACTTGCTTGTACTCGTCGATGCCGGCCTGGGCGGTCCGCAGGTCGAGGCGCACCTGCAGGTCGCGCTGCCACTGCTTGACATCAGCGAGTTGCTCGCCCATCGTGAGCAGGGCCGCTAGCATCTGGGTCTGCACGGCGTAGGTGCGCTCGCCATCGGTCGCGGGCCAGGCCCCGGGCGATGCGGTTGATGGCCGTTTTGCTGGCCAGCGGAAACTGCCCGTGCTTGTAGCCCGGCACGTACTCGAAGTGACTGATACCGACCTTTTTGACGTAAGCCTCTATCCCCTCGATGGGCGGGGCCTGGGTGCGGTTGAGGCCCTTCATATCCTTGATGCGGCCGTACTGCGCGAAGAGCACGCCCATCGTGGCCACGTGCCGGGCGGTGGCCCCCACCACCTCCGTCCGGAGCGAGTGAAGTAGGTCTTCGGTCAGCACCAGGCCCTTGGCCTGAATCGCCGCCGCCAGCAGCTACAAGGCCCGGTTGGCGTAATTGCCCACTTCCTCGTCGAGGATGCGCTTAAATTCATCTTGATAGTCTGCCATGCCCCCAAGATGGCCGGGGGCAGCGGGCAAGCGTAGGACGGAATGCAACCAAGCCACCCCCTCAACATCTCTGCTTCTATACTAACACATTACCTGGGTAGGAGGCGACCTTTACCTATTCTTACTTTTCCTCTTATGCGCGTAAACCTTTTCCCTTTAGCCAGCCTAGTAGCCCTACCCTTGCTGAGCGCCGCGCAGACGCTTCCCAGCAGTCCTAAATATTACGTGGGGGTCGGTGCCTCTGTACTAACAGGTCAGATAGTTCACCCTGCCTTCTATTCGTCAGGCCCAAACATGGTGGGTCCAGCCCTGACGTTCGGCATGCGACTTACGCCTCACTGGGGTGCCCAAATAGGGGTAGCTTATTCCTGGCGAACAAAAGACGACACCTACTTCTATGACGGGCAGAACGGCTTCTCTTCTTTTAGCAGGCTGCGCACCCGCACCCAAGCATTTACTGTCCCGCTACTGCTCCGGTACTCCTTCATGCCCAACCCCGGACGGTTTCACATTGATGCGTTAGGAGGAACTACCCTGTTGCACACTACCACTTCGTATGATTCAGTGCTTGGCATAGCAGCCAACTCCGGCGAAGAGAATTCAATAAGTACAAACCTAACCCTAGGCCCTGCCCTACGCTACTCCCTGATACCCAAAGTAGAACTGTCAGTTGCTTCTTTTTCTAGTGTAGCACTCAACAAAAATTATGGCGACCTTAAAAATCGCCTCTTTTACAACGTGCAGGTTGGCCTAAACTACGCCATCGGCCAGTAGTCCCTAACGCCGCCACGTAAGGATGGCCCGCAATGGAGTTACCCGGCTGCTTACGTACTCCCAGAGCATGGCCCCGGCCGCCAGCACGTACCACCACCACGAAGTGCCGGCATCGGTGCTCGTGGCCACAGCACCCGGCCCGACCGCGCTAGCCCCGCCGCGCTGGCCAGCCTTGCGCGCATCGGTGGTCGCCCCGCTGCCGGTGGCCACGGCCGCGGTGGGCCGATTGATGGCCGTGGCACCAGGCGCGATGGCCACGCTGCTGTTTTTGACTTTAGCCGGCAGGATGCCTGAAAGGCTAGGTTCTGGGTCTGGGCCTTTTGCCACTGCCGACGCTGGCGTGGGGTACTGCCAGTCAGGGCCGGTACCAGGTACGGGGGCAGGGCGGCCACCGAGTCGGGCCGCAGCTGCACGCTCAGGGCCAGCAGCACGTCGGGGGCGCTAGGGTGGCTAGCCACGCAGCTGCTCAGGCTCAGCGCGGCGGCTAGCAGGATGAGTATGGTGACGATGCCGCCGATAAAGCCGCACCAAGCTGCGAGCAGGGTAGTAAGGTATTTATTCATCCTAGGCGAGGTAGAACGCAGCCTCCCGGGCGCGGCGGACAGTAAGGCCTTTGCTGAGTTCCTTGACTTTGGTGGCGGGGTTGGTTACTTTGTTCCAGAGTCCGAAGGCTGCTTTTAGCAGCACTGGCGAGCTAGCGCCGGCGTTAGTGAGAGCTAGCACGCTCGACTTATCGAAGCCGCCGGTGCCGATGTTGAAGCACAGCGACACCAGGGCATCGAATTGATTCTGGGTCACGTCGCGGTGCACGCGCTTAGCCACGTGGGCGCCGTACTGCCGGTTCACGTCCTGCTGGAGCAAGGCGCTGGCCTGGGCCTCGGTGAGCGTGGCCGTGTTATAGCGCTCCTCGCCGGGCTGAATCACGTGGCCGTAGCCGATGGTGGGCTTGCCGGCCGGGCACAGGTAGCGCCGCGTCCGAAAGCCTTCTTGCTCTTTGATGAGGGCTAGGCCCTTAGCGGATATTCTCATGCGTTTTCTCTCTCGGCTGCGCGCCGCTGGCGGGCCTCGCAGGCCAGATTAAATAGCACGGTATGGAGGGAGGTATGGGCTACCTGGTCGTAGGTGCCGTACAAGCCGCGCTCGGCCAGGCTAGCCAGCAGCTCCAGCAATTCGGTGCCGTTGCTGTGCCGGGGCTTGGCCTGGGCCGCCGCGGGGCCGGTGGGCACTTCGACTTGCTTAAACACCTCTTTGTAAGCGGCATGAATAAATTTTTGGGCCGCTAAAAAGTGGTGCAGCACCACGATTTTGACGCCCAGCGGCGCGTCGGCTAGCTCGCCGGCGCGGCCCTCGGCGAGCCTGGCGTTGTATTTCTCGCGCCGAAAGCCGTCCCAGTTGGGGTCCGTGCTGACCGTTTTGAAGTCGGCACGCAGCGGCCGGCAGAGCGTGGCCACGAGCTGGTCGAGGGCCGGCGCGTGGGGCCGCTGCGGGTGGGCGAACTGCTGGAAATAGATGTTAGCCATCGCGTACGCGATGGCCACGGCATCGAGCAGGTTGGGGCTGGGCAGCTGGTAGGTGCGGCCCCGGTGCGTGAACTCCGGCACGCCGGCCGTGTCGAGCGGCTGGCGCCACACCCAGGCCACGAGCGTGCATACATCTCAGAACTGCCCGGGCGTGAGCCGGCGCACGTACTTGTCGCGCAGCGGCGGGCACCAGGCGCGCACGATGGCGAGCCGGGCGGCCAGCGACTCGCTGCCCAGGTACGGGGCGGCGGCGAAGAATTGGGCGGGCGTGAGTTCGCCCCAGTTTTCGGGCACTGGGTGCGGGCGGCCGTTGAGGCGAAAGGTTTGCATCAGGCAGCGGCGGCTACGGATTCGGGGGTGGCCACGTCGGCCGGCGCGGCTTCGGCGGCAGGCTCCTCTTCGCGCTCCGCCTGGCGCGTGATTTTACGCTGGAGCAGGTCGGAGCACCTGATAGCCTACAACCCTAGTGACACCAAGCCCCTACCCCGCGATGCCCAGACCGGCCGCATCACTTATGAGGGCGTAGTTGAAGTAAACGGCGTGAGCAAAGCCGACTTGTTCACGCGAGCCAATGCCTGGGTAGCCCGCACCTACCGCTCGGCTAACAATGTGATTCAGTATCAATGATAAGGAGGCCGGGCAGCTTATTGTAAAAGGTGCCACCCCTGTAAACTCTCGGGGTAACGACTTCGGCCTAGTCCGGTACACACTCACCATTTACCTGAAGGATAGCCGCTACAAATACGTGCTCACTGACTTGACCCACGATGCCGTCGGAGCCCACAACGTATATTCGGCTGGCCTACTGGAGCAGCCCGAAGGTTACTTGTTCGTCATGGATGTTGGTAATAAGAAGCCTTGGGATGATATAAAGATGAAAGCCACTCGCGACGCTCGCCGCTTGATAGCTGACTTACAGACCACAATGACGTTAAAAGGGATGAAAGACCCTAGCGATTTCTAACTATCAAGGCATGCCTTATGCTGAAGAAGACAGGTTACTTCTACCTATTTGTTACTACAATCACCCTACTCCTAGCTCTGGCAGGTATAATAGCTGGCTCAGGCACCGATATAGGTTTCGGCCTGGAGGTGTTGGCGACTGTACTGTTGATGTTCCTCTTTTACACCAGTCCTATCTGGCTAGTAGTGGTATTACTTCTAGCATTCGGCAAACCACTGGGACGGCTTTTCAGCCAGGCTGAACGCTTCCACGCCGGTGATGACTAACACTCCATCCTCAAGTAGCCCCTGCTGCCAGAGTTGCGGCGGGCTGGGGTTAATTAACTTAATCGATATGCAGTACAGATTACTACGCTTTGCGGCAATCCTGCTACTATGCAGCTTGCCAGCAGTCGCCCACGCCGAGTTCATTGATTACGCCGGAAACCTCATAATGAAGGGGTTGTCCATTATGGTGTATGTAATAATCGGCATTGGCATCCTCCTTTACCTACTATTCCGCCGCCCTAACACTCATAATCCTCCCCCTCCCCCCAAGCAGTGGCCTCCTAAAGAGTAGGCAGAACAGCTATTGCCGCAAATGCACTTGATTCCAAGTACTTCCACCCCAATCCAACTCATGAAAACGATTATCCTCCTGCTCGCCCTGGTCTGCTTGCTCAACACTGCCTACGCCCAACAGGCCCCCGCCACCTCACCCAAAACGGCCGACCAACGCGCCGTCACCTATCAAGGCCCCAAAGTGACCAAGGACAGCAAAGCCCTGGGCAAGAAAATGGTGCAAAAAAGCAAGCCCGCCGACGCTATACGGACGTCGGTCCGAGACCTCCCGGTAAAGAAGTAGCTCGACAACTGCTCCGAAGTAGCCCCGAATGCTGGAATTGCGGCGGGGGAATTTAATCGACCTAACTACTACGATGCTACGCCTACTTGCCACCTCGCTTACCACTGTGCTGCTTCTAGCAGGCACGCTCGGCTGCTCTAAAAAAGATGACCCCGCCCCTACCACCACCGTTGGTACGGGCAGTTACAAAGTTTCCCGCGATGCGATTGCTGGCCAGACCAGAGGCTACTTGCAACTCAATGTGAATGGCACCAAGGTAGACGCCTTGGGATTCACCATTTCCGATACGCCAACGCCGCAAAACAACACTAGAAGCCTGATTCTCTATTTTGAGAAGCCCACCGGCCAGCCGAGCACCGCTTACAAACTCACGGGTATCAACTACTTCCCGAATAACACCAACACCCTGGCTATGCTCGACTTCACCACCGCCGTGGCGACGATTAACGAAACGAGCACCGGTGTTTTTTCGGGTACGTTCTCGGGCACCACGGCTTCGGGCATCGTTCTCAGCGATGGTATTTTTACGGATGCCCACTTGCAGTAGCTTCTGATGCTGGAGTTGCGGCGGGGTGGGGTTAGCTGACCTAATTAACACATTATATTTATGGGAGCAGGCCCTAGAAGAGCCAGTAGCTGCCTAAGCGAAGCAACCGCCCCCTTAGCTGCTCCTGCAATGCCTGTTATTGCCAAAATACCCCGTTCCCTAGTGCCTTTTGTGGTGATAGTGCTCGGCTGGTACGGGATTAAGGAATTTTTCAAGCTGATAGGCTGGCTCATCCCCAGCACGCAATCGCGCGATTTTGGTCTCTGGCTGTTTTTGGCAGGCCCTACCCTGCTTGCGATAGGCGCGGTTATCCTCGGCCTTCTTTTGCTGGTTAACGCAGCCGGGAAGCGCGCAGCGGCAAGCAGCACCGATGCCTTTGCTACGCAGCTGGGGAAAGCCTTAGGTGACTGCCTTACCCGCTACCAAAGCAAGCATAACGCGCCGACCCAGCACACTACGTTAGGCGTCAACCTCGCTGACTTTGAACGCGCGCTCACCCGTAAACTCCCCGAAGCGGCCTACCAGCAGCGTTCCTGGTGGACTGACGAATCGGCCCATTCGCAGCAGTGGCTTGCGCAAGGGTGGCAAGTGCTCGACACGCAGCTCACCGAAGCCAATCCGCACGTGGTGTTCGGTCTTGTTCCCCAAGGGTTGAGGTAACGTCCACTACGTGAGCCAGTCGTTTCCAATGTTGAAAGCAGTACCAAGCCCATGAAAATCACCCGCCAACTGCGCCTCGATGCCCTAGCCGCTGACGGCGCCGCCCCTATCCATCTCACTATCATGCAGGAAAGCACCCCCCTGGGCACCAGCCTAGCCGGGCAGTGCAGACCATAACTTCCTTCCGCGCGAACTCTCGCGCCATCCACCAAAAGGACTAGTACCAAGCTCGGTGCTAGTCCTTTTGCGTGTATACACCAGGCGATTGCCCAGTAAACGAGTAGCACTTATCCACTATTCCTTTAAACTAGTTGATGGCATATCTTTTGTAACTACCGTCTTCACCATAAGCTCATCCCACCCGCATGCACCTGGTGCTCCTTCATCAAACCACCTGTTTAACCACCTACTACGACCAGTGCAACGACTGGCTGTATCTGGAATGGGAAGGCGAGCTTACCCTAGCGCTCGTCCAGGAAGCGTGCGATGCCATAGGTACCTGTATTTTGGAGCGGCCCTATGCGCGCGTGCTCAACAACAACGAGCAGGTAACGGGCGTTAGCTGGGACGTGGCCGCGTGGCTAGCCACTGACTTTCTACCCCACCTGACCTTGGCCGGTGTGGAGCGCCTGGCCTGGGTGTATGCTCCTTCACTGCGGGGGCAGCACATCGTCTATCAGTTGCTGCGCCGGCTACCCGGTCCCCTCGTCGCCGCCTTTGATAGCGTAGTCGACGCCGTGGCCTACCTGCAACGGTTTCAGACCAAGCCGCAGGGGCGCGTTCCTACCCGCTCCCCGGCGCAGCAAGCCAAGCTAGCCCAGCAGGTGGCGCTCGTCCGCCAACGCATGGCAGCCCAGCAGCTTTCGCAGGCGTAGCCATCCTGGTAACGTGCTGTACCATTTTGGGAGGTGGCTGCCTACCTTGCCGCCGCATGAAAACCACTCGCCAGCCGCGCCTCGATGCCCTAGCCGCTGACGGCACCGCTCCTATGCACCTCACCATCACGTGGGCGGGCAACCGCCTGCGCGTGGGCACCGGGGCCGTAGTCCGCCCTGAACACTGAAATGCGGAGGCGCATCAGGTGAAAGCGCAGAAGGGCACCCCGCACGCCAGCATCAACCCGCGCCCACGAGGCTGCCGAGGCTGCCCTGGAAACGGCCCGCAAGGCCGGCCGCAAGCTACCCCCGGCTGAGCTGCGGGCCGCCCTCGATGCGGCGCCAGCTCTCACGCCGGTGGCGGCGCAGGAAACTGCGGCACCGGCGCCCCAGGCTACCGACTTCGAATCGCTGCAAAAGGAGTGGATGAAGGAGCACATCAACAAGCCCAGGGGGCGCGCGGGCAAACCACTCTCTAAAACAGCGATAGCCGGCTTTGGCGCGACGCTAGAGCGGTTTCTGCACTACCAGCAGGCGCGGCAGATAGTGCTGCGGGTCGATGCGCTGGACCGGGCCTTCTACCAGGGTTTTCGCACTCACATAGTCGATGAGCTAGGCCAGGGCATCAACACCTTCGGCAAGCACATTTCCCGCTTGAAAACGTTTATTTCGTGGGTCGAGCTGGAGAAAGACTTGCCAGTGCACCGGCATCATCGCCGCTTCACAGTACCCAATCAGCGGGGTAAAGTTGAGGCCCTAACCGAGGCCGAGCTGCACCAGATTGCAGATATCAACTTCAAAGACTACGTGGGCGTGAACGAGCCGGAGATTGCGCAGAATTTTATGAAGAAATCAACCCGGCGCCGGGCCGCGTAGGGGGCCGTTTTCAGGGCCAGTTTTTGGGTAAGGGGCTGGCAGTAGTTTCCAGCCCTTTCCTGCCCAGCTGCGCGCTAGCCTACGCCAGGCTGCTTTGCGCGGAAGCTGGCGGAAACCAGTTCCTTTCCTTTTCTCTTAACGAGACCACAAAAAAGCCCTTTCTGATATCAGGAAGGGCTTTTTTAATTTAATGGTGGCGATTTTGGTGGCGGTTTTTGGCGAACACCGTTTGCATTATAGTCATCAGCTAGGTCATTCAACTCCTGTTCGAGCGCCATCGTATCGCCCTGATTACAATTAATTAAGGCCTGGATTTGGCTAGCCAGGGCCCGCGCGGCATCCCAAGCTTCGAGCACCGGCTGCACCAACTGCTGGCTAGCCTGGCCAGCCGACCCACTGATGAGCTTAGTGCCCGCCCAGCTCGCGAGGCAGAAGACCATTATCAAAGGCCAGCACCAGATGCTATACTTGCTGCGGAGTGCATTCAACCGGCCGCATTAGCTAATGCTTCTTGTGTCAGTTACTATCCACAAGCTGCTCCTCACCTTAGGAATAGTGGCAGCTTTAATTGTCTTTACCGGCGCTGTTATTCCATTCATTCAAAACCCTGGCTTTCTGAATGTTTTGCCAGCCATACTGGCAATACTAGCCTTCTATCTGGCTTGCTTATTCCCAATCTCCATCTGGCTAACCATCGGCTTAGCTCTTTTTTCACCCGCCTTTCTACTCTTATTCCTATGCTGGCTATTTCGGCGCTACAAACGCAAGCGAGCCGAACGCGAGGTCTCCCAACGCATGGAGCAACTTTATCGACACTTTTTGGCCCCCGTCATCCCACCCCAAGAAAAGCCCATTCCGCTGATGCAACGCCGATTCAGACACTAGGCTAGCGGATATAGGCTAGCCCCCGCTCACCACCAAAACTGCGCCCACTACCTCATACTACCCCCAGTGCAGGTTAAGTAACAATGCACAACAACGAAAAAAGGCAGGCTCCTCGCGGAACCTGCCTTTTTACTTCTTGGCTGCCTAGTGAACTAGCAGCCTCGTCGAGCGCCTACTTCTTGCGAGCGGGCGCCTTTTTAGCTGGGGCCTTGCGGCTGCGGGGCGAGCCCGTGCCGGTAGTTTTCTTGCCGGGCAGCTTTTGGCCAGCGGCGCGCAGCTCCTTGATGCTCGGAGCCGGGCCGTACTTGGCTTCGGCAGCGTTGGCCTCACCCGTCAGGTAGGGGTCGAAATCTACGCGACGGTTCAGGGCCTGGCCGGCAGCCGTTTTGTTGTCGGCAATCGGCTTGGTTTCACCGTAGCCGCGGCTCTCGATGCGCTCGGCCGGAACGCCGTGGTCCACCATGTACTTACGGGCAGCGGCAGCGCGCTCGTAGCTCAAACGCAGGTTGTAGTCATCATCGCCCTTGCTGTCGGTGTGGCCCGCAATGCTGAGCGAGTAGTCGGGGTACTCATTGAGAATCTGCACCATCTGCTCGAGTTTCGGGAACGACGACGACTTCAGCGTGGCCTTGTTAAAGTCGAAGTTGATGTACTTCGTAGCCTCGTT
>JBPBQJ010000056.1:0-1645 GCA_050954765.1 Janthinobacterium lividum | reverse complement strand
GCCGCATGGGCCACGCCGGTGCCATCGTAGGCGGCGCCGACGACACGGCCGCCGCCAAAATGGCCATCATGCGCGAGTGCGGCATCCACGTGGTGGATTCGCCTGCCGAGATTGGGGATACCATGCTGCGCGTGCTGGGCAGCAAGTAGGCTAGCCCTCGCCTGCGCCTGAGTTGAAGAAGCCGCTGCCTATCTTGGCGGCGGCTTCTTTTAGTATTTATTCATGTGCCACCGGCTTTGCGCTTGCCTATCCTTCTGGCTTTTACTATCGGCGGGTGGCGTGGGCCACGCACAGTCGCTACCCCTGGCCGAGCCGGGTAGCGGGGCAACGGCCTTGCCACCAGACACCAGCCGGCAAATCGTACTTGCCTCGGGCCAGCGCAAGTCGGCTAGCTTCTGGCAGTTGCCGCCAGGCAATGGCTACGCGCTGCGTTTTGCCGCCCCGGCAGCCAGCCAGCGGCAGCTTATCAGCATCCGCATTCACTTTGGCTATTTTGGGCAACGCCTTGCCAAGGGCAATGTGCGCCTGCGGGTGGCGAGCGTAGCCCCCGATGGCCGGCCGGCTGATGACAATCTGCTGGCCAAAGAAATGTTGATAACGGAGCAAACATTGCAGTACCTCGACCAGCCGCTGCTTTTGGCCTGGCCTACCGAGCGCATTGTAGTGCCCGCCAGTGGTTTTTTCATTGTAGTGGAAGGCGTGGGCAACGCGCCTGACGAATACGTGCTAAAGTCGCCGCGCGTGGTGCTGGCCGGAGCGGGCAACAGCGCCATCGGCCGCCGCAACGACCCTGGCGCGGCCCCGCGTCCGCTCAGCACCTGGAGCATACCCGAGCTATTCAGCGCCAAGCTCACTACGGTGCCGGTGGAGCTGTGGGGGCACGAAAATGAAAACCCAGCCTGGCAGCATTTCACCACAACCAAGCAGGTACCCATGCTGGAAGTGAGCTTTCGATAGCTCCTGCCGGTGTACTAGCGCCCGCGCCAGTTCAGCAAATCGGGCCGGAACACTACACCCATGCTCACTAGCCCCGACACGGGCGCCGTGCGCGGGTTAAGCGGGTTGCCCTGGTCGCCACCGGTGGGCAGCGACAGGCCAATTGTAGCTTGGCCCTGCACCACGCCGCGTCCCACCCGCACAAACAGCGTGGGCTCGATAAAGAAGTGGTTGGTAGCAGCTAGCGGCTGGCTTTCGTAGGTGAGGCGGGTATAATCGACCAGCGTGCCCCGCACCGATGCCCCTAGCGTGGCGAACTTTGCCACGGGCCGGGCGGCGTAGAGCTGACCGTAGTAGCGCAGATACTGCGCGTCGTAGCGCCCCGATACGTAAGGAACCGGCAAAATAAAGTACGCCTTCAAATCCACGCTGTGCAGCTCTACGCTGGCAAATCCCATCCCACCTACCGCCGCTAGGTACCAGGCCGAGCGCTCGGTGGGGGCTTGGTAGTAGCCTAGCCCCAAGCTCACCTGCCGGTGCGAGTCGTGGTAAGTCGAGGTAACGTTGCTGCTGGTTTCCTCGATAGTGCTGCCTTGGTAGGCCGACTCGCCGGCCAGCAGCAGGTGCGCGCTGGGCGCCCAGGCCGCATCCAATTCCAGCGAATTGATGCCGCGCAGGCCCGCCGTTACTTCCACCTGGTTTTTGGTGA
>JBPBQJ010000055.1:0-2236 GCA_050954765.1 Janthinobacterium lividum | reverse complement strand
GGTGCCCTGAAACATGAGGTGCCCGCCGCCGCTACCCGCCTCCGGGCCGATGTCGATGACCTGGTCGGCGGCTTCCATCATCTTCTCCTCGTGCTCCACCACTATCACGGTGTTGCCCATCGCCTGAAGCGAGCGCAGCACGCCAATCAGCTGCTCGGCATCCTTGGGGTGCAGGCCAATGCTGGGCTCGTCGAGCACGTACATCGAGCCCACCAGCGCCGAGCCCAGCGAGGTGGCTAGCGAAATACGTTGGCTTTCGCCGCCGCTCAGCGTGTTGCTCAAGCGGTTGAGGGTGAGGTAGCCCAGCCCTACCCGGTCGAGGTAGCCCAGGCGGTTGGTAATCTCGGCCAGCAGGCGGTCGGCCACCGCCATATCGTGCTCATTCAGGGCGAGGTTTTGGAAGAATTCTAGCGCCGCCGAGATAGGTAGCAGCACCAAATCGGTGATGCTGCGGCCATCGATTTTCACGTACTGCGCATCCTTGCGCAAGCGTGTGCCGCGGCAGTCGGGGCACACGGTGCGGCCCCGGTAGCGGCTTTGCAGCACCCGGTACTGGATTTTGTGCGTCTGCTCGCTCACCCACTTGAAGTACGCATCCAGGCCCTCAAAGTGCTTATTGCCCGTCCAAAGCAAGCGCTGCTCGGCGGCGCTCAAGTCGTTGTAGGGGCGATGAATGGGAAAGTCGAAGCGGATGCCATTTTTGAGCAAGGGCTTGAGCCACTCGCCCTGCTTTTCGGTGCGCCAGGGCGCAATCGCGCCCTCATATACCGTCATGCTTTTGTCGGGAATAACTAAATCCTCGTCAATACCCAGCACCGAGCCGAAGCCCTCGCAGGTGTGGCACGCACCGTAGGAGTTATTGAAAGAGAAGAAGTTAACGCTCGGCTCCTCAAACACTTCGCCGTCCAGCTCAAACTTGTCGGAGAAAGTGCGCGTCTCGTCATCGAGCTTCACCAGGCAGGTGCCGTGGCCTTCAAAGAAGGCCGTTTGCACCGAGTCGGACAGCCGAAATTGCAAGTCCTCATCGCCCGGCTGCACGGCGGCGCGGTCAATGAGAATGAAGATATCGCCTTCCACTTCGGGCTTACCCTCGCCGATAAGGTCCTCAATGAAAGCATTTTGCCCATCGGCCAGCACCACGCGGCCGTAGCCTTTTTGCAAGAGCAAATCCAGCTCCTTGCTCATCGGCCGGTCGGGCTCGGTGCGCAGCAGCGGCGCCAGGATGGTTACGCGCGTGTCGGGGGGTAGGGCGAACAGAAAATCAACCACATCGGCCACCGAATCCTTGCGCACCTGCTCGCCGCTGACGGGCGAAAACGTGCGGCCTACCCGCGCAAACAGCAGTTTGAGGTAGTCGTAAATCTCGGTGCTCGTGCCGACGGTCGAGCGGTTATTCTTGATGCTGACCTTCTGCTCGATGGCAATGGCCGGCGAAATGCCCCGGATGTAGTCCACATCGGGCTTGTCCATGCGGCCCAAAAACTGGCGGGCGTAGCTGCTCAGGCTTTCCACGTACATGCGCTGGCCTTCAGCGTACAACGTGTCGAAAGCCAGGCTCGATTTGCCCGAGCCCGACAGGCCCGTGACCACGATAAACTTGTTGCGGGGCAGCGCCACGCTCAGGTTTTTGAGGTTGTGGACGCGGGCGTTTTTAATAACGATAAACTGGCGCGGGTCGAGAAGGTCGATTTCGTCGTGGGCCGGAGCGGCCACTTGCAGAGCGGAATTGTCGGACATAAACTGGTTAACCGCACCAACGGGGCGGAAGGTTTCGGCGGGGGCGTAAAGGTCGGGGCGAGGCTGAGGTAAACAACCTTTATCATTGTGCTCCGCTCATCTACTTTTCCACCTATCCGTGCTTAGTCCACTTGCCACGCTCATCGCTACACTAGAACAAACTTGCCTGCACGCCAGCCAGCACCAGCAACTTTTGAGTAAAAATGAAGCTGCCACCCGCGCCGTTCTTATCGACCCGGTTTTACGGGCGCTGGGCTGGGACACTACTAATTTACTGCTGGTAGAGCCCGAGCGAACCGTTGAGAATAAGCAGTCGCTGGACTACGTGCTCAAAGACCGCAGCGGCAAAATTCAGTCAGTAATTGAGGCCAAAAAATTAGGCTAGGACTTACGCATTCTGGGGTACTTTAGGCAGGAAAACGATGGACTTATGGTGACCCAAACCCAATACATTGAGTACCTGCTGAGTACGCCGACAAATTACACTTGCACGCATTTG
>JBPBQJ010000054.1:0-2238 GCA_050954765.1 Janthinobacterium lividum | reverse complement strand
AAGTGTAATTTGTCGGCGTACTCAGCAGGTACTCAATGTATTGGGTTTGGGTCACCATAAGTCCATCGTTTTCCTGCCTAAAGTACCCCAGAATGCGTAAGTCCTATACTAAAGAAGTTACTTATGCCAGCCCTACCCCTGCCCCAGCGCATTATCGCACTCGAAGAGCACGTTTCCTACTCCGATATGGCCAACCGTATTCCGCTGGCTGCCCGGCAGCTGGCCCGCGCCCGACGACCCACACTCGCCAGTAGCCGAATATGAGCAGAAGCTGGCCGAAGTCGGCCCCGAGCGCCTGCGCCTCATGGACGAAGCGGGCATTACCATGCAGGTACTGTCAATATCGGGGCCGGGGGCCGAACTCCTACCCCCTGCCGAAAGCCCAGCCTTCGCCCGCGAGTACAACGACCGGCTAGCCGCCGCCATCGCCAAATACCCCGACCGCTTCCGGGGCTTCGCACACCTGCCCATGACCAACCCTGCGGCCGCGGCCGACGAGCTGGCGCGCACCGTGGGCGAATACCACTTTCTGGGGGCGATGATAAATGGCACTACCACTAGCCTGTTTCTCGACGACCCGCAGTTTGCGCCGCTGCTGGCGCGGGCCGAGGAGCTGGGTGTGCCGCTGTACCTGCACCCTGGCGTGCCGCCGCAACCAGTGCGGGCATTTATTACGACCGCCTGCCCAATGGCCTGGGCGAGCGCCTAAGCATGGCTGGCTTTGGCTGGCACGCCGAAACGGCCGTGCACATCCTGCGCCTCGTACTTAGCGGCACGTTGGAACGCTACCCCCGCCTTAAGCTCATCATCGGCCACATGGGCGAAATGCTGCCCGTGATGATGGCCCGCGCCGATATGACCATTGCCGCCGACCAAACGCAACTGCCTCGCAGCATCAGCCAAACGCTGCGCGACCAGGTGTACATTACCACAAGCGGCATTTTTATGCGCCCGCCGCTAGAGGCCGCGCTGGCCACGTTTGGCCTCGATAACATCCTATTCTCAGTTGATTACCCGTACGCACCGAATAAGCCCGGCCACGAATTTCTGGCCGGCTTGCAGATGGCTCCGGCCGATATTGCCAAGCTGGCGTATGGCAACGCTGACCGGGTGCTGGGGCTATAGAGATGGGCGAGCGCGGCGAAATCAATATCACTTTGCGCTATAATTCGCTGGCCCTCTACCACATGCCCGGCGACTTCCGCTTTGTAGTGCTTAAAAAATATCGAGCAACAATGAGCTGACTTTTAAGGAACGGTTTATTCTCAATGGCTACTTCTTTATCAACCATTTTGCCAGCTCCAACCAAGCAATTTTTGGCCTGGATACTAGTGCTTAGTCAGGGGAATTAGCTACCCTAATTTTTTGATAGTGGCGGCCGAGTTTAGTGCGGGCTTTTTCGAGCGTGAATTGCCAGTGGGTGGTGGCCCGGCGGGCGTTGCGTTCGGCTACGCAGGCGGCAACGTGGGCCGTCAACTCGTCTTGGGTAGGAATGCGCTGGTGCAGGCACTGGCGGGCAATGGCCGAGAGTTCGAGTTCGACCATGTTGAGCCAGGAGGCGTTTTTAGGCGAGTAATGCACCTCGAAGCGGGCGGCCAGCGCGCGGGCTTCGGCCGCCGACAGGTGCTGGTAGAACACGGCATCGGGGTGGGTGTTGAGATTGTCCTGCACCAGCACGATTTTTTCGGCCTGGGGGTAAGCAGCTGCCAGGCGCTGCCTAAAGCGGCAATAGTCGGCCCCGGTGCGGCGGGCCGAGACCTCGACCAGGCGCTGCCCCGTGCCCGGCTCGAAGGCGGCCAGCAGGCAGGCCGTGCCCTGGCGCACGTAGGTGCTGCTCTCGCGGCGGGGCCGCCCGGCCCTGGCCGGCTGCTCGCCCACGGCGGGTTGGGCCGGCACGGGCGGCAGTGGCTCCGTGGGCTGGGCGTGCAGCACACAGGGCCGCTCATCGAAGCAGACGACGGGAAACTGCGGGTCGTGGGGCCGCTCGTAGACGGCCAGTACGTCTTCCATCCGCGCCACGAAGGCCGCGTTCACCGCTCCCAGGCACCAGGGCTGCTGGCGCTGGGGCTGCAACTCATTTTTTTAAGCACCTGGCTCACCGTCTCGTGCGAGATAGTATCAACCAGGGCCAGTTCCACGGCTTTATCGGCCAGCAGGCGCAGGGTCCAGCGGCTGTGGCCCACCGGGGCCGGGGTGCAGGCCAGCGCCGTCACAGCGGCCCGCTGCGCGCCGTCAAAG
>JBPBQJ010000053.1:0-2462 GCA_050954765.1 Janthinobacterium lividum | reverse complement strand
GGGGTGAGGCGCTACGCTAGAGCAGCAATTATTTCCGCTTAGATGTATTGATTAATAATGCTTTCCAGCCACTCCTGCTTGCCGCTGCGGGGGGTAGGCTCGCCGTGCTCGTGCGCGATTTTGCGCAGGTCTTCCAGCGTCAGGCCGCCCTTGGCAAACTCCGAACCGGCACCCGAGTCGAACGAGGCGTAGCGCTCGGTGCGGAATTTTTTGTAGGCCGACTTTTGCAGGATGGCATCGGCCGTGACGAGGGCACGCGCAAATGTATCCATGCCGGCGATGTGGGCCACGAAAATATCCTCCAGGTCGGTCGAGTTGCGGCGGGTTTTGGCGTCGAAGTTGATGCCGCCCGGCGAGATGCCGCCGTGCTCCAAAATGATGAGCATCGACTCGGTGAGCTCGTTCAGGTTGTTGGGAAACTGGTCGGTGTCCCAGCCGTTCTGGTTGTCGCCGCGGTTGGCGTCGATGCTACCGAGCAGGTTGGCGTCGGCGGCCACTTGCAGCTCGTGCTGGAAGGTGTGGCCGGCCAGCGTGGCGTGGTTCACTTCCAGGTTCAGCATGAAGTCATTCTCCAGGCCGTGCTCCCGCAGGAAGCCGATGACGGTGGCGGCGTCGAAGTCGTACTGGTGCTTGGTGGGCTCGGCCGGCTTGGGCTCGATGAAAAACTTACCCGTGAAGCCCTGCTTGCGGGCATAGTCACGGGCGATGCTCAGGAACTGGCCCAGGTGCGCCTGCTCGCGCTTCATGTTGGTGTTGAGCAGGGTCATGTAGCCCTCGCGGCCGCCCCAGAACGTGTAGCCCTCGCCGCCCAGCGCGATGGTCGCGTCGATGGCATTCTTCACCTGTGTGCCGGCGTGGGCCACCACCGCAAAGTCGGGGTTGGTGCTGGCCCCGTTCATGTAGCGTGGGTTCGAAAACACGTTGGCCGTGCCCCAGAGCAGCTTCACGCCGCTGGCGGCCTGGTGCTCCTTGGCGTAGTCCACGATGGTGCTCAGGTTGCTTTCGTACTCGCTCAGCGAGTTGCCCTCATCCACGAGGTCAATGTCGTGGAAGCAATAGTAAGGCGTGCCGAGCTTAGTGAAAAACTCAAACGCGGCGTCCATCTTGTCCTTGGCGCGGCCGATGATATCGCCCTTCGCATCCCAGCCAAATTTCTTGGTGCCGGGGCCAAACGGGTCGCCGCCCGTGCCCACGAAGGTGTGCCAGTAGGCCGTAGCAAAGCGCAGGTGGTCCTTCATGGTCTTGCCGGCCACCACGCGGTTCTCATCGTACCACTTGAAAGCCAAATGGTTGTCCGATTCGCGCCCTTCGTATTTTATTTTGTTGATGCCTGGGAAAAATTCCTGGTTAGCCATGAGCTGGGGAGTGTGGGTAAATGGGAGTAGAATGATTAAAGGAAAAATTGGTCGTTGTGACCGGGGAGCCGCCTCCCTACCCCCTCTTTTTTGGAAAAGGGGTAGGGATAAGATTTCTACGCCAGCAGCAACTCTGCCGGCTTGATTTCGCGTGCCAGCAGCGCCTGCCAGCTCGCATACGTCTCCTGGTACTGCGCCTGCAAAGTGGGGGTAGGCTCCACGGTGCTGATGCGCGCCAGGCCCGTAAAGGCTTCCTTGGGGCTGGCGTAAATGCCCGCGCCGATGCCCGCGCCGCGGGCCGCACCCTGGGCCGCGTCGGTGTCGTAGAGTTCCAGCGTCACGTTGCCACAGTTCACGAACGCCTCGCGGAATACCGGGCTCAAAAACATGTTGGCGTGGCCGGCGCGCACGGTTTGCACCCGCACGCCCGAGGCGCGCATGATGTCCATACCGTAGTTGAGGGCGTACACAATGCCCTCTTGGGCAGCGCGAATGAGGTGCGCCTGGCCGTGCACATTAAACTGCAAGCCCTGGAGGCTGGCGGCGGCCGGCCGGTTTTCCAAGATGCGCTCGGCGCCGTTGCCGAAGGGGAGGAACAGCAGGCCCTCAGCGCCCACGGGCGCCTGGGCGGCCAGCGTATTCATTTGGTCGTAGGGCAGGCTGCCCACCATTTTGCGCAGCCAGCTATTGAGAATGCCGGTGCCGTTGAGGCACATGAGCACGCCGTTTTTGGGCTGCTCGGGCGTGCTGTTGACGTGCACAAAGGAGTTGACCCGTGAGCGGGCATCGGCGGTAGTGGTTTCGTTGATGCCGTACACTACCCCGCTCGTGCCGCCGGTGGCGGCTACCTCGCCCGCGTTCAGCACGTTGAGCGAGAAGGCGTTATTGGGCTGGTCGCCGGCGCGGTAGCTGATGGGCGTGCCGGCCGCCAAGCCCAGCGTCTGGGCCGCTTCGGGCGTAAGGTGGCCCTGCACCGCAAACGTATCGACTACCTCCGGCAGCAGGGCGGCGCTGATGCCGTAGTAGTCCAGCAATTCCTGGGCAATGGCCTGCTTTTTAAAATTCCAGAACACGCCCTCCGACAAGCCCGAAATTGTGGTCTGCATC
>JBPBQJ010000052.1:0-3236 GCA_050954765.1 Janthinobacterium lividum | reverse complement strand
AGTCGGCCCCGTTCGGATTCAAAGGATACGTACCGGTTTCGAGGTCGTCGTGGCCGGCGTAGGTCAGGCAGTTGAGGCCCTGGGCCACAATCTGTTCGCGGGTGGCCGCATCGGGCACTACCAGGCGGCCTTCGCCGTGGCGCACCGGCACTTCCAGCGTAGTCAGGCCGCTGAGGAAAGGCGTTTTGGCCAGCGGGTTCACCGCGAGGCGTACCCAGCGGTCTTCGTACCGGCCACTGGCATTATGCGTCAGCGTCACTTCGGGCTCAAAGCTGCCGCCCAGGTTGGGCAGCAGCCCCAGCTTCACCAGCACCTGAAAGCCGTTGCAGATGCCCAGCACGAACTTGCCGGCGGCCACAAACTCGCGGATGTCGCTGAGCAGCGTGCGGCCCGCGGCCCCGGTCTGGCGGTAGCGCAGCTTGTTGGCCAGCACCACGCCCGAGCCTAGGTCGTCGCCGAACGAAAACCCGCCCGGAAAATTCAGAATGTCAAAGTCGTGGATGCTCACCCGGCCGTGCAGCACCTCGTTGAGGTGCACGATGGTAGGCGCGCCCCCGGCTAGCCGGTAAGCAGCGGCCATTTCCTCTTCGCAGTTGATGCCGAAGCCGGTTAGAATCAACGCCTTGGGCGCTGCTTGCTCGTGTTCTGCCATTGCTATTTACCTTACTAACGTACTAGCTACTTAGCCCTTATGAATGTAGTGCTGTTGCGGGTTCCAAGCCAATTGTTTGGTTTACGGGGCCATTGGTCCAGGCGGCGCGCAAGTCGGTGGTATTCAGGCTCAATAGCTCCTTTGCTTGGTGGCGCACACGCAGCTGGCCATCGGCCGTGACGCGGCCCAGGCGAGTAGCACGGTCTTCCAAAATGCTTTCAAACGCCACCACGTCCTCAGGGGCTACACTCACTACGAATCGCGAGTGCGACTCGCTGAACAGCAGTACCGTAGCCGACAGCTCGCCCGGCAGGGCGCTCAACTCCAACTCCGCCCCTACCCCCTCGCGGCCAAACGTACTTTCGGCCAGCGCCACGGCTAGCCCACCGTCGCTCAGGTCGTGGCTGCTTTGGATGAGGCCTTGCGCGTTGGCTTCGCCAACCAAGGTGTACAGCTCCTTAGCTTTAGCAAAATCAACCTTGGGCACGTTGGCCCCCAGCTCGTTATAAAGCTGGTAGAACTCCGAGCCGCCTAGCTCGTCGTAGGTTTCGCCGAGCAAATAAATCACGTCGTCGGCTTGCTTGAAATCGGAGGTAACTACCTGGCGCACATCCTCCACCTTGGCCGTCATGGAGTAGAGGACCGTCGGCGGCACCGAGATTTTCACCCCGTCGGCCTTGAAGTCATTCTTCATCGAATCCTTGCCGCTGGTGAGCGGGATGCAGTAGGCGGCGCAGGCGTCGCGCAGGGCCTGGCACATCTGCACGAGCTTGGCTAGCTTCTGCTTGCCGTCGGGGTTGATGGCGGGGTCGTAGACCGAATCGGGCACGCAGAAATTGTCGTTGACCGACCAGAAAATCCCGTCGCCCGGCGTGAGGTTGGGCAGCCGGCCGCCCACCGAAATAATCTGCCGCACGGCCTCGTCAAACGAGCCGGCCGACATCTGGTAGGCATCCAAATCGCCCATCCGGGGCAGGATGCCATTGCTCACGGCCACGCCTTCCCAGCTCTCGAAGTTGAAGCGCACCACGGCCGCGTCCTGCGGGGCCTGGCCAGTCGCGCCCATCAGCGGCTTCACGATGGTGCGGCCCTTCACCTCGTGGTCGTACTGGCGGATAACCGACTCCCGCGAGCAGATATTGAGCGAGCCCATAAGCTTGAGCAGCAAGTCGTTATAATCTAACTCGGCGGGGAGAACAGGCTCCTGGGCAGCCGGCTTTACGTACTCGGCTACCAACGTTTTGCGCGGCACGCCGTCGTGCAGAAATTCGAGTGAAATTCCGGCAATGGGCTGATTATCAAACTTTACATCGAGCGAACCCTCGGCGTTGAAGAAGCCGATATCGGTCAATTCAACCTCCATTTCGCGGCCCAGCGCCAGCAGCTCGTCCAGCTTGGCGGGCTCCACGGCGAGGGTGAAACGCTCCTGCGACTCGCTCAAAAAAATCTCCCAGGGCTTGAGACCGGGGTATTTCAGGGGCACTTTTTCCAGCTCCACCACCGCGCCGCCGGGGATGAGCGCCAGCTCGCCGATGCTCGACGAGAGGCCGCCCGCGCCGTTGTCGGTGCTGCACCGGATGAGGCCGCGCCGCGTGGCGAGGATGAGGAAGTCCATCGCCAGCTTTTGGGTGATGGGCGAGCCGATTTGTACGGCCGTGGCGGGCGCGGCTTCGTCCAGCTCGATGCTCGAAAACGTCGCGCCGTGGATGCCATCTTTGCCCACCCGGCCGCCCGCCATGATGATGCGGTCGCCGGGCAAAATGACCTTTTCCCAACTGTCCTGGCCGGCTAGCTGCATGGGCATCACCGCGCCGGTGCCGCAGTACACAAGCGGCTTGCCCCGGTAGCGGTCGTCGAAAATGATGGCCCCGTTCACCGTCGGCACGCCCGACTTATTGCCACCGTCCTCGATGCCCTTGCGCACGCCCTCAAAAATGCGGCGCGGGTGCAGCTGGCCGGTCAAAAGCGGCCCGTCATAATCGGGGTTGCCGAAGCACAACACGTTGGTATTGAACAGCAAGCGTGCGCCGCCGATGCCGGTGGCCAGCGGGTCGCGGTTGTTGCCCAAAATGCCGGTAATGGCCCCGCCGTAGGGGTCGATGGCCGAGGGCGAATTGTGCGTCTCGACCTTCCACACAAACAGCGACTCGGGGTTGATGCGCACTGCGCCGGCATTGTCCGAAAACACCTTAATGAGCCAGTCGTTGCCGTTGGCGCGCAACTGCCTATCTACCTCAGCAGTAGCTCCTTTGATGAAGGTTTTGAACAGCCCGTCTATCTCTTCTTCCGCACCCGTTTCCAGGTTCTTGTACTTGATAACGGCGCTAAATTCCTTGTGCTTGCAGTGCTCCGACCAGGTTTGGGCCAGAATCTCCAGCTCGCAATCGGTAGGGTTGGCGGGCAAGCCCAGCCCTACCCGCTCCTCGCGCAGGCTAGCCTGGTCAAAGTGGTCGCGGATGGCCTGCATTTCGGGCAGGTTGAGCGCGTACACGTTGTCTTTCGACAATTGCAACAGTTGCTCGTCGCTGAGGCCGCTGAGCACGAGGGTTTCGGTGCGGGCGTCGGCCCCGCCGCCGGGGCGCGG
>JBPBQJ010000051.1:0-3889 GCA_050954765.1 Janthinobacterium lividum | reverse complement strand
TTGCAACTCCAAATGCCCTCGGGGTGTAGCGTAGCCTGGTATCGCGCCAGCATGGGGTGCTGGAGGTCGTAGGTTCGAATCCTGCCACTCCGACCGAGGAGCAAGTTTGCCCCACGAAAAAGCCTCTGACCTTCGGGTCGGAGGCTTTTTTAGGCCAACTTTCTTCATTTGGAATTTCCCGACGCGGAGCCGCCCCAGCGGTTTCGCTTAGTATTCGGGGTGTAGCGCAGCCCGGTAGCGCGCGTCGTTCGGGACGACGAGGCCGTAGGTTCGAATCCTGCCACCCCGACTCTGAAAAAAAGCCTGACTCTTGCCGAGTCGGGCTTTTTTATGTCTTTTGCTTTCGGGTTCTGCAACTATCAAGGGTCAGGCTCACCTCTGTATGCCGAGGCTGCTATCAGCTAACTAGGCCTTATTTATTTCCCTTCATATGAAAACACTTTTTGCACTCGCTTTACTCAGCGGCCTGGCCAGCGCGGCGCAGGCCCAGACGGATATCAAGGCTGGCACCGTTCAGCTAGGTGGCAACGTGGGGTACTTCCGCAATAGCTTAGAATCTCCGACTAACAATGGTAGCTATTATTATTCGAAAGCAACGACTACCAACAGCCAGTTCTCAGTGGCCCCTTCGGTCGGCTTTTTTGTCGCTGATAACTTGGCTGTTGGCATCAGCGGCAGCTATCAAATGTTTCATTCAAAATACAATGAATCCGTAGGCGTTACCTCGGAGTTAAAAAGTAAGCAGTATCAGATTGGGGCCTTCGTTCAATACTACAAAATGGTAACCGAGCAATTTGGCTTCACTGGCACCTTGGGCGGTGGCTACCAGTACGCCGAGAACTTTTACACTGGCTCACCGCCCACTAAGGGTGCCTACGCCAACCTGACGCCGGGCCTTGTCTTTTTCCCCATTCCTAAGCTGGCAATCGGAGCATCCATTGGCGGCCTCAACTATACGTATGCCAGCTATAAGGCCCCTGATTCTTTTAATAGCTCAGAAACTTACCATAGCTCTTCCTTCGGAGCTAATTTTGGCTTGTCGCAGCTATTGTTCAGCGGCACTTACTACTTCGGGCGCTAGGCAGGCGCCGGCAAAGCAAAGCCCCCCGCTACTTTAGAGTAACGGGGGGCTTTGCTTTGGTAGGCCTAACGTAGGTTACCGAAGGCCTGGCAAGCTAGCGGCCAGAGCGGATATGCTTGCTTTTCGGCGCTTTGTCGCGGGTGAGTAGCACCGCGGCGCCGGCCACTACGGCCGTGAACGCGGCTAGCTTCAGTATCAGGCCTTTCTTGTCGTATTTCCACTCAATAGGATAGCCTTTTTCGGCGAAAATATTGGGCACGTGGCCGTGGGTGAGGTCTTCGAGCACACCTTCTACCACGTTTACGCGGTCGGCCAGCAGCAGCGGCAGCCAGTGCAGGTAGCTGCTTTCGCTGTACTTGAAGGCGAAGCGCCGGATGACGCCGCTGAGGCCGCTGGGAGGCACCGAGGTGCCGAAGACGGCCGTGATGCCGGGGCGCTCGATAGACTGCAGCACTTCGATGTTGACGGGCTGCATGGTGGGGCGCTCCCAGGTATAACCCTTGTGGTCGTCCGGGGTGCGCGTGCGCATCGGGTACGTAGGGTCGTTTTCGGGGTCGGCGTCGATGTTCCAGCCCGGAAGCTGCGACGGATTGTGGGTGGTAGGTTCCATGATAGCAGCGCGTTACATGCCGGCGGTGGCCGGAATGAGGACAGTTTTGATGCAGTTGTCGAGCTTGGCCGAGAACATCCGGTAGCCATCGGCCACGTCTTCCAGCGCCAGGCGGTGGGTGATGAGGCCCTTGGGGTTGAGCACGCCGTTTTGCACGTGCTCGATGAGGCGCGGCAGGTGGCGCTTCACGGCCGTTTGGTTGGCCCGAATGGTGATGCCCTTGTTGAGCACGTTGCCGATGGGCACGAGATTATCGGTAGGCCCGTACACGCCCACGATGGACACCACGCCGCCCTTGCGCACCGAGTTGATGGCCCAATGCACGGCCGTAGCCGAGCCGGCCTGCAACAGCGTTTTGCGGCCCGTGATGGTTTGCAGGGCGTTGCCGGCGGCCTCGGCGCCCACGGCATCGATGCAGACGTCGGCGCCTATCCAGTCGGTTTGCTTTTTGATGAACACCACCGGGTCACCGATTTCCTCGAAGTTGTAGGCCTCGCACTTTGAGTAGTTGCGGGCAAACTCCAGGCGGTATTCTTCCTTATCGATGATAATGACGCGGCCGGCGCCAAACAACCAGGCGCAGCGCGCGGCCATGATGCCCACCGGGCCCGCGCCGAATACCACGACCGTGTCGCCGGTCTGAATGCCGCCCATTTCGGCGGCCTGGTAGCCGGTCGGCACCACGTCGGTGAGCAGCACGGCATCCTCAATGTCCATGCCGGGCGGGATTACGGTGGGGCTCACGTTGGCGTAGGGCACGCGCACGTACTCGGCCTGCCCGCCATTGTAGCCGCCCGTGATGTGCGAGTAGCCAAAAAAGCCGCCCGCCGCCGAGGCCTGGGGCGCCGCCTCGGCGCAGTTGCCAAACAGGCCCTGCTTGCAGAAAATGCACTTGCCGCAGGCAATATTGAACGGCACCAGCACATTATCGCCCACCTTGAGCTTGGTTACTTCGGAGCCGATTTCCTCTACCACACCCGTAAACTCGTGCCCGAAGGTCTGGCCCACGCGCGTGTCGGGCACGTTGCCGTTGTAGAGGTGCAGGTCGGAGCCGCAGATGCAGGACCGCGTGACCCGCACAATCGCATCCTCGGGATGCAGGATTTCGGGCATCGGCTTCTGAACAACCCGGATGCGTTTCGGGCCGCGATATTCCATAGCTAGCATAAGTTTTCTCCTTTCGTAAGCAGGGTGAAATGGGCCCGGCCGCCGGTAGTTGGAACGGGCGGCCGGGCTGCTAAAGGGTACTCAGTTGGGCTAGCCAGGGTTAAGCTATCGCGCTGTATTGCTTCAAATTACGTAGTAATCGCACGGCTGCGCTGCCGGCTACGTATAAGCCGCGGAGGATACGGACAGGCCTCGTATTTCTTACTAGCAGGCCTAGCCCTACTTCACCCCTACCCGCAGCTCATCAACCTCATCGGCGCTAAATTGCTCGAGGTAAAACGGCTGCTTGGTCAGCTTCTGGTCTTTGATGTGCTGCTGGGCCGCGGCGTAGAGCTTGCCGGGGGCTAGCAGAAAGCTCACGCCCTGCACGCGGGCGGCCACTACGCGGCGGCCGGCCGGCACCACGCGGTAGCGCCAGCCGCCGGGCAGCGTGGCGGCGGTGTCGGATACGAGCACGCCCACAAAGGCTTGGATGGAATCGTGCGCCGACTCGGGGTCGTTGTAGTAGAGGTTAGCTAGTGGCTGGCCGGGGTGGGCATCCTGCCAGTTTTTGGCGGTGCGAAACAGCTCGCCGAAGCGGCTGTCATCGACCTTGCCGCGGAAGGACTGGCCGGCCAGCAGCACCGGTGCGGCTGTGGTTTCGAGAGCCACGCCAGGGGTGCGCAGCCCGCCCAGGTAGGCGTAGATGCCCAGGCCGATGGCCGTGAAAATGAGGACGAGAGGAAAGAAAAAACGCATTTTTCAGTGAGCAATGAACAGTGAGCAATCGGCTTTGTGGCAGGCTAGCCCTCCTCAATCAGTAGGCAACTGCTCATTGTTCACTGCTAACTGCTCACTGCTAGCGTATTGCATGCGATATAGCTGAGCGTAGTAGCCGCCGAGGCGCAGCAGCTCGTCGTGGGTACCGGTTTCCTTGATTTCGCCGCGGTCGAGCACGATGATGCGGTCGGCCTTCTGGATGGTGCTGAGGCGGTGGGCGATAACGAGCGAGGTGCGGCCTTCCATGAGCTTGTCGATGGCGTGCTGAATGA
>JBPBQJ010000050.1:0-5493 GCA_050954765.1 Janthinobacterium lividum | reverse complement strand
CTGCCGCCAGCGGCTCGGCCGCTATGGCTACTGCCGTGGACTAGCGTGGCTGGTGGCACATACCACTCTTTTCCTTTATTATTCAGCTTATTGCTTGTTTCCTAGTTGGGCGATACTTTGACTGTTTATACTCTTCCTCTAAGCACCTTGCTTGTGCGCAACTCAAGGAGGTAGACTTGTATGTGGGCAACATTACTTGGGCCAGGCAGGAAAATTATGGCTGCTCGCCGTCTGCTCTGGTCAAACTGCCTCGCTTGACCTATACCCCTAGAAAAGTAAAAATGGCTTCCTGAAAAATCAGGAAGCCATTTTTACATAAAAAAGCAGATGCTACACCCACTTATTGTCAAGGCTAGCGCCATTTACATCAATTTTGTTTGCCGAGATAACCAAGCTCAACAGCATTGATGCTTGCGTTTCAGCTCCACGAGCATCGAAACTTTCTGCGTAGCTAACGCAATAAGCTTCTTTGAAGGCAATCTCCTTCATCTTAGAATCCTGGTCGCCGCGCTTGAAGACAATTTTACCATCCGCCCGCTTGTAAGGGTCTAGCATCCAGCTAATAAGCTTTACGCTGTCGGTGGAAACGATAGTCACTTTAATAGTGCCACCTTGCACCACTGACGAAGGGCGCCCCTTGTCATCCGTGGTTTGGTTGAAGGAGTAGCCGCAGCTTACAACCTCACATTCCTCGCTGCCAGCAGCATCAAAAACTGCACTAAAAGAAGCCATGTTGAAAAAGAAATGGTGGAAAAAAGTACCTTCCCCGGCCTATACGAGGGCAGGTAATTGAAGTTGAGCTTATTAACGATTTTTAATCTGAAAATAACACATTTTTTATCGGCTTATTCCCCTACTGTTGTGCATACTCTGCATTCCAGTCGCGGTCGGGGTTGTCAGGGTCGTCGCCCTTGGTACCATCCAGCGACACCATAAAGGTCTTGGCTGGGAAATAAGGTACCATGTGAATGTCGAGATTGATGCGGTCTTTCTGGTCGGGGTCACGCTCAAATTTTTTGATTGAGAATTTCTCAATCAGTTTGCCCGGCCCAGCAATGCTATCGAGGAAGCGCACAATCTGCCCTTGGATGTCCATGCGCATATTATGGTCCCAGTTTTCAAAAGCACGGCGGTTGAGAAAGTCGATGAGCACTTTCGTAACGTAGTCGAACACCCGTACCACCGAATAGGTCTGCAAACCAATATTGTCGCCGTTGAAAAGCGTTTTGGCCGAAAAGGCCATCACCCGACCGTACTCGTTGACCATCGGCACGAGACCAATCTTTTCAAGGTTGGAAATCTCGCTTTTGCGCAGCGGAAATTTTACACCGTCAACTTCATTGAGTGTGCCGTGCTTGCGGCCAGCCGTTACTTGCGAGGCTAGCGTAGCATAAATGCGGCCCGCCAAAGCCGAGGAGGGCGGCACGTACAGGTCTTCTTCTTCCCCGATTTCTTCGAGCTTGCCCCGGCCTACCAGCCAGTTGGCAGCCATTACCACGTTGGATTTGTGCGCCTCCGCGCCAGTGAGGTTAGCTTCCTCAAACAGCTCGATTACGTCTTCCGGCGTGTCGTAGTGCTCGAAGTCAGTGACCATCATTACCTTGTTCTTGTGGGCGATTTTGGCCCACTTGTCAACCACCTTGTTCGAGCCGAGGTAGCCCGGCACCACCAGCAGCGAGTAATTGTCGCGCAGGTCGAGGCGGTCGTAGTTCTGTTCCAGCTCTTCCGATACGGCATCAATAAATGTGGTGTTATCCAAATCCTGCAACTGGTCCTTATCCGCGTTCAGGATGGAGAGGTTCTTCACTTCATCAAGGTCCGTATTCTTGAAAAACAGCGCCACCGAGCGGTAGGCCTGCTCCAACTCGTGGGTGGCTTCCACGGCCGTGCGCAGATTATCGGTGAGTTGCTGTTCGGTAGCCTCCACGCGCTGCTGGCCTTTTTCAACGGCATCGGCCGTCGAGTCGCTTTCGCTTAGCAGCTTGTGCCAGAGGGCTAGCCGCTTCTTGAGCTGTTTGCGGTCGGCTTTCTTGCTGTCCTCTGACAGAAATATTTTTTTGCGGGCTTTCTTTTCCGGGTTGAGGTTAGAAGCCCCGTCGATGGTGGTTTCGAGTAGGTCGAAGCCCCCAACCTTTAGCAGGGCTTGCGTGCTTTGTTCAAGGGAGGGAGCCGCTTCGTGGGGGCGATAGCCGGCGGCATCTTGCTGTTCGGGAGCCATGGAAAAAGGAAGAGACGAAAAGAGGGAAGAGGTAAGGACCCAGCAGGCTTAGGCCAGCTCGTCCATCATGGCCTGGATAGCTTGCAAAAAAGCCTTTTTGGTTTCGGGGTTTTCCAGCGCTGCTTTCAAAATCTTGTTGGATTTAAGCTGGCGCAGTAGTTTGTTCAGGTCGTCGGTTTCGGCGGCAAGACTACGCAGGAAATCGCTTTGGTTGATAATGCCTTTTTTGCCAAAGTCGCCCAAGGAAGCGAAATGCAGCTTTTCGGGTACGCCAGCGCCGTCGGAATCGGTAAAATCGACGGCCACTTCGGGCTTAAAATGCGCAAATACTGCTTCGGGCGTTTTCAGCCCCTCCACAATCTGAGCACGCAGGGGCGTGTTCGTCGTGAGTTTCTGCACTAGCAAAGTGCGGTTGAGCGGGATGTCCGAAATAGCTTCGGACGCATTGTCGAGCTTGCGCTCCTGACCACCAATTCCGTAAGAGTACATAGTTGGAAATGTAGAAGATGAAATGGCCAGCTAGAGGCCGCAGTGAGCGCCAGTAGGTAGTTTGGTGAAGGTTACGGGCCAGCTAATCTAAAGGTTTAAATCCTTATGTTTGGCACGAAAGCCTGCTAAATTCCTAACTGTCGAGCTAATAGGGGTTGGCTGGATATAACCCTAGCGGGCGGGTAGCACGTAGCTCCGCTGTTTCTTCTGCATTCGCTCATCTCTCCTGTTCCCTTCGTTGCCCGTGGCCTACTCCGACACTCTCCAGCGCAGCCTGCACATTGCCCAGGCCGTGGCCCATGAATACCGCCAGGCGCACTACGGCGCGCCGCACCTGCTCACAGCCTTGCTGCACAATGAGATAGGTCTGGCCTCGTGGCTGGTGGCCGTGCTCGACAAGGATATTCACTACCTGCGCGAGTGGGCTGAAGTACGCCTCGAAGATGAGCCCAAAGCGGCCCGCCCGCCCGAGCAGCCTACCCCCGATGCCACCGTGCAGCAGGCCCTGGAGCTGGCCGACCTGGTAGCCTTGCAACTAGCCCGTGAGCAGCCCGACGCCCTTTGCGCCCTGGCGGCTTTGCTGCGGCCCGGCCTGGCTTTTTCAACCGAGCAGCTAAAATCACTGCCCCTTACTCAGAAAGAAATCCTGGACGCGGCCCAGGCCGAGCGGCCCGCGCCGGCGGGTGTGCCCGCCGCCGGGGATGCCGCCGCTAGCCCCACCCCGGCCCGGACGGGCGGTGCGCTCGCCACCTACTGCACCGACAAAACGGCCCAGGCCCGCGCCGGCAAGCTCGACCCCATTGTGGGGCGCGACCGCGAAATCCGGCTGGTGGCCGAGATTTTGGGGCGGCGCACCAAGCCCAACGTGCTGCTCATCGGCGAGCCGGGCGTGGGCAAGTCGGCACTGGTCGAGGGTTTTGCGCAGCAAATTGCGCTGGGGCTAGTGCCAGTGCATCTGCGCGAGGTCACGCTGTTTGAGCTGGATTTGGGTACGCTAGTGGCTGGCGCCTCCTACAAGGGCGAGGTGGAGGACCGCATTAAAAAGGTGCTGACCGAGCTGAAGCAGTACACCCGCGCCATCCTCTTTATTGATGAATTACACGTGCTGCTCGACCCCAAGGGCAGCGCCGGCAGCGGCATCGCGCAGCTGCTCAAGCCCGAGCTGGCCAGGGGTGAATTGACGGTAATCGGGGCCACGACCAACGACGAATACCGGCAGTATATCGAAAAGGATGAGGCCTTTAACCGTCGCTTCGACATTGTGCGGGTCGAAGAGCCGTCGGTAGTAGTAGCCGAGCGGATGCTGGAGCGGGTGCTGCCCATCTACGCGGCGCACCACGGCATTGCGCTGGGCGAAGGCACCGTGGGCGAGGCCGTGCGCCTGGCCAAGCGCTACCTCAAAGACCGGCAGCTGCCCGATTCGGCCATCGACCTGGTCGACCGTACGATGGCCGCCATCCGGATGCTCGACGAGCAGGCCGTGACGGGCCTGCTAGCCCTACAAACCGAGTTTGCGGCCCTCACCGCCCGCCAGGGCGAGCTGGGTGCCGACTACCTGCGCGAGCTACGGTGGTTTTTATATCAGGTGCAAAACCAGGTTAGCCAGCTCTGGCTCAATCAGTTTGAGAACGAGCAGCAGCCCGACAAGCTCGAAACCAGTGCCGAGCTCGAAACCTACCTGCGCGAATTGCTGACCGCCGTGCTGGCCCTGGCCGACACCAAAAAGGAAAGCGTGGAAAAGCAGGACATCGCCGCCATCGTGTCGGGCAAAACCGGCATCCCGCTGGGCAAGCTGCAAAGCAACGAGCGCGAAAAACTGCTGCGCATGGACCAGGTGCTGCAACAGCGCGTGGTGGGCCAGGACGGCGCCGTGCGCGCCCTGTGCGCCGCCATTCTGGAATCGCGCTCGGGCCTCACCAAGGCCGGGCAGCCCATCGGCTCGTTTTTTCTGCTAGGCCCCACGGGCACCGGCAAAACCGAGCTGGCTAAGGCGCTGGCCGATTTTCTCTTCAACGACGAGGCGTTTCTGATTCGCTTCGATATGTCGGAGTTCAAGGAAGAGCACTCGGCGGCGCTGCTCTATGGCGCGCCTCCCGGCTACGTAGGCTACGAGGAGGGCGGCCTGCTAGTCAATAAAATCCGCGAAAAACCCTACTCGGTGGTGCTGTTTGATGAGATTGAGAAGGCCCACCCGTCGGTGTTCGATATTTTTCTGCAAATCCTGGACGAAGGCAAGCTGCACGACCGGCTGGGCCGCGAGGGCGACTTCTCCAACGCCGTTATCCTGTTCACTTCCAACATCGGGGCCGAGCAGGTGAGCCAGACTTTCGCGGCCGGCGCCACGCCCGCCTCGGCCGACTTGCTCGAAACGATGAGCCGCCATTTCCGGCCCGAGTTTCTGGCCCGCCTCACCGAAATCGTGCCTTTTGCCCCCATTTCGGAAGAAAACGTGGGCCGCATCTTCGACATCCACCTGCGGCCGTTGCTGGAGCAGCTGCGGCGGCAGGGCATCACGCTCACCCTCAGTGCCGAAGCGCGGCAGCACCTGGCGTTGTCGGGCTTCACGCCCAAGTACGGGGCACGGCCCATCACGGGCGTTATCCGCTCGCAGCTGCGGCGGCCCATTTCGCGGCTCATCATCAGCGGCGAGGCCCGGCCGGGCACCACGCTGGCCCTTACCCTACCCGAGGGCAGCGCCGAGCCGCTGTGGACCACCAGCCACGCCGAGCCCGAGGAAGCTGCCGCCCCCACTCCGGTAACTGCCGCGGCCGAGCCGCTGGCGGCAG